>JBHELD010000001.1:0-14457 GCA_046263255.1 Actinomycetota bacterium
TGGTGACCGGCGTGGCCGCGGTCGCGTACGACTGCCTGCAGGGCAACTGCATGGTGCAGCGCACGAGCCACTCGGGTGACGCCCATCGCGTCTTCGGGGCCGAGGCCAACCCGTTGCTCTCGATCGAGCCCGCCGAGACCGCGGCGAACACCGACACGTGCCAGAAGTTCGTGGTCACGCTGCAGGACCAGACGGGGCAGCCGATCGGCGGCGAGAACCTGGACGCGCACCTCACCGGCCCGGGGAACTCGGGGAACTTCTGCTCGCCCGACGACGGGACCGGCACCGACCGGCGCGCGCCGGACCAGGGCGGTCACATCGCCGACGGCGACGAGACCGACGAGGCGTACCACAACGAAGGCGGGACGCGCACGCATCACACCGAAGCGGAGTCGACCTCGAACGGCCGCTTCGTGCTCGGCATCGAGTCGGCGACGACCGGCTACGCGCAGCTGACCGTGTGGTTCGACCAGAACGGCGACGACATCCAGAGCGACGGCGAGGTCAACGACGTCTCGATCATGCACTGGGAGGCCGAGGGCGTCTGCGACATCACCGGCACGAACGGGCCCGACGACCTGACGGGCACCGACGCTCCCGAGAAGATCTGTGGGTTCGGCGGCGACGACACGATCCGGGGAGGCGGCGGCAACGACACGATCCTCGGAGGAGCCGGTGACGACATGCTGCGCGGGAACGCCGCGAACGACACCGCGCGCGGCGGCGCGGGCAACGACAAGGTCTTCGGCGGCGGCGGCTCGGACCGGCTGTTCGGCGGGGGCGGCGGCGACGTCGTGAAGGGCCATCGCTCGGCCGATGCGCTGCGCGGCAACGCCGGGAACGACAGGCTCGACGGCGGCGTCGGACGCGACGACTGCGGCGGCGGCACCGGCCGTGACCGGCTGCGCGCGTGCGAGACGGGAGCGCGCTCCTTCGCGGCGCGGCCACGTCTGATCTAGAAGAAGGCGACAGGAGGTACCCGGATGAAGAGGATCGCATTGATGGTGGGGGCGCTGGTCGGGGCGCTGCTCCCGGCAGCCCCCGCGGCCGCGGCTCCCGCGATCGCGTTCTTGAACCCGTCCGGGTACACGACGCCGGTCAGGATCTCCGACGTCCAGGACAGGGACGGCTTCGTCCACCTGGTCGCGTGGGCGAAGGAGATCCCTTCGCAGGCGCTGGTGGAGTTCGAGATCCGGCCGCCGGGGCAGCAAAACGCGGCGACGTTCACCGCCGACCGCGTGGCCGACGACACGTGGGAGGAGTTCATCCCCCTCCCCGACACGTTCGTCGACTCGGCCGGGTACACGCTGACCGTGCGCCTCTACCGCGGCGTGCCGGGTGACGCAGACGAGGTCGCGAACGCGGAGATGCTCGTGGAGGTCGACCAGTCGGAGGTGCCCCCGCCGAAGCGCGAGACGGTGGAGCTGCAGTATCCGGAGAACGGAGGGCGGGCCGGTTTCTTCACGCCGAAGGGGAAGCGGTCGAACATCGTCCTCGACTACCAGGCGAGCACGGGCACGAACCAGGTGCGAGCCTTCTATACGTTGAGCGATCCCGGCGCGGCGCCCGTATGGGAGGAGTCGTGCGGCTCGGGCGTTCCCGACGACGCCGGGTTCGGCAAGGTCAGGTGCACGCTCGCAGAAGGCCACAACCCGCTGGACGTCGCCGCTGTCGCCGTCGTGAGCAACAAGACCGCACCCCCGGCGCCCCCGAGCGGGCAGCTCGACGACACGGGCGATGCCCACCGGGTGATGCCGTACGTTCAGGTTCCGCAGACGGTCGAGGTCTCTCCGGGACCGCAGACGGTGACGCTGGCGGAATGCTTCGTGTTGGCCGCGCTCGTCGAGGACCAGTTCGGCCGCGCCGTCGCGGCCGCGAACGTGGACGTGCACGCAGACGGCCCGGAGGACGAGCTCTACTTCGAGTCGAGGACCAACGAGACCGATCCCTTCCAGGCGCCCGACGCCGGCCACGTGTCGAAGGAGAACGCGAAGCGCTGCTCCGACAACGCGAACTCGGGACAGCAGGGCGACCACAACAGCCCGGGCCGTGACGACCAGAAGCACATCGAGTCGATAGGCGGCACCGGCGACAACGGCACGTTCCGCTTCGCGATGCGAAGCGACTTCGCCGGAGGAACGTTCATCACGGCGTGGGCCGACGTCAACGACGACGACGCGCTGGCGGTGGGGACCGAGGCCTCCGGCGGCACGCAGCTCGGCTGGGGCAGCCCGCCGCCGCCGCCGTCGCTCGACGTGTTCCTCAGCCCCGCGAGCGCCACCGCGGCTACCGGGTCGTGCGCCTCGTTCGAGATCCTGGCGCGCCGCGGGGGGAGCCCGTTCAACAACGCGAACGTGGACATCCACATCAGCGGCCCGGACCCGTCGGTGACCTTCTGCGACGTCCAAGGCGGAGGCAGTCGCCGGGCTCCCGAGAGCGGCGGACACATCGCCGACGCGCACGAGGACGGTACGCGCCACGCAGAGGGTGAGACCGACGCAGCCGGCAGGTTCGTCTTCGGCGTGACGTCGGCGTCGCCCGGAAGCACGACGCTCCAGGTATGGCTGGAGAGCACCGAGGACGACGTCCTGGCCGGCGGCGAGCCGTCGAAGGCGGGGTCGATCACGTGGCAGCCGCCCGGCGAGCGCTCGATCTCGATTGCGAGCAACAAGAGCAGCGTCGAGAGAGGCCGCCGCGTCCGCCTGTTCGGCGAGATCCAGGGCGATCCCGCCTGCTCCGGAGGACAGTCGGTGGCGATACAGGCCAAGCCCGTGCGCGGCGGGAGGTTCGGAACCGTCAAGACCGTGACGACCGACGACGACGGCGACTACTCGACGAGGATCAGGATGCGCCGGTCCCGGAAGTTCCGCGCCGCCGTTCCGTCGACGGGGACGTGCAACGCGGCGCGCTCCGAGGTGATCACCGTGAGGGTCCGTTAGCCGACCGGCTACAGGGGTAGGAGGAGGGCGGGGCGAAGGCCCCGCCCTCTCTCTTCTCGCGACGCGAAAGGAACCGCCGGTGATCGAGCTGGGTTACAAGCTGTCGTCGGAGGAGCACGGCCCGAACGATCTCGTGGGGTTCGCGCAGCGCGCCGAAGACGCGGGGTTCAGCTTCGCGGCGATCTCCGACCACTTCCATCCGTGGACGAGCACGCAGGGGCAGAGCCCCTTCGTCTGGAGCGTCATCGGCGCGATCGCCCACGCGACGCGGGACCTCAGGCTCGGGACGGCGGTGACGTGCCCGACGATGAGGATCCACCCGGCCCTCGTCGCGCAGGCCGCTGCCACGAGCGCCGCGATGATGCCGGGCCGCTTCTGGCTCGGGATCGGCTCGGGCGAGAACCTCAACGAGCACGTCACCGGCGAGCGCTGGCCGCAGACGGCGATCCGCCAGGACATGATGGCCGAGGCGCTCGAGGTCATCCGGACGCTCTTCGAGGGCGGGATGCAGAGCCACCACGGGCGCTACTTCACGGTCGAGAACGCCCGCCTGTTCACGTTCGACGAGCCTCCTCCGATCTACGTCGCAGCCGGCGGACCCCGGGCCGCGCGGCTCGCCGGAGAGCACGCCGACGGGCTCATATGCGTGGCCCCGGACGAGGACACGGTCGAGCGGTTCGAGGCGGCCGGTGGGGCCGGAAAGCCCAAGTACGCCGAGGTGAACGTCTGCTGGGCGCCGTCCGTGGACGAGGCGAAGAAGATCGCGCTGCAATGGTGGCCGGTCGCCGGGATCGGCGGCACGCTGATGCAGGAGCTCGCGCTGCCGTCGCACTTCGAGGCCGCGGCGGAGCCGCTGGACGAGGACAAGGTCTCGGAGTCGCTGGCGGTCGGGGCCGACCCGGACGCCCACATCGAGAACATCCGGAAGTTCGCCGACGCGGGTTTCGACCACATCTGGATCCACCAGATCGGCCCGGACCAGGACGGCTTCTTCGACTTCTACGAGAAGCAGGTCCTGCCGAAGGTCCGCTAGCCGATCCCGCGTCGCGGGCGAGCGGCCGGTCAGCAGAGCGTGCTGCGGCCCACCCGCCGTGCGTGGCGCTCGGCGACCTAGCGGTAGCGGCCGACGGGGATGAGGTGCGCGCCGTCGAAGAGCCCCGACTCCCGGAGCTCTTCGATCTGCTCGCACGCGAGGTCGATGCCGATCTGCGGGTCGTCGTCGAGCTTGTCGATGATGCGCCTCGGTATGTGCACGTCCGGAAGGGCCGCGTTCACGCGCTGCGCCATGCGGCTGCTGGACAGGACGAGGACGCCCGCGTACACGCGGCCTTCGTAGTCGAGCGAGGTCCGCCACGAGAACAGCTTCGGCGTCGCGTACGTGATCTGGACGAATATGAAGTCGGCGCGCGCCCGCCACAGCAGGTCGCGCCCCGACCGGACGACGGTCCCGATGCGGAAGTCGGGATAGCCCTGGAACAACGGTCCGGTCCCGAAGGACCGGACCTCGTCGATCATCCCGCGCACGGTGAGGTCCTCGGTCCTGCGTCCTTCCTTCGGCGGGTCGCCGTAGACGAACAGGAAGTGGTCGACGCCGTACGCCGCCGCCGTCAGCAGGTCCCGGCGGAACCCGAGGACGTTGCGATCGCGGGCGTTCATGCACGCGATCGACAGCCCGCCCATGTACGCGACCTCGTGCGCGACCGACACGCTCGAGACCGTCGCGCGTCCCAGGTGGTTGTCGGGGATGAGGAACGCGTCGACGACCGGCTTCAGGACGGCGATCTGGTCCCGCACGACCTCGATGTCGGGACGGCGCGGGGGCTGGATCTCGCACAGGATGGTGAAGCGACCGGCGTCGAGGAACGACGGCGGAGGCGTCGGTGGCGGGGGGACCCCGGAGCCGTGCTCGGGCATGGCCTGGATATACCAGGTGCCCCGCGCAGCTAGTGCAGGAGGTCCTTGACGACCTTCCTGACCTTGTCGACGACGCCCTTCGCAGAGGACCCGCCGGGACGGCCGAGGCCCGGGTCCCCGCCGTCGTCGGGAGGTCCTCCTCCTTTGCCCTTGTCGTCGAGGTGCGCGGTCTGCTGGCCCACTGCCTCGAGGACCTTCGTCGCGGGGTCCGGCGCGGAGACACGCTCGGTTGCGGCGGGAGCGGTCGTCGAGGGGCCGGACGCCGCCGCAGCAAACCGCACCTTGCCCCCGGCGGCCGGGGGCCGGACGACGTCGGGCGCGACGTCGCCGGCGATCGCCGGCAGGCGCCTCGGAGCGCGTGCCTCGTCCTCCGGCGCACTCGGCGCGCCGGTGAGCGCGACCGCCACGATGACCGCCGAGGCCGCGACGCGCTCGGCGAGGAACGGGCTGATCGTCGGCGTGAAGCCGACGAAGTTCGTCGACGCACCGGACGCGGCTCCGGACTTGTTCGAGAAGAGACCTCGGGCGGCCGCGACGGGAGCCAGCGCCCATCCTTCGACCTGGTCCCACGCCCGCCGGAACGAGCTGCGCGCTCGATGGAGCAGGGCCTTGACCTGCGCCGGTGTCATGTGGAGCTCGCCGGCCATCTCGCGGTGCGACAGGCCGCCGAGCGCCCGGAGCTTCAGGGCCTGAGCGTGAAGCGGCTGGATCCCGGAGATGGCCTCCTGGATCCGCGGGTTCTCGCCGACGACGATCTCCTCGGGGCCCCTCTCCGTCCCGGCATTCTCGTGGTCGTCGCTCAGCGACACCTGACCCGCGTTGCGGCAGCGGACGCGGATCAGGTCCAGGCAGACGTTCGACGCGATGCGCGAGAGCCACGCCCCCAGCTGGTACTGGCCGTTGAAGCGCCCGAGGGCCTGGTACGCCTTCAGGAACGTCTCCTGAGTCGCCTCGTCGACGTCCTGGGGGTTCTTCAGCATGCGGGCGCAGACGCGCCTCACCCGCGCGGAGTACAGCCGGTAGATCTCGTCGTACGCGTCGACCCTGCCCTGCTGGAAGGCGACGACGAGGTCGCGGTCGGACGCGAACGGAGGCGTTGACTCGCGGGCCATATCAGGTGGTTCGACCTGTTCTCGGCATTTCCTACTCGGGCGGCCCGGTTCGTGGAGCGGTTCCCGGCCTAGGCGCTGCCGGGGGACCCTGCGGTCGTGGTGCCCTCCCCGGAGGAGGTGCCGCCGCTCCAGGCGCCGGGGCCGTTCGAGCCCGCGCGGCCCTTCGCGTCCTTCGCGGCGCCCACCAGCGGCGCGAGCCTGCCGCTCTTGTTGAGGTAGAACAGCGCCCCGCCGAGGGCCGCCACGAGCGCCAGCGGTGAGATCCGCGACCAGAGCGACGGCTTGGGTCGCCGCATCTCCTGGACCTTCTCGATGCCTTCCTTGATCGCCGCTGCGGCGATGACCTTCTTCAGGAACGGGTTCACGTGGACCTCCGCGTGGATGGGCCGTATCGGGCGGTTGTACCCACGAGAGGCTCGACCCAACCCGCACGCCTTGAACGCACGTTCAGCGACCTCTAACGCCCGTCCAATGCCGTGGGTGTACCCATGCGAGAAGATGACCGCATGATCGTCTTCGAGGAGTTCGAGGCGAAGACCGGTGGACGACTCGACACGCTCGACATCACCGACGAGGTCGTCGAGACCGTGCGTGAGTCCGGCGTCCGGCGCGGCAGCGTGCTGGCGTTCTCGCCTCACACCACCTGTTGCGTTCTCATCTCGCAGCCCGGCGCCCGTATGTACGAGGTCCTCCAGCAGACGATGGACGTGATCGCGCCGGAGGGCGACTACTACGCGCACGACGACCTCGACATCCGCACGGAGAACCTCGTCGAGGACGAGCCGGCGAACGCCCCCGCGCACATCGTCCACGCCTTCATGGGCAAGACCTCGGAGTGCATCCCCGTGATCGACGGCGCCGCCGCGCTCGGCGCCGACCAGAGGGTGCTGTTCGTCGAGCTCGACTCGTCGCGCCCCCGCCGCTATTGCATCCAGGTCCTCGGCGAGTGAGCGCACCTTCCTCCGCGGCGCGCCCGCCGTGGCTGGTGGAGGACATGGCGCGCATCGAGGAGCTGCTGTTCGCCGCCGCCGGCGCCTCGAAGCTCGCGCTCGTCGCCGAGGCGTCGACGCACCTGATCAAGGCCGGCGGCAAGCGGCTGCGCCCGGCGCTCGTCATGATCTCGTCGCGGGCGGGCGAGCCCGGGCTGCGCGCGACGGACCTCGCCGCGACGGCGATCGAGCTCGTCCACCTGGCGACGCTGTACCACGACGACGTCATCGACGAGACCGAGACGAGAAGAGGCGTCCCGACCGCCCACGCAAAGTGGGGAACCGACGTCGCCGTGCTCGCGGGCGACTACCTGTTCGCGAGCGGCAGCGCACTCGGCGCCGACGCAGGCGGCGAGGTTCCCGGGATCCTCGCCCGCGCGATCGCCGAGGTGTGCGAGGGGCAGATCGCCGAGACCGAGGCCGCAGGCGATCCGGCCCGCTCCCTGGAGGACTTCCTCGAGACGATCGGCAAGAAGACCGGCGCGCTGTTCAGGGCGTCGTGCGACCTGGGGGCCGCGACCGCGCGGGCTCCCGACGAGCTGCGCCGGGCCCTGGTGGATTTCGGAGCGCACCTCGGGCTTGCGTTTCAGATGGTCGACGACCTGCTGGACCTGACCGGCGACCCGAAGGTCACCGGGAAGACTCCCGGGACAGACCTCAGGGAAGGCGTCTACACGCTTCCCGTCCTGCTCGCCTGCCGCGCCGAGCCGGAGCTCGGGCGGCGCCTGCGGGCGGGCCACCGGAGCGTCGACGACGTTCTCCCCGTGCTCGAGGCGACCGGCGCGCTGGCGGAGGCGTTCGAGCGGGCGCGCGCCGCGTCGAGGGCCGCCGAGGAGGCGTTGCGGGTCCTGCCGGATACGCCGTGGCGGGAGACGCTGCGGGCGGTCCTCGGGGGCGTCCTGGCGCAGGTCGCGTGATCCGGCCGTTTGCTTCCTTCCCGTTGGGGTAGTCTCCAGCTAGCAGGTGTATAACACTTGCAAGCACAGTGGGTCCCGGCACCGGCCGGGACAGGAGAAGGAGGAAGCCATGCCGAGAGTCAACGAGACCGTGGAGCGGGTGCGTTCCCGCGCGATGGAGCTGGGCGTCTACCTGCCGCTAGGGGCCTACGCGACCGTCCGCGACCGCATCACGGACCTGAACGCGCAGCGCGTGCGGAAGCTCTACGGCGAGCTGGTGGACCGCGGACAGGACCGCGTCGCGCCCGTGGAGCGCGCCGTCCGGCGCCGCTCGCAGCAGGTCGGGGACCGGGCGGCCGGCGCCGCCACGGAGGCTCGCAAGGTCGCGCGGAAGGCGTCGGCGCGCGCGGCGGCCGCGACGGACACGGTCGCGCCGAAGCTCCCCCGTGTCGCGGCCCCCAAGAAGGCGAGCGAGCTGCCCATCAAGGGCTACGAGAACCTGACCGCCGCCGACATCGTCGCGGCCGCGAAGGGTTTGACGCAGACGGAGCTCGCCCGCGTGTACAAGTTCGAGCGCGCGCACGAGAACCGCAGCACCGTCCTGGAGGCCGTCGAAGCCCGCTTGGTCGAGCTGCCGATCCCGACGTACGACGCGCTGAACGTCGGGGAGGTCACCGAGCGCCTCGAAGGCCTGTCACCCGAGGAGCTGCACGCGATCCGGCGCTACGAGAGCGAGACCAAGGCCCGCACGACCGTCCTCGAGAAGATCGACTCGCTGCTCGCGCGGTAGCCACGCGCGCCGGCGCCGTCGCGAGGTCTCCCGTACCGGGAGGACGGACGAGTGTGTCGGGGCCTTCCGGTTACTTCACCAGCGCCGGCCCGGCCGGCTTCGGCCGTCCCGGCCCCATCCGTTTCACGAACATGTCGACGAGGTGCTCGATGTACGACCCCTCGTCCGCCGGCAGCACCTGGTTTCCTCCGAGGATCTCCTGCTCGACGAAGAAAGCGAGCAGGGAGTTGAAGAAGAGGCGGGCGGCCATGTGGGGGTCGACCTGGCCGCGGGCGCGTTCGTTCATGCGGGCCTCGAGGACCTGCGCGAGCTGCTCGATCGACTCGCCGACCGCATCCGAGAAGAACGCCTCCTTCTCCTCGGGGAACACCTGCACCTCCTGCAGGAGCAGCCGCGTGAGCTCTTTGTTCCGGCGCAGCACGTCGAAGAACCCGCGCGCCAGGACGATCAGAAGCGCGCGCAGGTCGAGCTGCGCCGCGAGCTCGGGGAGCGTGCGCAGCAGCGGGAGGAACGAGTGCTCCTCGATGATGGCGCGAAAGAGATCCCGCTTGCCGGCGAAGTAGTGGTAGATGAGCCCTTCGGTGATGTCCGCCTCGCGCGCGATGTCGCGCATGGACGTCCCGTGGAAGCCCTTCTCGGCGAAGAGGTGGAGGCTCGCCGCGAGGATGTCCTCGCGGCGGTCGCGCCGCGACCCTGCAGCCGGTTCCTTGCCGTCCGGAGGCGCCGCTACCGCCCCTTCGCGATCGAGCTGTGGCCTCCGCGCGAGCGGTCGTTGATCTGGCGCAGGACCTCCTCGCGCGCCTCGCGCACGGCCATGCCCACGTCCGGGTTCTCCGTCTTGGCGAGGAGGTGGTTGGGCCCGTAGTGGACCTCGAGGACGACGTGGTGACCCGGCACCCTCTGCGCGTTCTGCGCATCGCTGATCCGGACGTTGGCGACGACTTCCTCGCCGACGCCGTTCAGGCGCCTGTCGATCTTCTGGAGGTCGGCGGTGATCGCGTCGACGTCGGAGTCCTTCAGGTCCTGCCCGGGGGCGGACACCGTTACACGCATACGGTCCTCCTGCTCGCCTAGGTCGATGCCTACTGTAGCCACTGCGTAAGCGCTGCGGGGATTCGTCCCCCGAATTCCTCTCTTACATGCCTCCGCCCGGCGGCGCCCATCCGGCGGGCGAGCCCGCGGTCGCTCAGGAGCCGCACTATCGCGTCGGTCAGCCGGGCCGGGTCGCGGGCGTCCACCACGAGCCCCGTGACACCGTCGACGACCGCCTCGGGCGTCCCTCCCGAGCGTCCGGTGACGCAGGGGACCTCGCACGCGGACGCCTCGAGGAGGACGACGCCGAGGCCTTCCGTGTCGAGGCCGAACCACCTATCGGCGACCGGCAGCGCGAACACGTCCGCGGCCGCGAAGACGCCCGGCGCGTCCTCGTCCGGCACCCGCCCCGCGAACACGACCCGTTGGGGTACCCGCGCGGCGGCCCGCCGGAGAGACCTCTCCTCGGGGCCGGACCCGGCGAGGACGAGCACGAGGTCGGGGACGGCCTCGGCGATCGCGGGCAGCGCCGCGACGAGGCGGTCGAGGCCCTTGCGCGCGACCATGCGGCCGAAGCAGAGCACGACGCGGTCTTCGGGCGCGAGGTGGAGCCGCCGCCGCGCCTCCTCTCGTCCGGCGCCGGGACGGAACCGTTCGAGGTCCACCCGCGCCCTCAGGACCGCCAGGGGCGGCACCGGCGCGCCCGCGCGTTCGAGCAGCGCGCGCGTCCGCGCCGCGGTGAAGAGGCTGACCGGAAGCAGCAGCTCCGCCCGCGAGAGAGCCCGCGCTAGCCTGCCGGCGACGCCGGGGATCGCGGCGGGGACGAGGAGCTCGGCCCCGTGAAGGACCGCCGCATAACGAAGGCCGGCCTTGCGGACGCGCGGCGCCGTGAGGATCTGGGGCCAGGGCGTCCCGTAGAGGACGCGGTCGGTCCCCACCTCCTGCGCGGCCGAGACGATCGCGCGAGCCGCGCGGGGGCCCGGGACGAACAACCGCCCGCCGTAGCCGCGGACCGGATACGGGAGGCCGTCGGGCAGGGGACGCCCATCTCGGCGGGCCGGCGCCAGGACCGCCAGCCGCGGCGCCAGCGCCGAGCACAGCTCCATGAGATAGCTCTCGATGCCCCCGCGCCCCGGGAGGAACGACGAGGACACCATCAGGGCTTCGGGCACCCGCAGATTATGGGGTCCTTCACGGGTGCGGCGTCAGCTCGCCCGGGCCACCTTGTCCAGGTAGACGTCCGCCCTCGAGCGGCGCGGCTCGTCGAGAAGGCCGCTTCGGTAGGCCTCGTGCATCGCCTCCACGAGCATCGGGTCGAACTGCGTCCCCGCGTGCCTCCGCAGCTCCCGGAGGGCCTCCTCCGTCCCGAGGATGTGGCCGTAGGGTCTGTCGCTGGTCATCGCGTCGAAGGCGTCCACGACGAGGATGATCCGCGCCTCGATCGGGACGCGCACGCCGGCGAGCCCGCTCGGGTAGCCGTTGCCGTCCCAGCACTCGTGGTGGTGGAGCACGACCGGGACCAGGCGGTCCATCCCCGGCACACGCGAGAGGATGCTCGCCCCGAGGATGGGGTGGAGCCGGACGAGGTAACGCTCGTCCGCGTTGAGCGGCCCCGTCTTGTTCAGCACCTTGTCGGGGATCCCGATCTTCCCGATGTCGTGGACGAGGCCGGCCTGTTGCATGAACGCCACGTCGGCCTTGCCGAAGCCGAGGAGCCGGGCGACGTCGCCGCTCGTCGTCGCGACGCGGCACGAGTGGCCGCCCGTGTAGGTGTCGTGCTCGTTCACGCTCCGGACGAGCGACTGGAGCGCCTGGTGCAGGTCTCCGACTCCGGCCGGTCGAGGCTTGGAGCCCGTCCCCGGCGCCGCCGTCGGATCGACGACCCGCGCGTTCCCGGTGAGGAGTCCGCCGTGGTTCTGGATCAGCTTCACGGAGCCCTTCCTTTCGACCGTCTCCGGGGCGTCCGGAGGATGTGACTAGTCAGGAAGAGCTATCGGCAGATTTTTCCAGTAGCTTGAAAGGGTGGTCGCGAGGCGGCGCTCAGAAGCGGCGGACCCGCTGCACCGCCGTCTGGGCCCGGTTTCTCGCCACCGACAGGAACGCGAACCCCAGCGCCATCAGCGACGCGGTCGCGTACAGGGCCGCCGGCGGGGCCGCCCTGCGCCCCGGCCGGAAGCGGCCCGCGAGGGCCAGCTCCTCCTCGGCCGCCTCGACGTGCCACAGCCCCGCGTGCACGTATGCGAGCTCGGTCTGCTCCTGCTCCTGCTCGGCGATCGCGCCCTGCGCCTGCGCGTTTGGCTGCGGGCCGGGGATCGGCTCCGGGATGGGCGCCGGAGGCGCGGGCGGCACCGCCACGAACGCGGCGGCCGGAACCACGGGGGGCGGGACGATCACCGGTAGCGGCTTTCTCTCCTTCTGCGTCGGGAGCCTCAGCGCCGCCGCCACGCCCCGGCAGACCACGTCCACCTCCGCCGTGGCGACGGGGACGTCGAGGACCTTCGCCTGCAGCGTCACCCGCTCGGTCGTGGGCTTCGGAAGACGCGGGCAGTTGAACGTGACGTCGAAGTCGAGGCCGGCCGACCGGATCGTGTCGATGCGAGGGTAGATCTCCGGCGACACGGACTCGACGATGCCCCCGCCCCCGAGCGCCTCGAGCTCGACCGGCACCTCGCGGGTGACGGACCTCACCGTCGCGACGATCGCGGGGGCGAGGTTCAGGACCCCCACGCGGGTCTCGCTCCTGACGTCGCACACGAGCGGCTCGCCCCTCGCGATGTCGGCCGAGCCGTCACCGTCGCAGTCGACGGGGCTCGGCGCGTACGACTTCGCGAGGTCGCCCAGCGTGGTGAGGGCGCCTATCGCCCTCGCGTTCCCGTTCTGCCCCCAGACGGCGAGGCCGATGTGGTAGATGCCCCTGTCCGCCAGGACGGCGCCGACCTGGTCCATCGGCGGCGACGGGTGCGCGGGCGAGTTGTGGAACGCCTCGTCCGTCATGTGGACGATCACGCCGAGCGCGCTCCGGCGCCATCCCGCACCCTGTCCCTCCGGAACGAACCCCGGGTCCCCGGCTCCGGTCGCGGCCTGGTAGACCGCGGTCAGCTGGGACTCCGGCAGGTCGCCGCCGCCGCTCGACTGGAGGGATTCGAGCGCCTCGGTGAACGACGCGTCCGCCGGGCCGATCGCGCGGTCGAGGCGGTACGGGTAGTCCCCGGCGCGCGGGTCGCCGTAGCCCGGGATCGGGTAGTCCTTGAAGCTTCCGAGCCCGAACTGCACGTCGATCTTCGCGCGCCCCAGCTCCTCGACGATCTCGTTCATTCCCTCCCTTAGCCCGTTGATCGTCGACTCCATGCTGTCGGACACGTCGACGAGGAAGAACACGTCGAGGCCCGTCGGATGCTCGGGCAGGGTGAGGTGGTAGGGCACGCTGCGCGTGGATCCCGGCTTCATCTCGAGGCGCTTCTTCGGCGGCGTCAGGCTTGCGCCCGTCGTGTCGATCGGCGGGAGGGGGTCCACGCCCAAGTCGGGCAGCTCGACCTGATAGCCGAGCCCCCTGTACCGGAGCAGGTGCTCGCCCGTGTTCCCGAAGACGGAGGGGGTCGCGGTCGCGTCGGCCTGCAGGTCGCGGAGGTCGATCTCCTCGATCCCGGGAGGCGTGATTTCGATCCAGTAGCTCGGCTCCTGGAAGCGGAACAGACCGTTGTGCACCGACATGACCATCTGGCCCGTCGCGGGGGCGTGCGTCATGTCGATCGCGCTCCCGGGCGGCGTCCCTTCGGGGTACCAGGACGTGCCGTCGTCGTCGCTCCGCACGAAGTCCTGCGTCTCGCCCTGATACGCCATGAGCCGCGCCGGCCTGCCGGCGACGTGGTGGACGTCGAACAGGGATATGGGCGGGGCGAGCCGGTTCTCGAGCGCGCGCGACCGGCCCCCGTTCGACGAGTGATGGAGCCCGATAGCGCCCCAGAACCACAGGCTCTCGGGGTCGAGTGGATCGACCGCGAGGCCCGCGGAGGGGAACTCGCCCCCGCCGGACCGCCGCTGCCACGAGGCGCCCGAGTCCGCCGTCACGTACAGCCCGTCCTCGTTCGTCCCCGCGTCGCCCAGCAGCAGGTAGGCCGTGCCGGGGTCGCTCGGGGCGGGCTCGATCGTGCGGGCGGGACCGCTGACGGGCGGCAACCCCCCGTCCGACGCGCGCCAGGTTTCGCCTCCGTCCCTCGAGACGACCACGTGGGGCCGGACGACCGGCCCCGCGGCCTCCTCGACGACGGCGTAGACGACGTCGCTCGCGCGCTGCGGGATCGCGAGCAGCTCGATCGTCGCGTTCGCCGACGAGACCGGCACGTCGAGCGACGGGAGCAGCTCGATCGCGAAGGCCTGCTCCCAGGTGCACCCGCCGTCGAGCGTCTCCATCACGACTGCTCCGTTTGACGCGAGGAGCCTGTCCGGGTCGCCGGGGTCGACCGCGTAGGTCTTGATCGCGCCGGGTCCGGCCGCCCATGCCGGAGGTCTGATGACGTCGAAGAACCCGGCCTTCGACACGGCCTTACAGCCGGGCCGTGTGGCCGCTCCGGCGAAGGGCGCGACGAGCGTGAGCAGCGACGCAAGGCCCACGAGCGCGCGGGTTCTCATCACCTGGAAAGGGTACGACGCAGGCCCCCGGGGGCCTGCCGGGTTTGTTCTAGCGGGATCGCAAGCGATCCCGCCCTATGGCGGATCCCTCGCCTCTCGGCGTCGTCGCCTTCGGCGACGACGCCGAGAGGCGAGGGATCCGCCATAGGGCGGGAT
>JBHELD010000002.1:0-9388 GCA_046263255.1 Actinomycetota bacterium
GTCACGAGCTCCGCCGCATGGACGCGCGAGATCCGCGCTTACCTGGTGCCGCCGCCCGGAGACGCGTACGTGTACGAGTCGTTCACCGCACCGGAGGCGCGGGGCCGAGGCGTCTACCCGTTCGCCCTCGCGTCGATCTGCTCGTGGGCGGTGGTGCGGGACATCGTGCGGGTATGGGTCGCCGTCGAGCGCGGCAACGCGCCTTCGTTCCGGGCGATAGCCAAGGCCGGCTTCGAGCCGTCGTACTCGATCGGGTACGCCCGCCGGCTCGGGCGTCTGACGCTGGACGTCGAGACGCCGGGGGACGTGCCGGCTCCGGTCGTCACGACGGCGCCTCCGAGCCAACCCGCGTAGGGGGTAGCCAAACCAACCCGACCAAGTCCATAATCGGGGGGCTAACCTGTGACCGAAGGTTTGCGGGCGCTCGAGGGCCAGGACCGAGACGGCGCCTTGCGGCTGGGAGCGATCTCAGCCCCAAGGCCACGCTACCGGCACGACCCCCTCAACTGGCACCTGTTGCCGGACGGCTTAAGGCCCCGAGCGCCCGCATCCACTCCGGTCCGTCTGCCGCCGCATCCGGCGCGCCTCCGCTCGTTTACTTGCGCGACTGCTTGCTCTTCGCCGCGATCGTCAGGACCTCGTCCAGGGCGATCGTGTCGCCGTCCCGTTTCCACCAGCGGGCCTCGCAGCGCCGGCACGAGAAGAACTGGACGGTCTCGTCCTCCTTCAGGTGGATCTCGATCTCGGTCGTGTCTTCGACGCCGCACTCAGGACATTTCATCGGCTTCTCCCCTAGTGTGAACCCGGCTTCCATTTTGTGGCAACGAAAGGCAGAACGAAAGGCCTCATCCCGAGGATTCTCCGGGAGCGGCCGGATCGCCCGGACGCCCCACGTAGCGGGACCTCGTGCGGCCTCCTTCCCGGTAGTAGGCGTACCAGTAGGGGCCGTGGGGACACTTGGTGCACCCAGGTTTCCCGCACCTCACCGACTCGAGCCGGTACGTGACCGGGCCCGTCTCCTCCACTGCGAAGCCCTCGCCCCCGAAGTCGTCGCCGCGCGACTTCAGCAGCCCGCGGACGAAGATCAGCAGCCGCCTGAGGTCGGGATCGTCGAGGCGGCGCAGCTCGTTCAGAAGCCTGCGGTCCAGGGTCATCGGCCCAGATAATCGCCGGCGGCGCTGCGGGTCAACCGCCGGGTCAGGCCGAGTACCCGAAGAAGAGCTGGCGCCGCTCCGGCGCGCCGAGGGGAGCGAGTGCGTCGGGCGCGGTGGCAGGGACGGGCTCGACCCGGTCGGCGACGCGGTCGAGGAACAACGGCGGCGCCGCGCGCAGGTCGTCGAGGACCCATCCGCGGGGCGGCGTGAGCTTTCCGGCGCAGCGGTTGCACAGGACGTAGGCGTGCGGAGAGATCTCGGGGGGAGGATCGTCCAGAACGGCGCGGCGGTCGGCGTAGTCGTAGCCGAGGACCGCCGCTCCGGGGCTCGCGCAGCCCGGCTTCGAGCACAGGTTCACGCCGCAGAAGCCTAAGGGAGCAGCGTGACGAAACCCCGGATTGCGGGCGCTCTAGCGAAGCGCGGCGCGCGGCGGCCCCACGACCTTCGACAGCACGAGGGCGCCGGCGCCGAGTGCAACGAGGAAGTAGGCGGCCCCGAACCACCAGGAGACGTGCGAGCCCGTGTCCGGCAGCGGATCGACGGGGGGCGCGGGCGTCACCGGCACGGTCGGATCGCCCGGAGCGGTGGGATCCGCGGCCCCGTCGGGCGGAGTCGGCGCGATCAGGGGGACGAAGGGGTCGCGCGCGGCCGGCGCGTCCTGCGCGAGAGCCGCGGGGGCCGCGGCCGCGAGGATCAGCGCGGCCGAGACGACGACCAGGAGCCTCCTCATCGCGTCCAGCGTACGGCGGTCGCGGATCTACTGCCACCGCTCGCCTCGTAGGATCGGGCGATGCCCCTCGCGGACCTCGGCGACGTCTCCCTCCACTACAGGGATCACGGCGGCCCGGGCGCGCCGGCCGCGCTGGGCGTGATGGGGTTCGCGCTGGACCAGCGCTATTGGGCCGCGCAGATCCCGGCGGTGATCGCCACGCACCGGTTCGTGACGTTCGACAACCGCGGCGTGGGGCGCTCGACCGGCGACGCCTCGGTGCCGCTCGAGACGATGGCGGACGACGCGGTGCGGCTCCTGGACCACCTGGGGATCGAGGAGGCGGTCGTGTTCGGGCTCTCGATGGGCGGGACGATCGCGCAGCACGTCGTGCTGGCGCATCCGGAGCGTGTCTCGGCCCTGATCCTCGGGGTGACGTGGGCGAGGCCTCTCGAGTTCATGCGCCGCCAGGACGACCTCGCGCGCGTGCTCGTCGAGGCGAAGGGCGCGGACACGCTGTTCGAGGTCGCGCTGCTGCGGATGTTCACGCCGAAGTTCTTCGAGATGGGCGCCGAGGCGCTCGATCGGCTGGTGCGCGCGCTGAACGCGCCTGGCGCGCCGGCGGGGCCGACGGCCGAGACGCTGCTCGCGCAGATCGACGCGCTGACGAAGCACGACGTCCTGGACCGGCTCTCCTCGATCTCGTGCCCCACGCTCGTGCTCGGCGGCAAGATGGACATGATGGTGCCGGGGTTCGCGTCCGAGGAGATCGCCGCGGCGATCCCGGGGGCCGAGCTGACGATGTTCGAGACCGGCCACGGCTGCATGGTCGAGGAGATGAGCGAGTTCAACGCCCGGGTCTCGACGTTCCTCGGGGCCCTGCCCTAACCCCTGCGGCATTAGTCGCGAAAGCGCAACCACGCCGCACGGGGCGGTCTTAGGTAACGCTTCGTACCTAAGAAAGTTTTGTAATCCCGTCCCGGGCTCCAGCGGAGGTCGAGCGTCCGCCGAGCGCGAAAAAGGCCCCGCGGAGCAGGGCCCGAACACAAACGTACCCCGCAGTGACTTTCGGCCGAGACCTACTCATCTCTGCGAGGTACTCGGACATCTTACGACGTGGTGCAGGGTGGGCGCAAGGCCGTCGGCGCAGATATGTTCGCGATTCGCGCTCTGCGCCGTCCTACAGGTAGCTGCGCAGGTCCCACAGCTCCGGGTAGAAGCGCTTGTTCAGGGTCGACCTCAGGTAAGGCGCCCCGGTCGACCCGCCCGTGCCGCTCTTCGTGCCGATCTGACGCTCGACCATCAGGACGTGCCGGCTGCGCCACATCGCGAAATGCTGGTCGTGCTCGAGCAGCGCCTCCGACAGGTAGTACTCGTCCGCGCGGCCCTCGCGGTCGCGGGCGATCCGCAGAAGCGTCGACCGCCGCGCCTCGAGGTCGTCGGAGGGCATCGGCAGCCCCCGGTCGTTCAGCAGCTTGCAGAACGCGTCCCACAGCGTCGGCTCGGCGAGGCGCCGCTCGAGGCGCGCCCGGTCCTCGGGCGACGACCCAACACGGTCGAGATACGCCGGATCCTTCAACCCCGAGATGAACTCGATCTCACGGAACTGGACGGACTGGAAGCCGCTGGCCGGCGCAAGGTGCATGCGGAACTCGAGGAAGTCCTGCGGCGCCATCGTCTCGAGGACCCGGATCTGCGTCACCGCGACCTCCTCGATCGCCATCACGCGCTCGAGGAGGTGACGCGCCCCGGTCGGGCGGCCGGCGGTCATCAGGTCGCGGACCGACTCGAGCCCGAACAGGATCTGCTTGAACCAGAGCTCGTAGACCTGGTGCACGACGATGAACAGAAGCTCGTCGTGCGCCGGCGGATCCGCCTCCGGCCGCTGCAGCTGCAGGAGCTCCGGGACCTTCAGGTAGCTGCCGTAGGAGAGCCTGCGGTCCTCCTCGCCGAAGCGAGGCGGCCGGCGCGGGTTCGACTCGGCCGCGGGCGGGCGGGAGTCGGTCGCGTCGGACAGTTATCCGTCTCCGTTCGACGGCTTCCCGTCCGGTCGCTTTCTGTCCGCCTCGGCCTGCTCCGCGGCAGCGCGGGTCCCCTCGTTCTCGGCCTCGTCCTCGACCAGCGTCGGGTCGGGCGCCGAGGCGTACATCGGGCGCAACGGCCCCGCGACGACGGAGACGATCGGGGTGCCGACCTCGATCATGTCGTAGAGCTGGATGACGTCCTCGTTGCTCATGCGGACGCACCCGTGGCTCGCGTTGTAGCCGAGCGAGTACGTCGCGCTCGTGCCGTGGAAGCGGATCGCGGGCGCGGTCCAGTTGATCGCGCGCAGCCCGAGCGGGTTCCCGGGGCCCGGCGGGATCGTCGCCGGCATGTCGGCGCCCCAGGTCTCGGGGGCGGGGTTCACCCAGGTCGGCATGTACCGCTTGAGCTCGACCTCGAAGACTCCCGTCGGCGTCATGTACTCCGGCTGACCGGTGGCGATGGGCCACTCGTGCGTGATCTTCTGGTCCTGGTAGAGGTAGAGCTTGTTCTCGCCGATGCGGACGAGCAGCACCTGGTCGAAGTCCCCGGTCGTCTTCTGCGGCTTCTCCACCTTGACCTTCAGGGGGACCGAGGGCGCTCCTGTGCGCAGAGCCTTCATGAAGGCCCGGTGGCTCACGGCCACGTCGACCCGCCGCCCCTCGCGGGCGTCGACGAACTTCACCCACCCGGTCGAGTAGTCGAGCGACGCGTCCCGGGCCTCGCGGTTCAGCGACGACGCGACGCCCTCGAGGAACGCCCGCGCGCCCTTGGTGGGGTAGCGGATCGCGACGTCGCCCGAGTGGTCGAGGTCGTCGCCGAGAACGCGCATCCGCATCTTCTCGAAGAACGAGGTCTCGGCGCTCGCGGCGAGCGCGGCCTCGACCGCCAGCCGGGCGGTGCTGGTGGCGCCGACCTTCGCCGGCGTCACGCGCCACCTCCGGTCCTCCCACTCCACGGTGATCGTGCGGCGGAGCTCGGGGCGCACCGCGTCCCGCACCGCGGCGAGCGCCTCGTCCTCGTCCATCCCGCCGACGGGGACGCCGGCGACCGTGGTCCCCGGCAGCATCTTGCCGGCGTACTCGTTGCTGTAGTCGTACGTCGCGTAGGCGGCCCCCGCGGCCCCGAGCAGGAGCAGGGCGCCGACGGCGGAGAGCGCGATCGTCCACCTGCGCCCGAGGCGGGGCAGGCGGAGCCGGCGCCGGCGCGGGGTCACGTCGGCGCTTGCGTCTGTCGCAGGGCTGGGCTGGTTCTCCACAGGCGGCCCATCGTAACGGCGGGAACGAGATCGCGAAAGAGAACCAAGCGAGGGTCGGACGATTCCTCCCCGCCCGGCCGTGTTGCGCGCCTCGCCGCCGTGCTGCCACGATGAGCGCAATGACCATCTACGAGACCCTCCTCGACGGCCTCGGCAACACTCCGCTGCTCCGCCTCTCCCGCATCGGGCGCGGCCTCCGGTGCCAGCTCGTCGCGAAGCTCGAGCTCCTCAACCCGGGGGGGAGCGTCAAGGACAGGATCGGCATCCGGATGATCGAGGCCGCCGAGCGTGAGGGAAAGCTCCGGCCCGGCGGGACGATCGTCGAGCCGACGTCCGGCAACACCGGCGTCGGCCTCGCGATCGCCGCGGCGGTCAAAGGCTACCGGTGCATCTTCACGATGCCGGACAAGATGAGCCAGGAGAAGATCTCGATCCTGCGCGCCTACGGCGCCGAGGTCGTGATCACGCCCACGGCCGTGGCTCCGGAGTCGCCGGAGTCGTACTACCGCGTCGCCGACCGCCTGACCGAGGAGATCCCCGGCGCGTTCCAGCCGAACCAGTACCACAACCAGGCGAACCCGGACGCTCACTACCACTCGACCGGCCCCGAGCTGTGGGAGCAGACCGGCGGCCGGATCACGCACCTCGTCGTCAGCGTCGGGACCGGCGGGACCGTCACCGGCTGCGGCCATTACCTGAAGGAGAAGAATCCGGCGATCCAGATCGTCGGCGCGGACCCGGAGGGATCGATCTTCTCCGGCGGCGATCCGCACCCCTACCTCGTCGAGGGCATCGGCAAGGAGGCATGGCCGGACACGCTCGACCGCGACGTCGTCGACCGCTGGATCACCGTCTCGGACCGCGACTCGTTCCTCATGACCCGCCGCATAACGAAGGAGGAGGGCGTCCTCGTCGGCGGGTCGTCGGGAACGGCGATGTGGGCGGCGCTCGAGGTCGCGCGGGACCTGGGGCCGGACGACTACGTCGTCGTGATCCTGCCGGACTCCGGCAAGAGCTATCTCTCGAAGATCTACAACGAGGCGTGGATGCTCGACCACGGGTTCGCCGACCGGCCCGGCACCGCCGCGCGGATCGCGGAGGTTCTCGCGGACAAGAAGAGCCACGCCGGCGGGATCCCCGACATCGTCGCCGTGCCGTCCACGGAGAAGGTCGGGCGCGCGATCGACATCCTCCAGGAGTACGGCATCTCGCAGCTCCCCGTCGCCAAGAGCGACACGCCGGACGACATCGGCGAGATCGTCGGGTCGATCCACGAGCGCTCGCTCCTCGACAGGGTGTTCCGGGACCGGGACGCGATCGGGCGGGACGTCATCGAGGTCATGGACGGGCCGCTGCCGGTCCTCCAGGCGACAGAGGGCGTCGAGGAGATGTTCGCCGGCCTCGCCCGGGGGGCCGAGGCGGTGGTGGTCGCCGAGGGATCGAAGCCGGAGGGGGTACTGAGCCGGGCGGACCTCCTGGACTTCCTGGCGCACCAGGCCCGCGGCGGCTGACCGCCTTGCCGTTGACATCGCCCTGCCGGGCGCCTACAACGGACCGAGTTCTCATCTCGTAAGGAGGCGGTCCGAATGGGTGGCTATACGGCGAAGCTGCAGGAGGCGGCGGGGGGCGTGCTTCGCCCCGGAGAGACGATCCTGGGGGCGATACGCACGCAGCCCCGCGGGACCGCGATGGGGGCCGCCGGCGGGGTAGTCGGAGCGGTCGCGGGCGGGCGCCAGGCATCGAAGGCACGCGCGGCCGCGTCGGAGGGCTCGGCGGCCGCCTCCTGGCCGACCAGCCGGTTCGCGCTCGGGCTCACCAACGAGCGGCTGCTGGCCTTCAACTACACCATGATGGGAAAGCCCAAGGACCTCCAGAACGAGGTCCCACTCGACCAGGTGACGAACATCGAGCGCGGGGGCGCGAAGATCACGAACTCGGTCGTCGTCTCGTTCGTCGACGGCTCCGCGATCGAGCTCGAGACGGCGAAGCTCGAGAAGGTCGGCGACTTCGTCGACGCGTTCAAGCAGGCGAAGGGCGGCGCCACCCCGTAGGAACGATCTCTCTCGTATTCGGCACGCATACGGTCCCGGCGCGAGAGGGGTCCGGCAGGCGGCTCAGCCCAGGGCCCTGTCCAGGTCCCCTATCAGGTCGTCCACGTGCTCGATCCCGACCGACAGGCGGACGAGCTCCGGCGCGACCTCGCGGCCCGAGCCCGCGAGGCTCGCGTGCGTCATCTTGCCCGGATGCTCGATCAACGACTCGACTCCACCGAGAGACTCGCCCAGGAAGAAGAGCTTCGTGCTCTCGCAGATCCTCAGGGCCTCCTCCTCAGACGTCGCCTCGAACGAGACCATGCCCCCGTACAGCGGCTCGCCCGCCGCAGCCATCTGCCGCGCCGCGACGTCGTGGCCGGGGAAGTCCTCGAACCCCGGCCAGTAGACCGTCCGGGCCCCGTCGTGGGTGCGCAGCCATGCCGCCACCGCCGCCGCGTTGGCGCAGTGCGCGCGCATCCGCAGCCCCAGCGTCTTCAGCCCCCTCAGCAGCAGCCAGCTGTCGAAGGGGCCGGGCACCGCGCCGACCGCGTTCTGCAGGAAGCGCAGACGTGCGGCGAGCGCGGGGTCGTCGGTCGCGACGCTCCCCATCAACAGGTCGGAGTGGCCGCCGAGGTACTTCGTCGCGGAGTACACGACCGCGTCGGCGCCGAGCGCGAGCGGAAGCTGCAGATAGGGGGTCGCGAACGTGTTGTCTACGACGACGAGGGCCCCGGCTGCATGACCCACCTCCGCCAGCATCGCGACGTCGAGGATCTTCAGCAGCGGGTTCGTCGGAGTCTCCGCCACCAGCAACGCCGCGCCGCCCTCGACCGCGGCCTCCACCGACTCCCGGTCGGTCATGTCGGCGATCTCGTAGCGCAGCCCGAGGTCCCCCAGCACCTTGTCGAAGAGCCTGTAGGTCCCGCCGTAGACGTCGTCGGGAATCACGACCACGTCCCCCTCGTTGCAGGTAAGGGCGAGCGTCGTGATCGCGGCCATGCCCGAGGCGAACGCCACTGCGTGCTCGGCCCGCTCGAGTGCGGCAAGGCACGTCTCGAGGGCCCTGCGCGTGGGGTTGTCGGTCCGGGAGTATTCGAAACCTTTGTGCCTGGCTACAGCTTCCTGGACGTATGTCGATGTTTGATAGATGGGGACCACCGCAGCTCCGGTGGCCGGGTCTGGGTCCTGGCCTGCGTGAATTGCGTATGTCTCGAACCGCATAGGGTCTGATGTCATCCGATCTCCACGAGGGGGCGAGTGAGCTGAGGGACTTGGATACCACGGGCGTGAGCAGCGTCCGTGTGGCGATCGCAGGCCAGTGGCGCAAGGACGCGGGAAAGTTCCCCCTCCTCTACGCGCGCTCGGTCCAGCTCGCGGGAGGGTCCCCCTACGTCCTGTCCACCTTCGAGATCCCGCCGACCGAGGAGATGCCGGGTGACGTCCCGTTGCGAACCGGCATCGACCCGTACGATCCCTCGGGCCTGGACGAGGCCAGCGCGCTCCTGCTTCCGGGCGGGGGCGACATCGACCCGGAGTGGTACGGGTCCCCGCGCCATCCCCGGACGCACGGCGTCAGCCACCGCCGCGACCGCTTCGAGCTCACGCTTCTCGCCGAGGCGCTCGAGCGCGACCTGCCGGTCCTCGCGATCTGCCACGGGATGCAGCTGCTGAACGTTCACCTCGGAGGGACGCTGGACCAGCACCTGGCGGACCGTCCGCGGCGCCTCGAGCACGACCGCGACAGGCCGCGCGCCGAGCCCGCGCACGGCATCCGAATGAACGAGCGCAGCCCGCTCGCCAACATCCTGGACGGGGCGGCAGCGGACGTTAACTCCCACCACCACCAGGGACTGGACCGCATCGGCGACGCCCTTCGGGAGATCGCGTGGGCCGAGGACGGCGTCCTCGAGGGCGTCTACTGCGAGGACCGCAGCTGGGTCCTCGGCGTGCAGTGGCACCCGGAGGCGATGGCGGCGACGGACCCGAAGCAGCTCGCGATCTTCGAGGACTTCGTCTCGGCGGCGCGCTCCTACGCGGGCGCGCCGGCGGGTCTGCAGCCGGCACGGTCCGCCTAGGTGTGCTTCCCACACACGTTATTGACGATCGCCATGGGAGCTTCCCCGTCGTGAGCTAGGTGCGGCCGGTGGTGGTTGTAATGATGCAGCCACCCGGGGAGAGCGTCGACGCGCTGTTGATTTGACGTGTAGGTGGT
>JBHELD010000003.1:0-95840 GCA_046263255.1 Actinomycetota bacterium
CGGCAGGCTGTTTAGCTACGTGCGGACCGGATAAGCGCTGAAAGCATCTAAGTGCGAAGCCGACTCCAAGATGAGATCTCCCACCCGGTTAACGGGGTAAGGCCCCTTGCTAGACGACAAGGTTGATAGGCCGGAGCTGTACGCACAGCAATGTGTTCAGGCGACCGGTACTAATAGGCCGAGGGCTTGGTTCGCTCGCGCTCGCTCTGGAGGTTCCAGGGTTTCAGGCATCGCCCGATGCCTGCGGCATGACAAGTGAATACGGTTTCCGGTGGCTATGGCGGAGGGGTCACACCTGGTCCCATTCCGAACCCAGAAGTTAAGCCCTCCAGCGCCGATGGTACTGCCCTGGCGACGGGGTGGGAGAGTAGGACGCCGCCGGATTCTTCTTCAGAGGCCGCCCGCGAGGGCGGCCTCTTTTTTGCTCTAACGCGATCGCAAGCGATCGCGTTACGACGCGGCTTCTCGACGCGTGGCTTCGGCGCCTGCAGCGCCGGTCCGCACCGTAACCTGGCGCCATGTCCGAGAAGCCCCCGCCGCGCCGCGACCCCGGCCCCCGGCGAGTCTCCCACCTCGGCCCCCATCAGCACCGTCAGCGCGAGCGCGGGAGCGCGCCGCCCTCCGACGGCCGCGCCGAAGGGCGGGCGCCGGTGCACCTAGAGGACGACGTGACGAAGGAGCTCCGCGCCACCGCGCGGCCCGGGAAGGGCGATCTGCTCGTCAAGGTCTTCGCCGAGGCGGCGGCCGCCTACCTGGAAGAGGACTACGAGGACGCGATCCGGCTGGGCGAGCAGGCGAAGCACATGGCGCTGCGGGCGGGCGCCCCCCGGGAGCTCCTCGGCCTCGCCTACTACCGCGCCGGGCGCTGGCAGGAGGCGGCGCGGGAGCTGGCCGCGTTCCGGCGGCTCTCGGGCACCGCCGAGCAGAACCCGGTCCTCGCCGACTGCTACCGCGCGCTCGGAAAGCCCGAGCGCGCGGTCGAGCTGTGCGACGAGGTCACGCGCGACCGGGTGACGGCCGACGTCTTCTACGAGGCGAACATCGTCGCCGCGGGTGCGCTCGCCGACCGGGGGCGGCTGGAGGACGCGATCGCGCGGCTCGAGCGGCTCGAGCTCCAGCCGGAGAACGCGCAGGAGCACCACCTGCGCGCCTGGTACGCGCTTGCCGACCTGCTCGAGAGGCGGGGCCGCTTCACGCAGGCCCGCGAGTGGTTCGAGGCGGTCGCGGCCGTCGATCCGGACGCGACGGACGCGCCTCAGCGGGCGAAGCGGGTGCGTCTCCGCTAGCGCGGCGGCGGGTGGGCGGCGCCGGCCCCCGGCCGGACCTTCTTCACGAAGCTGTAGCTGACCCTGTCGTAGCCCATGTGCTGCTCGTAGAACCGATGCGCGTCAGCGCGGTGCAGCGCGGACGACAACGCGACGACCTCGCAGCTCTCGGCCGCTGCGAGGTCTTCCACGCGGCCCAGGAGCATCCGGCCGTAGCCGCGCGAGCGCGCGCCGCCGGTCGTGACGAGCTCGTCGACCCAGACGTGCCGCCCGTAGTAGAGGTTCGTAGCGATCCTGATCCCCGCGAGGGCGACGATCGTCCCGTCGTCCTCCTGGAGCGAGAGGAGCCGGTAGCCGTCGGGCGTCATGACGTCCATGAGCTCGAGCCACCGCTCCTCGTCCAGGTGGTCGCGCAGCTCCCGCATGACCGGCCACGCCCTCCCCAGCTCGGCGCGGCTCCGCAGCTCGACGACCTTCACGTGCCGGCGCGGGCGAGGTTGTCCATGTAGCGCATGTAGCCCCAGGTGTTCATCCGGTACGAGGTGGTCTGCTCGAGGCGCTCGACCGACGCGCCGTCGAGCCGGTCGGCGTACGCGGTTCCCGCGGCGCGGCGCACTAGCTCGGTCGCCTCGTCGAGGTCGTCCGTCTGCTCGCGCGCGGCGCGCACCCATCCCGCCCACTGCACGAGCGCGTCGGCGGCCGCGTCGCACGCGGCGCCCGGGTCCTCGCCGGCCTCCGTCCCGAAGTGCGTGAAGCACAGCCTCTCGGCCGCGGCCCCGCGGATCCTGCCGATCGACGCGAGCGCGGCCTCGAGGTCGAACTCGGGGGGCGGCGTCGCCGGCCGGATGGGGGCGACGTCCGGAAGCCTCACTCCGAGTGCGTCGCCGGAGAAGAGGGTCCCGCTCGACTCGTCGAGATAGGCATGGTGGTGTCGTGCGTGCCCCGGCGTCTCTATCGCCCGCAGCGACGCGCCGCCCAGGTCGAGCGTCTCGCCGTCGCCGATCTCGCGGAGCTGCGCCGCCGGCACCGGATCGATCCCGCCCCAGAGCCGTTCCATCGCGTCGCCGTAGATCCGCGCCGCGCTCGACCAGAGCTTGGCCGGATCGGCGAGGTGCGGCGCCCCCACGGGATGCACGACGACGCTCGCGTCCGGCCACCGTTGCGCGAGCGTCCCCGCAGCGCCCGCGTGGTCGAGGTGGACGTGCGTCACGACGACGTAGTCGACGCGCTCTACGCCGGCCCTATCGAGGCCGGCGAGGAGGTGCGCGAGCGACGACCTCGGCCCCGTCTCGACGAGCGCGGTCCGGGACGAGCCCGCCACCAGGAACGCGCCGGTGATCCCTGGGAACCCGTGCATGTTCACGTCGATCGTCGTGGGCCCGGTCACGCGCGTCCTCTCGGATAGGTTGCCGGGATGATAGCCGCGGGGACGCGGCCGTCGGGGGTGCTGATCGTCAACCCCGGCGCCGGGAGGCTGAGCGACGAGCGACGCCTCGAGGTCGTCGACGAGCTGCGGCGCCGCTGCCGGGTCGAGGTCGTCGAGACGCCGCAGCGCGACGCGGGGATCGCGATCGCCGCCCAGGCCGCGGACGCCGGCGCGGCGGCCGTCATCGCGTTCGGCGGCGACGGCCTCGTGAACGAGGCCGCGAACGGCGTCGCCGGCACCGCGACCGCGCTGGCGATCGTCCCCGGCGGGACGATGAACGTGTTCGCCCGTGCTCTGGGGGTCCCCGTCGACCCCGGGGCCGCGGTCGACGCGCTCGTCGACCGGTGGGACCGCGTGCGCACCGTCTCCTTGGGACGCATGGACGGCCGGTACTTCACGTTCTCGGCCGGCTGCGGGTTCGACGCGGAGGCGGCGGCGCGCGTCGAGCGGGACTTCCGCTCCAAGAGGACCTTCGGCGAGCTCTTCTTCTACTGGAGCGCGTTCCGGGTCCTCGCGAGCACTTACCGGCACCGCAATCCCGCGATGACGATCCGGGGACCCTTCGGCGAGGTCCCGGTGGCGATGGCGATCGGCTGCAACGCCGGCCCCTACGCGTACTTCGCCGGCCGATCGGTCCGGCTCGCCCCGGACGTCCGGCTCGAAGGAGGCCTGGACGTCTTCGCGCTCAGGAGCATGCGCATCGAGGCGCTGCCGCTCTACGCGTGGCGCGCGGTCGTGTCGGGCGACCTCGTGCACCACCCCGACACGTTCTATGCCAGCGACCTCGACGCGTTCGAGGTGACCGCCGACGAGCCGTTCGCGCGCCATGTCGACGGAGAGCCTCTCGAGCCGGCGCGCGCCGTGGCGCTCGAGCTCGTGCCGCGGATCCTCAAGGTGCGCGGCGCGTGAGCGTCCTTCTCGCGGGGCTTGCGGCAGAGCTCGCGCACGCGTTGACGCGCCGGCTCCTGGCGGAGGGCGACCAGGTGAGGATGATCGCGCAGGCAGGGGTCGACGAGACGCCGCCGGGGGCGCACGTCGCCGCCGGAGACCTGTCGGACGAGGACCTCGTCGAGCGCGCGTGCCAGGGCGTGCGGACGGTCGTGCTGGGGCGCGTACCGGCCGCACAGGGAGCCGTGGTGCTGGCCGCGGCGGCGCGCGCGGGGGTGGACCGCGCCGTCCTCCTCGCCATCCCGCCCGACGAGGTCCCCGCGTCGATGTCGTGGGTCGCGCTCGTCGTCCCGCGGCAGCGGCCGCTGGGGCTCGGCAGGGGCGTGCCCGTCGAGGCGCTCGCCGAGGCCGTCGACGCCGCGGACGACCTGCCGGGGGAGCCGCGCCTCCTGGCGGACCTCGGCACGGTCGAGGGATGGCGCGCGCTGAGGTTGGATCCGCCGCGTTGAAGCGCGCTACGCAGGCGCGCCGAGGTACGCCTGGCGGATCTCGGAGTGGTCGAGGATCTCGCCGCCGGAGCCGGCGTAGACGAGCGTGCCCTTCTCCATCACGAACGCGCGCGACGCGATCCTCAGCACGCCGGCGTTCTGCTCGACGATCAGCACGGTCGTCCCGTCCTGGTTGATCTGGCTCACGACGTCGAAGACCGTCTGGGTGAGCTTCGGCGAGAGGCCGAGCGACGCCTCGTCGATGAGCAGGAGCTTGGGCCGCGCCATCAGCCCCCGCGCGATCGCGAGCATCTGCTGCTCGCCTCCGGAGAGGGTCCCGGCCATCTGCGTCCACCGCTCGCTGAGCCGGGGGAAGTACTCGATCGCCCGCTCCACCACCGCCCGCGTGTTCTTGCGGTCCTTCTTGTAGGGCCACGCGCCGAGCCGCAGGTTCTGCGCCACCGTGAGCTGCGGGAAGACGTGGCGCCCTTCCGGTACGAGAACGATGCCCTCGGCCACCAGCTTGCGGGGGTCGACGCCGGTGACGTCTTTGCCCATGAACGTGACCGTGCCCGACCACGGCTTCAGCATCCCGCTGAGCGCGAGCACCGTCGTGGTCTTCCCCGCGCCGTTCAGCCCGAGCAGAACGGCCGTCTCGCCCTCCTCGATCGAGAACGAGATCCCGCCGAGCACCGGCAGGCTTCCGTACCCCGCGCGGAGGTCCTCGACCTCAAGCAGTGGCACCGGCGGTCTCCCCGCTCGGCTCCGGCCGGGCCGCGACGTCGTCCTCGGACGTGGTCTCCTCGACGTGGCCGCCGAGGTACGCGGCGATGACCTCGGGGTGCGACGCGACCGCCTGCGGCTTGCCCTCGGTGAGGATGCGCCCGAAGTTGAGCACGTAGACGTAGTCGCACACGCCGGTCACGAGCGGCACGTGGTGCTCGATCATCAGAACGGTGAGGTTCAGAGTCTTGCGGAGCTCGAGCAGCCGCTCGCCGAACGCGTGGGCCTCGTCGGGCCCCATTCCCGACGAGGGCTCGTCGAGCAGGACGACGTCGGGGTCGGTCGCGAGGACCGTGCCGATCTCGATGAGCTTCAGCGTCCCGTAGGGCAGGCCGTCGAGCTTGCGTTCCTTCAGGTGGGAGAGCTCCAGGAAGTCCAGGACCTCGAGGGCGTTTCTCCGCAACCGCCGTTCTTCGGCGAACGTCCGCGGCGCGCCGAGGACGGCGGCGACCGGCCCGTACCCGATGCGGGGTTGCTGGGCGACCAGGAAGTTCTCGAGCACGGTGAGCTCCCGGACGAGGCCGATGTTCTGGAACGTCCGGCCGAGCCCGAGCGCCACGCGGCGGTGCGTGGGCAGGAGCGAGATGTCCCGGCCCCGGTACGTGACCGTGCCGGTGTTGGGGGCGTAGAGCCCCGTTATGCAGTTGAACAACGTCGTCTTGCCGGCGCCGTTCGGCCCGATCAGGCCGACGATCTCCCACTCGGGGACGTCGACGTTCACGCCCTCGAGCGCGACCAGGCCGCCGAAGCGGATCCCCATGTCCCTGATCTCCAGGGCGGCGGCCGTCACGACCCCTCGTCCTCGCCGTCGCTCGCGGCGGTCGCGGGCGCCGCGTCCTCGCCGGCGGGAGGTTGGTCGAGGCCGAGCCGCTTCGTGAGGCGCGCGCGCAGGCCCTCGCCCGAGGCCTTCTTCCTGTGGCCGCCCCCCTCGGGGTGCATCGAGAACCTCGCCCCGCCGAGCCAGGTCGTCAACGGCGACAGCCGGCCTCCGAGGCCCCCGGGGGCGAAGATGATCACCTCGAGCGCGAGCAGCGACCCGATCACGAGCGTGAAGTGGTCCGGCTCGCGGTGCAGCGTCTCCTGGATGAAGTGGCGCAGCCACTCGATCTCGGAGATCAGCGACGGGAACAGGGCAAAGAACGCCGACGCGATCACAACTCCGGTCCGGCGGCCGAGCCCCCCGACCACGACCATGAGGACCCACAGCAGCGCGTTCTCGAACTTGAAGTTGTTCGCGACGACGACGCCGACGCGGTGGGCGAAGAGGCTTCCCGCGAGCCCGGCGAACGCACCGGAGAGGATGAACGCGAAGGCCTTGTAGAACGTGACGTTGACCGCATACGACGCCGCGACCGCCTCCGACTGCTTCACCGCGAGGATCGCCCGCCCCACCTTGGACCGGACGATGCGCCAGTCGACGAAGATCGCGAGCGCCAGCATCGCGAAGCACAGGACCGCGAAGGCGCGGTTCGAGGTGAAGCCGGGGGGACGAGGGGCCGGCATCCCCTGGCCGCCCTTCGTAAGGGCGGGGATCTCGAAGATCGAGTTCACCGAGACGTACCCGAACGTGAGCGTGATCAGCGCGAGGTAGAGGCCCTTGATACGGAGGGCGACGAGCCCGAGGACTCCCGCGGTCGCGGCGCCGACTAGGATCGCCAGGACGAGCCCGACCCAGAACGACTGCCCCTGCTCGCTGACGAGGCCGGCCGACACGAACGCCGAGAGGCCGACGAAGCCGTGGTGCCCGAGCGACACCTGCCCCGTGTAGCCGAGGATGACGTTCAGCGAGAGACCGATGATCGCGTAGATCGCGGCCTGCGCGAAGAGGTTCGCCCATGTCTGTGAGACGGTGGCGACGATGTACGCGAGGCTCCCGAAGATCCCCGCGAGCACCGCGATGCGCGCGGCCCACCCGCGGGCGTCGGGCCGCCACCTCGCCTCCTCCGCGGGCGCGGCGACCTGCGTTCCCCCCAGGGTCGCGGCTTCCGACGACGCGCTCACGCCTCTTGCCCGAGCAGGCCGGCCGGACGCGCCAGGAGGATGACCAACAGCACGAGGAGGATCGAGATCTGCTCGGACGCCGGGACCACCTCGGAGATCGCTTTCTCGCCGATGTGATAGTGGCCGACCGCCCACTGCGACAACGTCTGGACCACGCCGATCGTGACCCCGCCCAGGAACGCGCCCGGGAGGCTGTTCATCCCTCCGACGACGGCCCCGGTGAAGGCTGGGATGAGGATGTTGCTGGTCATCACCCCCGGGATCAGCAGGCCGGCGAGCGGGACGTAGATGATCGCGGCGATCCCTCCGAGGAGCGCCGCTCCGCCCCAGATGAACCGTGACATCCGCCCGACGCCGATGCCGACGACCCGCGTCGCGAAGGCGTCCTGCGACGTCGCCAGCACCGCGAGGCCCAGGTCGGTGCGGGAGAAGAAGTAGGCGAGGAGGACGCCGAAGGTCACGAGGACGAGGATCGCCACCTGGCGTTGCGGGTTGACCGGAAAGTTGAAGAACGTCTTCGTGCTGAGGATCCCGGCGTCGTCGGTCGTGAAGACCCCTCTGAGGTTCTCGGGCTCGATCTCGAAGAAGGCGATCTGGAGCCCGATCATGAGCAGCGCGGTCGCGATCGTCGCGACGAGCACCGTGACGCGCGGCGCGTTGATGAGCGGGCGCGCGACCACGCGTTCGAACACCAGGCCCATCAGCAGCGTGGCGACGAGCGCGAGGGGGACCGCCGCGAAATAGGGGAGGCCCAGGGCGGGGAAGCCGGTGGTCCGCACGCCCATGAAGGTGAAGTACGCGGCCCACGTTCCGAACTCGCCCTGGGCGAAGTTGAAGACGCGCGTGCCCTTGTAGACGAGGACTAGACCGAGCGCGACGAGGCCGAAGATCGCGCCGTTGGTGAGGCCGAGCACGACGAACGGCGCCGGCCCGGTGGGGTCGGCGCCCGCGAGCAGCAAGGCGGCGATCAGCGCCGCGATGACGCCGGTGACGACGGCCGTTCTCATCAGCGACCGAACCTATCGCCTTGCGCCGAGCGAGGCGAGCGGGCGCCCGTCTAGAAACCGCCGAAGAATGGGATCTCCGTCACCCAGACGTTGCGCGAGCAGTCGGCCCGGCTCAGGTGCATCTCGCTGCCGCCGAAGTGGTCGGTCGGCGAGAAGGCCACGTCCGGCAGGACGCCGGTGCTGATCTTGCCCATGCGCTCGACGTGCCACATGAACCGCTCGCGGGTCAGGTTGCGGCCCGGCTCGAGGAACATCTGGTGGAGGATCTTGCTCATCCCCCAGAGCCCGAACATGATGTCGTCCGACCGCCGGCCTTGCGGAAGTTCGGGTCGAACCTGTTCGAGTCGACGTAGGCCGGGAACGGGCTCAGGAACTTCGCATTGTGGATCGACGAGTTGTTCCGGCAGCCGACGCTGGCGACCGTGTCGATCGTCATCGTGAGGCCGACGCCGACGAACTGCAGGTCACATTGCTCGTTCGCCTGCGACGCCAGCTGGACCCAGAACGTCGGCGACGTCAGGACGTTCACGTTCTTGATCTGCTGCTGGCACAGGTCGGTCGCCACCGCCGCGGCATCGGTCTGCCCTGCGTTCTTCGGGACGGCGCGCATGTAGTCGACGGACGCGCCGGCCTTGTCCATCTCGGCCTCCCACGCGGCGCGGCCGTCGAGGAAGCCGGGAGTGTTGAAGTACACCATGCCGTTCTTCTCGCCTCTGGCGCCGAGCTTCTCGACCATGTACGAGACGAGCAGCGGCGCCTGCTGCTTGTACGACGCCCAGATCGCGTAGTACGTCGCGAGGTTGTTGACGCCGGTCTCGGTTACGCCGGCCGAGACGTACGGGACGCCGACGGAGTTCGCGTATTGCGCGCAGCGCGTGATCTGGTCGGCTCCCGCGACGCCGACGATCAGGAACACCTTCTCGTCTTCGACCATCTCCTGGCATTCCTGCACCGCGGTCGCCGGGTCGAACTCGTCGTTGTGGGCGAAGACCTGCACGTTCCGGCCGTGGATCGTCTTCTTCTGGCTCTCGAGCCACTTCCAGTAGAGGTCCTTGCCCCTGTCGAACGACGGGGCGGGCACGGGGGCCGCTCCCGTGATCGGCGCGTGGATCCCTATCCGGATGACCTTGTCCTCGACGCCGGTCGAGTTGCCGCCGGTCGGCTCGCCCGGCTCGGTCGTCCCGCCGGTGTCGCCGGGGCCCCCGCCGGTGGTGCCGCCGGGTCCCGAGCCGCCGCCCCCCGTCGTCGTGGTCGTGGATCCCGAGCCGCCGCCCGCGGTCGTGCCCAGCGTGCCGTCGGACCCGGTGATCGGGTTTCCGGCCTCGTCGAACAGGCCCCCGCCCTCGGCGGCCGCCTGTCCTCCGGCGCCCACGGGCGCGCCGAGCTTATAGACCTCTGGCTTCTGGCCGCACGCGGCGGCAACGGTCATCGCGACCAGCGCGAAGAGGCAGAGCAGGTACGTCCGTCGTGTCCTCATCAGCCCTTCTTCCCGAACCTCAGCTTTCCCAAGATCCCGCTCGATCTCTCTCCCAGGCTCTTCAGGCCCCCGATCACGGCGGCTATCCCCCCGGCCTCGCCGGGGGTGGCCGCGCCTGCGGTCGCGGTCGCGAGTTCCTCGCCCCGCCGGGCCGCGTTGAGCCGGCGGATCTGCGCGAGGACGCCGTCCGGCCGGATCCCCGCCGTCTTCTCGAGCACGACCGACCGCACCATCGAGAACGCGACGATCCCGGCGAGGATCGCCAGCCACACGTACCCCGGCAGGCCCTTCGGCACCGTCGCGCCCGTCGGCTCGGCGGCCTCGGTGAGCTCGGTCGGCGTCGCCGCGCCGTCGTCCGTGGAGCCGGTCGGCGTGTCGACGCCGCCGGTGTCCGTCGGCGCGATGCTCCCGCTGCCGGTCGACGTGGTCACCGACGAGCCCGAGTCGAACGACGTCGTGTCGGAGCCGGTGGACGTCGTCGGGCCGGGGTCGTCGACCGGCGTCTTCGACGGGGTATACGTGAGCGAGGTCCGGACGCCCTTCTCCTCCGGGTTCGCGGCGCCGACGAGGACCGTCCGCCAGTTCGCGTCGGTCGTCGGCTCGTAGTCGGCATCCTTGGGACGGACGGGCATGAGAAGGACCGCCGTCATCACCGTTCCCTCGTCGGTCCAGCGCTGGGCGAACTCCGTCAGGTCGAAGGTGTAGCCGAAGGTGGGCTCCTCCTGCGTGTCGCCCGGCTCGGGCGTCCCGCCCCCACCGCCGCCCTCGTCCCCCTTCGTCTTGATCTCCTTGCGCTTCGCGATCGGGTCCGTCTCCGAGCACGTGTGCTGGGGGACGCCGCTGTAGAGGCTCGCCTCACCGTCGCCGAAGAACTCCTCGACGAAGCAGGCCTGCAGCGACTTGCCCTCGGCGTTCACCGGCTCGGACTGCCGGTCTGAGGCCTCGACGAACGTGACGGTGAACTTCCCGATCTTCGACTTCGGCGGCACGAGCGCCATGTCGAACCCGAGGGCCGACACCTGGTTCGGCGTCTCGTAGTCGCCGTCGCGCACCTGGACGGGGAGCCGCCCCGGCTTGCAGGCCTCCTCCGGCGGCGACCCCGCGAGCGGGGGGCTCGGGCAGAAGGGGTTGGGGAGCGTGATCACCGCGACGTCGGTCCCGGTGGTGGGGTCCTGGATCCTCTGGCGGGCCTGGTCCTCCCAGTACCACGCGGTGACCAGGACGAGCGGCTCGTCGGTGACCGCGAGCGCGGGCGACGCGGGCACGCCGAGGAATGCCAGTACCAGCGGGATCGCCAGGATTCGCAGAGCGCGTCGTTTCACGGACCATCCTCCCCGGGGACGAGTGCGGCCGGCCGGTGTCGGGGAGCCACCCGTCTCACCGTGTTTATTGCCTGCTTGGCCGTCCCTAACACTAGCAACTCTGCCGGCCAAATGGGCGAGCTCGCCTTGCGCTACGCTCGGGGGGTGAAGAAGCTTCGCGCGGCGTGGCAGTCGCTCTGGGTCGACGTCGACCGCCGGGTCCAGGTCGGCAGGATCCTCGGCCTCCTCTTCGTGACGGCCGGGTTCGTCGTGATCGGCAAGGCGTGGGACGGCGCGGCCAGCATCAACTTCACCACCGGGCAGTTCCCCTACCTGCTGTCGGGCGGGTTCATGGGCCTCGGCCTCGTCGTGACCGGATGCACGCTGCTGTTCCTCTCGACCGTCCGCGCCGAGCGGCAGGTCTTGACCGAGAAGCTGGACGAGGTGACGAAGCTCCTCGGGCGCAACCTCACCCGTATGCAGCTGTCCGCGAACGGGACCGCCGCCGCAGGCGAGCAGGTCGTCGCGGGCGAGAACGTCTACCACCGCGCCGAGTGCCGGATCCTCCAGGGCAAGAGCGGCCTGACGACGCTGACGGTCGACCAGGCGGCGGCGGAGGGCCTGAGGGCGTGCCGCGTGTGCGAGCCGCCGGAGCCTCCACCGGGCGCCGAGACGACCGCGTCCGGCGACGGCGCGTCCCCCGCGCCACAGGAGACGACGGCCTCGAACTGATCGCCCGTGCCGTCGCGAAAGGCGACGAAGCCAGGCTCCGTGGAATCCGCATCGGGCGGGAGCGCGTGCGATGGAGCCCACCGTCACCGGAGGCGACGAAGCCAGGCTCCGTGGAATCCGCATCGGGCGGGAGCGCGTGCGAAGGAGCCCACCGTCGCCGGAGGCGACGAAGCCAGGCTCCGTGGAATCCGCATCGGGCGGGAGCGCGTGCGAAGGAGCCCACCGTCGCCGAAAGGCGACGAAGCCAGGCTCCGTGGAATCCGCATCGGGCGGGAGCGCGTGCGAAGGAGCCCACCGTCGCCGGAGGCGACGAAGCCAGGCTCAGTGGAATCCGCATCGGGCGGGAGCGCGTGCGAAGGAGCCCACCGTCGCCGGAGGCGACGAAGCCAGGCTCAGTGGAATCCGCATCGGGCGGGATCGCTTGCGATCCCGCTAGAAAGAGCGGAACACCAGTCCGGTTGCGGCCTTGGGCCAGAAGTAGCTCGCCTTCTGAGGCATCCGCTCGCCCGACCGCGCCACCTCGACTACGTCCGCCGGCCGCAGCGCGCGGAGCAGGATCCCGGCCGACCAGCCGGATCGGACGAGCGCCGACACCTCGGCGGGATCCTTCGTGAAGCGCAGCTCGTCGATGCCCTTGGACACGAGCCCCGGCAGCACGACCTCGTGCAGCGCGACGACGTCGAGCGCCCGCCATGCCCCGGCACGGCTCCCGACCGCCTCGACCACCTGCGCGTCCGCCACCTCGATCCCGATCCGTTCCTCCGGGAGGACGAAGACGAACGCGTGGTCGGCCTTGGACTCCGTCAGGAACCGCTGGGGATCGCCCTCGACGTCGCGACCGCCGAGCCGCTCCCGCAACCGCGGCCCGAGGTCGTGCGCGCCCGTCCTCAGCACCCGGTTGTAGGGGAGGACGACCAGCTCCTCGGAGTCGGCGTCGACGCAGAAGCACATGATCGCGTCGTGGTCGCCCGGCTCCTGCTGCTCGCGGTGGAACGCAAGCGCCGTCTCGTACCGGTGGTGGCCGTCGGCGATCACGAGCGGGCCGGGCGCGAGGACGCCGGCCAGCATCGCGATCTCCCCCGGCGCGGACACGACCCACAACCGGTGCAGGACTCCCTGCGCATCCTGGGCTCGCGCCGCGGTCGGCCGGTGCTCGAGCGAGTCGTAGAAGGGGACGAGGCCCCCGCCGCCGCGGTAGACGGCGTAGATCGGCGAGATGTTCGCGCGGACGGCGCGCATCAGCGCGAGGCGGTCCTCCTTCGGACCGGCCATCGTGCGCTCGTGCGGGAGGACGCCGGCGGAGTGGCCGAGCTCCTCGAGCGTCAGGGCGCCGATGACGCCCGCGACGCGCCGCCTCAGCCCGGACGAGTCGACGAAGTCCTGCCGGTAGACGTAGAGCGCCGGCGTCTCGTCGCGTGTGAGGGTTTCGTCTGCCATCCACGCCGCGAACGTCGCGCCGGCCTCCGAGTAGTTTGCCTTCCCGCCCTGCGCGAGCTCGAGGTGCACCGCGTTGTGCGGGTGGAGACGGTGCAGCGCTTCCTGCTCCTCCGGTGAGATGACGTCGTAGGGAGGGCAGATGAGCTTCGGCAGGTCGGAGGTGGAGGAGTAGCGGATCCCGGTGAACGGTCTGAGCTCGGGCACGGCGAGATGATAAGTGAGCGTCCTCGCGGCCCGTCCGACCTGCTGGACGAGGTGGACGGTCTGGTCTCCGACATGGACGGCGTCTACTACCGCGGCGACCGGCCGATCCCCGGGGTGGGCGACGCGATCCGGCGGTGGCGCGCGGCGGGCAAGCGCATCGTCTTCTGCACGAACAACTCTCACCACACCGTGGCGGACTACGTCGCGAAGCTCGCCCGCGCGGGCGTTCCCGCGACCGAGGACGACGTGGTGTCTTCGGCGGTCGTGCTGGGGGACGTGCTGCGCGACCGCGGTGCGGCGGGAGCGTCCGCGCTCGCGATCGGCGGGCCGGGCCTGCGCGCGGGGCTCGCCGCCGCGGGGGTCGCGGCCGTCGACGGCACGGCCTCCGGCGACGTCGACTACGTGGTCGTCGGGTGGGACCGCGCGTTCGACTACGCGAAGATGAGGCTCGCCTGCATGGCGGTGCGCGCGGGGGCAGAGCTGCTCGCGACGAACTCGGACGCGACCTTCCCCGCTCCCGATGGGCTGTGGCCCGGGGCGGGGGCGATCCTCGCCTCGATCGAGGCGTGCGCGGGACGGAAGGCCGAGGTGCTGGGAAAGCCGCACGCGCCGATGATGGACGCGGCCGCGCGGCGTCTCGCCGGTTGTACGCGCATCGCGATCGCGGGGGACCGGGCCGACACCGACCTCGCCGGCGGCATCGCGCGCGGATGGACGACGATCCTCGTGACGTCGGGCGTGACGACGCCGGAGGAGGCGCGGGAGCTGAGGCCGCCGCCCGATCTGATTCTGGGGAGCCTCGCGGAGCTGTAGCTCCCGGGCTCGCGCACCTTCTCGCGCGCGCGTTCGGCCTTTCCGAAAGATTCGGAAGACGCGCAATCCCGCCCCGGCGTGGGTACGCACCGGGCCCGTCCGCCGTCTCGCGGGCTGGAGCTCCCTAGTAACGGTAGGCCCGCGGCTCCCAGAGCGGGCGCGGACGGTGCGGCCTCCCGCCCAGCAGGTAGAGCGCGATCAGACCGAACACGAAGCCCCCGACGTGCGCCATCCACGCGACGCCCGTCGCGATCGTCGCCTCCTGGTACGCGTAGACGAACTGGTACACGAACCAGATCCCCAGGACGGCCCAGGCGGACATCTGGATGACCGTGAAGAAGAGGAAGATCGGCACGAGCACGTTGACGCGCGCCCGCGGGTAGAGCAGGAGGTAGGCGCCCATCACCGCGGCGACCGCGCCCGACGCTCCGACGCTCGGCGACTGCGAGCCGAGGTGCGTCAGCAGGTGCGCGAACGTCGCGGTGATGCCCCCCAGCAGGTAGAAGAGGACGAACTTCACCCGACCGACGTAGTCCTCGACGTTGTTGCCGAAGACCCACAGGAACAGCATGTTGCCGATGATGTGGAGCCACCCCGCGTGGAGGAACGTCGAGAAGACCGAGGCCGCCAGGAACGACGTGAGGCTCCGCTCCGGGATCGGGATCCCGCCGACGCCCTGCGGCGTCTGGACCGCGAGGAAACGTTCGCAGGCGTCCTGGAGCTGGCAGGGGATCGGAGCCTCCTGCACGAAGTAGACGTTGGCTTCCAGGCTGGTGCCGAAGTCCGGCTGGACGGCGAAGAACACGAACGCGTTCAACGCGATCAGGACGACGGTCACGACGGGGAAGCGGCGCGTCGGGTTCGCGTCCGAGATCGGGATGAGCGCCAGCACCGAGCGAGTATAGATTCGCCGCGATTTCGCGAGCGGCACTTTGGTGCCGACGAGAGGATCGGGGGAGCGATGTTCGACGAGTTGCGCCGGATCGCGTTGGTCGGCTCGGGTGTAGCGGAGCTGACGCGCTCCCGCGCCGAGCAGATGGTCAAGGACCTCGTGAAGGCCGGCGACATCCGCCGCGAGCAGGCGCAGACCGCGGTGAAGGACATGCTGGAGATGGCGCGCGCCAATCGCAGGGAGCTTCTCGGGCTCGTGCGCGCGGAGATCCAGGACCAGATCGCGAACCTCGGGGTCGCGAACCATCGTGACGTCGAACGCCTCGAGCGCCGGGTCGCGCGCCTCGAGGACGCGAACCGCAAGCTGAAGGCGGACCTGAGCGCGGCGCAGAAGGACGTCACCGCGGCGCGGACGGCAGCCGCGGGCGCGGGGACGGGGTCGTCGATGGCCTCCCGGCGCGCGTCCCCGAAGAAGACGAGCGCGAAGAAGACGACGGTCCGCAAGAGGGCCCGCGCGGCGGACGCGGCCAAACCCGCCGAGACCGGCGCAGGGGAGTGATAATCGAGCCATGACGCCCCCTCTCACGCCCCCTCACGACGTCGTCGCCGGCGCCGCCGCGCGACTCGAGGCAGCCCAGGACGCGAGCGACGCGGAACGGCTGCGCGTCCTCGACGAGCTCTACGCCGGCCTCGAGGCGGAGCTCGAGAAGGACTTTGAGCAAGCCGGCCCGGCTCGACGCTGAGCTCGTACGACGCGGCCTCGCGGGGTCGAGGGCCGAGGCCAAGAGCGCGATAGAGCAGGGGAAGGTCGTCGTCCGCGGGGTTCCCGCGTCGCGGGCGACGACGCTCGTCTCGCCGGCGGACCCGATCGCGCTCGCGGGTCCCGCGTCGCGGTTCGTCTCCCGCGGCGGCGAGAAGCTCGACGGCGCGCTCGCCCGGCTGGCGGTCGACGTCGCCGGCCGGCGATGGCTCGACGCCGGAGCCTCGACGGGAGGGTTCACCGACCGGCTGCTGCAGGGAGGCGCCGCGGCCGTCGTCGCCGCGGACGTCGGGTACGGCCAGCTCGACTGGCGGCTGCGCAACGACGAGCGCGTGGTCGTGCTCGAGCGGTTGAACCTGCGGGACCTGACGCGGGACGACCTCCCCTGGGCGCCGGAGGGTGTGGTCGCGGACCTGTCGTTCATCTCGCTGAGGCTGGTTCTGCCGGCGCTGGCGCGCGCCGCCGAACCCGACGCGGACTTCGTCGTGCTCGTCAAGCCCCAGTTCGAGGTGGGGAGGGACGCCGTCGGAAGCGGCGGCGTGGTGCGGCACCCCGACCTTTGGATCGCGGCGATGGAGGGAGTGGTCGACGCCGCGGCGGGATCCGGCCTCGGTCTGGGACGCGCGGTGCCCTCGGAGGTGCCGGGCCCCGCGGGGAACCGCGAGTTCTTCCTTCACCTGAGACGCGGCGCGGGCGCGCCCCGTGACGTCCTCGCCGCCGCGGCGCGCGAGGTGGCACCGTGACCGTCCGGCGCGTCGCGATGGTCGTGAACGAGGGGAAGCCGGCGGCGACCACGCTGGCCCGCGACATATCGGCGGTCCTGACCGCGGAGGGGATCACGGTCGCGGTCGAGGAGCCGGACCTCGTCGTCTCGCTGGGGGGCGACGGGACGATGCTGCGCGCCGCGCAGCACGCTCACGCGGCAGACGTCCCGCTGCTCGGGGTGAACCTCGGGACCCTCGGCTACCTGACGGAGGTGGACCCGGGACACGAGGTCGACTCGGTCCGCGCGGTGCTGGCGGGCAGGTACGAGATCCAGGAGCGGATGATGCTGTCGTGCGCGCTCGAAGACGACGGCCATCCGGGCCCGTTCGTCGCGCTGAACGAGGTCCTCGTTGAGCGCGCGCACCGGCGCCGGCTCGTGCGGCTCGGCGTGAAGGTCGGCGGCGAGAGCCTGGCCGACTTCAACGCCGACGGGATCATCGTCGCGACCCCGACCGGTTCGACCGCGTACGCGCTCAGCGCGGGCGGCCCGATCGTCTCGCCGCGGGCGGCGTGCCTGGTCGTCGTCCCGGTCAGCCCCCATATGGTCTTCGCGCGCCCGTTAGTCCTCGCCGACGACGAGACGGTGGAGATCACCGTGCGCGACTCGGGACCGCCGGCCGCGCTGGCGCTCGACGGGCACCTCGGCTGCGACGTCCCCACCGGCGCGACCGCCGTCGTCCGGCGGCACGACCGGCCGCTGAAGCTCGTCCGACTGGGCGGTCCGCGGTTCCTCGAACGCCTGCGGGTGAAGATGAACCTCCCCGGGTAGCAGGCCGGCCCGCCCGCGGCGGCGGCCGCCGTTTTCTCGCCGTCGCGCCAACTTAGGATGGCCCGGATGCTCCAGGACCTTGTGGTCGAGGGGCTCGGCGTCATCGACCGCGCCGAGATCTCCTTCGCGCCCGGCTCCACCGCGCTCACCGGCGAGACCGGCGCGGGCAAGACCCTTCTGGTCGCCGCCCTCGGGCTTCTCGCGGGAGGCCGCGCCGACCGCGGGCTCGTCCGAACGGACGCGCCCGCGGCGCGCGTGGAGGGCCGGTGGAGGCTCCCGGCATCCCATCCCGCGGCCGCGCTGCTGCGCGCGGGCGGCTTCGTCGACGAGGACGCGCGGGGCGAGGTCGAGCTCGTCGTCTCCCGCACGGTCGCGGGCGACGCCCGCGGCGGCAAGGCCCGCGTGAACACGCGCGTCGCGCCGGTGTCGACGCTGACCGAGCTGGGGCGGCACCTCGTGGAGATCGCGGGCCAGCACGAGCACCAGAGGCTGGGCGGGGCCGAGCGGCAGCGAGCCCTGCTCGACGCGTTCGCGGGGGCCGAAGCCGTCGCGCTCGCCACAGCGGTCGCGGCAGACGTCCGCGCGCTTGCCGCCGCCGAGCGGCGTCTCGCCGAGGCCGCCGCGGACGAGCGCGAGAGGGCGCGGACCACCGATCTGCTTCGCTACGAGATCGCGGAGATCGACGCGGCGGGGCTCCGGCCGGGGGAGTCGGCCGAGCTGGAGGTAGAGGTCTCGCGGCTCGAGAACGCCGAGGCGCTCGCGGGTGGCGTGACCGAAGCGTCGGCGCTCCTGCGCGGCGACGGGGGAGCGACTGAGGCGCTCGACGCGGCGCTGCGGATCCTCGACAGGCTCAGCGGGCACGACCCGGGCCTGGGGCCGCTGGCCCAGCGGATCGAGTCGCTGCTGTACGACGTGACCGACGCGGGTGACGAGGTCGCGGCGCGCGACGTCACGCCCGACCCCGAGGCGCTCGAGGCGGTGCGGCAGCGGCTTACCGTCATCCGCTCGCTCGCCCGGAAGTACGGGAGCGACGAGGCGGCGATCCTCGACTACCGCGCGGCCGCCGCGCGGCGGCTCGACGAGCTCGGGAGCATCGACGAGACGACCGAGCGGCTGCGCGCGGAGGCCGGAACGCGGCGCGCCTCCGCGCAGTCGGCCGCGGAGCGGCTGAGCGCCCTGCGCCACGGCGCCGCCCGCCGGCTCGAGACGTCGGTCGAGGAGATGCTGGGCACGCTCGCCATGCCGGGCGCGTCGGCGCGGTTCGAGCTGACGCCCTGCGACCTCTACGAGGGCGGCCGCGAGACGGTCGAGCTGCTGGTCTCGGCGAACGCGGGCGCGCCTCCCCGGCCGGTGTCGAAGGTCGCGTCGGGCGGAGAGCTGTCGCGCATCTCGCTCGTCCTCCACCTGCTGACCTCGTCCGGCTCGGCCGCGACGACGGTCTTCGACGAGGTGGACGCCGGTGTCGGGGGCGAGGCCGCGCAGGCCGTCGGCCGCGCGCTCGCGCGCCTGGCGCGGGCGTCCGGGTCGCAGGTCCTCGTCGTGACGCATCTTCCGCAGGTCGCGGCCTTCGCCGACCACCAGGTGGTCGTCTCGAAAGAGGCGGCGGACGGTCGCACCGAGGCCCGGGTAGTCACCGTCGCCGGCGAGGACCGGCTCGAGGAGCTGTCGAGGATGCTCGCGGGCATGCGCCACAGCGAGCGGGCGCGGGACCACGCGCGGGAGCTGCTCGACCTCGCGCACGCCGAGACGGTGCGCGCGTGAAGCTCGCGCTGCGACGGCGACCGCCGCGCCCCGAGGGGGAGTCCGGCGCGGGCGTGATCGCCGGGACGGCGCGCGTCGACAGGAGGACCAAGAACCTGATGGCGCGCCTGATGCCGGGCGAGATCGCGGTGATCGACCACGAGGACGTCGACCGCGTCTCGGCGGAGGGGCTCGTCCAGCGAAAGGTCGCGGCGGTCGTGAACGCGAGCCACTCGTCGACCGGCCGCTATCCGAATCTCGGCCCCCTGCTGCTGTGCAGCGCGGGCATCCCCCTGGTCGACGCCGCCGGCCCCGCGGTGATGGACGTGCCGGAGGGGACGCGGCTCGTGATCCACGGGGACCGCGTGTTCCGCGACCTGCCGTCGGGACGCGGGGAGGTGGCGCGCGGGCGGCGGCTCGAGCTGCGCGAGGTGGAGCGCGACCTGGACGAGGCGAAGCAGTCGATCGCCGGAGAGATCGAGCGCTTCGCGGAGAACACGATCTCCTACATCAAGGACGAGCGCGACGTGCTGCTCGAAGCCGCGCGGCTCCCGGAGGTGAAGACGGACTTCCACGGGCGTCACGTCCTCGTCGTCGTCCGCGGCTACGACTACAAGGAGGACCTCGTCGCGCTGCGCCCCTACATCCGCGAGATGAACCCGCTGCTGGTGGGCGTGGACGGCGGAGCCGACGCGCTGCTCGACCAGGGTCTGCGGCCCGACATGATCGTCGGCGACATGGATTCGGTCACGACCGAGGCGCTGCTGAGCGGCGCCGAGCTCGTGGTCCACGGGTACGCGGGCGGGGCGGCCCCGGGGTTGGAGAGGCTCGAGGCGCTCCGGCTCGAGTCGGTCGTGTTCGAGGCGACGGGGACGTCGGAGGACATCGCCATGCTGCTCGCGTTCGAGCATGGCGCCGAGCTCATCGTCGCCGTGGGTACCCACGCGAACCTCATCGAGTTCCTCGACAAGGGACGCAAGGGAATGGCGTCGACCTTCCTCGTCCGCCTGAGGGTCGGCCCCATCCTCGTCGACGCGAAGGGGGTCAGCCGGCTGTACCGCGGGCGGGTGCGGCGCCGCGACCTTCTCCTGCTCGTGGGGGCCGCGATGGTGACGATGGCGATCGTGGTCAGCCTCTCCGAGCCCGTGCGCCTCGAGCTCGAGCTCATGTGGGCCCAGCTCGGCAACCTCTGGTTCTCGATCCGCCAGGCGCTGTTCTCGTAGATGATCGACTTCCGGTACCACATCGTCTCGATCGTCGCCGTGTTCCTCGCGCTCGGGATCGGGCTGCTCATGGGGTCGGGCGTTCTGGGCGATCCGTTGCTCGACAACATCCGCGAGCGCGCGCGCGACGTCCAGGAGTTCAACGACCGGCTGAAGGCCGACGTCGTCGACCTCGAAGAGGAGCTCGCGGTGGCGCGGAGGTTCGCGGAGACGGTCGAGCCGATGCTCGTCGAGGACCGGCTCGCGGGGCAGGACGTCGTGCTCGTCGACTTCGCCGCGGGCGACCTCGCGCTCGACACCCTGGTCGAGACGCTCGAGGACCGCGCGGGGGCGACGGTCGCCGCGATCGTGACGGTGACGGACGACATCGCGCCGGCGTCCGACGAGGACCACGAGGAGCTGCGCGCCGTCACCGGGACCGCCGCCGACGATCCGGACGAGGTGAGGCTCGACGCCGCGCGCGAGATCGGCGGCCGCATGGGAGCGCTCGCGGCGGGACGCCGGTCTCAGCGCGCGGTCGCGCTCCTCGGGAGCCTCGAGGAGGGCGGGTTCCTCGACGTCGCGGAGGAGGACGAAGCGGCACCGGTACCGGCCGGCTCGAAGGTCGTGCTGGTCGCGAGCGGCAGCGGCGAGACGCCCTATCCGGTCGAGGACGTCGTCGCGGCGATGGCCGAGGGCCTGGCGGCCTTTCCCGTGCGCGCCGTCGCCGTCGAAGCGGCGGGCGACGAGTGGGGGGCGGCCGCCGCGATCCGCGACGACGGCGACCTGAGGAACGCGCTCGGGAGCGTGGACAACGTCGACAAGCTCTCCGGGCGGATCGCGCTCGTCATGGCGCTAGCGCGTCTCTCCGGCGACGAGCCGGGGCACTTCGGCGAGAAGGGCGACGCGACGGGCGTGATCCCCGAGCCCGGGCTCCGAGACTGAACGAGTTGACGGAAGCTTCCGAACGGCCCTCCCTCGCTCGCGGCGCAGCCACGATCACGCTCGCGACCGCGCTGTCGCGCGCGACGGGGTTCGTGCGCGTGATGGTCGTCGCGGGCGCGATGGGCACGACGTTTCTCGCGAACACGTACCAGACTGCGAACACCGCGCCCAACCTGGTGTTCGAGCTGGTCGCGGCCGGCGTCCTCACCTCGATCTTCGTCCCGACGTTCGTGGACTACCTCGCGCGCGGCCGGGCCGAGGAAGGCTGGGACGCCGGCAACGCGCTGGCGTCCGTCGCGCTGGTGTTCCTCGCAGCGCTGGCGTTGCTCTTGGCGTTCGCGGCCCCCGGCCTCATGAGGCTTCTCACGATCGGCGTCGAGGATCCGGTCCTGCGGGAAAGGGAGATCGAGCTGGGCGCGACCTTCCTCCGGCTGTTCGCGCCGCAGGTGGCCTTCTACGGCGCGGGCATGATCATGACCGGCGCCCTCCACGCTCACCGACGGTTCGCGCTGCCGGCGATCGCGCCTCTGCTCAACAACGTCGTCGTGATCGCCGTCTACCTCACGTATGCGACGATGCGCGCGGGGCGGCTGCCGTCGGTCGCCGGCATCACGACCGGTGAGACGCTCGTCCTCGGCGCCGGCACCACCCTGGGCGTCGCGGCGATGACGCTCTGCCTCGTCCCGCAGCTCGTCCGGATGGGGTGGCGCTTCCGCTTCCGGTTCGACCTCTCACACCCCGCGGTTCGGAAGGGCGCGCGGCTGGGCGTGTGGGCGCTCGGTTACGCCGGCGGCTACCAGGCGGGGCTCGTCGTCGTGCTCGTGCTCGCGAACCGGATCGAGGGCGGCGTCGCCGCGTACCAGTGGGCGTACGCGTTCTTCTATCTGCCGCACGCGCTGTTCGCCGTGCCCATCTTCTCGGTGCTCTTCACCGCGATGTCGGAGCACGTCGCGCGCAGCGAGTCCGAGGGGCTGCAGGAGCGCCTTCGAGACGGCCTCGGGATGCTGGTCTTCGTCCTCGCTCCCGTCGCGATGGCGCTGCTCGTGCTGGCGGAGCCGGTAGCGAACGTGACCCTCCGTTACGGCGCCATGACCGAAGCCGGCGCGGCCCTCGTGGCGCGCTGCCTCGGGGCCTTCGCGGTCGGGCTCCCCGCATATTCGATCTTTCTCGTCTTCACGCGCGCGTTCTACGCGGTCGGCGACACGCGCACGCCGGCGGTCGTCAACGCGGTCGCGGTGGCGGTGGCGAGCGCCGGCGGCGCGGCGGCCTTCACGGTCGCTCCGGCCGGATGGGAGGTGCCGGGGCTGGCGCTCGGGCACTCGGCCGGCTTCGCGCTGGGGGCCGCGATCCTCGCGTCGTCGTTCGCGAGGAAGGAGGGCCGCGTCCGCTCGACGCAGCTGACGGGGTCGACCGTCCGATCGACCGCGGCCGCGCTCGCGGCCGGAGCCGTGATGGCGCTCGCAGCCCGGCTGCTCGACGCGGACGGGACCGCGGCATCGTTCCTCACGCTGGGAGTCGCGGGAGGCGCGGGCGCGGCCTGCTACGCGCTGCTGATGTCGTGGGCGAAGTCGCGGGAGCTCGAACGCGTGGTGCTCCTCGTACGCGGGGCGCGTGCATGATCCGCGTCCTGCAGGTCCTCGGCAACTCGACCGGGGGCATCGCGCGGCACGTCGCCCAGGTGACCGAGCGCCTCGACGGCGACGACTTCGTCGTGGACGTCGCGGGCCCTCCGACGCTGCCGCTCGCGATGCCGAAGCCGCTGCACCACGTGTCGATCCCGAACGGCCCCGTGGCCGGCCACGCCTCGGCGATCCGCAGGCTGCGCGCCATCGTCGCGGCGGGGCGCTACGAGGTGATACACGCCCACGGCCTGCGGGCGGGGATCGACGCGGCGCTCGCGGCGCGGGGGCAAGAGCGGTCGCCGTCGGTCCTTCTGACGGTGCACAACGTAGTGCACCGCGAGGTGGCGGGACCCGTGCGTGCGGTCCTGTACAAGCCCGCGGAGTCGCTGGCGGTGCGGCTCACCGATCGCACGTTCGCGGTGTCGCGCGAGATCGCGCGGAGGCTCGGACGCGTGAGGGGATCCCGCGGGAAGGTCGAGGTGCTGTACCTCGGCGTCGGCGACCCGCCCCTGCTCACGCGCGACCGCGGGGCGGTCCGCGCCGAGCTCGAGGCCGAGGGGCCGCTCGTCGTGACCGCGTCTCGCCTCGCGCCGCAGAAGGCCCTGCACGTCATGTTCGACGCGCTCGCGCGGCTCGACGTCCCGTGCACGCTCGCGGTCCTCGGAACGGGGCCGCTGGAGGGGAACCTGCGGGACGCCGCCAGACGAGCGGGGGTGGCCGGGCGCGTGCGGTGGCTGGGGTTCCGCAACGACGTCGCGGACTTCATCGCGGCGGCAGACGTCTTCTGCCTCTCCTCGGTGTGGGAGGGCGTTCCGCTGGCGGCCCAGGAGGCCGTGCTGCTCGGCGTCCCGATCGTCGCCACGGCCGTGGGCGGCATGCCCGAGCTCGTGGACGACGCGGTGACCGGCCGGCTCGTGCCGCCGGGAGACGCCGGCGCGCTCGCGTCGGCGCTGAGGCAGGTGCTGTCGAGCGACGTGCTGCGGAGGACGTTCGCGGCCGCGGCCCGGGCTCGGCTCGCCGAGCGGTTCTCCACCGAGAAGATGCTGGCGCGCCTCGCCGCCGAGTACCGGGACCGGGCGCGGTGAGGCGGGTGCCGCCCGCGCTGGCCGCGCTCGCGCTCGTCGGCGCGGCTCCGGCCCCCGCGGCAACTGCGCAGACGTGCTCCAACGTCGCCGTCGTCGCGTTGCCGGCCGTGACGTGGTCCGAGGTGCAGCGCGTTCGCCCCCCGCACCTGCTCGAGGTAGCGAGGGGGGGCTCGATCGGTTCGGTCTCCGTCCGCACGAACACGGCACGCACCACCTACGCGGCCGGGTTCGCGACGCTCGGCGCGGGGACGCGGCTCGACGCCCCGAAGAGCGCCGGCCTCGCGTCGCGTCCCGCGCCGGACCGCGCCGAGCTCGAGCGCCACGTGCGGGTCGCAGGGGTGGACGCGATACGCGAGCTCGCCGGCGAGGCCGGGTACGGCACGGCGCGGCCGGGCGCGCTCGCCGCGGCGCTGACGGACCGGCCGGTGGTCGCGATCGGGAGCTCGAGCCTGGGGTTCGACCCGCCGTCGCCCGTGGGTGCCGACCGCCCCGTGCTGCTGACGGCGATGGACGACGAGGGCCTCGTCGACGCCGCGGCGGTGGGGCCCGGGCTGCTGCGGCCGGACGCGGGCGCTCCCTTCGGCGTCAGGACCGACGTGGACGCGGTCGCGGACGTCGCCGCGCAGGCGCTCGAGGATCCCTGCGCCGTCCTCGTGCTCGATCCCGGCGACCTCGTCCGCGCCGACACGCTCTCGCTCCTGCGGCGCGATCCGCTCGCGGTCGAGCGTGCGGCCGCGCTGATGTCGGCCGACGCGCAGCTCGGTGCCGTCGCGGAGCTCCTGGACGACGACGACCTGCTGCTCGTCGTGACGGTCACGTCGCCGCGCTCCGACGACGCGACGCACCTCGGGATCGCGGCCGCGCGGGGGCCCGGGTTTCCCGCGGGCGGCCGTCTGGAGTCGGCGTCGACGCGCAAGGCGGGGCTCGTGACGCTGCCGGACGTCGCGCCGGCGATCCTCGCCCACCTCGGCGTCGACCGGCCGGCGTGGATGCTGGGACGGGCCTGGTTCGGCGAGCCGGCGCGGGGGGACCTGATCGCGGAGGCGGTGGACCTCGACGAGGAGTCGGTCTTCTCCTACGGCGTCCAGCCCGGGGTCGCGACAGGGTTCGTGGTGGCGCAGGTCGCCGCGTACGTCGTGCTGCTCGCGCTCTTCGCGCTCCGAAGGCGCGGCTCGGCGGTGCCCCGCGGCGTCCCGGCGACGGCGCTGGAGGTCGCCGCCCTCGCGGTCGCGGCCTTCCCTCTCGCGTCGTACCTCGCCGGCGCGGGCATGACCCACGAGCTCGGCACGGGAGGGTTCGTCGCGTTGCTCCTCGCCGTGGACGCGGCGCTGGTGGGCGTCTCGTTCGCGCTCGCGCGGGCCCCCCTCGGCCGGCTGCTCGCCATCGCCGGGGGGACGCTCCTGGTCCTCGTGGGAGACCTGGCCCTCGGCGAGCGCCTGCAGCTCAACGCGGTCTTCGGGAACTCGCCGATCGTGGCCGGCCGGTTCGCCGGGCTCGGCAACCTGGCGTTCTCGATCCTGGGCGCGTCGGCGCTCGTCACGGCCACGGTGCTCGTCCACACGAGACGGCGGAGCACCGGCGCGCTGGCCGCCGCGGCCGCGATCTTCGCCGGAACGGTCTTCGTGGACGGCGCGCCGTCCCTCGGGAGCGACGTCGGCGGCGTCATCGCGCTCGTGCCCGGGTTCGCGCTCACCTGGATGCTGTTGTCCGGTCGCCGCGTCACGGTTCGAGCGGCCGTGGTCGCGGCGACCGCGGGGGTCCTGGCGCTCGGCCTGTTCGTCGTCGCCGACCTGGCGCGGCCCGAGGAGTCGCGGACGCACCTCGCCCGGCTCGTCGAGAACGTCGGCGACGAGGGCTTCGGCGTCTTCGCCGACACCGTAGAGAGAAAGGTGAAGACGAACCTGCGGATCTTCGGGTCGACCATCTGGACGTATCTCGTGCCGCCGGCGCTGTTGCTCCTCGGAGTGCTCGTCCGTAAGCCGCCGGGCCGGTGGCAGCAGCTGGCCGAACGCTTCCCCGCCGTCCGCAGCGGGCTCATCGGCGGCCTCGTGCTCGCGCTGCTCGGAGGCGCCGTGAACGATTCCGGGATCGTCGTCCCCGCGATGTTCCTGTCGTGGCTCGTGCCGCTCGCGCTCGTCGCCTACGTCTCGCTCGAGAAGCGCGGGCGGGCCGCGCCGTGAGCGACGCCGCGGTCGCCTTCGTCCTCGGCGCGGGGTTCGGCGCCGTCGTCGCCTGGGCGGGGGCGCGGACCGCGCTGGAAGACCCACCGGAGGTCCTCGTCCGCGTCAACCTGTCGGGAGCGCTCGTCCCCGCGGTGCTCGGGGGCTGGGTCGTCGCCGGCGGGGTCTCCGCGATCGCGCTCCTGTGGACGCTGACGGAGCTGCGCCGGTGGCCGGTCGCCGGCCTCGGCCGGGTCGCCGCGGCGGCCGTCGTCGTGCTGGTGACAATGGCCGTCGCCGGCCGGTGGGACGACCGCCGCGGCGACGAGCGGCCGCGGGGTTTCGCCGGGCACCTGACCGCCGCCGCAGGAGGACGAATCACGGGCGGAATCGTCAAGATCCTGGCCGCGGGCGGGGCCGGAGCGGCGGCGGGGCTGCTGCTGGACCCCGGCGACGGGGTGACGATCGCCCTGACGACGGCCGCGGTAGCGCTGGCCGCGAACCTGGTCAACCTCCTCGACCGCGCGCCGGGCCGGGCCGGCAAGGTCGCCTTGCTCGCGGCGCTCGTCCTCGCGGGTTTCGGCAGCGCCGCGTGGGCGGTGGCCGCTGCCGGCACGATCGGCGCGCTCGCCGCGGTGCTGCCCGCGGACCTCTCGGCGCGCGGCATGCTCGGCGACGCCGGCGCGAACCCGATCGGAGCGCTGCTCGGTCTGGGGCTGGTCGCGTCGGTGGAGACGCCCGTGCTGGCCGCCTCGGTCGCCGTGCTGCTCGCCCTCAACCTCGCCTCCGAGCGGTGGTCGTTCTCGCGCGTGATCGAACGCACGCCTCCCCTGCGCGCGTTCGACGAATGGGGCCGGAAATGAGATGCGCGCGAAGACGCGCGTGCTAGCGTGTGATGACTTCCCCCGGGAGCGCCAGGCGCATTTGCCGTGCCCGGCTGCGGCCTCCGGGGGGCGTCACCCGTAACCGTTTCAGGCTCGGGCTCATTTCGGAAAGGTGGCGCGCTGGTGGCGAAGCACGTGTTCGTGACGGGCGGGGTGGTATCGAGCCTCGGCAAGGGCCTCACCGCCGCATCTCTCGGCCGCCTCCTGAAGAACCGGGGCCTGCGGGTGATGATGCAGAAGCTCGACCCGTACATCAACGTCGACCCCGGCACGATGAACCCCTTTCAGCACGGCGAGGTCTTCGTCACCGAGGACGGCGGCGAGACCGACCTGGACCTCGGGCACTACGAGCGCTTCATCGACGAGAACCTGCGGAAGGCGTCGAACATCACGACGGGCGCGATCTACCAGTCGGTGATCGCGAAGGAGCGCCGGGGAGACTTCCTGGGCGACACCGTCCAGGTGATCCCGCACATCACGAACGTGATCAAGGAGCGCATCCGGTCGCTCGGCGAGGACTCCGGCGCCGACGTCCTGATAACCGAGGTCGGCGGCACCGTCGGCGACATCGAGTCGCTCCCGTTCCTCGAGGCGATACGCCAGCTGAAGACCGAGCTCGGCCGCGACGACACCTGCTACATCCACGTCACGCTCGTCCCGTACATGGGGCCGGCGGAGGAGCTGAAGACGAAGCCGACGCAGCACTCCGTCCGGGAGCTGCGCAGCATCGGGATCCACCCCGACGCGATCGTGTGCCGCTCCGACCGCCCGATCAGCCCGGGGCTGAAGCGGAAGATCTCGATGCTCTGCGACGTGAGCATGGACGCGATCGTGTCCGCCGTGGACTCCAAGAACATCTACGAGATCCCGCTCGTGCTGCGCGACGAGGGTCTCGACGAGTTCGTGATGGACCGGCTGCGTCTGCAGACCCACGCCGAGCCGGACCTCGACGCGTGGAAGGACCTCGTCGCGCGGATCGACGCCGCGGAGGGGGCGCGCCGCGTGAAGATCGGGATCATCGGCAAGTACGTCACGCTGCCCGACGCCTACCTCTCGGTGGTCGCGAGCCTGAAGCACGCGGGATTCGCACACGGGCGCCAGGTGGACATCACCTGGGTGGCGTCGGACGACCTCGAGACGGCCGACCCCGACGAGGCGCTGGGCCACCTCGACGGGATCCTCATCCCGGGCGGGTTCGGCGTGCGCGGCGTCGAGGGCAAGATCTGCGCGGTGCGGTACGCGCGCGAACGCGGCGTGCCCTTCCTCGGCATCTGCCTCGGCCTCCAGTGCGCGGTCGTCGAGTTCGCGCGCAGCGTCGCGGGGATGGAGGACGCCAACTCGTCCGAGTTCGGCAGCTCCGAGCATCCGGTGGTCGACATCCTCGTCGGGCAGGACCTCGAGAAGCTGGGCGGCACGATGCGGCTGGGCGCGTACCTCTGCAAGCTGACGCCCGGGACGAAAGCCGAGGCCGCGTACGGCAAGGAGGTCATCACCGAGCGACACCGCCACCGCTACGAGGTCAACCCGCGTTTCCGGCGCAGGCTCGAGGACGCCGGCCTCGTCTGCTCCGGCGAGTCGCCGGACGGGACGCTCGTCGAGATCGTCGAGCTGCCCGACCACCCGTGGTTCGTCGCCGGCCAGTTCCATCCCGAGTTCAAGAGCCGTCCGGACCGGCCGCATCCGCTGTTCCGCGATTTCGTCGGGGCCGCTATCGCACGCTCGGCCGCGGCGGCCGAGACGGCCGTGGACCTGACGGAGACGCGCATCTAGACCGGCCGGTCGATCCCATCCGGCGGGCCGCCTCGGAGAACCGCAAGACCACGACGGGCCGCCTCGGAGGACCGCCAAAGACCAAAGGGTAAGGTCTCGTCATGAGGGTCGGGATCCCGCGGGAGCTCAAGGACAACGAGTACCGGGTCGCGATCACGCCCGCGGGGGTGCGCGAGCTCGTGGTGTCCGGGCACGACGTCTACGTCGAGCACGACGCGGGCCGCGGCTCGAGCATCACGAACGCCGAGTTCGAGCGCGCCGGCGCCAAGATCCTCCCGGACGCGGACGGCGTGTTCGCGGAAGCCGAGATGGTCCTGAAGGTGAAGGAGCCGGTGCCGGAGGAGTTCCACCGGCTGCGCGAGGGCCTGTTGCTGTTCACGTACCTGCACCTCGCGGCCAGCGAGCCGGTGACGCGGGCGCTGGTCGACTCCGGCACGACCGGCGTCGCGTACGAGACCGTCGAGCTGCCCGACGGGTCGTTGCCTCTGCTGGCGCCGATGAGCGAGGTCGCCGGCCGGATGGCGCCGCAGGTCGGCGCGATATCGCTCCAGCGCGAGCACGGGGGCCGCGGGGTCCTCCTCGGCGGCGTCTCCGGCGTCCGTCCCGGCCGCGTCGTGGTGATCGGCGCCGGGATGTCGGGCATGAACGCGGCCTGGATCGCTCAGGGGATGGAGGCCGAGGTCGTCATCCTCGACAAGAACATCAACAAGCTCCGCGACGTCGACCGCATCCACCAGGGCAAGATCCTCACGCTCGCGTCGAACCGCCTGTCGGTCGAAGAGGTCGTGACGCAGGCGGACCTCGTAATCGGCGCCGTCCTCGTTCCCGGCGCCCGCGCGCCGAAGATCGTGAGCGAGGAGGTCGTCAGGGAGATGAAGCCCGGCGCCGTCGTGGTCGACATCTCGATCGACCAGGGCGGCTGCTTCGAGACGTCGCACATGACGACGCACTCCGACCCGACCTACGTGGTACACGACGTCGTGCACTACTGCGTGGGGAACATGCCGGGGGCCGTGCCGCACACCTCGACGTACGCGCTGACGAACGCGACGATGCCGTACGTCCTCGCTCTCGCCGACAAGGGGCTGGACGCCGCCGTGCGCGACGACCCCGCGCTCGCCAGGGGCGTCAACGTGCTGAAGGGGTCGGTCGTCTACGATCCCGTGGCGGAGGCCCACGGGCTCGACTACGTGCCGCTCGCCGACCTGATCTGACGCGGCCCCCGATGCGAGCCGCCGGACTCCTGGACGACTTCGTCTCGCACCTGCAGTTCGAGCGCGGGCTGTCGGCCAACTCGGTCGCGGCGTACCGGCGCGACCTCGCGAAGTGGACGTCGTTCTGCGCGCAGGCCGGTGTGGGCGAGCTCGACGCGGAGCCGGAGCACGTGACCGATTTCCTCGACCGGCTCCGCAGGGGGCGTCCTCCCGCGACGGCCCCCCTGGCGCCGTCGTCCGTCGCGCGCACGCTGGTCTCGGTCAGGTCGTTCTACCGCTACCTCGTCCGCGAGGCCGGGCTCGCCGCCGATCCGACGGCGCGGGTGGGGACGCCGGCGCGGCCGCGATCGATCCCGAAGGCGATCTCGGTCGAGCAGGTCGAGCGCCTGATCGGAGCGCCGCCGCCGGACCTGCTCGGCCGGCGCGACGTCGCGATGATCGAGGTGCTCTACGGGGCCGGGCTCCGAATCTCCGAGCTGGTCGATCTCGACGTGGACGACGTCGACCTGGAGGGGGGGACGGTGCTGGTGCGATCGGGCAAGGGCGGGAAGGGCCGCGTGCTGCCCCTGGGGCGCGCCGCGCGGCGGGCCGTGGGGGACTACCTCGTCCGGAGCCGTCCGGAGCTCCTCCGCCGGGCTGCCCGGGGAGGCGACGCGGCGGCGCTCTTCCTGAACGCGCGCGGCCGCCGGATCGGGCGGCAGGGGTGCTGGAAGGTCCTGAAGCACCACGCTCGCGCCGCCGGTCTCGACCAGGTTGTCTCTCCGCATACTCTTAGGCACTCGTTCGCGACGCACATGCTCGACGCCGGCGCAGACATCCGGGTGGTGCAGGAGCTGCTCGGCCATTCGAGCCTCGCGACGACGCAAGTCTACACGCTGGTGAGCGACCGGCGGCTGCAGGATGTGTACGCGTCGGCGCACCCGCGCGCCCGCGGATGAGCGACAGGGGCACCCCGGAGGGGGATTGATGGACGAGCAGACACTCAAGAGGATCCGGGCGAAGCTCGAAGACGAGCGCGCCTCGGTCGAGCACCAGCTCCGCGAGCACGGGGCGGAGGTCGGGGGCGGGATCGACGTCGGGTTCGACGGCGGGTTCGCCGACAGCGGGCACAGGACGGCCGAGCGGGCCGAGGTCCTCGCGCTGGTCGAGAGCCTCCTGTCGCACCGCAGCGAGGTCGTCGCTGCCCTCGACCGGATCGACGCGGGCACCTTCGGGACGTGCGAGCGATGCGGCAACCCGATCCCCGAGGAGAGGCTCGAGGCCATCCCGACGGCGACGCTCTGCGTGGCGTGCAAGCAGCGGGCGGCGCGCTAGCGGCTCCTCTCAGGGCCGTCGCGCTCGTCGTCCTCGACTCGGTGGGGATCGGCGGCGCGCCGGACGCGGCCGACTTCGGCGACGCCGGCTCGGCGACCCTGCAGCACGTCGCCGCCGCGACCGGCGGCCTCGACCTTCCGAACCTCGCCGCGCTCGGGCTCGGGAACGTCGCGGAGATAGGCGGGGTGCCACCGGCCGCCGCGCCTGCGGGCGCCTTCGGCTCGATGGTCGAGCGGTCGCCCGGCAAGGACACGACCACGGGCCACTGGGAGATGGCGGGCGTCGTCCTCGAGCGCCCCTTCCCGACGTATCCGGACGGCTTCCCTCCGGAGGTCGTCGAGCCGTTCGAGCGGGCGATCGGCTCCGAGACGCTGGGGAACGTCGCGGCGTCGGGGACCGAGATCATCGACCGGCTGGGGGCGGAGCACCTCCGCACCGGCCGCCCGATCGTCTACACGTCCGCCGACAGCGTCTTCCAGATCGCCGGCCACGTCGATGTGGTGCCACTGGAAAGGCTCTACGAGATGTGTAGGGTTGCGCGGGAGCTGCTGCGCGGCGAGCACGAGGTGGGCCGGGTGATCGCCCGGCCCTTCGAGGGTCGCCCCGGAGCCTTCGTGCGCACGCCCGACCGCCACGACTTCTCGGTCGCGCCACCCCGCCCGACGCTCCTCGACCGCACTCAGGCCGCCGGCCTCGAGGTCAGGGGCGTGGGGAAGATCTCCGACATCTTCGCCGGCCGCGGCGTGACGTCGTCACGGGCCACGCGCTCGAACGAGGAGGGCGTTACGGCGGTGGCCGAGGAGGTCGCCCGCATCGGCCGCGGACTCGTCTTCGCGAACCTCGTCGAGTTCGACTCGTCGTACGGCCATCGCAACGACCCGGGGGGATACGCGGCGGCGCTGGAGGCTTTCGACCGGCGGTTTCCGGAGATCGCGGCGGCGCTCGGGGACGACGACGTGCTGATCGTCACCGCAGACCACGGCAACGACCCCACGACGCCGTCCACCGACCACTCGCGCGAGAAGGTGCCGCTGCTGGTGTCCGGACGGAGGGTCCGGGCGGGGGCCGATCTGGGGGAGCGGGCCACGTTCGCCGACTGCGGCGCCACGATCGCCGACCTCCTCGGGGTCGATCCTCCCCCCGCCGGCACCTCCTTCTCCGCCGACGTGCTGCAGCGCGGCTGATCTGCCTCTTGTGCGCGGGCTCGCCCCGCCTTATCGTCCACACTTCTACAAGACGACTTGTCGACAAGTTGCCACCACTCGCGCGGTCCCGCCGCGGTGCACGGGGGAAAGGGGAGCGATGGAGGGAGACGTCCGGACCGCAGAGCCGAGGGACCGGGACGCCGGCGGCGGCGACCCCCCGCCACCCGAGGTCGACGGCGCGGAGCCTCGAGGCGTGCTGTCGCTCGACGAGGGACGGCCGCCCGGGGAGGCGGCTCCGACCGTGGCCCGCGACGGGGCCGCAGCTGCGGCCTCCGGGCCGGACGACGAAGCGCCGGCGACGACGGCCCCGGCGTGGAGACCGGAGCCGCGGCGCAACGCGGTCGTGATCGCGATGGCGAACCAGAAGGGCGGCGTCGGGAAGACGACGACGACGATCAGCCTCGGAGCGGCCCTCGCCGAGCTAGACCACAAGGTGCTCGTCGTCGACTTCGATCCGCAGGGCGGGTGCGCGCTGGGGCTCGGCATCGAGCCGGGGGCGCTGGAGGTGTCGGTCTACAACGCGTTGCTCGACCGGTCCTGCCGCAGCGAAGACGTGGTCATGCCCACGACGGTGGAGGGCATGGACCTGCTGCCCTCCAACATCGATCTGTCGGCCGCCGAGCTGATGCTCGTCCAGGAGGTCGCGAGGGAGCAGTCGCTCTCCCGCGCGCTTGCGCCGCTGCGGAGGAGCTACGACTTCATCCTCGTGGACTGCCCGCCGTCGCTCGGCCTGCTGACGATCAACGCGCTGACGGCGGCCGACGGCGTCGTCGTCCCGCTCGAGTGCGAGTACTACGCGCTGCGCGGGATGGCGCTGCTGATGGACTCGATCGAGCGGGTGAGGGACAGGCTTAACCCTCAACTCGAAGTCTACGGAATCCTCGCCACGATGTACGACGGACGAACGTTGCACGCACGGGAGGTGCTCGAGCGGGTGCGCGACGCCTTCGGCGACGCGGTCTTCGACGCAGTGGTCCGCAAGACGATCCGTTTCGCGGAGGCGCCGGTCGCGGGGGAGCCGATCCTCCGGTATGCGCCGGCCTCGACTGGATCCGCCTCGTACCGTGCCCTCGCCAAGGAGGTGGTCAGCCGTGTCTCGACGCGCGAGCCTGCCCGGAGCTGACGAGCTCTTCCGGTCGACGGGGCCCCCCAGGAGGGGCAAGACCGACGACCAAAGGAGCGACGACAAAGCGACTCCGCGACAAGCAGACAAGTCGACAAATCTACAAGTCGCTCAGGAGGCGCCCCCCCGAAAGGCGCCCCGGCACGAGACGAAGGTGACCTTCTACTGCACGAACGCCGACCTGACGGCGCTGGACCAGGCGCGCCTCACGCTCCGAGCGGAGCACGGCGTGGGTGCGGACCGCGGGAAGGTCGTGCGCACGGCGCTCGCGTACGTGCTCGAGGACTTCGAGGCGCGCGGCGGGGACTCGATCCTGCTGCGCCGGCTGCAGGAGCAAGGCTAAAGCGCGGCCTTAGCCGTCCCTCTAGCCTCCGGCGAGCCGGACGAGGAAGTCGCGGACGTCGCGGACGATCGGGAAGAGGATCCGGGTCCCGCCGAAGAACACGAGCGCGAGCAGGATCAGCAACCCGTACCTGTCGAGGAAGAAGACCACCCGCTGCTTGTCGCGCGGCAGGAAGATCGTCAGCAGCCGGGAGCCGTCGAGGGGCGGGAGCGGAACGAGGTTGAAGACGGCGAGCAGGACGTTGATCCCGGTGAAGAACGAGAAGAACGTCGTGAACGCGCTTCCGGGGTCGACGTTGCGAAAGGCGACGTAGCCGAAAGCGCCGACGAGGGCCAGGGCGAGGTTCATCAGCGGCCCGGCGAGCGCGACTACGGCGGCGCCGAAGCGCTGCGACGACAGCGCGTTAGGGCGGAACTCCACGGGTTTGCCCCAGCCGAAGCCGACGAGAAGGATGCAGATCGTCCCGAGCGGGTCGAGGTGCTTCACCGGGTTGGGGGTCAGCCGGCCCATCGCCCGGGGCAGGCGGTCTCCCTGCAGGTCGGCCGCGAGGGCGTGCGCGTACTCGTGCAGCCCGATCGCGCCCACGAGGGCGGCGGCCAGCAGGAAGAACGCGACGGGGTCGACTTCGAGGAGGGAGAGGAGGCCCACGCAGGTATTGTAGGGGCCGCCTGCCCGAGCAGACGCCAGGGGGATGAGTAACTCTGAACGAGAACTTTAGGCGGCAGCCGACCAGACGGGTGTTCAGCGGCATCCAGCCGACGGGCGAGGCCCACATCGGCAACTACCTGGGTGCGATCCGCAACTGGGTGGCGCAGCAGGAGCAGGGCGAGGCCTTCTACTGCGTCGTCGACCTCCACGCGCTGACGCTGCCGTGGGACCCGGGCGCGCTGCGGCGCAACACGCTCGCCAAGGCGGCCGAGATCGTCGCCTGCGGCGTCGACCCGCAGCGGTCGGTGCTGTTCGTCCAGTCGCACGTCCCGGCGCACGCGGAGCTCGCGTGGGTCTTCAACTGCGTCGCCCGCGTGGGGGAGCTCCGGCGGATGATCCAATTCAAGGAGAAGTCGAAGGGAGAGTCGGAGTCGGTCGGCGTCGGCCTCTTCACCTATCCCGTCCTGCAGGCCGCCGACGTCCTCCTCTACCAGGCCGACGGCGTCCCCGTCGGCGAGGACCAGCGACAGCACATCGAGCTGATGCGCGACATCGGCGCACGGTTCAACTCAACCCTCGGGCAGACGTTTACCCTTCCGGAGCCGCTGATCCCGGCGGAAGGCGCCCGGATCATGGCGCTCGACGATCCGACGCAGAAGATGAGCAAGTCCGCCGGCCGCCCCGGCTCGTACATCGGGCTCGTCGAACCGCCGGACGTCGTTGCGAAGAAGATCCGCTCGGCCGTCACCGACTCCGGCCGCGAGGTCCGCGCGGCGGAGGACAAGCCCGCCCTGACCAACCTGCTCACGATCTTCTCGTTGTTCGAGGAGACGCCGGCGACCGAGCTGGAGGCGCGCTTCGCCTCGGACGGGTACGGCACGTTCAAGGCGGCCCTGGCCGAGACCGTGGTCGCGCGGCTGACGCCGATCCGCGAGCGCTACGAGGCGTTGATGGGGGATCCCGCCGAGCTCGAGGGGATCCTGAGACGGGGGGCCGAGCGGGCTGCCGCCGAGGCCGAGGTCACGATGAAGGTCGTCCGCGAGCGCACCGGGCTGCTGCCTGGCTGAAACACGCCTCATCGCCCGTACGGGTCGTTAGGGTGGGGGAGCCGGGCGGTGGAGGCGCCCGCCGGGATGGCCCCGGCAGCAGCATCGATTTGTCGACAAATCGACTAATCCACTAGTCAACCAGGAGCGGTCCGTGGCGTACGAGGTCAAGCTCGAGGTCTTCGAGGGGCCCATCGACCTGCTCCTCCACCTGATCACGAGGCAGCGGGTCGACATCTACGACGTCTCGCTGTCGCAGATCACCGAGGAGTACCTGGCCGCGCTCGACGGCCTCGAGGGCCTCGACCTCGAGGCCGCGACCGGCTTCCTCGTGGTGGCCGCGACGCTGCTCGAGCTGAAGTCGGCGCGTCTGCTCCCGGGCCGGACCTCCGGCGACGAGGCCGGCAGCCTGCTGGAGGAGAGGGACCTCCTGCTGGCACGGCTGGTGGAGTGCGCGACGTTCCGCGAGGCCGGTGCCTGGCTCGCCCGGCGTCTCGCGGCCGGTGCCGCGCTGCACGGCCGCTCCGCGGGGCTCGAAGACCGGTTCGTCGACCTCGCCCCCAAGCTCGTCGTCACGGCTTCGCCGGAGCGCCTGGGCGCCCTCGCCGCGGCGCTGACGGCGCCGCGGCCGGTGCCGGAGGTCGACGTCTCCCATATCGCCCCGATCCAGGCGAGCGTCCGCGACGCGATCCTCGAGGTCGCGGCCCGCCTGCGGGAGCGTCCCGGTCCCGCCGCCTTCCGCGACCTCTGCCCCGGCGCGCCGGAGCGGATCGACGTCGTCGTGCGGTTCCTGGCGCTGCTCGAGCTGTTCAAGGCGGGCGCGGTGGATCTCGTGCAGGTGGAGCGCTTCGGCGACATCCGTGCCGAGTGGACCGGGCTCGCCGACGCCGAGGACGTGCTGGCGGAGGCGGAGGAGTACGTGATCGACCTGAGAGGAGAGCCTGGATGACCGACACGAGAAAGATCGTGGAGTCGATCCTCCTGCTGGCGGACGAGCCGGTGCCGGCCTCGCAGATGGGCGAGGTCCTCGAGATCCCCAAAGCGGAGGTCGAGGCTCTCCTGCGGGCGCTGGCCCAGTCGTACGAGCGGGACGGCCGCGGGTTCGTCCTCCGCGAGTCGGCTCCGGGATGGCGTCTGTACACCGACCCGGAGTGCGCGCCGTGGCTCGAACGCTTCGTCACCCGGCACCGCCACGCCCGCCTCACGGGCGCGGCGCTGGAGGTCCTGGCGATCGTCGCCTACAAGGGGCCGATCTCCCGGTCGGAGATCTCGGAGATCCGCGGCGTCGACTCCGACGGCGTCGTCAAGACGCTGCTCCTGCGCGGGCTCATCGACACGTCGGCTCCCGGGGGCGGCGCGGCTCCGAACCTGTTCGAGGTCTCCGACGAGCTCCTCGAAAAGATGGGCCTCCGCTCCGTCGACGAGCTGCCACCGCTGACGGATTTCATGCCCGACGCCGAGGCGGTGGAGGACATGGAGGCCAAGCTCTCGCCGAACGCCTGAGGCGTGGGTAGCGCGCGCCGCGACTCGGGGAGCACATCGGGCGCCGAGCGGGAGGGCGAGCGGCTCCAGAAGGTCCTCGCGCATGCGGGCCTCGGGTCGCGGCGGGCGGTCGAGGAGCTCATCGCCGCGGGGAGGGTGAAGGTCAACGGGCGACGGGCCCGCCTGGGCGCGCGGGTCGATCCCTCTAAGGATGAAGTAGAAGTCGATGGTTCCCGCGTGCCCCTGCAGCAGGATCTCGTGCACTACATGCTCAACAAACCCGCCGGCGTCGTCAGCACGGCCGCGGACCCGGAGGGCCGCCCGACCGTGGTCGAGCTGCTGGACCTGCCGGTGCGGGTATGGCCTGTGGGCCGCCTCGACACCGACAGCGCCGGCCTGCTGATCGTCACGAACGACGGCGAGCTCACGCACCGGTTGACCCACCCCAGCTACGAGGTCCCGAAGACCTACCTCGCCGAGGTCAAGGGCACCGCCGCCAGCCGGGCGATCAAGCAGCTGATCGCCGGCGTCGAGCTCGAGGACGGGACGACGAAGCGGGCGAAGGTGTCGCTCGTCGAGGCGACACGGGGAGGGACCCTGCTGGAGATCACGATCCGCGAGGGACGCAACCGGCAGGTGCGGCGGATGTGCGAGGCGGTGGGACACCCCGTCAGACGCCTCGTGCGCACCTCGCTCGGCCCCCTGCAGCTCGGCCGCCTCAAGCCGGGTACGTTTCGGAAGCTGAGCATCGAGGAGGTCCGGGCGCTGTACCGGGCGTGCGGCCTCTAATACGTAGACGAGTCTCCATCTCAACAAGGCAACTTGTCGACATGTCGATTAATCAACCAAAGAGGATGCGGGCGTTGAGGGGGGCGATCACGGTCGGGTCGAACGACCGCAGGGAGATCGTCGCGGCGACCGAGGAGCTCCTGAACGAGATGATCGACCGCAACGGAGTCGACGGCGACGACCTCGTCAGCATGATCTTCACGGCGACGCCGGATCTCGACGCCGAGTTCCCCGCGCTCGCCGCGAGGCGGCTGGGCCTCGCCCACGTCCCGCTGCTGTGCTCGGTCGAGCTCGACGTCGCCGGTGCGATGCCCCGGTGCGTACGCGTCCTCATGCACCTCTACTCGGACCGGGCGGCTGGGGATCTGCAGCACGTCTACCTGCGCGACGCGCGGGAGCTGCGGACGGACCTCCGCGATGAACCCTAAAGGTCGAGCTTAGATGTCGGAGAAGGTCGCGATCCTCGGCACCGGCCTGATCGGCGGGTCGATCGGGCTCGGCATCAAGGCCGCCGCGCCGGAGACGCCGGTGGCCGGCTTCGACCCCGACCCCCTCGCCGCGGCGGCCGCCGTCGCGGCCGGCGCAATCGACGGCGCCGCGGCGACCCCGGGGGGAGCGGTCGCCGGCGCCCGCACCGTCGTGCTGGCGGGACCGGTGGACGCGCTCGAGGACCTGACGGCTGCGATCGCCGGGGACGTCCCGGCGGACGCCGTCGTCACCGACGTGGGATCGGCGAAGGCGGCCGCCGTGACGGCCGGCGAGCGAACGCTGGGGCCGCGGTTCGTCGGAGGCCACCCGATGGCCGGCTCGGAGCGCCACGGCATCGACGCCGCGTCCGCGGACCTCTTCCGCGACGCCTGGTGGATCCTGACGCCGACGCGGTCCACCGCGCCCGACGCGTACGCGCGCGTGGCCGAGCTCGTCGGGCTGCTCGGCGCGAAGCCGGTCGCGGTGGCGCCGGCCAAGCACGACTCCCTCGTGGCGCGCCTCAGCCACGTCCCGCAGCTCACCGCGAGCGCGCTGGTCGACCTCGCCGCCGGCGCGGGGGACCGCGAGGCGCTGCTGGGGCTGGCCGGGGGTGGGTTCCGCGACGTCACCAGGATCGCCGCCAGCAGCCCGGACCTCTGGGTGACGATCCTTCGATCGAACAAGGCGTCGATCCTCGACGCTCTCGCAACCCTCAACAAGAAGCTGAGCGTTGTGGCGGAGTCGATCGAACGGGACGCCTGGGACGAGGTGCGGGACTGGCTGGCCGGCGCGCGCAACAACCGGCTCGAGCTGTTCGCGCGCCCGGACCTGTCCGGCGAGCCGGCGGGGCTGTCGCTGCCGGTGACCGACCGGCCCGGGGTCCTCGCGGAGGTCACCACGGCGGCCGGGCGGCTCGGCGCGAACATCGAGGACCTCCGGATCGTCCACTCGACCGAGGGGGGTCACGGACGCCTCGAGCTGGTGGTCACTGGGGAGGGCCCGGCGGACCGCCTGGCGGACGCCCTGGCGAAGATGGGGTACAGGGTCGAGCGCGCTGCCATAGTGGACCCGTGACACCTGCAGGAGACAAGACGACAAGTCCGCTTGTAGACAAAGCGACATATCGATGAGGCGACGAAAGTCGGCGTCCGCCGCGCCCCCTCTCACAGGCAGCGTCACCGTCCCCGGCGACAAGTCGATCTCGCACCGGGCGCTGATCCTCTCCGGGCTCGCGCGGGGCACGAGCACGATCGCCGGCCTCAACATGGGCGACGACGTGGATGCCACCGCGCGCGCGATGCGGGCGCTGGGGGTCGCCGTCGCGGCCGACGGCGATAAAGCTGAGGTCGAGGGTTATGGGATCGACGGCCTGCGGGAGCCCGAGGACGTGGTCGACGTCGGCAACTCCGGCACGTCGATGCGTGCGGTCCTGGGGGTGTGCTCGACCGTCGCCGGGATATCGATCCTGACCGGCGACGCCTCGCTGCGGAACCGCCCGATGCTCCGGGTGGCGGTGCCGCTGCGCCAGATGGGCGCCGCGGTCGACGGCCGCCGCCACGGCGACCTTCCCCCGCTGGTCGTGCGCGGCGGCGACCTCGTCGGGGCGGACGTCGAGCTCGACGTGGCGAGCGCGCAGGTCAAGACGGCCCTTCTCCTGGCGGGGCTTGCGGCGCGGGGAACGACGGCCGTGACCGAGCCCGGCCCCAGCCGCGACCACACCGAGCGGATGCTGGCGGCAGCCGGGGTTCAGGTCGAGCGCTCCGGCACCACGTGCGCGGTCGAGGGCGGGGCCGCGCCGCGGCCGATGAGGTGGGAGGTCCCGGGAGACACCTCGTCGGCCCTCTACCTGCTCGTGGCCGCGCTCCTCGTCCCGGGCTCAGAGCTGACGGTCACGAACGTGCTGCTCAACCCGACGAGGACGCGAGCGTTCGACGTGCTGCGGCGGATGGGCGCGGACCTGACGGTCGCCGGGACGGGCGAGTCGGGGGGAGAGCCGCGGGGAGACGTCACCGCTCGGACGTCGCAGCTCGCCGCCACGACGATCGACCCCGGGGAGGTGCCGGGGCTGATCGACGAGCTCCCGGTGCTGGCGATCGCGGCCTCGCAGGCGGAGGGGCGGACGATCGTGCAGGGCGCCGGCGAGCTGCGCCTGAAGGAATCCGACCGCATCGCCGCGATGGTCGGCGGCCTCGTATCGCTCGGCGCGCGGGCCGAGGAGACGTCCGACGGCTTCGTGATCGAGGGGCCGGCGTCGCTGACCGGCGGCGCGGTCGACTCGAGCGGCGACCACCGGGTGGCGATGTCGTTCGCGATCGCCGGCCTCGTCTCCCACGAGGGCGTCAGGGTCGGCCGGTGGTCCTGCGTCGACACGTCGTTCCCCGGGTTCCTGGACGTCCTCGGCAAGGCGCAGGGACGCGTGGCCGCCAGGGCCCGTCCGCGGTGACGGCGCTCGCCATCGACGGCCCCGCCGGCGCCGGCAAGAGCACCGTCGCGCGCGCGGTCGCCGACTCGCTGGGGTGGCGCTACGTCGACTCGGGCGCGATGTACCGGGCGATCGCGCTGGCGGTGATCGAGGACGGCGCCGAGCCCTCCGACGCGGACGCGGTGGGGAGGATCGCCGAGGCGGCCGGCGTCGACGTCGACGGGCACACGGTGCGGCTCGACGGGGTCGACGTCTCGAAGAGGATCCGCGCGCCCGACGTGACGGCCCTCGTCTCGCAGATCGCGGCGCAGCCGCGCGTGCGTGCGGCCTTGCTGGACAAGCAACGCGCGCTCGCGTCGAGCGGCGACGTCGTGATGGAGGGCCGCGACATCGGAACCGTCGTCGCACCGGACGCGGACGTCAAGGTGTTCCTGACGGCGTCGGTCGAGGAGCGCGCGCGGCGGCGCGCGCGCGAGCTGGGCCTGCCCGGCGACGGCGAGACGATCGCACGGATGGCGCGCTCGCTCGCCGACCGCGACGCCGCCGACGCGACGCGGGCTCTGTCGCCGCTGGCGCAGGCCGCCGACGCGCACGTCGTCGACACGACCGGGCTCACGCTCGATGAGGTGGTGGCGCGCATCTGCGAGCTCGCGGAAGCGGCGCGATGAGCGGGTCGGCACGGGGCCTGCCGGTGGTCGCGGTCGTGGGCAGGCCGAACGTCGGGAAGTCGTCGCTCGTGAACCGCGTGCTCGGCCGCCGCGACGCGATCGTCGAGGAGACGCCGGGCGTCACGAGGGATCGCCGCTCGTTCGTCGCGGAATGGGGCGGCCGCCGCTTCGAGATCGTCGACACCGGCGGCCTCGAGCCCGGCGCCGAGGGCCTGGACGCGCGCGTGGTCGAGCAGGCGGAGGTCGCGATGGAGGCGGCAGACGTGATCGTCCTCGTCGTCGACGCGTCGGCGGGGCCGCTCGAGGACGACATGCTCGTCGCGGCGCGGCTTCGCCGGAGCGACAAGCCGGTCCTCGTCGCGGCGAACAAGGTCGACGACCCGCGCGACGAGCCCGCGGCTGCGGAGTTCTTCCGGCTCGGCCTCGGCGAGCCCGCCGCGCTGTCGGCGCTGCACGGACGGGGGTCGGGCGACTTCCTCGAGCGGCTCGTCGGATGCCTGCCCGGGGTGGAGGAGGAGGAGCACGGCGCGTGGGGATCGCTCGCGATCGCGGGCCGGCCCAACGTCGGCAAGTCGTCGATCCTCAACGCGCTGCTGCGCGAGGACCGCTCGATCGTCGACTCCGTCCCCGGAACGACGCGCGACCCCGTCGACTCGTTCGTCGAGGCAGGGGGCCGCGTGCTGAGGATCGTCGACACCGCCGGGATGCGGCGCCGCGTCGCGATCGGCGAGTCGCTCGAGTACTACAGCTGGCTCCGGTCGCGCCGGGCGATCCAGCGCGCCGACGCGGTGCTTCTCGTCGTCGACATGACGGAGGGCGTCACCTCCCTCGACCAGCGCATCGCGCAGGACGTCGTGGAATCGGGCCGCGCCTGCGTCGTCGCCCTCAACAAGTGGGACCTGACTCCCGAGGAGGAGACCGACCGCGCGCGTGTGGACCGCGACCTCCAGGAGCGCCTCCGCTGGCTCGAGTGGGCGAAGGCCGTCCGAACCTCCGCGCTCACGCGCCGCGGCATCGACCGGATCCTTCCGGCCGTCCTCGCCGCGCTCGAGTCACACCGGCGAAGGCTGCCGACCGCGGCGGTGAACCGCATCGTCTCCGAGGCGCAGGCGCGCCGGCCTCACCCCCGCTCCGGACACCGCGCGGTGCGGATCCTGTACGCGGTCCAGGCGAGCACGGCACCCCCGGAGTTCGTCCTCTTCGCCAGCGGCAACCTGTCGCCGGGATACCAGAAGTACCTCGAGCACCGCATCCGCGACGCGGAGCCGTTCGAGGGCACGCCGCTGGTGCTGCGCACGCGGATCCGCAGGCGCTCGCACGCAGAGCCCGTCTGAGAGGCCCGCCGGTATGATGGCCTCGCAACGGGACGTGGCGCAGCTTGGTTAGCGCACTGGTCTGGGGGACCAGGGGTCGCCGGTTCAAATCCGGCCGTCCCGACTCGGCATGAGACAGCGACCGTCCGTGGAGCGCCACGTAGTCGATGCTCCCGTCACCGCGGCGCCTGCGGCGAACCGTCTGTGGACCGTCCCCAACGTCCTTTCCCTGCTCCGCCTCGCGAGCGTCCCCGTCTTCGTCTGGCTGTTCGTGTCCGGGCGCGAGAACGCGGCGGTGATCCTCTACGCCGCGGGCGCGTGGACTGATTTCTTCGACGGGGTGATCGCGCGCAGGTTCGACCAGGTGTCCGAGCTCGGGAAGCTGCTCGACCCGCTGGCGGACCGCATCCTGATCCTGGCCCTCGCGATCGCGCTCGTCGCCCGCGAGGTCCTGCCGCTCTGGCTCGCGGTGACGGTCGTGGGGCGCGATCTGCTGATCCTGAGCGTGTTCCCCTACCTCGAGCGTCGCAGGGTCCCGCGCATCGCAGTGAACTTCACGGGCAAGAGCGCGACCGCGAGCCTGCTGATGGGTCTGACTCTCCTCGCGTACTCGGAGACGAGCTTCCCGGGCGCGGGGGGCGTCGAACCCGCCGGGACCGCGTTCACCGTGCTCGGGGCCGTGCTCTACTGGGCCGCGGCGGCGACGTACGCGCGGCAGGCTCGCGAGGGGCTGCGGGCGCTAACCCTCGAGAAAGGGCCGACGTAGTGCCCGACCTGAACATGCAGGCGGTGATCATGGCCGGGGGCGAGGGATCGCGGCTCAGGCCGCTCACGAGCAACATGCCCAAGCCGATGCTCCCCATCGCGAAGCGCCCGATGATGGAGCACATCCTCGTCCTGCTGCGCGCCCACGGGATCACGGACGTCGTCGCGACGGTGCAGTTCCTCTCGTCCGTCATCCGCAACTACTTCGGCGACGGCTCCGACCTCGGGATGTCCCTCTCGTACGCGACGGTGGAGGTGCCGCTCGGGACGGCCGGATCGGTCCTCGGAGCACGCGACTTCCTGTCGGGGTCGTTCCTGGTCGTGTCCGGAGACGCGCTGACCGACGTCGACCTCGAGGAGGTCGTGGACTTCCACAGGAGCCGGGGGGCCGCGGCGACGCTCGTCCTGAAGCGCATGAAGGACCCGCTGGAGTTCGGCATCGTCATGACGGACGCCGACGGCCGCGTCGAGAGGTTCCTCGAGAAGCCGACGTGGGGGCAGGTCTTCTCGGACACGATCAACACCGGCATCTACGTCCTCGAGCCAGACGTCCTCGACCTCATACCGGTCGACCACCCGTACGACTTCTCGAGCGAGCTGTTCCCGATGATGCTCGACAAAGGCCTGCCGCTGTTCGGCTTCGTCACCGACGCCTTCTGGACCGACGTCGGCAACACCGACGCGTACCTGCAGGCGAATCACGACGCGCTGTCCGGAAAGGTCGCCGTCGAGCCGGTCGGGTTCGAGCTGCGGCCGGGCGTGTGGGTGGGGGAGGACGTCGAGATCCACCCGACCGCTCGGGTCGAGGGGCCGAGCCTCATCGGCGACAACGTGAGGATCGACGCCGGCGCGAAGGTCGGACCGCTGACCGTCGTCGCCGACAACGCGATCGTCTCCGACGACGCGTCCGTGACGTCGTCGGTGCTCCTGGAGCGCGCTCAGGTGGGGCCGTACTCGCTCGCGCGCAGCGCGGTGATCGGCCGCGGGACCTCGCTCCACCGGGGGGTGAACCTCGAGGAGAGCGTCGTCCTGGGTGACGAGGTGACCGTCGGCGCGGGCGCCTACATAAAGTCTCGAGTGAAGGTTTACCCGAGCCGCACCGTCGAGGCCGGAGCGATCGTGACGCAGAGCGTGGTCAAGGAGCGGCGGGCGACGCGGACGCTGTTCGGCTCCCGCGGCGTGGCCGGCCCCGTCAACCTCGGCGTCACGCCGCTGGTGGCGACCAGGCTCGGCATGGCCTACGGCACGACGCTGAAGCGCGGCAGCGTGGTCCTCACCGGGCGCGACGCGAGCCGTGCCGCCCGCACGATGAAGCGCGCCCTCATCGCCGGGCTGAACTCGACGGGGGTGACATGCCACGACCTCGAGCTGATGCCGCTGCCCGTGACGCGGTTCGCGGTGCGGACCGAGCAGGCGGCGGGGGGGATCAGCGTGAGGACGTCGCCGCGCGACCCGGAGGCGGTGGAGATCCGCCTGTTCGACGCCGACGGCGCCGACCTCGCGCCGGGGGACCAGCGCAAGATCGAGCGGATCTTCTTCCGCGAGGACTACCGGCGCGCGGGCGCGCTGCAGCTCGGGGAGCTCGAGTTCCCGCCCCGCACGCTCGAGCAGTACACGTCCGGGGTGATGCGGGCGCTCGACGTCGACGCGATCAGGAAGGCGGCGCTGAAGGTCGTCGTCGACTACGCGTACGGTGCGGCTTCGGTGATCGGGCCGTCGATCTTCGGCCGCCTCCGGTGCGACGTCCTCGGCCTCCACGGCTTCATCGACGAGCACCGCCCGGTCCTGGTCGAGCGCGACATCGACCGCCTGCTCGACGAGCTGTCCGACCAGGTCCGGAGCTCCGGTTCGAACGCGGGCGTGCTGCTCGAGCCCGGGGGAGAGGTCGCGCACCTCGTGGACGACAAAGGCCGCGTCGTCTCCGGCACCGACGCGCTGCTGGCCCTGCTGGGTCACGAGGCGCGCCGCGCGGCCGGAGGAACCCTGGTCGTCCCGGTGTCGTGCCCGCAGGTCTGCGAGGCGATCGCGTCGTCCGAGGGCGCGACGCTGACGTGGGCGTCGACCGGCCTCGCCGGGTTGATGGCGCACGCCGCGCAGCCGGGGGTCGTCTTCGTCGGCGACTGCAACGGCGCGCTGATGTGGCCTGCGTTGATGCCGGCGCCGGACGGCCTCATGGCGTTCTGCAAGGTCCTCGAGCTGATGGCGACCTCCGCCCGGCCGCTCGCTGAGGTGGTGGACGGGCTGCCGGACACCACGGTCGTGACGGTCGACGTGGACACGCCATGGGACCTCAAAGGCGCCGTGATGCGGCACGTCGCGTCGCAGGCGAGCCGGCGCGCCGGCGCCAGGCTCGTCCTGCTCGACGGCGTCAAGGTCATCGAGGACGACGGGTGGGCGCTCGTCATCCCGTATCCGGACGAGCCGCTGTGCCGCGTGTGGGCGGAGGCGCCGACGCGTGCCGAGGCGGAGGCCCTCGCCGGCCGTTACGCTGCGCTCGTCCGAGAGGTCGTGGACGGAGCATTCGAGTCTTCTTGAAGACTTGGCAACAAGTCGACAAATCTCTATTCGCCTGCTCGAAAGGAGAGAACGCGGTGAGCGACGTTCCCGCCGATCGCCAGTACACGAAGGACCACGAATGGGCGCGCGAGCAGGACGGCCGGATCGTCGTCGGGATCACCCACTACGCGCAGGACCAGCTCGGCGACGTCGTGTTCGTCGGTCTCCCGGAGCCGGGATCCGAGGTCACCGCGGGCGAGCCGCTCGGGGAGGTGGAGTCCACCAAGTCGGTGTCGGACGTCTACAGCCCCGTCAGCGGACGGGTCCTCGAGAAGAACGTCGAGGTCGAGCAGAACCCGGAGCTCATCAACTCCGACCCGTACGGGGGAGGATGGCTCGTGACGATCGAGCCGTCGGGCGACACCGAGGGACTCATCAGCGCGGAGGAGTACCGGGCCTTCGTCGCGGAGGCGCAGTAGCCGCGAGGCGTCGCTCGCGCTCCGTCGTGCCCGCCGCGGCGGAAAGACTCTCGACCACCGGTCGCCGGCTTGACTAACTCTAAAGCTCGCCTATAGGGTCACCCCCATGTTCTGCACGAACTGCGGCCACAAGAACCCGGACGGCGCGAACTTCTGATCGTCGTGCGGGTCGCCGCTGACCGAGGGGACCGAGTCGGCCTCGTCGACCGTCACGTTCATGGCTCCCGAGATGGAGGCGGAGCTCGACGAGGAGGTCCACGTCTCGGCCGAGGAGCTCGAAGGCGGCCGGGGGGTACTGATCGTGAAGCGGGGCCCGAACGCCGGCAGCAAGTTCTTCCTCGATGCCGACGTCACGCACGTCGGGCGGCACCCCGACAGCGACATCTTCCTCGACGACATAACGGTCTCCCGGCGCCACGCGGAGCTGCGGCGGTCGCCGAACGAGTTCAGCCTCGCCGACGTCGGCAGCCTGAACGGCACCTACGTGAACCGGGAGCGGGTCGAGGAGGCCCGTCTGCGCAGCGGCGACGAGATCCAGATCGGCAAGTTCAAGCTCGTGTTCCTCACGGGGTCGCAGGCGTAGCGATGCCGCTCTCGCGCTCCCGCGACTACCTGAGCATCGGAGAGGTCCTGGACTCGGTCCGCGCGGACTTCCCGGACGTGAGCATCTCGAAGATCCGCTTCCTCGAGGCCGAGGGGCTGATCGCGCCGGAGCGGACGCCGGCCGGCTACCGCAAGTTCTACGAGCCGGACGTCGCACGTCTGCGGTACATCCTGTCGCTGCAGCGGGACCACTTCCTGCCGCTGAAGGTCATCCGGGAACGGCTGGGACAGGCGGACGCGGCCGGTTCGTACCCCGATCCCGGCGCGGGCGGGACGCGGCGCGCGGCTGCGGCGGCCCCGAACGGCCGCGGGAGCATGGCGGAGGCCGAGCCGGGATCGATCGAGTCGTCCGTCCAGCTGACGCGCGCCGAGCTGCGGGAGGTCTCGGGGCTCTCCGAGGAGCAGCTCCGGGGGCTCGAGGACTTCGGCGTGCTCGCGAAGCGCGACGACGACGTGTACGACGAGAACGACCTCGTGGTGGCCAAGGCATCCGGCCGCTTCTTCGCCTACGGCGTCGAGCCCCGTCACCTCCGCATGTACCGCCAGTTCGCCGACCGCGAGGCCGCGTTCTTCGAGCAGATCGTCACGCCCGCGTTGAAGCGCAAGGACGCCGGCGCGGGGGACCAGGCGCATCAGTCGGTGAGGGAGCTCCTGACGCTGTCGCGCCAGATGCGAGAGGCGGCGCTGCGCTCCAGCCTCGGGGGCCTCGCGTAGCCTCGTCGTCTTCCAGTCGACCTGTTGCCTTGTCGACAAATCGATTGGTCGCCGCGGCCTCGGCGGTCCTGCTGGCCGTCGCGCCGGCCGCGGCGGCGGCCCCGCAGCTCCCGCCCCGCCCGGCGGTCACGTGCGCGGCGTGTCTGGTCGTCGCGGGTGAGGACGTGATCTGGGGCCGGGAGATCGACTCCCGGCGCGCGAACGCGAGCACGACGAAGATGGTCACCGCGCTCGTCGCGGCGCGGCAGGGCCGCCTGCAGGAGACGGTCGTGGCGTCGCGCGCGGCGTCCGCGACCGGTGGAGGAGGTCTCGACCTGCGGCCCGGGGACCGTTTCACGGTCGAGGAGCTCCTCGTCGCCATGCTGCTCACGTCGTCGAACGACGCGGCGGTGGCCCTGGCGGAGCACGTCGCGGGGTCGGAGAAGGCCTTCGTCGCCCGGATGAACGCGCTGGCGCGCGACCTCGGCGCCCGGAACTCGCGCTTCGTGACCCCCCACGGCCTGGACGCCCCGGGGCACTACTCGTCGGCCCGCGACCTCGCCCGCATCGCGCTCGCGATCCTGCGCAGCCCGGCCCTGTCGGAGATCGTCGCGACGCGCTCGGCGTCGATCACCGGCCGGGGCAGAAGGATCCGCCTCGTTAACACTAATCCTCTTCTTGACAGTTATCCCGGCGCAGTCGGCATCAAGACGGGGTACACGAGCGGCGCCGGCGACGTCCTCGTCGCCGCGGCGGCGCGCTCCGGCCGGCGGCTCGTCGCCGTCGCCATGGGCTCCGACGACGCGGCGGCCGACGCCGCCGCGCTGCTCGACTACGGGTTCCGCGCGCTCGGCCGCGGCGTGCTCCTGCGCGCGGGGGCCGAGCTCGGCGTCGTCGTCTTCGATCCCTCCGGGTCGGTCGGGGTGGTCGCCGGTCGCACCGTCCACGGCATACAGCGCCCGGAGACGATCTCGATCGCGTTCGAGCCCGGAACCGCGGCCCCGCCGCTCGCCGAGGGTGAGACGCTGGGGACCGTGGTGATCACCGCTTCCGACGGCACGCTCGTCGCGCGCGCTCCCGCGGTCGCGGAGCAGGCGATCGCCGACGCCGATCCCGGAGGTGTCGCGTCGCTGCTCGGCGACGTCCTGGGCGCGGCGGCCGCCCTCATCGGGGGAAGGTCGTGGTGAGCGACCCCGCCGCGTCGGTCGGAACCTTCCACGTCCTGATCTCCGAAGCCGACTTGCGCAGCCGGGTCCGCACGCTGGGCGAGGAGCTGGCGACGATCTACCGCGGCAGCCCCGATCCACCCGTGCTCGTGGGGGTGCTGAAGGGCTCGGTGCTGTTCCTCGCCGATCTCGTGCGCGCTCTGCCGGTGCACGCGGAGGTCGACTTCATGTCGATCTCGTCCTACGGCGGAGGAGCGCTTCAGTCGGGCGTCGTGCGCATCGAGAAGGATCTGGACTCGGACGTGAACGGCCGCGACGTCGTGATCGTCGAGGACATCGTCGACACCGGCTTGACGTTGAACTACCTCAGGCGGAACCTCACCGCACGCTCGCCGCGCTCGCTGCGCGCGGTGACGCTGCTCGACAAGTCCGTGCGCCGCATCGTCCCGGTCGCGCTCGAGCACCGCGGCTTCGACATCCCCGACGTGTTCGTGGTTGGTTACGGCCTCGACTTCCAGTCGCTGTACCGCAACGTGCGCGACATCCTGGCGGTGCCGGACCTGCCGCGCCTCGCGGCCGAGCCGCGGCTGCTCGTGCCGCCGCTGTGGCCAACTTCGTAGGGGTGTTAGCCTGCCGGAATGGTCGAGCTGTCGCTCGTGGGGGTCCGCGTCGAGCTCCCCTCGAATCAACCGATCGTCTTGCTGAAAGAGGCCGACGGCGAGCGATACCTCCCGATATGGATCGGCGCCGTCGAGGCGACGGCGATCGCCTTCGCTCTCCAGGGGATCCAGACCCCGCGCCCGATGACCCACGACCTGATGCGCGACCTCCTGAACGACGCCGGCGTCGCCGTCGAGCGGATCGTGATCAACGAGCTCGTCGACCAGACGTTCTTCGCGCTCATCCGGATGGCCTCCGGCGGCGAGACGAAGGACGTCTCGTCGCGCCCGAGCGACGCGATCGCGCTCGCCGTCAGGATCAACGCGCCGATCTTCGCCGCGGACGAGGTCCTCGAGCAGGCGGGGATCGAGCTGAAGGACGACGAGGAGACCGAGGTCGAGAAGTTCCGGGAGTTTCTCGACCAGGTGAGCCCCGAGGACTTCGCCGCCGGGGGATAGCCACCGCCGTCAACCTGAGCTAGACGGTTGGGTCGTTGACACGCGCGCGGGCCGGCCGTACGCTTGCAGGCCCGTAACTACGGGTGTGTGATGCGCGCAAAGGGCAGCCGGGGAGGACGCGATGGAGAAGGAAGGTCCGGAGAAGGAAGGTCCGGAGAAGGAGGGTCCGGTCGAGGTCGGTTACCGCGGCCCCCAGACGTGCAAGATCGTCGGCATCACCTACCGCCAGCTCGACTACTGGACGCGCACGGGGCTCATCGAGCCTTCCATCCAACCGGCGACGGGGTCGGGCACTCAGCGGCTGTACTCGTTCAACGACCTCCTGCAGCTCAAGGTCATCAAGTCGCTGATCGATGCCGGCGCGAGCCTGCAGAAGGTCCGTCAGGCGATCGACTACGTCCGGACGCACGTCGACGACGACTGGTCGAAGGTGAACATCGTCGCGGACGGCTCGGGCGTCTACGCGTTGAACGACGCGGAAGTCCTCGACCTGATCCGCAACGGCCAGGGTGTGCTGGGAGCAGTGGTCGCACTCGACAAGGTGCGCGAGCAGCTCACCGGGACTTTGCGCGAGCTCCGTCCCGCAGCCGAGCCGGTGGAGTACGTTTCGGACGAGACGCACGAGACCGACCGGCGAGCCAAGGAGGGCTGACCATCCCGGGCCTCCACGCCCACGACGAGGCAGGGGAGTCGCACGCCGACGCACCATCTCCTCTTCCGCACGAGTCCGTCGCCTTCGCGCACAACAGCGAACGACAGTTCGCGAAGCTCCTCGACTTCTACGAGATCGAGTGGGTCTACGAGCCGACCACGTTCGACATCGAGTGGGACCGTGAGGGGACCCCGACACAGCGGTTCTCGCCCGACTTCTACCTCCCCGCCTTCGACCTCTACATCGAGATCACGACTCTGAACCAGAAGCTCGTGACGAAGAAGAACCGGAAGGTGCGCCGCCTCTCCGCTCTCTACCCCGACGTGAAGTGCAAGATCCTCTACCAGCGCGACTACCTCAACCTCCTGGTCAAGTACGGGCTCGAGGAGCCGTCGCAGGGCGCGCTGCTGGCGGGGGGCGAGGCGGAGGGAGCGGCGTCCACGCCGGAGGATCCCCCGTCGCTGTTCGGTCCCGCGCTCGCCGGATGAGCGGTCGCGCCACGCCGCTGCTCGGGGCGCACCGCGCGCTCGGCGCGCGCCTGACGGAGTTCGCCGGCTGGGAGATGCCGCTGCAGTACTCGGGCGTGATCGCCGAGCACAACGCGGTGAGGACCTCGGCGGGCGTGTTCGACGTGACCCACCTCGGCAAGCTGAGGGTCCGCGGCGGCGCCGCCGGCGGCGCGCTCCAGCACGCGCTGACCGCCGACGCGGTCGCGCTCGAGCCCCGGAGCGCGACGTACTCGCTCGTGCTCGTCGACGAGGGGGGCTGCGTCGACGACGTCTTCGTCTACCGGATCGCCGGCGACGAATGGCTCGTGGTGCCGAACGCGGCGAACTTCGAGGCGGTCGCCGGCTGCATCCGGGCGTCCGGGGGCGACCCCGTCGACGAGTGGGATCGCTACGCGATCCTGGCGCTCCAGGGCCCCGACTCGCTCGCGGTGTTCGACAAGGTGTGGCCGGAGTCGGAGGCGCTCTCCCTGAAGCTCCACCACTGGTGCCCGCTCGACGTCTTCGGATCCGAGGGTCTCGTCGCCCGAACCGGTTACACCGGCGAGCGCGGCTTCGAGATCTATGCGCCCTACGAGGTCGCGGAGCGGGCGTGGTCGGCGTTGCTGGACGCGGGCGCCGTGCCGGTCGGTCTGGGCGCGCGCGACACGCTGCGGCTCGAGATGGGCTACGCGCTGTACGGGCACGAGCTGAGCCGCGACGTCAACCCGCTCGAGGCGGGGCTCGGCTGGGCCCTCGCCTGGGACACCGCGTTCCGCGGGCGCGAGGCGCTGCTCGAGGTGAAAGAGAGGGGACCGGAGCGGCGGCTTTTCGGGGTCGTCTGCACCGGCAAGGGGGTCCCCCGTCAGGGCTATCGCGTGCTCTCGGAGGAGGGCGCGGATCTCGGCGAGGTCACGAGCGGGAACTTCTCGCCGACGCTCGGCACCGGGATCGCGCTGACCCTGGGACCGTCGGCGACCACGCCCGGCCCCGGGACGCGCGTCTACGTCGAGGCGCGCGGGCGGCGGATCGAGGGAGATATCGTGAAGCCCCCGTTCCGGAAGAGCTGACGCCACGGATGGCCGTCATCGTGATGCGAGGACGAGTTGTCGACAAATAGACAAGTAGGTTAGTGGACTTCATCCCGCACACGCCCGACGACGACCGGGAGATGCTCGAGGCGATCGGCCTCGGCTCCCTCGACGACCTCTTCGAGTCCGTCCCACGGTCGGTCCGGCTCGACCGGCTTCTCGACGTCCCCGCGTCCCTCAGCGAGATCGAGCTCGCCGCGCACGTGACGGAGCTCGCCGGCCGCTCCCGCGGGGCCGGCCTCGTCTGCTTCGCCGGCGGCGGCGCCTACGACCACTACGTCCCGGCCGCGGTCCGGGCGCTCGCGAGCAGGGGGGAGTTCGCCACGAGCTACACCCCGTACCAGCCGGAGCTCTCGCAGGGCGTCCTCCAGGCGCTCTACGAGTTCCAGACGATGGTGTGCTCGCTGTACGGGATGGAGGTAGCGAACGCGTCGCTGTACGACGGGGCGAACGCCCTCGTCGAAGGCGTCAACCTCGCGGTCAGGGCACAGCGGCGCGAGACCGTGTACGTGGCGGAGACCGTCCACCCGCACTACGTGAGCGTTCTCAAAACCTATACCTCAGGTCTAGCCCTCGACATCCGGGTCCTCCCTCGCTCCGGCAACGGCACGATCGAATGGCCGTCTCACGGCCTCGAGGGGGCGGCCGCCGTCGTCGTCCAGTCGCCGAGCTTCCTGGGACTGCTGGAGGACACGGCCGGGGCCGCCGCGGCGGCCCACGCCGCGGGCGCGCTGCTGATCGCGGTGTCGGATCCCACGGCGATGGGCGTGCTGGAGGCGCCGGGGGAGCTCGGCGCCGACGTCGCCGTGGGCGAGGGGCAGGCGCTCGGCAACTCTCTGTCGTTCGGGGGGCCGTACGTCGGGCTGTTCGCGACGAAGCTCGCGCTGGTGCGGCAGGTCCCCGGTCGCATCGCCGGCGAGACCCTCGACGCCGACGGGCGCCGCGCGTACGTGCTCACCCTCCAGGCGCGCGAGCAGCACATCCGGCGCGCCAGGGCGACGTCGAACGTCTGCACGAACCAGACGCTGATGGCCATCGCCGCGACGATCTACCTGTCGTGGCTCGGCCCCGAAGGCCTGCGGCGGCTGGGGGAGGTCTGCCTGAAGCGCACCGCGCTCGCGGCCGACCGCCTCGGCTCGATCCCCGGATGCAAGCTCACGTACGGCGGGCCGCGGTTCAAGGAGCTCGTGCTCGAGACGCCGCTCGACGGGGCGTCGCTCGCGCAGCGCCTCGCGCGGCGCGGCTATCTGGTGGGACCGTCGCTCGGGCGCTACTACGACGACATGGGCAGGTCGCTCGTCGTCGCGGTCACCGAGCGCCGGACCGAGGCCGATATCGACGGCCTCGCCGAGGCGATCGAGAAGGAGCTGGCGGAGTCGTGAGCCTTCAACCTTCGGCGGGCACGCGCGCGGGAGAGGACGGCTCCGCGCCGATCTTCGAGCGCTCGCGCGCCGGGCGCCGCGCGTGGTCGCTGCCGGACGCCGGCAACGGACCGGCGATCGAGGACCTCGTCCCCGAGCGGCACCGCCGCAAGTCGCCCCCGCTGCTGCCGGAGGTGAGCGAACGCGACCTGGTTCAGCACTACACCCGGCTGTCGCAGCGCAACTGGGCGATCGACGTGGGGGCCTATCCGCTCGGGTCCTGCACGATGAAGTACAACCCGAAGCTGGCGGAAGACGCGGCCGCGCTGGACGGGTTCCGGGCGCTGCACCCCGCCGCCGGCGAGGACCTCGCGCAGGGCGCGCTGGAGCTGCTGGGGCTCCTCGAACGCGCGCTGTGCGAGGCGACGGGGATGGCCGCCCTCACGTTCCAGCCCGCCGCCGGCGCGCAGGGGGAGCTGACGGGCCTGCTGATCATGCGCGCGTTCCACGCGGCGCGCGGCGAGACGCGGCACCGCGTGATCATCCCGGACTCCGCGCACGGCACGAACCCGGCGAGCGTGAGCCTCGCGGGGTACAGGGCGCAGGAGGTGCCCTCCGACGACCGGGGCCTCGTCGACCTCGGCGCGCTGCGCGACGTGCTCGACGACGACGTCGCCGGCCTGATGCTGACGAACCCGAACACGCTGGGGCTGTTCGAGCGCGACATCGAGGCGATCGCGGCCGCGCTCCACGAGGTCGGGGGGCTCCTCTACTACGACGGCGCGAACTTCAACTCGATCGTCGGGGTCGTGCGGCCGGGTGACATGGGCTTCGACATCGTCCACCTCAACCTGCACAAGACGTTCGCGACACCTCACGGCGGGGGTGGGCCGGGCTCCGGGCCGCTCGCCGTCTCCGAGCGTCTCGAGCGCTTCCTCCCCGCGCCGGTCCTCCGGTGGGACGAGGGGGCCGGGAAGTGGCGCTGGGACCACGACCGCCCGGACTCGATCGGCCGCATCCATTCGTGGCACGGCAACTTCGGCATCAACGTCCGCGCGTACGCGTACCTGCGCTGCCTCGGCCCGGAGGGGCTCCGGCGCGTCGCGGAGCGCGCGGTGCTCAACGCGAACTACCTGCGCGAGCTGATCGCGGAGTCGTTTCCCACCGCGTTCCAGGGGACGTGCATGCACGAGTTCGTCGCGACGGCGAAGCCGCTGAAGCGCCACGGCGTCAGGGCGACGGACGTCGCGAAGCGCCTGATCGACCTCGGCTATCACCCGCCGACGGTCTACTTCCCCCTGGTCGTCGAGGAGGCGCTGATGGTCGAGCCGACCGAGACGGAGAGCAAGGAGACGATCGACGGCCTCGCCGCCGCGCTCAACGCCATCGCGGCCGAGGCGGAGTCGCGGCCCGAGCTGCTTCGCGACGCGCCGCGGACGACCCCCGTGCGGCGACCGGACGAGGCTCGCGCCGCGCGCGACCTGAAGGTGCGATGGGCACCCGAATAGTGTCTTTTTGCCCAGATCACGTAGGCCGCGACGGGTCCGTCTGCCGGCGCCCCGTGGTTCGATAGCGGTGGCTGCGGAGCACACGTCTCCGCGCCCCTGCCCACCAAACGAGCGAGAGGGAGCGATGCGCACGAACATGCCCAGGATCGTCTTCGTGAGCGCGCTGATCGCGGCCGGTCTGGCGGGATCCGTCCCCACGGGTGCCCGCGTCGCACGCGTGCAGGGCGACCCGCAGGTCTGCGCGGATCCGGACCAGTCGCTGTCGCTGTTCGCGGAGCCGCTCGGCGACGGCCGCATCGGGTACGGGACGGCGCCGGGGAACGCCACGATTCCCGGCCCCACGATCGAGATGACCGAAGGGGAATGCATCGCCGTGACCCTCACCAACGACGCGAAGCGGCGCGTGAGCATGCACTCGCACGGCGTCGACTACACGGTAGCGAGCGACGGGACGCCGCTGAACGACAGCTGCGTCGCCCCCGGGCGGAGCAGGACGTACTTCTTCCAGGCGCACCCGCCGGGTGCGCGCGCCGACGGGACGATCGACGCCGGCAGCGCGGGCTACTGGCACTACCACGACCACTGCCTCGGCACCGAGCACGGCACCGGCGGTGTCTACGCGGGGCTCTTCGGCGCTTTCGTCGTCCGGCGCGCGGGTGATCCGGAGCCGGTCCGGACGTGCGTGCTCGTGATGATCAGGACGACGTTCAACCTGCGGAAGGACCCGGACACGCCGCGGTGCACGTCGAACGCGGGCGAGCGCGTGGAGTTCGTCGTCATCGGTCACGGCGACCAGTTCCACACCTTCCACCTCCACGGGCACCGGTGGACCGACAACCGGACGGGGATCCCGGCGACCGTCGACGACGCGACGCGGCTCGTCGACAACAAGGTCGTGGGGCCGGCCGACTCGTTCGGGTTCCAGGTCATCGCGGGGGAGCACGTCGGCCCCGGCGCGTGGATGTACCACTGCCACGTCCAGGGCCACTCCGACGCGGGGATGTCGGGGATCTTCGTCGTCAGGACCGAGGGCGGGGCGCTGACGAGAGCGACGGTCGAGGCCCTCCGCAACGCAAGACATGCCGCGCACGCGCACTAGAGCCGCGCTCGTCCGCAGGGTCCTGCTGATCGCGGCCGCCGCGGCGTGCGCCGTCGCGGGTCTTCCCGGGGTCGCGCCCGCGGCCGACCACGCGGTGTCGATCCGCGACAACTTCTTCGCGCCGCAGGAGATCCGCATCGAGCCAGGCGACACCGTCACGTGGACGAACTCGGGGACGCGCGTGCACGACGTCACCTCCGACACCGGCGCGTTCGCGTCCGGAGCCCTGCAGAGAGGGCAGCGCTTCAGCCACACGTTCGAGGAGGAGGGGTACTTCTACTACCACTGCAGCTTCCACGGGCGCGCGGGCAGGCAGGGGATGTGGGGCGTCGTGATCGTCGGCGACCCGCCTCCGCCGGGCGGCGGCGAGGAGGACGAGCGGCCGAAGATCGAGGTGCCGGGCGACTTCAAGACGATCCAGGCCGCGGTCGACGCCGCGGAGCCGGGGTCGACGATCGTCGTCGGTCCCGGCACCTACAAGGGCGACGTCGTCGTCACGACCGACGACCTGATCCTCCGGGGCGTCGACCGGTTCCGGACGGTCCTCGACGGCGGGGGCACGAGGTCGAACGGCATCGTCGTCGACGGCGCGCGGGACGTCACGATCGCGAACCTGACCGTGCGCGACTTCACCGGCGACGGCATCCTGTTCACCGGCGCACGCCGCTACACGGCCGACCGGATCGACGCGATCAAGAACCTCACGCGCGGCATCTCCGCCCACGGGTCCTACGACGGCGTGATCCGCCGCTCGTTCGGGTGGGGGAGCGGCGACTCCGCCTTCTCCGTCGCCGAGTGCATGGGCTGCGGCGCGCTGCTCGAGGACCTGCACGCCGAGAGGAGCTACCTCGGCTACGCCGGTGTGAACGCGACCGGCGTCACGATCCGCAGCTCGACCTGGGTCCGCAACGCCACCGGCATCGCTTCGATCACCTTGCCGGGCCTCGGGCACGGCCCGGGCCGGGGGACGCTCGTCGTCGGCAACGTCGTCCGCGCCAACGACCACGCCTCGACACCCCCCGCCGGCATCGCGGAGACGTTCGGCACCCCGGTCGGCACGGGCATCTGGCTCGCCGGGGTCGAGAACAACGTCGTCCTCGGGAACGAGGTGACGGACCACGGGCGCTACGGCGTCCTCGTGACGCAGACGCCCGACGCGACGCTTCCGGTGAACAACACGGTCGCACGCAACCTCGTGCGCGGCTCCGGCGCGCACGCGCTCGCCTGGGACGGCGCCGGCTCCGACAACTGCTTCACCGGCAACGACTTCGACGGCACCTCCGGTCCGCCGGATATCGAGACGCTTTACTCCTGCGCCGACCGCCCGTTCGCGGGAACTCCCTACCGACCGGTCGCCGACGACGTCGCGGCGGCGCTGGAGGAGAGGCACCTGCGCCACACCGAGGAGCCGCCGGAGCCCCGCCGCCCGCGCTGCCAGAAGGGGCGCCCCGGGTGCCACCGCCACTGACGGCTTCGCCGGTACCGCAGGCGTAAGCTGGCCGCCGGATGTCGCGGGGACGGGTCTCGACGCAGGTCGTGGTGATGGGCGTGCTCGCGTCTACCGTCGCCTTCGGCGCCGCGGCTTCCCCCTTGAGGCGTCCGCCGCCGCCGCTGACGACGCTCTCCCGCACGATCGTGGCCGAGGGGGAGCGCGACCTCGCGTACGGGCCGGGCGAGCGGCGGGTGACGCGCACGCTCGGCTGGAAGGACCCCGGCCGCCCCGGCCGCGCCCTCGCCGGGTTCAAGCAACTGAGCGACGTCCACGTGATCGACGAGGAGTCTCCGGCGCGCGTCGAGTACTTCGACGGCTGCGGGACCCCGTTCAGCGCGGCGTACCGGGTCCAGGAGGCGATGTCGCTTCAGGTCGGCGACTCGATGCTCCGCCGCCTCGCCAGGATCGACGAGGGACCGGCGACGGGCGTGCCGCTCTCGTTCGTCGTCTCGACCGGCGACAACATCGACAACAACCAGCTGAACGAGCTGAGGTGGTTCATCGACCTGCTCGACGGCGATCGCGTCGACCCGGCGTCCGGTACCCGCGGCTACCACGGCTACACGCAGGAGCACTTCGCGCCGGCGCTGCCGCTCGAGGTGCTCGAGCTCGCGCAGGAGCCCTTCGACGCCGTCGGGACGAAGGTGCCGTGGTACGCGGTGCTCGGCAACCACGACGGGCTCGTGCAGGGCAACGCCCCGCAGAACCCGGGGTTCGAGTCCTTCGCCGTCGGGGGCCGCAAGGCCTTCGTGCCGCTCGACGGCTACGACAACTGCCCCGACGATCCCGGCGACGCGGGGCAGATCCAGAACCTGATGGAGAACGCGACCGCGACCAGCTCCGAGGCCGTTCCCGCGGACGGCGAGCGCGCCTTCGTCGACCACGAGGAGCTCGTCGAGGAGTTCTTCCAGAGCGACGGGAGGCCCTACGGCCACGGCCTCGCGCGGGCGCCCGAGGACCCGATGCACGACGCCCGCGCGGGCTACTACAGCTTCCCGGTCGGGCGGAAGGTGCGCGGGATCTCTCTCGACACGATCTCGTACGACGGCGTCGACGACGGCCACGTGCCCGACCCGCAGTTCAGGTGGCTGAGAAAGGAGCTGCGGAGGTGGAGCACGCGGTACTTCGCGGGCGGCGAGCTGCGCCGCAACCGCAGGGGCCGAGATCGCCTGATCGTGCTCTTCTCGCACCACTCGTCGGCGACGTTGCACAACCCCGGCGGCGACGTCGAGGGCCAGCCGTTCCACTGCTTCCGCAGGACCGACCAGCCCGAGTGCGCCGAGGGGGAGGGGCTGAAGAACCTGCTCCACCGCTTCCCGAACGTCATCGCGTGGGTGAACGGGCACGAGCACAACAACGCGGTGCGGGCGTTCCCGGCCCCGGGGGAGAAGGACCCGGCGCGCGGCTTCTGGGAGGTCAACACCGCCGCGCACATCGACTGGCCGCAGCAGTCGCGGCTGATCGAGATCGCGTGGGAGCGCGGGCGAAAGGGGAGGGCCGGCACGGTGCTCGTCTACGGCACGATCGTCGACCACGGGGCTGCGCCCGATCCCGACCTCGACTCCCAGTCGGTGGTCGGCTACCTCTCGTCGGTCTCGCGCGTCGAGGCCTACTACGACGCGTGCGTGCGCACGGGCCAGGCGAACTGCGCCGCCGCCGGCCGCCGCAAGGACCGCAACGTGAAGCTCGTGATCAAGGCGCCGTTCGACCTGGGCGGACGCTGAGTCGTTCGCAAGTCGACCGGGGAGGACGGCAGTGAGGGTGCGCAGGGGGTTTGCAGGAGCGATTGCGGGCGCGCTGGCCGCGGCGCTGGTCCCGGCGCCGGCGGTGGCGACCCCGGTCTGCACCGACGGCTACATGGGAGGGCCCCCGCAGGAGACCTGCGGGGGCCGCATCTTCCCCGAGGCCGCCGTGGCCCGCGCCTACGTCCAGCTCCTCCCCGACCCGACCGGCTTCCGCGAGTACCAGCACGGGATCGAGTACCTCGCCGAGGCGTACCCCCGCTGGATCTCGGTCACGAAGCTCTCCTCGATCTACGAGGACGACGCGGTGAGCGCGGGCGAGGACGACGCCCGCTCCTACGAGAAGGACGACACCGGCGACGGCCACGAGATCTGGGTCGTCAAGATCACCGACCACAGGATCCCCGACCGCGGCAAGGAGACGCTGTTCTTCTCGCTGGCCGTCCACGGCAACGAGAGGGGCGGCCTCGAGGGAGGGCTGCGCGCCGCCGAGGACCTCGCCCGCGCCGCGGAGGAGGGGGGCACGATCGTCGACGGGATCGACAACTACGAGACGACGACCGGGCGCAAGCCGAAGTTCCACGAGCACGAGGTGCGCGACGTGCTGAAGCGCGAGGCCGTGTACCTGGTCGACTTCAACCCCGACGGATGGGCGGTGGGCGACCACTACCACGAGCCGCCGCTCCCGTACCAGCGGGGCAACGGCATGGGCACCGACCTCAACCGGCAGATGCCGACGGTCGGGAGGCTCAACGAGAGCCGCAACCCGCTCCAGGAGAGCGAGATGTACTACGGGCACAGGTTCATGCACCGGGTCGCGTCCGAGGGGATCAACGGGCGCATGGCATACGGCGCCGACGTGCACGGGGAGCTCACGTCGAACGCGTACGTCGACATCATGTACCCCGCCGGGCAATTCGACTCCGTCGACCACCGCCGCCTTATGGCGATCGCCGAGCGCACGAAGTCGGTGATCGACGCGACCCTCTACCAGGGGATCGTCGACCAGATCGAGAACGCCAGCGGGGGCAACAGCGGGTCGCCCGACCAGGACGTGCCGACGAAGCCCGCTCATTGGGCGACGGTGTGGGACACGCTCGGCTACACCGACACCGGGTTCATCGGCGACTACCTCGCCACCGACCTCGGCGTCACGGGGATGGACTACGAGATCTTCCTCAACCACACCGTCCCGGACAAGAGCTGGAACGTCTACCTCCAGGAGAACCACATCAACGCGACGCGGGCGATCATCAAGACCGCGATGGCGTACGCGCTCTACCAGAGCAGCGAGTTCAACGCCCGCAACGTCGCGGTCGACCCGAAGGGGACCGCCGGCTACGTGTTCGACCCGAAGCCGGTCACCGACCGCGACCGCAACGGCGCCGGGACGCTGCCGGGGCCGGGCAAGGACGGCATCGGCGCCGACGGCGAGCGCGTCCGCCAGCGCCACTACCGCGCGACGAACATGAGGTGGTTCGCCGACACGTCCCGGCTGATGCACGAGCCCTTCGTCCCCGTGAGCACGCGCAGGATCGCCCGGGGGCGCGACTACCTGAACCGCCTGGACACGCTCGTCGTCGCCGACCGCGCCCGCCCGCGCGACCGCAAGGGGAGGGTCGCGTCGCCGAAGACGTACTTCCGGAACATCGAGAGGTGGGTCAGGAGGGGCGGCAACCTCGTCCTGACCGACCGGGCGCTGCGGGTCCTCCACAAGATCGGCGTCGTCGAGCAGGGCGCGGTGCGGAACGTGAAGGTCTACCAGCCGTACGCCGACATCCAGGACTTCGACCACCCGATGGTCGCGGGGCTGCGGCCCAACGCCCGCCAGCTCGTCGAGGCCGCGATCCTCGGCTACTGCATCGGCGGCCAGTGCTCGCCCATGACGGTGGTCGACGAGGTCGCGTTCACCGGCGCCGGCGGGCGCGTCGTGGGGACGACGGGGGACGGCCAGGTGAGCATCGGCGAGCTCGAGCTCGGCAGGGGCCGGATCCGCATCGTCGGCGGAGCCCTGCCGCGGCCGACCGAGGAGTACGACCATCGTTACGGGTTGCGGGACTACGCGCTGACGTACTCGGGGCTCTACGTGATGGAGAACTCGATCGTCCACGACGTCCCGCACCTGGGCCGCTCGGCGAGGCTGGAGCGGACCCTGTAGGGGCGATTCGGGCATTTCGGCAGGAACGGGACAGGCGGCCGAGAACCGTTCGCGCGTCTGGAACCCGAATCCCGGAGGTGGGGACATGAAGCTGAAGGCAATGCTGGTCGCGGGCGCCCTGGCGGCGGGGCTGCTGGGCGCGGCGGCACCGGCGTCGGCGTCGGCGTCGGCGGCGCCGGCCCACCCGTGCCACGAGTACCACCCGCTCCACCAGCCCGTGGAGTGGACGATCTGCATGTGGTACTACCTGACGAAGTAGCCAGAAGTTTACATAGCGTGCATTATGGGGGCTGCGGCCCGGCGTACGCGCCGCCGGCGCCGGCCGGTCCACCAGGCGCTGTCTGAGGTGGGTCAGACACGGCCGGCATGTCTGTCGTGTCTGACTCGTCTCGGGAGGTGGGTGTGGCGGCTACGAGCGCCGCCCCCCGAAGCGGTCCCGCAGCCCCCAGCGCGTCACCTGGGCCAGCGCCTCGACCACGATCCGGCGGCTCATCTTCGACTTCCCCGCGACGCGCTCGGTGAACACGATCGGGACCTCCGCGATCGTGCCGCCCCGCTGCCACACGCGGCGCGTCATCTCGATCTGGAACCCGTACCCTTCGGTGCGCACCGTCGACAGGTCCTCGGCCCCGAGCGTCGCGGCCCGATAGGCGCGGAACCCCGCGGTCGAGTCCTTCACGGGGTACCCGAGCCACGCGCGGGCGTAGAGGTTCCCGGCCGCCGACAGGGCGCGTCGCAGCGGCCCCCAGTTCTCCGTGGCGCCCCCGGCGACGTAGCGCGACCCGATCGCGAGGTCCGCGCCCGACTCGAGCCGGTGCAGCAGCCGCGGGACGTCGGCGGGATCGTGCGAGAGGTCGGCGTCCATCTCGACCACGGCCCAGTAGCCGCGCTCGAGCGCCCAGCGGAACCCGGCGACGTACGCCGTCCCGAGGCCCTGCTTGTGCGAGCGTTCGACGAGGTGGATCGAGTGGGGGCCCTGCGCGAGGTGCTTCACGTGCTCCGCGGTCCCGTCGGGGGATCCGTCGTCGACCACGAGCAGCTCGACGCGGTCGCCCGCGGCCTCGAACAGCCGGCGCGCGACCTCGCCGATGCTGTCCCGCTCGTTGTACGTCGGAACGATCACGAGCGCACGAGAAGAGGCCATGCGTGCACCGTACCCGCGGCGCTAGCGGGCGACGGTTATACGCAGTCGATCTGTTCCGGCGACTGCGCTAAACGCAGTCGCGACAAAGGCCACGCTCGGCGTCGGCGAGCTGGACCCGCGCCTTCACGAGCCGGCAGTGGTTGCAGACGAACTCCTGACGGTCCTTCAGCGGGATGACCCGGGCAGGGATCGGCTCGAGCGGCGGGATCGTGTCCGGCTCGGACGACAGCCCCATGAGGTCGTCCTCGTCCTCGGCCTCGTCGGTCCCCCGCCGCGCCGCGGCGCGCTGCGCGAGCAGCTCCTCCAGGCTGGACTCGTCCTCCTCGTCCTCGTCGTCGGATCCGGCGAGCGCGACGCCTTCGTCGTCGTCACCCTCGAGCTCGTCGTCTTCGAGCTCTTCTTCGTTGTTCTCGATCTCGTCGTCGTCGGCGAACACCTACCGCCACTCCTTCGCAGCCCTGTTCGTGGAAACGAGAAACCTAACCCGGGGGTTCTATTCCCGTAGGACGAAGACGCAAGCACGAAAGTTGCGGGCGGCGGGAGAGGGAAGCCCGAAAGAGAAAGGCCCGAGTAACCGGAGGGGCCGCTCGGTAGCCGGCCGTGACCGGTTATTGGAGCGTTGTCCTCGAGCCACTCGGGCCTCTCAGCCGGGTCCCAAAGCGACCGGGCAACGACCCAGTGGCTTTGGGGCCAATCTCAATGTCCCAAGCAACCGCCCGGCTGGAGCCGCCGCCTCGGGCGACCGGCGAGCCGGTCCCCCGCTCCCCTGCCGGCCGGTCCGCTCCGAAGAGCTTTCCCGCCGGCGGGGTCGGCACCTTCCTTGCGGTTGGTGCCGGCGGCGCCCGGCCGTTTGACTGCTTGGGACAGGTCGGACCATAGGGCCTTCCCAAACGCCGGTCAATACCACGCGGACAAGAAGTGCCCAGGCCGCGAAAGTTTCGCGTTCTCGACAGGTTTCGGCGGGTTCGTCCCACAGCTTCTGCACATGTTCTTTGGGCCGGCATCCGCGCGTCCGGCGCGCTTGCCGAAAGCGCGGCGAGCAGCGAGCATGCGGGGTCATGAGGACCCACCAGATCGAGTGCACCGCGACGACGAAGACCCCGCTCGACTTCGTCGACATCACCGACGAGGTCCAGCAGGCCCTGACCTCGTCGGGCATCGAGTCGGGACAGGTGACGGTCTTCGCCCCGCACCGCGACTGCGCCATACTCATCAACGAGCGCGAGTCGGGGCTGCATACCGACATTCGCACGACGCTCGAGCGCCTCGGCGGCAAGCGGACGGTCGTCGGTTCCAAGTCGGTCGTCCTGCCGGCGATGGAAGGCGAGCTGCGGCTCGGGCAATGGCAGCGGGTGCTGCTCCTCGAGCTCGATCACGCACAGGACCGGTCGATCATCGTTCAGATCGTGGGTGAGTAGGGATGGCGAAAGAGAGCCGGTTCCCCCGGCAGGAAGACGACTTCCCCGGCTGGTACCAGGAGGTCGTGAAACAGTCCGGCATGGCCGAGCACGGGATGGCGCGCGGCTCGCAGGTCATCAAGCCCCACGGCTACGCGGTCTGGGAGCACATCCAGCGCGCGCTCGACGACCGGTTCAAGGCGACCGGCCACGAGAACCTCATGTTCCCGCTGCTGTTCCCGATGAGCCTCCTCGAGAAGGAGGCGGAGCACGTCGAGGGGTTCGCGCCGGAGCTCGCGGTCGTGACGATCGGCGGCGGCGAGGAGCTGGAGGAGCCGCTCGTTATCCGGCCGACCTCCGAGGCCGTCATCTGGACGACGTACGGCAAGTGGATCCAGAGCTACCGCGACCTTCCGCTCCTCTACAACCAGTGGTGCAACGTGCTGCGCTGGGAGATGAGGACGCGGCTCCTCCTGCGGACGAGCGAGTTCTGGTGGCAGGAGGGCCACACGGCCCACGCCACGAAGGAGGAGGCGTGGGAGGAGACCGTCCGGATGCTCGACGTCTACATCGAGGTCGCGCAGGACGTGCTGGCGATCCCCGTCCTCTTCGGGCGCAAGTCGGCGGCTCAACGTTTTCCCGGCGCGGACGAGACGCTTCCGATCGAGGGCCTGATGCGCGACCGGAAGGCGCTGCAGTGCGGGACGTCGCACTTCCTCGGACAGAACTTCTCGAAGGCGTACGACGTGCAGTTCCTCAACCGGAACGGCGAGCAGGAGTACGCCTGGGGCACGTCATGGGGGTTCTCCACGCGCATGATCGGGGGGACGATCATGGCGCACGGCGACAACCGGGGGCTGCGGCTCCCGCCGGCGGTCGCTCCGATCCAGGTCGTCGTGGTTCCCATCTACCGCACGGACGAGGAGCAGGGCGCGGTGCTCGGCACCGCGAACAAGATCCGGGACGCCGTCGCGGGAGCCGGGACCAGGGTGCGCGTCGACGACCGCGACCAGTACCGGCCGGGCTTCAAGTTCTCGGAGTGGGAGCTGAAGGGCGTCCCGCTCCGGATCGAGGTCGGGCCGCGCGACGTCGCCGCCGGGCAGGTCACGGTCGCCCACCGCATCACGGGCGCCAAGGAGCAGGTGGCGATCGACGATGCGATCTCGGGCCTGAGGCAGCGCCTCGAGGCGACGCAGGACGCGCTGTACGCCGACGCGCGCGCGTTCCTAGCGGCGAACACGCACGAGGTCTCCGATTTCGACACCCTGAAGGAGGGGGTCGAGTCGGAGGGCGGCTTCTGGATCGGCCCCTGGTGCGGGGACCCCGTGTGCGAGGATCGCGTGACGGCGGAGACCAAGGCGACTATCCGCGTGCTCCCCCTGGAGCGGGAAGACCCCGGCGCGGCCTGCACGGTCTGCGGCAAGCCGGGGACGGAGCGCGCGACGTGGGCGAAGGCCTACTGAACCCTCTGCCGCACGACCACGGTTCGTTTTAAGGTTTGACTTGCCTAACCGATCGAGGGGGAGATGGCACGACCTTGGCGTCTGCCGGCGGCGGACGAGGTTGCCGCCGACGAGGCGCAGCGGAAGATCGAGGTCCTCGAGAGCCAGCTCGAGGCCTCTCTTGAGGGATCGCTCGTCGTCTGGATGGACGGCAGCATCGTCTCGTTCAACCCGCGCTTCGTCGAGATGTGGAGCCTGCCTCCGCACGCGCTCGAGACCGAGTCCGACCAGGACATAACCCAGGCGATCTTCGACCAGCTCGTCGACCCGAAGGGGTTCGAGGAGCGCATCCTCTATCTCTACCGCCACCCCGACAGGACCCCACGCGACGAGCTGGAGCTGAAGGACGGCCGCGTGTTCGAGGCCTACGGCACCGCGCTCCGCGGCGCCGCCGGCCGGATCTACGGATGGGCGTGGTTCTTCCGGGACGTCTCGGACCGCAAGAGGACCGAGCGGCGGCTCGAGGCGCAGTACTCGGTGGTCAAGGTGCTGGCCGAAGCGGAGTCGCTCGAGGAGGCGGCTCCCCGGCTGCTCGAGGCGATCGCGCGCGGGTTCAACTGGACGTGCGGGACGCTGTGGAGGATCGACCACGACCTCGACATGCTGCGGTGCATCCACGTCTACGCCGCTCCCGGGAGCGACACGCAGTCGTTCGTCGACGTCGCGCGGGCGCTCCTCATGCCGCGCGGCGGCGGGCTTCCCGGGATCGTGTGGGAGTCGGGGCGGGCGGAGTGGATCCCGGACGTGCACGACCGCTCGACCTTCGCCCGTTCGTCCGCGGCGCGGCAGGCCGGCCTGCACGCCGCGATCCTGTTCCCGGTCGACTGCGGCGGCGAGGTCACGGCCGTCCTCGAGTTCTTCAGCCCGGAGATCAGGGAGCCCGACCACGAGCTGCTGGGGCTCATGGACGCGATCGGCGGCCAGATCGGGCAGTTCATCGAGCGCGAGAGCGCACAGGAGGAGGTGCGCGCGAGCGAGGCCCGCAAGTCCGCGATCCTCGAGTCGGCTCTCGACGCCGTCGTGCTCATGGATCACGCCGGGCGCACCGTCGAGTTCAACCCGACGGCCGAGCGTGTCTTCGGCTACGCGCGCGACGACGTGGTCGGCAAGGAGATGGCGGAGCTCATCATCCCGCCGCAGCTCCGGGAGAGGCACCGCGCGGGTCTCGCGCGGTACCTGGAGACCGGGGAGGGACCCGTCCTCGGCAGCCGCATCGAGATAACGGGCTGGCGGTCCGACGGGACCGAGTTCCCCGTCGAGGTGGCGATCTCCCGCGTCGACATCCCGGGGCCCCCGCTGTTCACCGGATACATCCGCGACATCACCGACCGCAAGCACAACGAGGCGGAGAGGCAGCAGCTCCTCGCGCGGGAGAAGGCCGCCCGCGCCGCCGCGGAGGCCGCCCAGCAGCGCCTCGCGTTCCTCGCCGCGGCGAGCGCGCAGATGTCGGCGTCGCTCGACTACCGCCGCACTCTGGAGAGCCTCGTGGACCTCGCGGTCCCCCGCCTCGCGGACTGGTGCTTCGTCGACGTCCTGCAGGACGACGAGAGCCACGTTCGCATCGCGCTCGCCTACGCGGACCCGGCCGACGCGGAGATCGCACGCGAGCTGCAGCAGCCGTCGCCGAGCGGCGAGCGGATCGGGGTCGCGCACGTTCTGAAGGGCGGGAAGTCGATCCTCGTCGACCACTACAGCGACGACGTGCTCGCGGAGATCGGCGTGACCAAGGAGCGCCAGGGGCTGCTGCGGCGGATCGAGGCGACGTCCCACATGATCGTCCCGCTGCGGACCCGCGGGCGCGTCCTCGGCGCGCTCGTCCTCGTGTCGACGAGGTCGGGCCGGGTCTACACCGCCGACGACCTCTACCTGGCAGAGGAGCTCGCCGGACGCGCCGCCGTCGCGATCGACAACGCGCGGCTGTTCCAGGAGCGCACGCACGTCGCCCGGACCCTGCAGAAGAGCCTGCTGCCCCCGAACCTCCCCGAGATTCCCGGGATCGATCTCGCCGCCCGCTACGAGCCTGCGGGCGAGGGCAACGAGGTCGGAGGCGACTTCTTCGACGTCTTCCGCTGGGGGCGCCGGCGGTGGGCGCTCGTGATCGGCGACGTCTCCGGCAAGGGCCCCGACGCCGCGGCCGTCACCGGGCTCGCCCGTCACACGCTGCGCGCGGCCGCGCTCGCCCAGCGAAGCCCCAGCGCGATCCTGGGCGTCCTCAACGAGGCGCTGCTGGGCGACGGACCGGGTGGGGACCGGAGGGAGAAGTTCTCCACCGTCGTGTTCGCGACGCTCGAGATGACCGACGACGGCGTGTGCCTCACCGCCGCGAGCGGCGGCCATCCCCCGCCCCTGGTGCTGCGCCGGGACGGAAAGCTGGAGGAGCTGGCGGCACCCGGCACGCTGATAGGCATGTTCGAAAACGTCGAGCTCACCGACCAGTTCACTTACCTGGAGCCGGGCGACATCGTCGTCTTCTACACCGACGGCGTGACCGACATCCCGGGGATCGAGGACGAGAGCTCGAGCCTGCTGATCGAGACGTTCCTCGGGTCGGCCGCGATCCGCGACCCGCGCGCGATCGCGGACGACATCGTCCGGAGGGCCGTCGAGGTGCAGAACGGCACGCCACGCGACGACATAGCTCTGATCGTCCTGCGCGTCAAGGACTAGCGAACCGAGTCGCGCAAGCGCAGCACGTCCCACGCGTCGGCCGAGCACCGCACGTGGTCGAATATCACGGTGTCCGTCCCCGGCACCGCGTAGATCGAGAAGACGTCCTCGCCGTACGGGAGGTCCCACAGCTCGGTCACGCGGCCCCCCGAGTAGCGCAGGAACGATACGTCGGCACCGCAGCCGACGCCGGAGCGGCCGAAGTAGACGACTCCCTCCCGGGTCACCGCCGGCGCGTAGTCGAGCCGTCCTTTCGGACCCGGCACCATGGTCTTCTTCCCGGTGCTCAGGTTCAGTCGATAGACCGTGCACACGCGGCGGCACTGCGACCACACCGCCCATTGCCCGTTGACCTGGCCGGCGACCGCCTGCTGCGTCCTTCGCGGCACGGCGGCGAGCACCCGCTCGTGTCCCGTACGCAGGGTGTGCAGCACCACCCTCTCGATCCTCCCGTCGTAGCGCGAGAACAGGATGCGGCCCCGCGAGATCGTCGGCCGCCACTCCCATCCGCGCGTGTTGAGGCGCGCCAGCGTCGAGACCTGACGGCGGCGCGCGAGGTCGTAGAGCCGCAGGTCCGACGACCCTCCGCGCACGACCTGATAGACGAGCCTGCGTCCTTCGATCCCGCCCGCGTACCCCGACGCGCCGGAGGGGCTGACGCGGAAGACGCGGCCCCCTCCACGCGCGACGAGCGTGTCGGTTCGCGCCCCGTTCCGGCGCTGCGACCACACCGCGAACCCGCCGCCGGCCGCGGGGATCGACTGGTCACCCGGTCCGGCCGCGACCGGGTAGCGCGGCCACACGACGTCGAAGGTGAGGGCGCCGACGCCGCTGATCGCGAACGCGCGGTCGCCGTTCGAGGTCGCTCCCAGCGACCCCGGCAGCATCGGCCACAGCCTGTAGTCCGACCCGAGCTCCGTGGTCGACAGTGGCTTCGACGCCGCCGTCCGGTAGGTCCGGACGAGATACCCGCTGCGGTCGCCGGTGAAGAGATAGCGCTCGTCCGGCGTCAGGGCCAGCGCGACGGCGCTCCCGGCGTACCTCCTGACCGGCGAGAAGTCCGCGAGCCTGCGGCGCATCACCTGCGCGTCCGCCTCGGGGCTCGTCGTCCACGAGACCGAAAAGAACGTCTTGCCGTCCTTCGAGAACGCGAGCCGGTCGAAGAACGTCTCCGGGTCGGACTCGCCCGCGGGGACCGGCTGGCGCGCGCTCACGTCGTACCTGCGGAGGACCGAGCCGGAGTCGTCCCACGCCAGGAGCGTCGATGGATCCGACGGCACGACCGCGTGCTCCGCGCATTGCTCCGCCGACGCGTTCGGCAGGTTGTGTGGGACGGCCACGCGCGTCTCCAGGTCGACCGACGCGAAGCCGGGGTCGCCGCCCTCGCAGGAGTGGCTGAAGTAGATCGTGTCGCCGCTCTTGCTGAGATAGCGCGGCGAGGTGAACGGGGTCACGTCGATGCGATCGACGACGTCGAGGGTGCGCAGGTCGACGACCGCGATCTCGCCGGCTCCGGCGAGGGCGACGTACATCTCGCGGCCCTCGACGAGCATGTCGGAAGCACCGGGCATGACCTCGATCCGGCGCAGGGGGCGGCCGTCGTAGTCGAGGACCTGGACCTCGTTCTCGGTGAAGCCGCCTGTGACGAAGACGCGCCGGTGGGCGTGGTCGACCCACAGGTCGGCGAAAGCCTCGAACGGCAGCCGCGACGCCGCTCCTGCGACCGGGCCGCGTCCCGCGCCCACATGCGGCAGCACGGCCGCGACTGCAACGACGAGAACGATGGTGATCCGCCGCGCCCGCGGCATTAGGCATCCCCCCTCGCCGCAGACCCTACGACGGAGCGGGGGCCGCGCGGGAGTAGGAACGCCGGGAAAAGGCGCTAACGCGGCATTGCCTACGTGCTAGAACGGGAGGAACCGGACGGATCAGGCGTCGACGAGGTCCAGCACCTGCAGGAGATGCGGGTGGCGGTCGATGCAGACCTCGGCCTCGGGGGCGTCGGTCTTGTCGTCGTGGACCCCCCTGAACCGCACGGCGTGCATCCCCACGTCGTGGGCTCCGGCGATGTCGGTGCGGCGGAGGTCGCCGACGTGCACGGCCTCGGGCGGGCGGACGCCGAGCTCGGCCAGGGCCTTCGAGAAGATCTCGTTGCCGGGCTTGGGGACGCCGACCTCGTCGGAGAAGCAGAGCACCTCCAGGTACTCCAGCAGGCCCGCGTCGTCGAGGAGCTGCCGCACCACGCGCCCCGGAGTGAAGCCGGTGTCGCAGATCAGGCCGATACCGATCCCCTTCTCCGTCAGAGCCGCGAGCGTGTCGCGTGCCTCGTCGACCGGCTCTACGCCCGCCTCGAGGCTCGCCTCCTCGAACTCCCTCGTGAGCTGCGTGATCTTGTCGTCGTCGAAGATCCCCTTCTCTTCGAGGCAGTACGCGGCCATACGGCCGGGGCCGAAGCTCTCGACCTTCTTCCACGCCTCGTCGTGGCGCGCCCAGGCCTCGTCGAGGAGGGCGCGCGCCTCGTCTTCGGGGAGGTCCAGGAAATGACTGAGGGCGCCCAGACGTTTGCCCATGGCGCCCTCCCAGTCACGGTCCCGCAGCAGCGTTCCCCAGCAGTCGTAAGTGACTGCTCGGATCCCCTCCACCCTTCTAACCAATCAGATCACTCCCCTCTGACGGTCGTCCTTCACCACGCACGTGCCGGTTGCCCGCGCCACGGGCTCGGGCTCGGCCAGCAGGTCGGCGGCGGAGTCCGAGACGTCGGGTCGGGCCACAGCGTACCGGACGGCCTCGAACGACATCTCGCGGGAGGTCTGACCTGCCCGAACGATCGAGCCGCGGACCTCGACGAAGTCCCCGGCGCGGACCGGGGCGAGGAGCTGGACGTCCGAGTAGCCGGCGAACAGGCCCTCGTCGCCGTCGGAGCGGATGCAGAGCTCGGTCGCGACGTCGCCGAAGAGCTCGAGGAGCCGTGCCCCCGCCACGAGACCGCCGCCGTAGTGGGCGTCTGCCTGCGAGAGGCGGAGGCGGTGGACCGCCTCGATGGGCTCGGGCACGCCGGGAGCCTACTTCGGGGGCTTCATCGAGCGATAACGGTCGCCGTGCGTACGGCATCGCGCAACGGGCGCGGCCCCCCGCCGTCAGCCCGACCGCTTCAGCTTGCCGTGCCTCTTCGCGTAGCTCTCGCCGCGCCGGAAGATCCATATCCCGAGCGGGATCGACACGGCGCCGATGACCGTGAGGGACGCGATCTCGCCGCCCATCGAGCCGACGCCGGCGCCGTCGAGGATCGCCTCCCGTATCCCGTCGAGTGCGTACGTCGCCGGCGAGATCGTGGCGAGCGCCTGCATCGGCGCGGGCAGGACGTCCACGGAGTAGTAGACCCCCGAGACCACGAGCAGGAAGCCCTGGGCGATGAAGCCCAGCTGCGACCCCTTCTCCGGAGAGATCAGCGGGAGGACGGCCGTCATCATCCCGATGCCGATGAACGAGACGGACGCGACGGCGAGCACCACGAGGGCGGCGACGAAGTCGGCCTGCGGCATCGACAGGTCGAAGAAGAACGCGATGACGCCGAACAGCAGCGCGGCCCGCAGGAACCCGTACGCGATCGCGAACAGCCCCATGCCGACGAGGTGGATCGTCCGCGACAGCGGGGCCATGAACGTGTACTCGATGGTGCCCTCCCACCTCTCCCACGCGACCGTCTCGGTCAGGATCTCGAAGATGATCCCGAGGTAGGCCCAGATCACGGACCCGATGAGGAGGATCGTTGTGTAACGGTTGACGTCGATCTCGCCGCCCGACGCCTCGACCCCCTGCGCGATGAACACGATCGTGAGCGAGTTCGCGACGGTCCAGACGAAGAACGCGACCTCCCACAGCGCGTAGCGCTTGATGAGGTAGACGTTTCGCTCGATGATCCCGCCGAGGCCGATCAGCTCGCCCCGGACGGCGCCGGACGACTTCATGCTCGCTCCTCCAGGTCGGGATCCTCCTGCTCGATCGACCCGCCCGTCGCGGCGAAGAACGCCTGCTCGAGGTTCTCGGCCCCGTACCTGCGCTTCAGCTCCTCCACCGGCTCGAGCGCGAGCAGCTCGCCGCGATGCAGGATCCCGACGCGCTCCGCGAGCACCTCGGCCTCCGCGAGGTCGTGAGTGCACAGCAGGATCGTCGACTCGTGGGTCGCGCGGATTGCCCGGATGAAGTCCTGCACCTCGAGCTTCGAGCGCGGGTCGAGCCCGGTCGTCGGCTCGTCGAGCAGGAGCAGCACGGGCGACGTCAGCAGCGCGCGGGCGAGCGCAACCTTCTGCTGCATCCCGCGCGAGAGGTGCTCGAGCGCCTCGTGACGGCGCTCCGGCGGGAACCCGACGCGCTCGAGGATCTGCGGGATGCGGTGCTTGGTCGCCCCCGGCGTCATCCCGTAGAAGCGCGCCGCGTTGCTGAGGTTCTCGAAGGCCGACATCTTCTTGAAGAACGACGCCTCGACCGAGACTCGGTTGACGAGCGGGCGGATGGCCCGCGGCTCGGCGAAGACGTCGTGGCCGAACACCGTCGCGGATCCCGAGTCGTTGGTCAGCAGCGTCGAGAGCAACCGCACGAGCGTCGACTTCCCCGAGCCGTTCTGACCGAGGATCGCGACGCACTCACCGCGCGCGATCGTGAACGTGACGCCCTTCAGCGCGACGACCGGCTTCTTGCGTCCCATCCCGCTCCGTCTCGTGCGCCGCCAGAACACCTTCCCGAGATCGCGCACGTCGACGGCCGGCAGGGCCGCGGAAGAGGGATCTATGGGCGAGGCAAGAGGCGTGACGGTGTGGGACATGTTGCTCCTTGGTTGGGTGCGCGCGGAAGCGCGGAAGCCGGCCCGGACGGGTCCGGGGGGCGGTGCACGGGGGTTGGGTCAACCAATGAGGAGCAACATCCCGCTCAGGGTACCGCACGGATGCTCACGCGGCGCGCGAACCCGCGATGCTCCAGGCCAGGTAGCTCGCCACCTCGCTCGGCAGCGTGCCGCGGCCGAAGATCCGGTCGTAGCCCAGCTCGCCGGCCTGCTGGGGCGTGAGGCGCGGCCCCCCGCCGACCAGGACCACCCTCTCCCTCTGGCCCGCCTCCTGCAGCGCGTCCCGCACCTCTCGCAGGTGCAGCAGGTGCGCGTCCCTCTGCGTCACGACCTGGCTGATCAGCACCGCGTCGGCGGCTTCGCGTGCGACCGCCGCGACGATCTCCGCCGGCGTCACCTGCGCGCCCAGGTTCAGCACGCGCATCTCCGGGAAGTGCTCCAGGCCGTGGTCGCCGGCGAACCCCTTCATCGACAGGATCGCGTCGAGCCCGACGGTGTGCGCGTCCGTGCCGGTGCAGGCGCCGACCACGACGATCTGCCGCTTCAGCCGTTCGCGGATGAGCTGGTTGACCTCGCCGTAGGAGTACAGCGGGAACTCGCGCTCCTCCACGACCAGCTCGTCCGGGTCCACGTCGTGCGTCGTGGTCCCGTAGAGGATGAAGAAGGTGAACCCGGGTCCCATCGCCTTCGCATGCACGAGCTGCGGGCGCTCGAAGCCCATTCGGCGCGCCAGCTCGATCGCCGCCTGGTGGGCGCGGGGCGAATCGGCGAGCGGGAGCGTGAACGAGAGCTGGACCAGCCCGTCGTTCGTGGAGTCGCCGTAGGGACGCACGGTGGTCACCGCGTAGCCACTCCCAGCAGGTCGGCGATCGGGTTGAAGTACCCGCTCCCCCGTCGCACGACGCCGTCGAGGCCCCTGCCCCCGTCGCGCGTCCTGACGGTGTCGGCGAACATCCCTGCCTCGATCGCCTCGAACATCCCGATCTCCGAGACCTTGCGCAGCATCTGCCGGCACTCCTCGAGCACCTGCGCGGCCCGTCGCTCGACCGTGCCGCCGGGCTCGAACACCAGCTCGCCCGCCAGGGCCGAGGCGCCCCCGAACACGTAGGAGGCGTTCTCGAGCGCGAGGTCGCGGTCCGACAGGAACGGCGTGTGGATCCCCTCGGTCATCATCCCGAGCAGGATGACGTCCTGTCCGGTCAGCGCTCCGACGAGGTTGAACATCCCGTCGTAGAGGAACCCCTGGAAGACGTTGCCGGTCATGTGCTTCGTCGGCGGCATGTACTTCAGCGGAGCGTCGGGGAAGCACTCGCGCACGAGCTGCGCGTGCGCCAGCTCGAGCATTATCTGATCCGGGAGCGCCGGGTCGACCTCGAACGCGTGGCCGAGGCCGATCTGCTCGTCGGGGAGCCCGGCGGCGTGAGCCAGCCGCTCGTTGAGGAACTGCGACGCGAGCACGGTGTGGGCGGCCTCGACCGCGTCCGCCGTCGTGAGGTAGTTGTCCTCGCCGGTGTTGATGACGATGCCGGCGAGGGCGTGGACCGTGCGCGAGAAGTGCTGGTCCACGAACGTCCGCTGCATGTTGATGTCGCGGAAGATGATCCCGTACATGCAGTCGTTCAGCATCATGTCGAGGCGCTCCATCGCCGCCATCGCCGCGATCTCCGGCATGCACAGGCCGCTCGCGTAGTTGGTCAGGCGGACGTAGCGCCCGAGCTCCTCCCCCACCTCGTCGAGGGCCGCCCGCATCAGCCGGAAGTTCTCCTGCGTCGCGAACGTCCCGGCGAAGCCGTCGCGCGTGGCGCCGTAGGGGACGTAGTCGAGGAGGCTCTGCCCGGTCGACCGGATGACCGCGACGACGTCGGCGCCGTTGCGGGCGGCGGCCTGCGCCTGCGGGACGTCCTCGTGGATGTCGCCGGTCGCCACGATCAGGTAGAGCCACGGCTTGGCTGCCTCGCCGGCGCGCGCGACCGCCTCGTCCCGGGCGGCCCGCGCCGCGGCGATCCGCTCGACGGCCCGGTGGGCCGCCTCCAGCGCGCGCGTCCTGCCCGCGTCGCCGCGCTCGACGCTCAGCCTTCCCCGTGCGATCGCTTGGGCCGTCTCCTGGATCCCGAGCCCCGACGACTCGACGGCGCCGAAGAACGGGAGCAGCGCGCCGTCCTCCAGCCCGGCGTCGCGGCGGACGGCGTCGACGACCGCGTTGGGCACCGGCACCGCGTCGGCTCCCTCGCCGAGGACGCCGTCGACGCCGCTCAGCCGCAGGCAGGCGCGCTCGATCGACACCGTCGTGTGGGACCGCGCGAGAGCCTCGACGGGCCGCGTGATCTCGGCCGCCAGCGAGCGGCACTCGTCGACGCTCCCGCGGTCGATGCGCAGCCGCCCGGTCGGGCGCGTGAACGGGCGCGACGTCCTCACGAGGCCTCGGCCTCCGCCCCCGGCCACACGCGCCGACCGCCGATCCACGTGCCGGCGACCTCGGTGGCGCGCAGCTCCTCGACCGCCGCCGTCAGAGGGTCCCGGTCGACCAGCACCAGGTCGGCGGCCTGGCCCGCGGCGATGGCCCCCGCCGACGCGTCCCCGGCCAGCGCCCGAGACCCGACCGTGTGCATCTCGAGCGCGGCCCCCGCGTCGATCCTCTCCGCCTCCACGTGGTGGTCGCGCAACGACGCCATCTGCAGGAACGGGTCGAGCGGCGTGACGGTGGAGTCCGAGCCGGCTCCCAGCCTCAGCCCCCGCGCCGTCATCGTCCCGAACCGGTTCATCCGCAGCGCGTGCGTCGGGCCGATGCGGCGCGCGTAGAGCCCCTCGGCGCCACCCCAGTAGCGGTCGAACGCCGGCTGCACGCTCGCCCGCAGCCCCAGTCGCCTCGCCCGCTCGATGTGGTCGTCGGTCGCGCACTCGAAGTGCTCGATGCGGTGACCCCGCTCGCGGACCGCGTCCTCGCCCGTCTCCGCCGCCACCTTCTCCCAGGTCGCCAGCGCCTGCTCGATCGCGGCGTCGCCGATGGCGTGGACGCCGACCTGCAGGAAGGACGCCTGGGCCTCGCGGAAGAGCTCGAGCAGGTCGCCGTCGTCGCGGTAAGAGATGCCGTTCGGAGGCGAGCCCTGGGGAGGAGGCGACGAGTACGGCTCGGACAGCCACGCGGTGTGCGATCCGAACGAGCCGTCGAGGAACCAGTCGCCGCCGATCCGCGGGAGCCCCATGTCCCGGACGCGCGCGACCTCGTCGGTCGCGACGTACAGGACGATTCCCAGCGCGACGCCGGCGACGGCCTCGCGGAAGACCTCCAGCGACGCCCACCCCCGCCACTCCACGACGTACATCTCGTGCACGCTCGCCACGCCCTTCGAGTAGGCGAGCTCGACCGCCGCTCCGATCGCGTTCCTCTGCTGCTCGCGCGGGAGCGACGAGTCGAACCACCGCCACGCCTCGCCGGCCGCCTGCTCGCGCAGGTAACCCGTCGGACCTCCGTCTTCGACGTCGACGCCCTGGAGCCCCGCGACGTCGAGCTTCTCCAGGAGCGCCGACGACACGACGCACGAGTGCATGTCCGCGCGCGCGAGGAGGGCGGGGCGGTCGCCGACGACGCGGTCGAGCCGGCGCGCGGACAGCGGCTCGTCGAGCGGATCCTCGAAGTTGCCGCCGAAGAGGATCGCGCCCGGTAGTTCCGCGCGCCGGGAGAACGCGTCGAGGATCGCCGCGCTCGACCGCTCGCCTCTGAAGTCCATGCCGGCGGCGTAGAGCCCGGTCGCGGGAAGGTGCACGTGGGCGTCGCAGAAGGCGGGCAACAGCACGCCGCCGCCGAGATCGACGACGCGGTCCGCCTCCGGCTCGTCCGCCGCGGCCCCCGTGGCGGCGACCGTCGCCCCGTCCACCAGCACCCAGTCCGCGTGGCCGCCGGGCGTGAGGACGCGCCCGCCCCTGAACAGAACGCTCACGACGAGAACCTCTCGAGCAACACCGGATCACCTCGCACCAGGTCGAGGGCGAGGTCGGCATGCCCCGGCAGGTAGCCGTTGCCGACGATCATCTCGCAGGATCGCCCGAGTCCCTCCGCGCCGAGCGCCGCGGCCTGGAACGACGTCGCCATCGAGAAGAAGACGACGCGGCCGCCGTCCGCGCAGGCGAGGAGGGCGCCGCCCTCGCACCCGGGGACGTTCGCGCAGACGAAGACGAGTTCGGCGGCGTGGCCGCCGAAGGCGCCGGAGACGGCATCCCTCACCGCGAGCGGATCCGTGCAGTCGACGGCGACGGCCTCGGCTCCCGCCTCCTTCGCGGCCACCACCGTCGGCTCCGGCCAGCAGAGGCCGAGCACGCGTCCGGCCGGGCCCACCGACCGCGTCGCCTGCGCGCACGCGAGCATCCCCGACTTCCCGCCGGCCCCGATCACGACGACGCGCATGCCGGGCGCGGCGAGGCGCGCCGTCCACGCCGGGGCACCGCAGACGTCGAGGACGCCGAGCGTCGCCTCGTCGCTCAGGTCCGGCGGCACGGGTGCGTAGGCGCCGGACTCGAACAGGATCGCCCGCCCTCGCACCGCGACCCGCTCGCTCGCGGGATCGAGCGAGACGATCTCGTCGATCACCAGCGGCGTGAGCGTGAGCGACACCAGCGTCGCGATGCGCGTCCCGGCGGGAGGCTCCGCCCGTCCCGGCCCCAGCGCCGCCACCGTCCCGATCAGCATCCCGCCGGAGCCGGTGACCGGGTTGTGCATCTTCCCGGCCGCGGCGACGATCTCGGCGATCCGCGCCTTCATGCGCTCGGCGTCCCCGGCCGCTTCCGTGCGGAGCTGGTGCCACGACGCCGAGTCGACGTTCAGGTAGTCGACGTCGATCAGGACCTCGCCGCGCCGCAGCGGCAGCGACGTATCCAGGACGCGCGCCTGCTGCGGCAGGACGCCGGGCGGCTCGAGGGAACGATGGACGCCGTATCGCTCCATCCGCTCAGGCGGTCGCCGCCGCGCGCGCCCGCTCCCGCCACCAGGCGCGGCCCGCGGGCGGGAGGCTCGGGATCGGGTCGTAATAGGGATAGGTCTTCTGCAGCGCGTCTGCATCTCCGGCTTCGATCCCCGTGCGGTAGCTCTTCGTCCAGTACGAGATCCCGCGCACCCGGTCGTACGACTCGACCTGGTGGACCCACCGCTTGCCGACGAACGGGACGTCGCAGACGATGCGGGGCGTCGCGAAGCCGGGGAGGTAGCCCATGATCGCGTGCTGCAGCGCCTGCGCCTCGTGCAGCGGGACCCTCCAGTGCTCCGAGCTCGGGATCATGTCGCACATGTAGAAGTAGTAGGGGGTGACCTTCACCTCGTCGAGCAGCGTGAAGCACAGGTCCAGCAGCGCGCGCGGCGAGTCGTTGATCCCGCGCAGGAGAACTCCCTGGTTGCGGACGTCGCGGATGCCGAGCGCGCGCAGCTCCCCCACCGCCTCGGCGACGAGCGGCGTCAGCGAGCTCGCGTGGTTGACGTGCGTGTGGATCGCGAGGTCGACGCCCCGCTCGAGCGCCTTGCGCGCCATCCGCTCCATCCCCTCCAGGACCTCGTCCTGGAGGAAGTGCTGTGGAAGCCCCATGAGCCCCTTCGTCGCGAGCCGGATGTCTCGCACGTTCTCGATGTCGAGCAGCGCGCTCACGAACTCCTCGAGGTGCGCGATCGGAATATTGGCGATATCGCCACCGGACACGACCACGTCGCGCACGCTCGGAGTCGCGCGCAGGTAGTCGAGGATCGCGGCGTACCGTTCCTTCTGCTTCAGCTCGAACCGGTACTTCAGGACCTGCGGGACGTTGTTGCCGACGAGGTCCATCCGCGTGCAGTGCCCGCAGTACTGCGGGCACGTCGACAGCAGCTCCGCGAGGACCTTCGTCGGGTAGCGGTGCGTCAGGCCCTCGACCGCCCACATGTCGGCCTCGTGGAGGCTGTCCCTCTCGGCCAGCGGATGGCTCGGCCACTCCGGGTCGCGGTCGGCGAACGCCGGGATCATGTAGCGCCGGATCGGGTCGCGCCACAGGTCGGTCGTGTCCATCGTGTTGACCATCTGGGGCGGGACCAGCATCGACATCGTCGCCCGCTCCGCCTGGTCGAGGGAGATCGACGCCTCGAGGTCGGCCGGCAGCAGGTCGCCGAGCGCCACCTTCAGCTGCCCCAGGTTCTTGATCGTGTGCTGCCGCTGCCAGCGCGCGCTGGCCCACTGCTCGGGCGTCACGTCGCGGTAGCCGGGGACGCGGGTCCAGTCGGGCTCGACGAACTCGCGGGCCGGCGGGTAGACGTAGGGCTGCTCGGTCGCGTGGGTACGGCCGGGTCCGTGCCGGCCGGGCGCGTCGGACGGCTCGACCGCGTTCGGCCGTTCGGCGGGGGGCCGCTCGGCCGCGTCGCGCTGCCCCGCCGGGTGCCGCTCGGCGAGCAGCCTCTTGTCCCTCTCGAGCCTCTTCGTCACGCGACCTCCGGATGCTCTTGCCTCTGGGATCGTCTTCGGTATCCTGACGGAACGATATTAGGCACAATAGCCGATCTGCGGAAGGATATTCGGCCATGGACGCGACCGATCGCCGGATCGTCGGCCTGCTGGAGCGCAACGCCCGTCTCACCTACGGGGAGATCGGGGGGCGTGTCGGCCTCGCGGCGTCGTCGGTGCACGACCGCGTGAGGAAGCTGGAGAAGGCGGGGGTGCTGCGCGGCTACCGCGCCGACGTCGACTTCGATCTCGTCGGGCTGCCGATCACGGCGTTCGTGAGCCTCGCGCTGAGGCCCTCCTCCCCCGCCGACATACCCGCGCGGGTGGCCGAGCTCCCTCTGGTGGAGTCGCTCTATTCGGTCGCCGGAGACAACTCCTACGTCCTCGTCGTCCGGGCGCCGTCGACGACGGCGCTCGAGGAGCTGCTGGACGCGCTGAGGGCGAAGCTCGAGGTCGCCACGCGGTCGACGATCGTCCTGTCGACGCCGTTCGAGCGACGGCCGATGAGCTCGCTGGGCGAGGGGCCGCCGGCGGTCTAGTAGGCGCGCCGGGGCGCGACCCCGCGCTCGCGGCAGCGTCCGGCCGTCGCTTCTCCCGCTTTTCGGGAGGAGCTCCGGCGAGAGGCGCAGTCGAGTGCCCGGCACCCGGCCACGGCGCGGCCCCTACTTGTCATGGTGGAACCGCAGGACGTCTATGCCCCGGTAGAGGTCGATCGCGTACACGATCTCGTCGTCGATCCAGTAGCTCGAGAAGCCGCTGCGCTGGGCCCACGGCTCGAACCAGCCCACCTCTTTCATCTTGCCGGCCGGGCTGACCTGGACGAACCGGGACCCCTCGCCGTACCACCCGACGGTCAGGAGCCCCCCGTCGCGGAAGTCCGGGTGCGGCTCGAACCAGTGGGAGCTCGCGGTCGAACCCTCGACCGTCCAGGTGTCGACGAGCTTGAACTCGCCCGTCTTCTTCCACCCGCGGGTGTCGTAGGTCAGCAGCGGCCCCGAGCTACCCTCGCCCTCCATGATCAGGAACCGATCCTTGCCGCGGTTCGGCCAGCGCGCCGAGTGGAAGAGCCACTGCCCCGGCGCGGGATGGACGCCGCGGGCGAGCACCTTCGGCTTCAGGGGGTTGCGGACGTCTAGGAACAGCAGCGGCTCCGAGAGCGTCGACACGATCGCGAAGCCGGGCCTGACCTCCTCCACGTCGTGCGCGCCCTGCATCAGCCCGACGAGCTGGTGCCAGTTCCCGATCAGCTCGGGCTTCGCCGGGTCCCTCAGGTCGACGATCGACCCGTCGGACCCGTACGCGTACCGGCAGTCGAGGATGCAGCTCGCGGTGTGGTCGCCCGCGCCGGCGAGGGTCGCGATCTCGACCGGGTTGCTCTTGTCCTCGATGTCCCAGACGTGGAGGATGCTGCGCGGCAGCGACTCGGAGAACAGCATGATCTCGCCGTTCGTCGAGACGTCCTCGTTCTCGAAGGCGAAACCGAACGGCCTCGTGGTGACGAGCTGAGGGCTCGCCGGGTCCTTGATGTCGTAGATCGAGAAGTTCCGCCACGACGTCACGATCAGGTGGTGGTCCGGGATCTCTGCGGCTCCCGTCGCGGTGACGGCGTCGAACGGTACGAGCGTGAGCCACTCGACGTTGTCGGAGGACTCGCCTCCGGCGCTCGGGCCGGCGTGGGCGGGGACGAGGGACGCGGCCACCAGCGCCGCGGCGGCGAGTAACACGGCTCTAGCTCTCATGGAGGAGGAGTTCGCCACCGCACCGGGCGTCCCCTCCGGGGATGTCAGAGCCCCGTCAGCTTCCTGCCGATGACGTAGCGCTGGATCTGGTTCGTGCCCTCGACGATCTGGAGGCCCTTGGCCTCCCTCATGAAGCGCTCGACCGGGTACTCCGTGATGTATCCGTAGCCCCCGTGGAGCTGGACGGCGTCGGTCGTCACCCTCATCGCCATGTCGGTGCAGAAGAGCTTCGCCTCGGCTGCCTCGAGCGAGTAGCTCTCGCCGGCGTCCCGCAGCGCGGCGGCGTGCCGGTACAGCCTGCGCCCCGCCTCGATCGCCGTCGCCATGTCGGCGAGCATGAACTGAACGCCCTCGTTCGCCGCGACCGGCCTGCCGAACTGCTCGCGCTCGCGCGTGAACTTCAGCGCCTCGTCGAAGGCCGCCTGGGCGAGCCCGACCGCACAGGCCGCGATCCCGAGCCGGCCGCTGTCGAGCGACGCGAGGGCGATCTTGAAGCCCTGCCCCTCCTCGCCGATCCGCGCGCTCTCGTCGACGTGGACGTCGTCCATCTGGAGCATCCAGGTCGGCGAGGAGCGCCACCCCATCTTGTCCTCCTTCTTCGACCCCCCGAAGCCCGGCGTCCCCTTGCGGATCAGGAACGCGGAGATGCCGCGCGCCGGCTCGTTGCCGGTGCGCGCCATCATCAGCACGACGTCGGCCTCGGCCCCGCGGGTGCAGAAGACCTTGCTGCCGTTGAGGACGTAGCCGCCGTCCGCGCGCGCCGCCTTGCTCGTGAGCGCCGCCGCGTCCGACCCCGAGGCCGGCTCGGAGAGCGAGTAGGCGCCGAACCACTCGCCGCTCGCGAGCTTCGACAGGACCTCCTTCCGCTGCGCGTCGCTGCCGAACTCGTTCACCGCGAACGCGCACAGAGTGTGGACGGAGAGGCCGATCGCGAGCGCGAGGTACGAGCGTGCGAGCTCCTCGATCACGAGCAGGTACGTCCCGTAGGAGCCGCCCCCTCCACCGTGCTCCTCGGGGAACGGGATCCCGGTGAGACCGAGCTCCGCGAGCTGCCGGTACAGCGTCGCGGGGTCCTCCGAACGCTCCTCGTGCTCGACCGACGCGGGCCCCGCTTCCTTCGCGGCGAACTCCCGTACCATCGCCGCGAGGTCGCGCTGATCCTCGTCCAAGAGGCGCAGGTCGGCGGGCATGTGCAGGAGGATATACGCGTGAAGATCGAGGACAGGCGGGGTGAGTCGCTGTCCGAGGCGACGGTCACGGTCGACGACGAGGAGCTCGTAGACCTGCTGCAGGGCCTCGCCGACGTCATCGAGGGAGAGCGACGGCACCTCCACTTCTCGCAGCTCGGCGGGCCGCAGCTCGTCGTCAGACGCGCGGCCGAGGCCGAGGACGACCCGCTCGGGCGTCAGCTCGACTGGTGGATGGGGCCGCTGATCCTCGTGGGCCTCGTCTTCGTCGTGATCGGCGCGTACACCGTCGTCTCCTGGGCCGCGGGTCTGCTGTCGTGAGCGGTCTCGGCGACAGGACGCGCGCGCTCGAGCGCCTGGCGGGAGCGCACGAGCCGCTCGACCTGCTCGTCGTGGGCGGCGGCATCACCGGCGCCGGCATCGCGCTCGACGCCGCGTCGCGCGGACTCGGGGTCGGCCTGGTCGAGCGCGGGGACTTCGCCTCCGGCACGTCGAGCAGATCCTCCAAGCTCGTGCACGGCGGGTTGCGTTACCTCGAGCAGGGGGAGTTCGCCCTCACGCGCGAGGCGTCGGTCGAGCGCGACCTCCTCCGCCGCCTCGCCCCCCATCTCGTCGAGCCGATCCCGTTCGTCCTACCGGTGTCCGACCGCTGGAACCGCGCGAAGTTCGGCGCCGGGCTGTGGGCGTACGACGCGCTAGCGAGCTTCAAGAACCTCAAGGTCCACCGCCACCTGGACGCCGCCGAGACCGAGCGGCTCGTGCCGGCGATCCCGCAGGGGAAGGTGCGCGGCGGCTATCTCTTCTACGACTGCAAGACGGACGACGTGCGGATGGTGATCGCCGTGCTGGTGGCGGCGCGCCGCTACGGCGCGGTCGCCGCGAACTACGCGGCGGTGGAGTCGCTCGAGGGAGGGGAGAACGGCTGCCGCGCGCAGGTGCGGGACTGCGTGTCGGGGACGTCGTTCGAAGTGGCCGCCCGGCAGATCGTCGTCGCCGCGGGCGTCTGGGGAGATCGCCTCGAGGCGATGTCGTCTCCCGAAGCTACGCCACGCCTGCGGCCGTCGAAGGGAGTCCACCTGGTCTTCCGGAAGGAAGCGCTGCCGACGGCGGACGCCGCCGCGTTCATCCCGGACGCGGAGAGGCGGCGGATGCTCTTCGTGATCCCGTGGCACGACGCCGTGCTCGTCGGGACGACCGACACCGCGTACGACGGGGATCTCGACGCTCCGCGGGTCGAGCCCGAGGACCGCGACTACTGCCTCGCCGCCGTGAACTCGATCTTCCACGTCACGCTCGGGCCCCGTGACATCGCCGGGGCCTACGCGGGGCTGCGTCCGCTCGTCGCCGCGCGCGCGGGCGCGACCGCCGACCTCTCCCGCCGTCACGCCGTCTACTCGATCGCGCCCGGGATCACGGGGATCACCGGCGGCAAGCTCACGACGTGGAGGCGCATGGCCAAGGACGTCGTCGACGGCGTCGCCGGCGAGCTCGGCGTCGGCGTCAAGGCCAAGACGCAGTGGATAAGGCTCGGGTCGAGCGACGTGTCGCGGCTGACCGCTGCCGTGACGCGCCGGGCGGCGCGGCTCGGCATCCTGGGGCCGCAGACCGGGAACCTCGTCCGCTTCTACGGAGACCGCGCGCTCGAGGTGCTGGACGTCGCGGAGCGCGGGGACCTCGCCGGTCCCCTCGCGCCCGGAGCGCTTCCGCTCGCGGCGGAGGCCGCCTACTGCGCCCGCTCGGAGATGGTCGTGCACCTCGACGACCTCCTCGCGCGCCGGACGCGCCTCGCGATCACCGACCCCGCGGCGGGGACCGGGACGGGCTCGCGCGCGACGGAGATCCTGGCCGATGCTCTCGGGTGGGACGCCCCGGCTGCCTCCGCGGAGGTGGGCCGCCACCGCGAGCTCGTCGAGCGGGAGCGCGGCGTGCCCTTGCACGACGCGCCGTCGCAGGGCTCCGCGACCCGCGGCGCGGGATGAGGGGGCCGCACCTAGACCACCAGGTCGAGATGGTCCGTTCGTTCGACGGCACGCTCCTCGCCGTGCGGGCGATGGGCCAGGGCGACGCCCTTCCGCTGCTGATCGCCAACGGGATCGGGGCGAACCTCGCGGTGTGGCGGCGTGCCGTGTACGACCTCGCGGCGGAGCGCGAGATCGTCACCTGGGACCACCGCGGCCTGTTCGAGTCGAAGCCGCCGGCTACCGACCGGCGGGACGCGGCGGCGCACGCGGAGGACGCTCTCGCGGCCGCCGACCACGCGGGTCTGAAGACTTTCGCGCTCGTCTCGTGGAGCTCCGGCGGGCCGATCGCGCTCCAGGCGGCGAAGCGCCATCCCGATCGCGTGGCCGCGCTGGTGCTCGTGAACGCGGGGTTCGGTCATCCCGCCGCGCGCCTCCTGCGGCACCTCGAGCCGGTCTCGGCTCTCCCCGTGCTGGCCGGTGTCGCGAAGCACTTCTCGGGCCGGCTCCAGGGCCCGTTCCGGTCGTTCGTGTCGCGGCCGACGATCGCCGGGATAGTGCGGCAGTCGGGGCTCGTCGGGCCGACGGCAGACATACCGGCGGTCGTGGACTTCCTGCAGGGCATGGCGTCGTGCGACCTCCGCAACCTCCTGGAGATCTACGAGGAGGTGGCCGGCGAGAGCAGCGCGCGGGTCCTCGGCTCGGTGCAGGCGCGGGCTTTGCTCGTGGCCGGGAGCCGGGATCCGTTCACGCCCATCTCGATGATGGAGGAGATGGAGCGCACGCTGCCCGACGCGCGCCTCGAGGTCTACGAGAAGGCGACGCACTACCTCCCGCTCGAGTACCCCGCGCGTCTGCGCGACGACATCCGGGAGTTCGTGGATTCGCGCGGGTGAGCCTCGCCCCGGCTTACACCTTCAGCCGGATCACGTCCCGCAGCACCTCGAACGTCGCCGGGGTCGTGCCCAGGACCTCGCCGTCCGCCTCGATCGGCAGCGGGCGCTCCGACGTTATCGAGCAGCGCACGCGCTTCGCCTCCTTGATGTCGGGGTGCGGCAGGTGCTCGCCCTTGTAGATCCTCGGGACGATCGCGATCGCCTCCCGCTTGCGGACCCTGTCTATCTGGATGTCGAGCAGCCCGTCGGTCGGCGCGGCCTTCGGCGCGACCTTCATGCCCCCGCCGAAGAACTGGCCGTTCGCCACGACGAGGTTGTTCATCGGCCCCTCGTACTTGCGGTCGACGAGGTCCACCACGACCTGCGTCTGCTCGTGCTTGCGCAGCGTCAGCCAGAACGCGAAGAAGTAGACCGTCGGCCCGAGCCAGCGCGGCAGCCGCGCGGCGCGTGCCACCACGGCGGCACCGAGCCCCACCTCCGCGATGTTGGGGAAGTAGCGGACGACGTCCGCGCCGTCGTGGCGGTACGTGATCTTGCCGACGTCGATCGGGAACGACTCGCCGCCGTCGAGGTGCGCCACCGCGTGCCCGGGCAGCGAGGGGATGCCGAACGTCTTGATGAAGTCGGATCCCGTGCCGGCGGCGACCACGCCGAGGGCGGCCTCCGGGTTGACCGGGCGGTCGTCGACGAGCATCCCGTTCACGACCTCGTGCACGGTGCCGTCGCCGCCGACCGCGACGACGAGCCTCACTCCGGCCTCGAGCTCCTCGCGGGCTATCTGCGTGGCGTGCCCCGGCCCCTCCGTACGCCGCACCTTGTACTCGAGTCCCCGCCCGTCGAGGTGCGACGTCACCTCGGGCAACGCCTTCGCGACGCCTCCCCTGCCGGACCGCACGTTGCATACGAGCGTCATCGGGCCGAACGGCGACGTCACAGCCCGAGCGCTCCGGGGTTCATCACACGGTTGGGATCGATCGCCGCCTTGACCGCGCGCAGAACGTCCAGCCATCCGCCGAGCTCCTCCTCGAGCCACGGCGCCTTGACGCGGCCGATCCCGTGGTGGTGGCTGATCGACCCGCCCGCGTCCAGGCACGCGCGCATCCCGGCTTCCCACCAGCGCGCCAGCCGCGCCTCGGCCTGCTCGTCGTCGGCGCACGCCGCCGCGAGCGTGAAGTAGAGGCAGGCGCCGTCCACGTAGACGTGGGACAGATGGCACCCCACGAAGTCGGTCTCGGCCGCGAGGGCCTCCTTCATCGCGTGGTACAGCTCCCGCAGTACGGACCACGTCCCCGCGACCTCCATCGTGTCGACGAGCGCGTGGGGGCCGAGGAGCCCCTCGCCCGCCATCAGGCGCCGGAGCTCGCCGACCGCGTCGTTGCGGTGCTCCCACCAGTGCTCGACGAGACGAGCGCCCGCGCGCGTCCCGCCGGAACGCTCCGCGGCCACGTTCGCGCGCCGCGCCGCTCCCTCGCCGTCGAACGACAGCAGCAGGACCGGACCGGGAGCCTCGTCCGCGAAGTGGCGCAGGAACAACGCCGCGTCCTCCGCGTCGTACAGGCGGACGAGCGTGGGGCGGAGATCGGACTGCGCGATCGTGCGGCACGCGGCGACGCCGTCCGCCATGTGGTCGAACCGCACCGCCGCGTCCGCCCGCCCGCGCGGGAGCGGCGCTACGCGCAGGTCTGCCTCCGTCACGATGCCGAGGGTTCCCTCCGAGCCGATCAGCAACGAGGCGACGTCGGGCCCGGCCGCCCGCCGCGGCACGGTCTTCGACCTGACCACGCGACCTCCGGGCAGCACCGCGGTGAACCCCGCGAGGAGCGACTCGATGCCCCCATAGCGAGTGGAGAGCTGACCGCACGCGCGCGTCGCGATCCATCCGCCGACGGTCGAGATCGCCACCGATTGCGGCTCGTGGCCGAGCAGGTAGCCCGCGGCTTGGAGGTGGGCCGCGAGCGCGGGTCCGGTCACGCCCGCGCCGCAGCGCACGAGGCGGCTCTTCTCGTCGACGGGCTCCAGCGCGTCGAGGCCGGTCAGGTCGACGACGACGTGGCCCCCGGGCGCCGCAGAGGCGAGGACGCCGGACCCCCCGCCCCACGGCACCAGCGGCGTCGCCGTCGCGTCCGCCCACTCCAGCAGGGTCGCGACCTCGACGGTGGTCCGAGGACGCACCACGCAGGCCGGGGGCGCGGGCGGACGGCGGCGTCTGCGCGCGAGCAGCGCCCCGGGAGACCAGTCGGAGGCGTGTGCGTCGAGATCGCCCGCCTCGGTGCTGACGACGCCCGGATCGAGGAGGCCGGCGATCCGCTCGGCGGCCGTCACGCCCGCTCGACGACGGTCGCGATGCCCTGGCCGACTCCGATGCACATCGTGGCGACGCCGTAGCGCGCCTCTCGCCGTCCCATCTCGTGGACGAGCGACGTGAGGATGCGCGCGCCGGAGCAGCCCAGGGGGTGGCCCAGCGCGATCGCGCCGCCGTTGACGTTCACCTTCTCGGGGTCGAGCTCGAGCCCCCTCATGCACGCGAGCGACTGCGCCGCGAACGCCTCGTTCAGCTCGAAGAGGTCTATGTCGCCGACGGCCAGCCCGGCGCGTTCGAGCGCCTTGCGGGTCGCGTAGATCGGGCCGATGCCCATCATCCGCGGCTCGACGCCGGCGACGGCCGACGTGACGATCCTCGCCATCGGCTTCCATCCGTTGCGTGCGACGGCTTCTTCGGACGCGAGCAGGAGCGCGGCGGCGCCGTCGTTGACGCCCGACGAGTTCCCCGCGGTCACCGTCCCGCCCTCGCGGAACGCGGGCCGCAGCTTGGCGAGGCGTTCGAGCGACGTGTCGGGGCGCGGCGGCTCGTCCTGGTCGATCACGACCGGGTCGCCCTTGCGGCGCGGCACCTCGACCGCGACGATCTCGTCCTTGAATCGCCCTTCGTCGCGCGCGGCGACCGCGCGCTGGTGGCTCCCGAGTGCGAACGCGTCCTGGTCCTCGCGCGAGATCCCGTAGCCGTGCCCGACGATCTCGGCCGTCTCGCCCATCGCGTGCGAACCCCACGCCTCGTGCAGCTTGGGGTTCACGAAACGCCACCCGATCGTCGTGTCGTGCATCTGCTGCCTCCGGTCGAACGCCGCCTCGGGCTTGCTCAGCACGAAGGGCGCGCGGGTCATCGACTCGGACCCGCCGGCGACTATCACCGAGGCCTCGTCCGACTTGATCTGGCGGTAGCCGGAGTTCACTGCTTCGAGACCGGACCCGCAGAGGCGGTTCACGGTCGCGCCGGGGACCTCGACCGGCAGCCCCGCGAGGAGCGCCGCCATCCGAGCGACGTTGCGGTTGTCCTCGCCGGCCTGGTTCGCGGCGCCCCACACGACGTCGTCGATGGCGTCGCCGGGAACGCCGGTGCGCTCGACGAGGGCCCGGATGACGTGGGCCGCGAGATCGTCGGGCCGCACGGCCGCGAGGGCGCCGCCGTACCTCCCCATCGGCGTCCTGACGGCGTCGACGACGAATGCGTCTGTCATGCCGGCGATTCTCCCACGCCCCCGCGCGCGCCCTCCGGCCCGAGAGATGTCAGGCACGTCGGTCGTGTCCGACGCGTCAGACACCTCCGGCGACGACCATCGCGATCAGACCTCCAACGACGAGTACGCGACGACCCCGCGGTGCAGGCCCTCGACCGCGCGGCCCACCACGGCGCGCAGGCCCTCGTCCGCCGTCACCTCCTCGACCTGGCGCAGGAGGTCTATCAGCTGCTTCGTCGCGCGCACGAAGTCGCCCGCGGGATCGTCCTCCGACAGCACGTCCTCGAGCGGCCACCCGGAGGCCCACCGGAACGCCTTCTGCGCGAACCCCGGATCGGGCTCGCGCGTCAGCTCCAGCGTCTTCTCGTCCTCCTTGCGCCGGATCTGCCTCCACAGGCGCACGAGCTCGCCGTGCACGCGACGGCTCGGCGGAGTCGGCATCTCGACCGCGTTGTCGGTCTCCGGGCCGCGCGTCTCGTAGACCAGAGCGGAGCACACCGCCGCCAGCTCCGGCGGTTCGAGCCCCGTCAGCAGGTTGCGGTCGAGCATCTCCACGACGAGCAGGTCGGACTCGTTGTAGACGCGCGTCAGACGCTCGCCCTTCTCCGTCAACGACCAGCCGTCGACGTACCCCAGGTCCTCTAGCACGTCGAGCACGCGGTCGAACCTGCGCGCCAGCGTGGCGGCGCGCCGCGCGATCTGACGGTCGACGCCCGCGACCTCCTTCTCGAGGCGCGCCGCACGCTCCGCGAAGTGGATGTGCCGCCCGAGCTCGGGGCACTTCGCCACCGGGTGGGCCGCCACGGCACCCTGCAGGGCCTTCAGCTCGCCCGCGTGCTCCGGCTCGTCCTCGGGCTCGGCCGGAGGCTCGGCGTCGTCGAGCGCCGCCAGCTGCCGGGCGAGACGCCGGCGCGCCGCGAGGTCTCGCACGTTGAAGTCGCGCGGGAGCCGCAGGCGGGCGATCGCCAGGGGAGCCTCCCTGAAGTCGACCGGCGCGAGGCGGATCATGGTCCGCTCCTCGGAGAGCACGAGCACCTTCGGCACCGTCTCGGAGCGCCGGGTCGTGACCTCGATGACGGCGTACCTGCCGCGCCTCCGGCCCGCGGGGAGGTCGATCACGTCGCCCGGGCGCAGCGACCCGATCGCCTCGAGGACCCGCTCGTTGTGAGCGCGGCCGGACCTGCCCCCGCGCTGCTCCAGCGCTCTCAGGCGGGCGCGCAGGTCCAGGTACTCGTCGAAGTCCCCGCGTTCGCACTGCATCCGCTCGCGATACGAGGCGAGGTATGCCTCGGACCGCTCCCGCTTGCGCTCGAGCCTCACCACGTCGCGGTCGGTCTGGAACTGCGCGAACGAGGAGTTCACGAGGTGCTCGGCCTCGGGACGGTCGTAGTTCCTGACGAGGTTGACCGCCATGTTGTAGGAGGGCTGGAACGACGACTGCAGCGGGTAGGTGCGAGTCGACGCAAGCCGCGTGATCGTGTCGAACGGCGTGAAACGCTGGAGGAGCACGATCGAGTGGCCGAGCTCGTCGATCCCCCTCCGCCCCGCGCGCCCCGACAGCTGCGTGTACTGCCCCGGCGTGACGAGCTCGTGCTTCTCTCCGGTGAACTTCATCAGGCTCTCGATCACGACCGTGCGCGCCGGCATGTTGATGCCGAGCGCCAGCGTCTCGGTCGCGAAGACGACCTTGATGATCCCGCGCGCGAACAGCTCCTCGACCGTCTCCTTGAACGGCGGGATCATCCCGGCATGGTGGGCCGCCAGCCCGTTGGAGAGGCCGGCGATCCACTCGCCGTAGCCGAGCACGTCGAGCTCGTTGAGGCTGAGGTCGGCGACGCGCGCCTCGGCGGACGCCGTGATCGTCCTGCGCTCGTCGGGGGTCGTCAGCCTGATCCCCTCGCGCATGCACTGCCTCACCGCCTCGTCGCAGCCCTTGCGCGAGAAGATGAAGTAGATCGCGGGAAGCATCTTCTCGGCCGCGAGACGGTCGATCACCTCGGAGCGCCACGGGATCCGGGCGCGCTTCTCCCGCTCGCGCCGCCCCCGGGGACCGGGTCGCGACGGCCCGCCTCGGCGGGTTCTCCGCTCGAGGTCACGCCCCCTCGGGTTCGCCACCACCTCGCCACCGGGCCTTCCGACGAACATCGGCAGCAGCTCGTCGCTCGCGAAGTACCAGTGCTTGATCTCCACGGGCCGGCGCTCCTCGATGATGACCTCGGTGCGGCCGCGCAGCGTCTGGAGCCACTCGGCGAACTCCTCGGCGTTCGAGACCGTCGCCGAGAGCGACACGATCTTCACGTCGACGGGGAGGTGGATGAGGATCTCCTCCCACACGCCTCCGCGGTAGCGGTCCTGGAGGTAGTGGACCTCGTCGAGCACGACGTACTCCAGCGCTCGGAGCTCGGGCGAGTCCTCGTAGATCATGTTGCGGAGGACCTCGGTGGTCATCACGACGATCGGCGCGTCGCCGTTGAGCGAGTTGTCGCCCGTCAGAAGGCCGACGTTCGACGGCCCGTGCAGCGCCAGGAAGTCGCCGTACTTCTGGTTCGAGAGCGCCTTGATCGGCGTCGTGTAGAAGGTCTTGCCGGTGCCCTGGAGCGCGAGCCACGCGGCGAACTCGCCGACGACGGTCTTGCCCGCCCCCGTGGGGGCCGCGACGAGGACCGAGGAGCCGTCGACGAGAGCGCGGCAGGCGCGCCGCTGGAAGTCGTCGAAGGGGAACCCGTAGCTCTCCTCGAAGACGGCTGCGGGGTCGGGGCTCAGGGCTCTTTCGCTAGTTGCCGTCGCCCTTGTCTCCGCCGCCCTTCTTGCCGCCGCCACCGCCGCCGCCCTCCGGCTCGGGTGGGATCTCGAGCGTCTGCGTGTCCTCGTTCACGCCGCCGCCGGGGCTGGGCGCCGCCGGCGGGGTCCCCTGCGGGAGCGTCAGGTTCGACAGCTCCCCGCCGACGTCCACCAGGGCCTCGTCCAGCGCGTCGACGCCCAGGGCGAACAGCGTCACGGCCTGCTCGCGCTCTTCGATCGCCTGCGCCAGGAGCTCCGTCAGCAGGTTGCCCTCGGCCCTCCCGACGCTCTCGAACGTGCGGGCGGCGGCCGTGTAAGACGCCAGAGACTGGAGGAAGAGGTCGTTCGCGAGGCCGGCTCCCTCCGGCGGCCGGAGCGTCGCGGCCTGGGCCTGCGCCGCCGTCAGGTCGGCGGTCCACTCCCCCGCGTCCTTGGCGAGCTGCTCGTAGTTCGGCTCGTCCGCGGTCACGCCGCCTATCTCCTCCGCCACCGGCCCGACCGTGGTCGCGAACGTGCGGATCGAGCTGACGTATCCCTCGAGCGCCTCGCGCTGCTGCGTGCGCTCCTTCGACTTGTTCTGCGCGTCCGCGATCGCCCAGATCGCGACCCCCACGACGACCGCCAGGATCATCCCGCCGACGAGACGGCCCTCCATCGTCTTGTACCAGGGGGTGTGCTTGCGGCCCGTATAGACCGGACGGGGGGCCGCCGCCGGGCGCCGCTGGCCCTGGCTCCCCCTGCTCTGGGACTTCTTCTTCCCCTTGATCGCCACGGCCGCGGACTATACCGCTAGCGGCTCGCCTTCCTCCGTTTGGCGAGGGCCAACAGGACGATCACGAGCTCGTACAGGGCGTAGAGCGGGAGCGACAGCGCCATCATCGTGAACGGGTCCTGCGTGGGCGTGACGAGGGCGCCGATCAACGCGATCGCCACGATCGCGTACCGCCGGTAGCGGCGGAGCTGCTCGACCTTCACCACGTTCGCCAGCCCGAGGAAGAACAGCAGCAGCGGCAGCTGGAACGTCACGCCGAACGCGATCAGGATCAGCCCGACGAAGTTGAGGTATTCCTCGGCGCGGAAGTTCACGTCGATGCTCGTGCCGGCGATCGTGACCAGGAACCGCAGGGCGTTCGGGAGCATGTAGTAGGCGAACGCGGTCCCCGCCAGGAAGAGGAAGATCGCCGACAAGATGAAGGGCGCGGCGTAGCGCTTCTCCTTCATCGTCAGACCGGGCGTCACGAACGCCCAGATCTGGTACAGCCAGATCGGCGAGGCGAGGATCAGCCCCCCCATCGACGCGATCTTCAGCCTGATCAGGAGGCCCTCGGTCGGCTTGAACGTCTGGAGCTTGCAGCCGAGCGTCCCCAGAAGCTCACGGTCGAGCGAGCAGAGAGGACGGCGAAGCGTCTCGAGGATCGGCTCGTAGACGACGAAGACGACGACCGCGGCGACCGTGAAAGCCAGCGCCGAGACGATCAGCCTCGTCCGGAGCTCGCCGAGGTGCTCCATGACCGTCATCGTCGTGGAGCGTTGCCTGCGTCTCCTGAGCCTCAGCCACCTGAAGCGCCGGCGCCGGAGGTCCTGCGCGCTCATCGCTCTTGCTCGTCGGGGTTCGCCGCCACCGGCTTGGCGGGCTCGGGCGCCTCGGGGTCGTCCGCATCGGGCGCTCCCGGCTCGTCGGCGTCGCTCGCCGACATGCCCTCACGCAGCTCGGCGCGCATCTCGGCCGTCATCCGCCGCATCTCGTTCACGGCCTTGCCGATGTTGCGCGCGATCTCGGGCAGGCGCTGCGGCCCGAAGACGACGAGCGCGACGACCGCGACCGTCAGGATCTCGAGGGGGCCGAGCTGAGGCATCCCGGCAGTCTAGAGCGGAGTCGTGCCGCGACCTCTCGGTGCGCCGGCCGGTCCGGCGGGCGCGGAGGCGGCTACGAGCGCCGGTTGCCGATGAGGTCGTCGAACCACGAATCCTGCTTCAGCAGCTCGTGGAACGCCAGCAGGTCGTCGTGGTTGATCGGAGGGCCCTGCCGCGTCTCCAGCACCTCCGCCGGGACGTGGACGAGGGTCGGGAGCACGCCTCCGGAGAGCAGGAGGCGGGTGACACGCTCGTCCGCGGGCTTCTCGACGAAGTCGCCACAATCGGGGCAGGAGAAACCATAGGTGTTCATCGGCCGCCCGGCGCCAATGCGCAGCAGGATGTCCTCGGCGGTGAGGTCTACCTCGCCGCAGGCGGGACACGTGGCCTTGATGGTCGTCATATCTCTGCCCTTTGGGGGTCGCTGTGGGGTGATCGCTTACGCCACATTTATCGGCCGCACCCGGCAAAGGTTTAGGTACCGGAGGCCGTTTCCCGGGGCCCCCCGGCGCTCATGGAAGAACGACGTCCTGCCGATGGAAGAACATGGCATTTTTCGCGCGGGGGCGCGGCGATCTCCCCCGCTCCCCGGACAAATGGCGCCTCGGTCTCGAGGCCGCGCTGAAGGTCAGCGAGATCGCTTCCTCGGCGACGGCGCTGCACCACGCGGTCGCGCAGATGGTCGAGACCGCGGTGGACCTGATGGGGGCCGAGCAGGGCTCGATCATGTTGGTGGACGACGACGGGCAGACGCTCGTCCTCGTCGCGTCCAGCGGCCTCCCCGCGGACGTCCCGGTCGGGCACCGCGTCGCCGTCGGCGAGAGCGTGGCGGGGCGCGTCCTGGCTACCGGCCACGCCCTGCGGTTGGGCGAGGTGGACGCCGAGGAGTTCGTGAACTTCGTGCCCAAGTCGCGCGCGATCGCGTCGAGCCTCGTCGTCCCGCTCCGGGTCCACGGGCGCTCGCTCGGGGTCCTGAGCCTCGCGATCTCGGCGGGGTCGGCGTTCCACGACGACGACCTCCGCGTCGCCCAGATGTTCGCCGACCAGGCGGCCGGGCTGATCTACCGGGCGCGCCTGCACGAGCAGGCGGAGCAGCGCTCCTCGGACCTCATGGCGCTGGTCGAGTCGAGCAAGGGGCTTTTGGGGACCCTCGACCTCGACGACCTCCTGCAGCAGGTCCTGGACGGGGGCTCGCGGCTGTCGGGGTCGCGCGCCGGCTTCGCGTGCCTCTTCGACCAGGACTCGGGCGCGATCACCCGGGGCGTCTTCCGCGGCCTCGACAAGCCCGGGATCCGCAACCTCCTGGAGATCGCCGAGGTGAAGGACGCGGTCGTCCGGTCGGACGTCGCGACCGTGCTCGAGGAAGGCGCTTGCGTCGCAGCGGTCGGCTTCCGGACGACGCGCGGGACGCGCGGGCTCGTCGTGACGATCGCCGACCCCGTGATCCTCGACGGGCGGACGGATCTCCTGCGCGCGTTCGGGCAGCAGGTCGCATCCGCCGTGAGCTCCGGGGAGCTGTACGGGGAGGTCAACGGGAAGGAGTCGGAGCTCTCCTCGATCATCCAGACCCTCTCCCATCCGATCGTCCTCGCCGACGCGCACGGCCGCATCGTCGCGATCAACCCGGCGGCCGAGGCCGTGTTCGGCATCTCGACGATGTTCTGCGCGGGGACGCCGGTGCGCGGCAACCTCGGTCACGAGGACGTGGAGCGCCTGATCGCGGGAACCGGCAGCGGCCACGCCGAGGTGGAGCTGGGAAGCCCGCCGCGGACCTATAAGGCGAGCGTCACCGACGTGGAGGTGCCCGGTGCGCCGATGGGCCGGGTGCTGATCATGGACGACGTGACGGCAGAGCGGGAGATGATCCAGAAGCAGCGCGACTTCGTCGCGATGATCGGACACGAGCTCCGGACGCCGCTCACGCTCGTCAAGGGCTTCGCGCGCACGCTGATCCGGCGCGTCGACCGCGGGAAGCTGGCGCCGGAGGAGGCGCGCGAGGCGCTGGCGACCATCGACGCGAAGGCCGCACAGCTCGAGCGATTGATCGAGGACCTCCTCTACGTCTCGAAGATCGAGACGCGCGAGGCCTCGTTGAAGGTGGACGTCACCGAGGTCTCCGACCTGCTGAAGCGCGTCGCCCAGGAGGTGATCGCCGACCATCCCGGCCGCCGCATCTCGGTCGAGGCCGCTTCGTCCGTCGCGTGGCCGTGCGACGAGACCAAGGTCGCGCTGGTGCTGCGCCACCTCCTCGAGAACGCGCTCAAGTACTCCGAGGAGGACGTGATCGTGAGGGCGTCCGACGACGGGGTGGACCTGACGGTGGAGGTCGTCGACCGGGGGGCCGGGATCCTCTCGAGCGACATCCCGTCGATCTTCGAGCGGTTCCGCCAGGTGGACGGGTCCTCGACCCGGGAGCACGGGGGAACCGGCGTCGGCCTGTACCTCTGCGCGCAGCTGGTGCGGATGCACCACGGGCGGATCTGGGTGGACTCGACCTGGGGCAAGGGGTCGAACTTCTCGTTCTCGATCCCGCGCCGGGAGCCCGTGAGCG
>JBHELD010000004.1:0-30786 GCA_046263255.1 Actinomycetota bacterium
GGACATCGTCGATGCGTCCACGGCCGCACCGTAAAGGCGTTGGACCAGCGGGTAGGGGCTGACCCAGGTGCCGTCGGCCTTCTGGATGCCGAGGTGGAGGTGATAGGTGAACTCGTCGCGATGCCCGGGCGCGGCCCCGTAGCCGGTGTTGCCCACCTCGCCGATCGCTTGCCCGGCCGCGACGGCGGACCCGACGGCGAGCCCCGGCGCGAACGCCTGCAGGTGCGCGTAGAACCAGTAGCGGCCGTCGACTCCCCTTATCCCGACGCGCCACCCGCTGTAGAAGGCCCACCCGACCCGCTCGACCGTGCCGCCGAGCACGGCCATCACCCGCGTGCCCGGCTCGGCGAAGATGTCGTTGCCTTCGTGGACCCCGACGAGCTGCCACGTGTCGCCGACCAGCCGCATGCGGGGGGCGTGCCAGTCGTCGCGGAAGTTGATCACCGAGTACCAGTCCGAGCGGGCCACCGGGAAGACCTTCGGCTCCGGGGGCTGCGCGCCGCTGCGGCCCCCGAGCGGGGCGAGCGCCACCACCGCCAGCGCGACCACGAGCGCGCGCGTCCTCGACATCGCCTACGGAAAGACTGCCGCGCGGGGCGGGGAGTTCGCTACCAGAAACGCTCGGTGATCGGGACGTCCTCCAGGTAGCGCTCGGCGTCGATCGCGGCCATGCATCCCATGCCCGCCGCGGTGACCGCCTGGCGGTAGCGGAAGTCGACGACGTCGCCCGCGGCGAAGACGCCCTCGACCGAGGTCGCGGTGCCGTCGTGCGTCACGATGTACCCGCCCGAGAGGTCGAGCTGTCCCTCGAACAGCGAGGTGTTGGGGGTGTGCCCGATCGCGACGAAGACGCCGGCCGCCGGCATCTCGCGCTCCTCGCCCGTCTTGACGTTCGTGAGCGTCGCGCTCGCGACCTTGCCGTCGCCGTTGATCTGCGTCACGACGTGGTCGAAGACGAAATCGATCTTCGGGTTCGCGAACGCTCGATCCTGCATGATCTTCGACGCGCGCAGCGTGTCCCGCCGGTGGACGACCGTGACCCTCGTAGCGAACTTCGTGAGGAAGCTCGCCTCCTCGAGCGCCGAGTCGCCGCCTCCTACCACGACGATCTCCTGCCCGCGGAAGAAGAAGCCGTCGCACGTCGCACACGTCGAGACGCCGTGGCCCAGCAGCTCCCGCTCGCCGGGGACGCCCAGCATGCGCGCCGATGCGCCGGTGGAGACGATCACGGCGGCGGCCTCGTAGGTGGTGCTCGCGGTTCGCACCTCGAGCGGCCGGGTCGAGAAGTCGACGGAGACGACGTTGTCGGTGAGGTACTCGGTGCCGAAGCGGGCGGCCTGCTTGCGCATCGACTCCATCAGCTCCGGGCCCATGATCCCGTCGACGAACCCGGGGTAGTTTTCGACCTCGGTCGTCAGCATCAGCTGTCCGCCCGCCTCGATGCCTTCGATCACGAGAGGCTCGAGGTTCGCGCGCGAGGTGTAGACCGCGGCCGTGAGCCCGGCGGGGCCGGACCCGACGACGATCACGCGGCGCTTCTCGGCCATGGTGTCCATACCCTACCGAACAGGCCCGCGCGCCCGAAGATTCCGCACTCGGCGCGCGGCCGGGTATCTAGCGCTCGATGCGCTCGAACAGCGTGTCGACGGGCTGGCTGCACGAGCCCTTCGTCCACACCCACATCAGATAGCGGTCGAGCGACGGCGACCCCGCGTCGTTCGTCACGAAGCCGAGCACGAGGGCGTCCTCCCCGTCGTACTCCCCGGTCGCGCCGTACGCGGGGAGGATCGACTCGTCCTGCGGCAGCGTCGCGGCGCAGCGCCGCGCCTGGTCCGACGCCGGTCCCGCACGATCGACGAGCCGCCCCAGGAAGTCCTCGCGCAGGGCGTCGACGTCGGCGACCGTGTAGCGCTCGGAGAACGACCGGAAGAGCTCGCTGCCCCGTCCGATCGAGGCCAGCTCCTCCGGCGTCAGCTCTCCGGCGGCGACCTCGAACTCGGGCTTGGGTCCCGCGGCGTCGAAGGCCGTCCCGGCCTCTCCGGCCGCCGCGACCGGACGGTTGTCTGACTGCACCGGCTCGGATCCCTGCGCCGAGCCGCCGCCTTGGGCGGAGAACGGCTCCACGGTCGCGTCCCGGACTGCGTCCCGCGAGGCGTCGGCGCCCTCTTGCAAGGCGCCTGTCTCCGCCTCGTCGCCTCCGTCCGATCCCAGCGGTCCGCCGGTGATCACGAGCAGCGCGACCAGGACGGCCGCGGCGGAGCCGAGCGCCGGCACGATCCACCGCTTCCACGGCGCGGCGGGGGCGGGGGTGGCGATGTCGGCGTTGGCGCGCGTCACGAAGAGCTCCTGAGCGAGGCCCCGGTGGAGCCGGGCCCGCTCCAGATCCGTCAGGCTCTCGGGCTTCGTCGCCAGGAGCGCGCCCACGGCCTGCTCCTCGGCGCGGCACTCGGCGCACCCGGTGAGGTGGGCGCGGACCGCGTCCACGTCCTCGCGCGGGAGCTTGCCGCGGACGTATCGACGCAGCAGCTCCGAGCATGTCTCGTGTGTCATCTCAGCCATCTTCACCCTTCGACGTCCCGGTCCCCGCCGGTTGTTCCATGAGCGCGGCGAGGCGCCGGCGCCCGCGGCTGATCCTCGACTTGACGGTGCCCAGGGCGGCGCCGGTGATCTTCGCGATCTCCTCGTACGGGATCGCGCCCAGGTCGTGCATCAACACCGCCTCCCGGTACTCGTCCGGGAGCTCGGCCAGGGCGCGGGCGAGGTCGAGACGAAGGCTCACGGTGTCTTCCGGGTTCCCCGCTTCCCCAGAGGGGACGCCCCGCTCCGGCACCTCGTCGACCGGCTCCGGCGCCCTCCGCCGCTTCCTGAGGAGGTCCCGGGTCGCGTTGACCGCGACGCGGTAGAGCCAGGTCGTGAACGCGGCGTCGCCGCGGAACGTGCCGGCCTGGCGGTAGACCGCGACGAACGTGTCCTGCGTGGCATCGAGCGCGTCGGCGCGGTCGCGCGTCATCCGGACCGCGATGCCGAACACGCGGTCCTCGTGACGGCGGACGAGCTCCGTGAACGCCCCCTCGTCGCGCGCCGCGGCGCGTCGCAGGAGCTCCTCGTCGGCGGGCGCGGCGTCGCGCCGCGCGTCAGGGGCGTCCACGGAACGAGACTTCCTCTAGCTCCGCCGTCCCGGTCCCGTCCCCGGGAAGCTGCGTCACCCACACCAGCCAGTACCGCGCCCGCACCTCGTCGAACGAGAGCTCCTCGGTCGCCGCCGCCGCCTCGGTGCGCGCGACGACCGCGAGGTCGTCCGCGGCCTCGGGGAGGGCGTCTCCGGCCCGGAGCTCGAGCGCGAGCCCCGGCGTCGACGTCAGGATCTCGACCGATGCGACCTCCTGCTGCGAGCCGAGATCGAAGACGAGGCCGATCCCGCCCTTGAGGAGGCCGAGTGGGTCGTCGTACGTCTCGGACCCCCACGCGGTCGCGCCGTCGCCGTCCGCGGCCAGCGGCGCTTCCTCCGAGTGCTCCTCGCCGTCGCCGTCGGGGTCGAACGAGTCGACGTCGGCGACCTCGAGCAAGCGCGCGTCTCCGGGGGCGCCTCCCGCCGCGCCGGGGCGGCGCGATCGTCCCGCCGGGTCGTCTTCGAGGAGCCTCGGGACGACGAACGCGAGCAGGATCGCGAACGCGATCAGCGCCACGACCGGCCCGACCCAACGCGTGTCGCTGCGGTGGGCGTCGGGAGCGGCGGCGCCGTCGTCCGCCGGGACGGGCCGCGACATCACGACGGTCGCGCCGGGCGGCGAGACCGCGTTCTCGAGCGCGTCGCCGAGCTCGGCCGCGCTGCCCCAGCGGTCCGCAGGGTCCTTCGCGAGCGCCTTCATGACGATCGACTCGAGCCGGCGCGGGACGTGCGGCTTGAGGGCGCGCAGCGGCGTGGGGGCCGCGCGCAGGTGCATCATCGCGGTGGCGACGTTCGTCTCTCCCGCGAACGGCGGGCGCCCCGAGAGGAGCTCGTAGAGGACGACCCCGACCGAGTAGACGTCGGAGCGCGCGTCCGGCTCACGCCCGTCGGCCTGCTCGGGCGAGATGTAGGTGACGGTCCCCAGGATCGACCCCGTCGTGGTGATGTCGCCGCTCGCGTAGGCGGCCTTGGCGATCCCGAAATCGGCGACCTTGAGCGTGCCGTCGTCGGAGAACAGGACGTTGTCGGGCTTCACGTCCCGGTGGACGACGCCGGCCCGGTGCGCGAAGTCGAGGGCCGAGCAGATCGCCGCGCCCACCCGCGCGGCGCGCTCCGGCGAGAACGCCCCCTGCGCGGCCGTCAGCGCGGTCAGCGTCCCGCCGGCACAGTGCTCCATGACGATGTAGTGGCGCTCGGTCCCGTCGCCGGGTAGGTCGTGGCCGGTGTCGTAGATCGCGACGATGCTCGGATGGCCGAGCCCGGCGGCGGCGACGGCCTCGCGCCGGAAGCGAGCGAGGAAGCTCGCGTCTCGCGAGAGGTGGGGGTGCAGGATCTTGACCGCGACCGGGCGCGCCAGCACCGTGTCGCGGGCCCTGTAGACCGCGCCCATGCCCCCGCGGGCGACGAGCTCCTCGAGGACGTACCTCCCGGCGACGGACCGGTCCACGGCAGAAGAGAGCGCGTCCCTGCCCTCCGAAGACATGTTCCGAAGGGTATCGAACGGGTTGACCTGCCAGACCTGGCGCGCGAGCCGCTCGACGCGGGGGCGTGCGGGGTCAGCTCGTCGCGGCCGTCGCCGTCGCGGTCGCGGTCGCCCAGTCCTCGATAGCGCCGACGCGGCCGACGACCAGGGTCTCGGCGGTGCGGCGCAGCTCGACGTGAAAGACGCCCTGCTGGTCGTACGACGCGGAGACGACCTGCACCCCGTGTGCGCGGGCGATCGTGTAGACGGACACGCACGCTGGGACGCGGGACCTGCGGTTGCACTGCAGGTTCGGGACCGCCGCCGCGCCGGTCGACGCCGCCGTCGACACCTCGACCGCGACCTCGTCCGCCGTCCCGTCGAGCGTGAAGAAGTTCACCGCGATCGAGCCGGCGTCGAACACGACGACGCCGAGGAGGGCGAGCAGCACGACGATCCGGACGAGCCACGCGACCACGAGGCCTCGTTCGTCGCGGTGCAGACGTGCATGATCCACGGAGTCATTATCGGCCCGCAGGCCCCGCCTCATGAGGGTTTGCGGAACCGTTCGGGCACGAGCCGGGCGGCGTGCTGGAGCTCCGGGACCCGCAACGCGTGGGCGAACAGCAGGTACGCCGCGGCGCCGGCCGGCACCGGGATCGCGACCTCCAGGAGAGCTCCTGCGAACGTCGAGGCGTCGACCAGCGCGGCGACCCCGCGCCACGTCAGCCACACGACGGCGCCCATGCCGGCGGCGGCCGCGCCCGTGCGGGCGGTCCCGGCGAACAGCACCGCCGCCCCGCGCCGCGTCAAACGGCGCGCGAGCGTGCGCGCCTGCGCCGCCGCCCCGGCCGCGTATCCGCAGGCGTGGCCCGCGGCGAGGCCCCGGACGCCGTACAGGTGGAACAGGGGGACGTTCAGCCCGGTCGTCAGCGCGACCGCGCCGCAGTTGATGAGAAACGGCGTCTTCGTGTCCTGCAGCGAGTAGAACGCGCGCAGGAAGAGCTGGAACAGCGAGAAGGGGACCAGCCCCACGACGAAGACGCGCAGGACGCCGGCGACGAGCTCGGTCGACCGCTCGGTCACGACGCCGCGCTCGACCAGCAGCCGCACGATCGGCTCGCCGAGGACGAGGTATCCGATCGCGGCCGGAAGCACCAGGAAGACCGTGACGCGCACGCCGGTCGAGAGGCGCCCGCGGAACGCCTCCCACTCCTCGCGGACGGCGGCGCCGCTCATCCCCGGGAGCAGCGCGGTGATCACCGAGACCGCGAACAGACCGTGCGGGAGCATGAAGAACGTGAACGCCGTGACGTAGGCGGTGTAGGCGCCCTGCTCCTCGTTCGCCAGGATCTGCACGATGAAGTAGCCGATCTGGTTGACGATCACGTAGCCGACGACGAACACCGACAGGCGCGCGAGCTTGCGGACGGCGGGGTGGCCGGCGCGCAGCGTCGGGCGATACCTGCCGAGCCCGCGCAGGAACGGGAGCTGCGCGAGGGCCATGAGCACGACGCCGGCGGTCGTCCCGAGCCCGATCATCAGCATCTGGCCGGTCGTGACGCTCTCGAGCGTCACGGTCCCGTAGAGCTGGTGGAAGACGAGGAAGATCGCGATCACGGCGAGGTTGTTCAGGATCGGCGTGTACATCGGCGCGCCGAAGCGCCTGTGCGCGTTCAACAGTCCCGCGGTGATCGCCGTCAGGCCGTAGAACACGATCTGCGGGATGAACAGACGCAGCAGGAACGTGAGCGCGTCGCGCTGCAGCTGCGTCTGCTCGCCCTCGAGCCGCAGCGCGTAGAGCTTCGCCAGCCACGGCGCGGCGACGATCCCCACGACCGTGACCGCCGCGAGCACGACCAGGGCGACGTTGACGATCCCGCTCGCGACCTCCCACGCGCGCTCGCGGCCCTCCTCTTCGAGCAGCTGGACGAACACCGGGACGAAGACCGACGTCAGGATCCCGCCCAGAACGAGCTCGTAGATGATGTTCGGAGCGGTGTTCGCGAGGTTGTAGGTGTCGGCGAACTTCGTCTCGGCGACACCGAGGGCCGCGACGATCGCAGCGACCCGGACGAGGCCCGTCACGCGCGAGAAGACCGTCCCAACGGTCATCAGCGCGGTCGCGCGCGCCCCCGCCGACGCGCTCAAGCGGTCGCCGTCTCGGAGTCGCGCGCGCGCCGCCGGCGAACCCCCCGGTACACGTAGAACGACACGAGAAAGGCAAGTGCGCCGAGCGTGAGCGCGAGCGCGATCTGATTCAGCTCCGTCGAGCGGACCGAGATCACGAGCTCATCGACCTCGTCCCCCGCCGGCGACCTCGCGGTCAGCGAGACCTGGAAGATCCCGCTCGTCTGCGCGGCTACCGACGCCTCGACCGGCGTCGTCGCCTCGGCCGGGAACTCGTCGGGGACGTCGAGGTCGTCCACCCTGAGGTTCGGCGACTCGAGCCCGACGTCGAGCCGGACCGGATACGGGTTCTCGTTGCGCACGAGGAACTGCACGTCGGTAGCCCGCGACGTCATCGTGATGTTCGGCGCGGCGAGGATCTCGATCCGCCCCAGGTGCTCCTCGGCCTCCGCTCGAGCGAACGACGCGTAGCCCGACGCCCTGTCGAAGAGCACGTCGTCGGACCACCAGGAACGGCCGAACGCGACGAGGATGTCGCGCTCGAGCCTCGAGACGAGCGTGTCGGGCGCACCGATGTCGCGCAGGTCCTCGACCACGTCCTCGGCCTCCGCCAGCTCGGCGAAGTAATCGCCCTCGGGGGCGCGGGGCAGATCGCCCAGGACGCTCACGACGGCGCGCTCCGCCGCAGGCGCGGTCTGGTGGAGACCCTGGTTCGGCGTCAGCGTCGTGAGCCACGGCGCGGTCGCGAGCCCCCGGAACAGGAGCCGGGCGAGCCGGGGCCGGGGATGCCACAGCGAGGGCATCGTCGCCTGGATCACCCGTTCCTCGACCCCCGGCACCTCCTCGCGGATCATCGCGGTCTCGGAGAGCAGCCTCTGGAGGTCGAGCCGGTCCTCGCCCGGCTGCGCGAGCGCGATGAAACGCTGCTGCAGGCCCGGGTCGGCCGCGTACCCCTGCGTCTCGCCCACCGCCACCGGACAGGCGAACGTGAGCAGCTCGACGGGGCATCCCGCGACGGTCGTGTCCGGCGGCGGGGCGAGCGACTCCGCGGAGAAGAACGTGCGCGACCCGGTCGCCGCGCTCAGCACGCGCAGCTCCTCGAGCGCCTCGCCGTCGAGGCGTCCCGCCGGCGGGAAGACCCACCGGCGCGTGAAGCCGCCCTTGCTGAGGTCGAGGTCCGCGAGCACCTCCTCCGCAACCGTGAGCTGTGCCGCGATGGGCCCGGGCCCCGTCCGCGCCTCCGTGTGCGCCAGCGCGGGGAGGTCCGGGAAGGAGTACGGGACGAGAAGCGGCTGGACGCCGTTCGTCTCGAGGAGCGCGACCAGGGCCTCCAGCGCGGCCCGCGCGGCGCGCGGCGTCTCCGCGTCGGGAGGAACCTGCTCCTCGCTCCCGTCGGGGGCGCGGCGCGTGTACCCGTCGGCCATGTCGGCGATCTCCTCGACGAGCCGGGGGGTCGGCGCGAGCCCGAAGTGCAGGCCCCTGCCCGCCGCCCGGTCCATCGCGGCGAGGGTCCCCGAGATCCACCCGTCGGGGCCCAGGGCCTGCTCGAGCGGGACCGTCCCCTCCGCTCCCTCCTCGAAGACGCCGTCGGGGCCCCTCGTCGCGACCTCGTTGAGCGGCGCCACCAGGACCGCCGGCAGGGACGTCTCGAGAGGCTCCTCGGGGTAGTAGATGAGCTCGGTCACGACGGACGCCCCGAGGAGCGTCCCGTTCGCGTCGGCGAGGTCGATGCCCAGCGGATAGACCCCCCCGGACTCCGTGTCGAGGGCCAGGGTGGCGAGGTCGGCGAGGGGGGTGTCCAGCGTCACGGTCGTCTCGGCTCCCGCCGGGACGACGGCGTCGAACGGCTCGAACGTCACGACCTGGGGGTCCCCGAAGGGGTCGCCGTCGAAGCTCTCTTCGAGCGCCGACCGGCTGGTGACGCGGGCGTACGACGCGATCTGGAGCCGGAAGCCCTGCAGCGGCTCCTGCGAGAGGTTCTCGACCTTGAGCCCGATGTCGAGCGTCTGCCCGGAACCGTGCCAGAACGGCTGGTGGACCAGCCGGAGACCGTACGGCCCCAGCGCGGGCGGCTCGCCCTCCACCTGAGCGGCGGCGGGCGAACCGAGCAGGCACAGGAGCAGCCCCGCTACGACGAAGGGGGCCGCGCCGGGGCGGCAGCGCATGCTCGCCAGCATAAGGACACCGGGCGGGCAAGCGTCGGGACGCGTAAAGGCACCTCCCGGAGGAGGTGCCCCGGTACCGCTCGGGCTACTTCGAGCCGCCGAGGCGGCCTATCTTCTGGTAGAACTCCGAACCGTAACGTTCCTTGGTGGTCTCGCCGCCCTTCTTGCCGCCGATCTTGCCGATGCGGCCGAAGTGCTCCTCGCCGTAGCGCTCCTTGGTCGTCCGGCCACCCTTCCGGCCGGCCTCCGCTCGCGACATCTTCCTGGTCTCTTCCACGTGAGTCCTTTCTTGCTCGGAGCATCGCCGAGGCGATGCTTCGTCCGTGCTCCGTCCCCCGGCGCTCGCCGACCGGAAGCGTGTCCTGCCCTGGCGGGAGCTTGCTTACCCGGGGTGGGAAGGGAGCAAACCAGGCGGGGCGAACGCAGCGAGTTCGCCCGATCGCGAAAGAGAACGCGCGCTCAATGGGGGCCGGGCGGGTGCCGAACTATCCCGTGAGAGATCTCCCCACCTTCACGAAAGCGACTGAGAGCAGAATGGCGAGCGTCCACGACTTCTTGCGGTACGTAGTCGACAAGAAGGGATCCGACCTGCACGTCAAGGCCGGAGGACCGCCGTATGTCCGGATCAATGGTCACCTCGTGAGGACCGACTTTCCCGCGATGACCGCTCCGGACTGCGAGCGCGCCGCCCTGGAGCTCATGAACGACGACCAGTCGCGCATGTTCAAGGAGAAGGGGGAGGTCGACTTCGCCTACTCCGAGCACGGCCTGGGCCGCTTCCGGGTCAACGTCTTCCGCCAGCGGGGGTCGCTCGGGATGGCGTGCAGGCGCGTCCTGCCGGGGAGCCCCGCGTTCGAGACGCTCGGCCTGCCCCCGATCGTCCGGTCCCTGGCCGACGAGCACCGCGGGATGCTGCTCGTCACGGGGCCGACCTCGTCGGGCAAGACGACTACCACCGGGGCGATCCTCAACCACATCAACGCCACGCGCTCCTGCCACATCCTCACGATCGAGGACCCGATCGAGATCCTGCACCCCGACCGGATGGCGATCGTGAACCAGCGCGAGATCGGCCACGACACCGCAGACTTCGCGACCGCGCTGAGGGCCGCGATGCGTCAGGACCCCGACGTGATCTTCGTGGGCGAGATCCGCGACCCCGAGACCGTGAAGGCGGCGCTGCAGGCCGCGGAGACCGGGCACTTCGTGATCTCGACGCTGCACACGACCGACGTATCCGAGACGGTGAACCGCATCATCGACTTCTTCCCGCCGCACCAGCAGAAGCAGGTGCGCGTGTCGCTGGCGGCCTCGCTGAAGGGGATCGTGTCGCAGCGACTGATCCCCCGCGCCGACGAGAGGGGCCGGATCCCGGCCGTGGAGGTCCTCGTCATGAACGGGCGCATCCACGACCTGGTCCTGAACCCGGAGCAGACGCACATGATCCACGACATCGTGGCGGAGTCGTCGTTCTACGGCATGCAGACGTTCGACCAGGCGCTGCTCGCGCTCTACCGGTCGGGCCTCGTCACGCTCGACGACGCGATGCGTGCGGCGACGAACTCGCACGACTTCACGATCGCCCTGCGTCAGGAGGGGTTGCAGCCCGTCTCGTAGGGTGAGGGTCTCATGGCGGAGACCCCAGCTCCTGCGCCGGCCCTGAGCGAGCTGCTGGCGGAGGGCTCGCCGGTCATGGACCTCGCGGCGCGCTTCGAGAAGGCGTCGCACGAGCTCTACCTCGTCGGGGGGCCGGTCCGGGACGCGTGGCTGGGCCGGACACATGCCGACCTCGACTTCGCGACCGACGCGACGCCGGACGAGACGATCGCGATCGTCGGGCCGCTCACGCGGAGCCTCTGGCTCCAGGGCCGCGAGTTCGGGACCGTGGGGGCCGAGATCGGCGGGATCCACACCGAGATCACGACGTTCCGCACGGAGACCTACCAGCCGTCGTCGCGCCACCCCGAGGTGACGTTCGCCGCGGACATCGAGACGGACCTCTCGCGCCGGGACTTCACGGTCAACGCGATGGCGGTCCAGCTCCCGGGGATGAAGGCGATCGACCCGTTCGGCGGCCGAGCCGACCTCGCCGCGAAGCTGCTCCGCACGCCGGTCGACCCGGACGACTCGTTCTCGGACGACCCGCTGAGGATGCTGCGGGCGTTTCGCTTCGCCTCGCAGCTCGACTTCCGGATCGTGCCCGAGGTCCTCGACTCGATCGAGCGCCTCCGGAAGCAGATCCGCACCGTTTCGGCGGAGCGGATCCGGGACGAGCTCTCGAAGCTGCTGGTGGGGCCCGCGCCGGCGCGCGCTCTCGGGCTCGCCGACCGCACCGGGCTGACCGACCTCTTCCTGCCGGAGCTGGGCTCGCTGAAGCTCGAGCAGGACCCGGTGCACCGGCACAAGGACGTCTTCCGGCACACGCTCGCGGTCGTCGAGAGGACCCCGCCGGTGCTCGTGCTGAGGCTGGCCGCGCTGCTGCACGACGTGGGCAAGCCGAAGACGCGGCAGATCGGCCCCCGCGGCGTGACCTTCCACCACCACGAGGTCGTCGGCGCCAAGATGGCCGAGAGGCGGCTGCGCGAGCTGCGGTTCCCGAACGAGGTCGTCGAGCAGGTGCGGATGCTGATCTTCCTGCACCACCGCTTCCACACGTACAGGCTCGGTTGGACCGATTCCGCCGTCCGGCGCTACGTGAGGGACGCGGGGCCGCTGCTCGGAGCCCTCAACACGCTGGTGCGCGCCGACTGCACGACCCGCGACGCCGCGAAGGCGAAGCGGCTGAGCGCGCGCATGGACGAGCTCGAGGCGTGGATCGCCGACCTCGCGGCGCGCGAGGAGATCGAGAGGATCCGCCCCGACCTCGACGGGTTCCAGGTCATGCGGTACCTGGGGGTCCCGGGGGGGCCGGTGGTGGGCAAGGCGCTCGCGCACCTGCTCGAGACAAGGCTCGACGAGGGGCCGCTGGACCAAGACGAGGCGTTCGCGCGGCTCGACGCCTGGGCGAGGTCCGAGGGGATCGAGCCGGTGGGCGACAGGGCCCCGCCCAAGGAGAAGAAGAAGCAGCCGAGCCCGGCCTCGCCGGAGCCGCAGGCGCCGGCGCCCGAGGGTTCGTGAGGCCGCGGCCCCACCCGCGGGAGCCGTATTTCGAGGCGGTCGGCGACCTCCTCGGTGCGTCCTACCTCCGCTACAGCTTCACGAAGGGCACCGGCCGGGAGGTCGCGTTCCTCCTGGACCTGCTCCGGCTTCCGAGCGGGAGCCGGGTGCTCGACGTCGGCTGCGGCCCCGGCCGCCACGCCGTCGCGCTCGCGGCGGCAGGGCTTGCCGTCACCGGCGTCGACGTCTCGCGCCGGTTCCTCGACCTCGCCGCGGCCGCGGCGCGCGGGGCCGGCGTCGGGGCGTCGTTCTTCCACGTCGACGCGCGGCAGATGCCGTTCGACGGCGAGTTCGACGCGGTGATCTCGATCTGCCAGGGAGCGTTCGGGCTGATGGGCGGCGACGACTCGACCGTCCTGCGCCGCATGGCCGAAGCGGCGCGGCGCGGGGGCCGCGTCGTCCTCACGGCGTTCAGCGCGCTGTACGAGGCGTCTCACCCGCGGCCCGAGGCGGCGTTCGACGCCGACGCCGGGGTCGTGCATGAGGAGACGACGGTGAAGGACGAGTCGGGCGCCGACCACCGCGTCGACCTGTGGACGAGCGTCTACACCGCTCGGGAGCTGCGCCTGCTGGCCCTCGGGGTGGGCCTGGTGCCGGAGGCGGTGTGGGCGGTCGAGCCGGGGGACTTCGCGAAGCGGCCCCCGGACCTGGAGCACCCCGAGCTGATGCTCGTGGCGCGCAAGCCGTAGCCCCTTCACTGCGCAAAAACGTGCGCCGTGCGTACGTTTGCGCGCGGAGGGGCGCGACGGCTCGCTAGATCGTCCCTGCCTCGACCGCGCGCGTCACCCACGGGATGACCTCGTCGAGCATCTCGTCGAGCGTGGTGCCGGCGGAGAAGCCCAGGATCCGCTTGGCCTTGCCGGTCGCCGGGATCCTCTTCTGCACGTCGTGCTCGAACGGCTCCTCGCACTCGTAGCGGAAGGGAACGCCGGGGCCCTTGATCTTCCTCCAGATGAGCTCGGCGAGCTCCAGCACCGTCGTCGACTCCTCCGTCGAGAGGTTGAAGTCCTCGTTCAGAGCATCCGGGTGCTCCATCGCGAGCACGATCCCCTCTGCGAGATCGGCGCCGTAGGTGTAGTGACGCGTCTGCGAGCCGTCGCCGAGTATCCGCAGCGGATCCTGGCCCTTCACCACCTTCTGCACGAGGTCCGGCACGACGTGGCTCATCGCCAGCCGCACGTTGCCGCTCAGCACCTCGGTCTCGCCGAGCGCGCGCTGCTCGCCGACGCCGACGCAGTTGAACGGACGGACGATCGTGTACGGCAGCCGGTACTGGTCCCACGCGGCCCGCGCGAAGTACTCGACGGCGAGCTTCTGGAACCCGTAAGACGAGCGCGGGGGCGGGATCTCCCTCTCCTGCCCCTCGTAGCTCGGCCACGTGGGCGCGGACTCGAACACCATCGAGGAGCTCATGTACGTCACCTTCTGCAAGGGCCCCGAGCCGAACGCCTCCAGCGCTGCGTCGCAGGACGAGGCGATGATCCGCTCGTTCGTCGCGAGGAGGTCGTACGCGTAAGTGTGGAAGTACGCGATGCCCCCGATCATCGCGGCGCCCGCGACGAAGTGGTCGGCGTCGGTCAGCAGCTTCGTCATCAAGTCGGTGTCGCGGACGTCGCCTTCCACGAGCGTGTACGCGGGGTGGTCGTCGTACGACTTCGCGACGCGCCCGTACTTCGAGAAGTTGTCGACCCCGGTGACGGTGTATCCCTTGGAGAGGAGGTTCTCCACGACGTACCCGCCGATGAAGCCGGCCGCGCCGGTGACGACCACGTTCACGCGGCGTTCCCCTTCGCCTTCAGCTCGTCGAGCGTCAGCTTCGGCCCGAACGCGAAGCGATACCACCTGAGGTAGCGAGGCAGCCACCGCAGGAGCTTGAAGTTCGACATGCCGGTCGTGCGGTCGAGCCAGATCGTCGGAACCTCGGCCACCGGCAGACGCAGCCGCCGCGCCTTCGCGACGAGCTCGATCCCGACCTCGAAGCCGGAGTCGGACTCGATGCCGACGGCCTTCACGAAGTCGCGGGAGTAGGCCTTGAAGGAGTTCGTCGCGTCGTTCGTGCCGACGCGCGCGAGGAGGTGGAGGCTGCGCCCGGCCAGGCGCGACAGCATCCCCTTCAGCGCAGGGCCGCCGACCTGCTGACCGCCGTTCATGTAGCGTGACCCGGCCGCGACGACGACGCCGCGCTCCACGAGCCGGACGAGGTCGTCGATCTGCTGGGGGTCGTCGCACCCGTCGGCCATCGTCACCACGACGACGTCGGCGGTCGCGGCGTCGATCCCGAAGCGGATCGCGTTCGCGGGCCCGCGCCCGTAGGTGTTCAGCGTGGGGACGAGCCGCGGCTCGTGCTCCGCGTGCTTCTCGAGCCACGGGACCGTCGAGTCGTCGAGCGAGTCGAACACCACGAGGACCTCGGCCGGCAGCGTGACCGCCTCGAAGATCCGCTCGAGCGCGGGCACCACCTGCTCGCCCTCCTCGTACACCGGTACGACGACCGAGACGCGCGGCTTCACACGCGGACCCCCTTGCCGAGCAGGTTCCAGACGTCGACGACGGGGACGCGCGGCGTGATCTCGGCATAGCAGCGGTGCGGCGCGCCGACGATGAGGAGGTCCGAGCGCTCCAGGACCGCGCCGAGGTCGTGCAGGTCGGGGTCGGTCGTGACGTAGGGGTCGGTGCAGAGCACGTCTGCCGCCTTGAACCGGAGGATGCGCTTCAGCTTGTAGCTGAGGCTGGAGCGTGTGTCGTCGGACTCGGCCTTGAACGCCATCCCGAGTATCCCGACGGTCTTGTCGGCCAGGGAGAACCGTTGCTCGAGACGCGACACGAGGTACAGCGGCAGGCCCTCGTTGACCATCATGCTCGCGTGGCCGAGGACGAAGTTGTTGTTGTTGAACGCGGCGAGCTGCATCGTGTCCTTCAACAGGCACGGCCCCGCGGCGAAGCCCGCGCGCGGCAGGTCGGCCGCCCGCGGGTAGTCGTACGCGAGCGCGGACCTGATCCGCTCGAAGTCGAGGCCGAAGTCGTTCGCCATCATGTAGAGCTGGTTCGAGATCGCGAACTTGGCGTAGCGCCACGTGTTCGTGAAGAGCTTCGCCAGCTCCGCCTCCTCCGGCGACAGCACGACCACCTCCGCGGTGAGCGCGCGGAAGAACTTCTCGGCCCGCTCGGTCGCGCGCTCCGTCCGCCCGGCGACGATCTGGGGGAGCTCGTACAGCTCGGTCATCGCCTTCCCCTCCGCGATGCGCTCCGGGCAGAACGCGACGTCCACCTCGAGGCCGGCCTCTGCGAGCAACCGCTCGATCCGCGCCGTCACCCCGGGATAGACCGTGCTGCGCAGCACCAGGAGCTGCCCGTCGACGAGGCTCCCGCTGACGCCTTCGAGCGCGCGCGGGACCGCGCGGGGGTCGGGGTTCATGTGCTCGTCGACCGGCGTGCCGATGACCATGACGACGACCTCGGCCGTCTTCAGGACCGACGGGTCGGTCGTGGCGATCAGGCGCTCTCCGACGACGCGCCGCAGCACGTCAGGGGCCCCCTCCTCCTGGAAGGGCATCTCCCCCCGGTTCACGCACGCGACCGCCGCCTCGTCGACGTCGTGCAGGACGACCGAGAGCCCCTGGTCCGCGCAGGCGAGGCCGAGCGGCAGGCCGACGTGGCCGCAGCCGCCGATGATCACGACGTCGTTGGAGAAGGTCATCGCACCGCCCTCGATCTTTGGGGCCAGCCATCGTACGGCCAGGTCAGGGTATGAGCTGGTCGACCACGACCCGGAGCCAGTCGAGGTTCAGCGCGGTTATGGGGCTCGTGAAGGCGACGACCCCGATCAGGAAGACCGTCGCCGTCCGGACCTGACGGACCACGGAGTCCTCGGCCGAAGGCGACAGCGCCGGCGCCACGAGCCACGGGACCAGCGCGAGCACGTCCCACGGATACGTCTCGGGAAGCTGCGTGATCAGAGCCACGACCCACAGCAGCGTGAGGAGCTCGAGCCACGCCCGCCTCCACGCGAACACCAGCGCGCCCGGGATCGTGACCAGCCCGAGCGCGATCAGGCTGTCGCGCTGGAACGACGCGTACGAGGGGTTGAAGATGCTCGTCATCTGGTGCTGCGATATCGCCTCGCGGGAGACCAAGAACGTCGCGGCCGCGAGGCCCCCCATCACGAGCGTCGTGCCCGCCATGGCGGTCTTGCGGAGGCTCCAGGACCCCCACTCCCGCCCGCGCACGAAGTCGACGAGCCCGCGGACGCCCCACGGAAGCAGGAACAACGCCCTGTAGTGGGCGAAGAGGCTCAGCGCGAAGAGCGTCATCGTTTGGAGCCCCGCCCGCCGCACGATGAACAGCGGCGCGACGACCAGCGGCGCGATCCAGCCGCCGTCGTAGAACCCGTCGATCGTCCACCGGATGATCAGGAAGTACGCGAGCACGATCGGGAGCGCCTCGGTCGCTCCGCGGGCCGGGCTCCGCGCGTTGACGAGCAGCATGAGGAAGATCGTCACGTGCGCGTAGACGAGGAGCAGCTCGATCGTCGCGAGGTTCATCTCCGTGAACGACATCCCCGTGAACGAGTACGCCGCGGCTACCGGCGCGAACATCACGAGGTCGCCCGGCGGGTAGAACGACGGGATCGTCGGCCACGTGATGACGAGCGGCTTGTCGGCAGGCCAGCCGTCGATCGTGCGGAGGTCGCCCTTCGGGCGCAGGTCCTCGGGCAGCGCCGCCTGCTCCTCCGGCGTCAACGGGCGCCCGAGCTCGCCGCGGGGGCCGTCGTAGATGTCGAATCCGACGCGGGTGAAGACCCGCGCCAGGCCCACGTGCGTGAAGTGGTCGGTGAAGGCCCCGCAGCTGAAGTCGCCGTTGGCGTTGCACTCGGGGCGCGCGTAGTTCCACGCGGTCCAGAACGCGAGCGACAGCAGCGTGATCGCAAGAGCGCGCTTGTGACGCCTCAGCGAGTCGTCCTCCGATGCCGTCTTCCCCGCGCCACCCCGTCATTCTGCCAGTGGGGCCCCGCATGTTCCTCTACGGTCACGGGATGGCGCGCGAGCAGCGGGGTCCCGCTCGGGAGGGCGTGTCGGCGCGCGAGGTCGTCGCGGCGGCGGCGGCCGCGGTCTTCCTCGCGCTCGTCACGACCTGGCCGCTTCCCGCTCGGCTCGGATCGCACGTCCCCGAGGTGGGCTTCGGCGATCCCTACATCCAGGCATGGCAGGTGGCCTGGGGCGGCCACGCCCTGGCGACGCCGGCGGACCTGTTCGAGGCGAACGTCTTCTGGCCGGAGCAGGACTCCTTCGCGTTCTCCGACGCGTTGATCGGCTACGCGCCGGCGGGGATCCTCGGAAGCGGGAGCACGGCCGCACTGGTCAGGTACAACCTGTTGTTCCTCTGCGCGTACGCGCTGCCGTTTTTCGCCGCGTTCCTCCTCGCGCGCGAGCTGGGCGCTTCTCCGGTCGCGGCCGCCGTGGCGGGGGCGGCGTTCGCGTACGCGCCGTTCCGGTCGGACCAGGCGACGCACCTCCACGTGATCTCGAGCGGCGCGATCCCGCTCGCGCTGTTCGCGCTGGTCCGCGGGTACGGCCGGAGCCGGCCCGGCTGGGTCCTCGCGGGGTGGCTCGTCGCGACGTGGCAGGTCGCGATCGGGTTCTCTCTGGGTCTGCAGCTCGCGTACCTGCTGCTGGTGACGGGCGTCTGCGTCCTCGCGCCGGCCGCGACGCGCGGCTGGCGCAACTACGACAGGAGGCTGGTCGTGCCGACGGTCGCGGGCGTCGCCGTCCTGCTCGTGTACTCGACGTGGCAGGCGATCCCGTACCTCCGCGTCGCGCGGGAGCATCCGGCCGCCGCCCGAACGGAGAGGGAGGTGGACCTGTACTCGCCGCCCGCGGCGGCCTTCCTCGCGGCGCCGGACGGCAACAGGCTGTGGGGCGGAGCGACCGACGCCGCGCGCGACGCATTGCGGCGGCCGACCGAGCAGTCGTTGTTCCCGGGGGCCGTCACGACGGTGCTGGCGATCGCCGGCGCGGCCGCCGGATCGCTGCGACGGCGCCTCCGATGGGCGCTGGCCGCCGGCACCCTCGTGACCGCGCTGCTCGCTCTCGGGACGAGCCCGTGGTTCGGCGACTACCTGTACGGCGCGCTGTACGAGCTCGCGCCCGGCTGGCAGGGGGTCCGGACGCCCGGGCGGCTCGTGACGCTGACGTCATTGGGGCTGGCTCTCCTGGCGGCGTTCGGCGCGGAGGTCGCCGTCCGCGCCGTGCGCGCCGACCGCCGCGGGGGCTGGGTCGCCGCGGGGCTCGCGCTGGCGGTCGTGGTCGAGGGGGCCGGGCGGATCTCGGTGACGCCTGCCCCGGCGGTCCCCGCCGCCGCGGTGGAGGCGCCGGCCCCTCAGCTGCACCTTCCGAGCGACGAGCAGACCGACCGCGTCTACACCTATTTCTCGACCGACGGGTTTCCCGAGATGGTCAACGGGCTCGGCGCGTTCACGCCGCGCACGCTCGACGAGGTGCGGGCGAACACCGCCGGCTTCCCCGACGCCGCGTCGATCGGGTATCTCGCATCCCTCGGCGTGTCGTCGGTCGTCTTCCACCCGGCGCTCGCGGAGAAGACTCCCTGGGCGGACGTCGCGACGACGCCGGTCGAAGGTCTGCCGGTGACGCGGGAGGACCACGGCGCCGTGATCGTGTTCCGGCTCGTCCCGTAGCCGCGGATTGACCGGCTGACGATCCTCCCTATATCGTTGCATCGCGGACAAACCACGAGTTAAGGCCCGGATCGGGCTTGCTCGGCGTGAGCAGGGAGGGATGACTATGAGCCGGCGGATCAAGTCTGTGGTCGCCGTAGCCGCAATCGCGGGGCTTGTGATCCTGGCGCTTCCGAACGGCGCCTCGGCAGGCGGGGTGTCGGTTTGCTCCGAGACGAACACCTATACGTTCAGCCCGGCCCTGACCGTCACGCCTCTGTCCGGCAGCGCGGGATTCAGCTACACCCAGGATCTCTGCGCCCGGGTGCTCGTGAACGAAGGCGGGAACCTCGTCGCCGTCCCCGTCCCGGGCCCCGGTCCCTCCGGCGGGTTCGGGATGAACTACTTCGGGAACTGCGGGATCGTGTTCGTGGACGGCCCCGGCGTAGGAGCGTTCGAGCTGCGGATGATCCTCGGTGGCGTCTTCCAGGTGACCGTCACCAGCCAGGCGGCCACCGATGCACACGCGAAGGTCGGCGCGCTGGTGCCCGACAACCCGTGCCCGATCTCGAGCACCTCGGGGTCGGGGCAGGTCAGCATCTTCGCGGGCCTCTAGACGCCTGAGGGGAGTCGCCGGAGCCGGCAACGCCTTCCTCCCGCCTCGCCGACCACGTCCGGTCGTAGCTTCGTGAGACGTCGGATCCTGCGCCTCGCCGCCGCGTCCGCGCTGACGGTCTGCCTCGCGCCGGCCCCTCCGGCTGGACCCGCGCCGGCTCGGAGAGTATGGGTCGCTTCGGTTGCGCCTTCGCCGCAGTACGCCTCCAACCACACGCTGTACTCGGTCCAGCGGACCTTCCGGTGCGAGACCGGGTGCATGCGACTGTTCCGCTCCACCGACGGCGGGGCTTCGTGGACGCGCCTCGCCGCGCGGGGTTGGTCCGGGACGCAGCTCGTCTTAGCGCGCGGCGGAGACGAAGACGTCCTGATCTCGCCCGGTACCGCCGGGATCGAGGTGAGCATGGACGGCGGGCTCTCTTTCGAGACTCTCCGGGCGCCCACGGGACATGTCGACGCACGCCCGCTGGGGGGCGGCCGAGTTGCGGCCCTCGCGTCGGGCGAGACGGGGCAACACCTGCTGACGGTCCCGGGCGGCGGTGTGCGGGCCGTTCCCGGCACAGCGCTAGAGAACGCGCAGCTGGTATTCCATCCGGACTGGCCGGAGGTTCCCCCCGGCCAGCCGTCGGCTTTCGCGTCCGGTACCGATTCGAGCACGGGGCTGCCCGTCCTCCAGAAATGCGACGAGGGGTTCTTGTGCTCGAAGGCCGCGGTCGTCGACGCGCAGCCGGGGGTCGCAGTGCCGTTCGTCTCGCCGGGGTTCGCTAACGACGCGACGATCTTTGCCGCCCACCAGAGAGGCGGGCTTTTCCGCTCCGACGACGGCGGCGCCACGTTTCGTCCGGTGACCGTCGTGCCCCCGGACCCCCGCCGGCTCATCTGGACGGTCCCTGCGATGGCGTTCTCGCGTGACTTCGATGCCGCGGCGCCGAGAGGGTCCGCGTACCTCGGGCTGATCTCGTTGTCCGGGAAGCCCGGCGGGTCCGGCAGGCTGGCGGGAGGCGTCTACAGGAGCTCCGACGGCGGTCGAACGTGGCGAAAGGTCGGCGGCGCGAGCGATCTCGACCGCGGCGTGACCGCTCTCGCGGTGGCGGGCGATCGTGTCCTCGCGGCGCCGCTGGGAGCGTTCGATCGACCCGCCGCGCCGATCCTGTGCTCCACCGGGCTGCGTTCGTGGCGCACGGCGTGCCCGGTCGCGGGCCCGCCCGACGAGGCCGCCGCATCGTTTCCTGCCCAAGGAGGGAAGACGTCGCGGGGCCGTCCCGCCGGACCCACGGATACCCGCGGCGAGGGGCATCGGTCACGCGAGGACCGACGGCACCTCGATCGCGCCGGCCGAGCCGCACCCCCGGATGGAGGATCTGCGACCTCGATCGCCGCCGTCCTCGGAGGGCTGACCGCCCTCGGCGTAGCTCTGGCTTGTGTCCGCGTGCTTCGTCGACGCTGACCGAGGAACCCGTCAGCGGGCGCGGACCTCCTCGATGTACTCGTCCTCGGGGTTGATCTCGAACAGGTCGACGTCCGTCTCTCCGACGTAGTTGCGCGCCGCGTAGAGGCCCGTCAGCAGCGCGTGGTCCTGGTTGTTGTAGCGGTACAGCCCGGCGCGGCCGATCAGCGAGAGGTTCGCGAACCGGCTGCAGTGGTCGAAGAGCGTCCGGAACGCGCGGCGATGGCCCAGGTAGTACGTCGGGTACGAGTCCGGCTCGCGCACGACGAAGCCGTCGCGTACGAGCCGCGTCTCGACGAGGCCGGCCTCGTCCAGCTCGGACGCGGCGAACCCCACGAGCCGTTCGTCGTCCATCGTCCACACGTCGTCGCCTTCGAAGCAGAAGTACTCGACGCTCAGCCCGCACGTCCCGGGCCGGCCGATCATCTCCGGGCTGAACGTCGCGTAGTTCGCCACGCGGGCCATCCGCAGCTGGGGGGAGTGGACGTAGATCCAGTTGTCGGGGAACGGCGGCGGCGCGTCGACGATCAGGTTGACGGTGACGTGGCTCCGGTAGAAGAGCGAGTCCGCCGCCGCGACCACGTGGTCCGGCGCCGGCGGGTCGAGCACCTTGACGACGGTCGTGATCGGGGCGCTGACGAACGCGTGCCGGACGGGCAGGTCCGGCCCGGGCGAGCAGGCCGCGGCGACGATTCGGCCGCCGTCGTGCTCGAGGCGCGTGACCGTCGTCCCGAGCCGCACCTCCGTCCCCGCGTCCGCGAGGCCGGCGGCGATCAGGTCGTAGAGCTGCCCCGCCCCGCGTCGCGGGTAGTAGAACCGCTCCACGAGCGAGCGCACCTTCGCGTCGCGCCCGGAGCGGAAGGCATGACGCACGGCCTGCGTCAGGTTCAGGCCCTTGATGCGCTGCGTCGCCCACTCGCTGCCGATCCGGTCGCAGGGGATCCCCCACACCTTCTCGGTGTAGGACTTGAAGAACACCTCGAACAGCACGCGGCCGAACTGCCCCACGATCCAGTCCTCGAAGCTCTCGGGCTCGCGCGCGTCTCTCTTCATCCGCTGCGCGGCGTAGCTCGCGAGCGCGCGCACGGTCGTCAGCGGGCCGAGCTTCGCGAGCGCGTCGAGCGGCTTCAGCGGGTAGGCGAAGAACTTGCCGCGGTAGTGGATGCGCGTGAGCCTGTCGACCTCGAGCAGGTCGTCGCCGAGGACCTCCCGCCACAACGACAGCACCTCGCGGTTCTTCGTGAAGAACCTGTGGGGGCCGAGGTCGAAGCCGTAGCCGTCGCGCCAGATCGTCCGCGCGAGACCGCCCGGCCGGTCGTTGCGGTCGACGACGACCGAGGCTATGTCGCGCGACGCGAGCTCTCGAGCGGCGGCGAGACCCGCCGGCCCCGCGCCCACCACGACCACCTTCTCCGTCACGACCTCGACCCCAGGACGTCCGGGCGGCTCCGGAGCGGGCCGCCAGAGGCGCGCATGCTAAACGGGCGCGCGTTCGGTGAGCGGCATCCCGGCGCGGGTCATCGTCGCCGCGACGCCGGCGGCGAGGGCGAGCGTCGCGATGCCGGTGCCGACGAACATCGGGCGCAGCGCGACGTCTTGTCCCAGGACCATCACGCCTGCCGCGGCCACGCTCGCGAGGTTGTAGAGGATGTCGTACAGCGAGAAGGCGCGGCCGCGGTACTCGTCGGGAAGGGCCTCCTGCACCTGCGCGTCCACCGCGACCTTCGTGAGGAAGCCGCCGTAGCCTCCGACCGCGGTCAGCACCAGGACGGCGGGGATGCTCCTCAGCCCCCCCAGCGCGGCGATGCCCGCGCCCGAGACGACGAACCCGGCGACGACCAGGCCCGGCTTCGCGAGCCACCGCCCGACCGCGGGCGCGGTGACCGCGCCGGCGAAGGCGCCGAGGCCCGCGCTGCCGAGCGCGAGCGCGCTCGAGGAGAGACGGCCGAACCTGTCGCCGGCGTCCGGGTACTCGCTCTTGATCACGAGGATCGCCGCGATCGCGACGATCATCCCGATCGTCCGCAGCACGAAGATCGCCCCCAGCGGGAGCCGCGCCCGCGGCCGCCGAGCGATCTCGACCAGTCCCTCCACGAGCTCTCTGCCGACGCGCACGGCCGCCGCGGCGATCGTCTCGTCGGGTGCGTGGGGATGGGCGAAAGGTCGCGTGAGCCGCCGCGCAGTCACGGCCGCTACGCCATACACGACTCCCGCCGCGGCGAACGAGGGGCGGGGGCCGAGCCATCCGACGATCCCCACGCCGGCGACGCCGCCGAGGAGCGCCGAGATCATCCCGCCGCCGCTCGACAGCGCGTTCCCGCGCAGGAGGTGGTGCTCTCGAAGCACGACCGGCAGGACCGCACCCTTCGTCACGAGGAACAGGCGGCCGAGGCCGAGCACGATCAGCACGCCGGCGTAGAGCGCGGCGTCGCCGGGAAGGAGCTCGGCCCACAGCGGGAGGGTGACCAGCAGCACCGCCCGCGCCGCGTTCGTCGCGACCATCAGCTCGCGCCTCCGCCAGCGATCGACGAAGACGCCGAGCAGCGGCGCGAGCAGCGAGTACGGGACGAGCGTGACCGCGAACGCCACGAGGATCCGGCCCGGTGTCTCGCCGCCGAGGGGGCCGAGGATCAGCGCCTCCGCGAACGCGGCCTGAGCGAGCCCGTCGGACGCCTGGCCCGTCCACTGCGCGACGAGCAGCGTCCTGACGTCGCGCTCCCGCAGGAGCTCGCGGACCGGGACGCCGCCGCGCCCGCGCGCCTGTCCGGCCGCGCCCGTCACGGGCGCGCCGTCGGGACGAAAGGAGCTAGGCCCCGCGCCTCAGCGCCGGGTCCGGGTCGAGCGACAGCCCGTTCTGCGCCACGTCCAGGTGCAGCCCGCTCGACGCCGTGCGGCCGTTGCCGCCGCCGGCGTCCTCGCGGATGAACCGCTCGACGAGCTCGTGCGCCTCCGCGTCCGTGTACTGCACCGGAGGAGACTTCATGAAGTAGGCGCTCGGGCCGAGCAGCGGGCCGCCGACGCCGCGGTCGAGGGCGAGCTTCGCGCAGCGGACCGCGTCGATCACGACACCGGCCGAGTTCGGTGAGTCCCATACCTCCAGCTTCAGCTCGACGTTGACGGGGATGTCGCCGAACTCCCGTCCCTCGATACGAATGTAGGCCCACTTGCGGTCCTTCAGCCACGGCACGTGGTCCGACGGGCCGATGTGGATGTCCTCCTTGTCGATGCCGTGGTCGATCTGCGACGTCACGGATTGCGTCTTGCTGATCTTCTTCGACTGGAGGCGCGAGCGCTCCAGCATGTTCATGAAGTCCATGTTGCCGCCGAAGTTCAGCTGGTACGTGTGATCGATCGTGACGCCGCGGTTCTCGAAGAGCTTCGAGAGCACGCGGTGGCTGATCGTCGCCCCCAGCTGACTCTTGATGTCGTCGCCGATGATCGGGACGCCCTTCTTGACAAACCGCTGCGCCCACTCCTCGTTCGTCGCGATGAAGACGGGCATGCAGTTGACGAACGCGACTCCGGCTTCGAGCGCCTGCTCTGCGTAGAAGCGCGCGGCCTGCTCCGAGCCCACGGGGAGGTACGAGACGAGGACGTCGGTCTGCGTCTCGCGCAGGACCTTGACGACGTCGACGGGGGGGAGAGGCGATTCGGAGACGACCTCGCGGTAGTAGCGGCCGAGGCCGTCGTAGGTGTGGCCGCGCAGGACCTCGACGCCGGCGGCCGGCACGTCGGCGAACTTGATCGTGTTGTTCGGCTCCTTCCAGATCGCATCGGCGAGGTCGAGCCCGACCTTTGCGGAGTCGACGTCGAACGCGCACGAGAACTCGACGTCGGAGACGTGGTACGGCCCGAGCTCGACGTGCATCAGCCCGGGCACGTGCTCGTCGGCGCGCGCCTTGGCGTAGTACTCGACTCCCTGCACGAGCGACGACGCGCAGTTGCCGACGCCGACGATCCCGACCTTCACCTGTGCCATTCGAGCTTCCCCCTTTTTTTCAGTGCTGGAGGCCGGCCGAGGCCGCCCTTCGTCAGATCCCCGAGGGATTGGCGCTGCCGGCTTCCAGCGAGCGCTCCTCCCTGATGAGCTCGTCGATCCATGCGATGTCGCTCTCGGTTGCGGCCATTCCGTGGTTCTGCAGCGACAGGGTGTAGCTGTCGATCCGCTCGCGGTAGTCCCTGAGGTTCGTCTTGAACTGCGCCAGCTTCTCCTGGAGGTAGGCCCGCCGCCGCTCGAGGAGCGCGAGGCGCGTCTCGGGCTGGAGGTACCGGAAGAACGCGAGCTTGAGCGTGAAGTGCTCCGCGTCGACCGCGGCCGCCGTCTCCTCGAGCATCGCGGTGAACATGCGCTCGCCCTCCGGGGTGATCCGGTAGACGGTCTTGCGGCGGCCCGGTGACAGCGTCGCCGGCTTCGCCGACCCGCCTCGGGTCCCTCGCCGGGAACGCGGCGCCGGCTCGGCGAGCTTTTCGATCGCGCCGGCCTTCGTCAGCCGGCGGAGCGTCGGGTAGAGGGAGCCCCACGACACCTGCCAGAAGGGGCCGAGCATCGCGCCGAGCTGCTTGCGCAGCTCGTAGCCGTGCATCGACTTCTCCTTCAGGAGCCCCAGCACGGGGAGCTCCAGCATCCCGGCCTGCTTCACTTGTGGTCGGCGTCCTCCGCGTCTGGCTATCGCGCTGATATATCGCTCCGATATATCACCACGATACCTCGACGCGCGCAAACGGGGCGCCGCGAGGCCGTGCGGCGCGAGGCCGGAGAGCCTCGCCGCAGCGCGGGTGACGGCCGCCGGGCCGTCAAGTCCGCGTGCGGCGGCGGCGCGGTCTTCGCGGCGACCGGGGGTTTAGCATCTCGCGATGGCCATCTCAGGGAGGTCGTTCGACCCCACCCGCACGCCGCCGCCGCCCTCCGGTCCCTTCGTCGACTACAGCCTCGCCCGCCGCTCGACGATCGCCGGGCTGCGCCGCGGAGCGCTCGACACGAGCGACGTCTGCGACGCCCATCCCGAGCTGATGCGGGCGGCGAAGAACATCGGCGAGGAGGCCGGGAAGGTCTGCCCCGTCTGCTCCCACGACTCCCTGAGGCTCGTCCGGTACGTGTACGGCGAGGACCTGCGGCGCAACAACGGCCGCGTGGTGTACCCGGACGAGTGGCTGCGGGAGCTCGCGCGCGAGCACGACCAGTTCACCTGCTACGTGGTCGAGGTCTGCGTCGACTGCTCGTGGAACCACCTCATCCGCTCGTACCTCGCCGGTCGCCGGTTCGCGGCCCCCGCGCGCCGGCCGGAGCGCCGCAGCCGGGGCTGAGCTCCGCCGCGGATTGAGCGCGCCGCCCGCGAGACCCACGTTCCCCTGGCCGGTCGGGGCTCGCGCCGCGGGGACGATCCTCGCCCTCGGGTATCTCGTGGGCTTCGTGCGCGGGCCCGTGATGGCCGTCGTCGGGGGCCTTGCGCTCGTGACGCTGGCGCGCTGCGCCTCCGCGCCGCCCCCCGAGGACGCCGCGCTTGCCGCGGGGCTCGCGGTCCTGGCCGGCGCCGTGGGCGTGGGCGCGCTGCGGTGGGGCGCCGCCGACCTCGGCGACCTCAGGGGGATCCAGGGGGTGCTCGGACCCACGCTGCTGGTCGGTCCGCCGGCGGCTGCGGCGGCATGCTGGGTCGCGGCCGGGGGTGCCGTGGCAGCGCTCGCGGCGTGGCTCTCGACCGGCCGGGCCGCCGACGCGCGTGCCGGAGCCGCGTCCCGGCCGGTCACGATCGCGTGGCTCACCGAGGCGGCCGCCGGCGCGCTCTTGATCGTGTCGGTCTTCTGGGGGCCGTCGATCCCGCGTGGGGGCCTCGGCGGGGCGGGCGCGCTCGAGGCCCTCCGGTGGGTCGTCCTTACGGCCGCCGTCGCGGCGGCCTGTGCGGGAGCGGCGCTGGTGCTCGTCCGGCGCCCGACGTGGAGGTGGGCGGCGCTCGCCGGAGGGGCGGCCGCCGCGGCCGCGGGGGCCGCGCTCGCGGCGAGGGCCCTGTAGATGGCGTGGGCGCTGTGCCTTGGCCACGCGGCGCTGGGCGCGCTGTTGCTCCCGTTCGCGTTCGCGTCCGGGGCGGCGCGCCGTCGCGCCGTCGAGGCGGCGGCCGCCGCCGGCGCGGGCCTCGGCCTCGCGCTGGTGATCGCCGGCGCCGCGGGAGGCCGTGGCTGGCGCAGCGTTGCGCTCGACCCCACCGGCGGCGTCCCCGCGGGCTGTGCGATCGCGTGCGCGTGGGTCGTCGTGGGGGTCGTGGGAGCGCGGCGAGGCGGCGTCGCGGACGCGGCGCTCGCCGGAGTCGCGTCGGCCGGGCTCGCGCTGGCAGCGACCGGCCGGTTCGTCGTCCCCGCGCTGCTGTTCTGGCTCTGCTCCTCGGTCGCGCTCGCGGCGCTCGCGGGGGTGGCGCGGGCACGGCGGGTGTGGCCGGCGCTCGCCGTCTCGGATGCGGCGCTGTGCGCCGCGGCGATCGTCTACGTGGCGCGCGGGGACACCTGGACGATCGGGGTGCCGGGGCGCGGCGCGGTCTTCTGGCTGCTCGCAGTCGCGGCCGCCGCGCGGGGGGCGGTCGCGTGGTCGGGCCCGGGGACGGCGGCCGGCACAGGGGCCGTCGCTGCGGCGCCCTTGCTGGCCGGAGGGGCCGTCGCGCTCGCCGTCAGAGCCGGACGGGCGGAGCCGTGGGCCGCTCTCGGAGTCCTCGCGCTCGCGGGGGGTGCGCTTGTGATCGCGCTGTGGAGGGACGCCCCCTCTCCCCGCGCCGCGGCCGCGTGGCCGGCCGGACTGGCGCTCGCGGTCTGCTTCGTGGCGCCGGGCCACGCGCCTCTGGCCGGAGCGGCCGCGGCGCTGGGCGCCACCGCCGCGGTGCTGATGCCTTTCACAGGCGACCGCGCCGGGTTCGAGCGCGGCCTCCTGATCGCCGCGGCGCCTCTGACCGCGGGGTTCGGCATCGTCCTCGCGGGAGTCACCACGGCCTTCGACCGCGCGACGGGTGCCGCCTCGACCCTCGAGTCGGCGCCGTGGACGGCCGTCGCCGCGCTCCTCCCCGCCGCGCTCGCCGGGGGCGTCGTCCTCGGGGCGCGGACGGCGCGCACGCGGGGGCGCGAGCTCGTGCCGGAGGCGGTTCTCGCCACGTGGGCGTTGCTGGGAGCCTCGTTCGCCGTGGCGATGGGCCCGGGGCTGCTCGGCGGGAGCGAAGCGGGTCTCGGCGCCACGGGAGGGGCGACGCTGCTGCAGGCGGCGGCTGCGGCGGGAGGCGTGGGTGCGGCCGTCGCCTCGCGCCGGTGGGGCGTGGCGTTGCAACCGGAGCCGGAGCGCGTCCCGGCGCCCGCGTCGCCGCCGGGGCCGCTTCCCGCACCGGCCGTCTGGACGACGGCGGCCGTCGGCGCCGCGACTGCGGGGGCCGCCGCGTGGCTCACGGTGTGGGGGCTGCGCGTCGGGTTCCTCTAGGCGCGGCAGCAGTAGCGGCAGGCGCATAACTAGACTCGTCCGATGAGGTTTCGGCGGCGGTCCCGCGCGGAGCGCAAGAAGAGGTCCGGCCGGACGCGCGCGCAGCGGTGGCTTCTGCGGTACGGATGGCTGATCCCGGTCGGCGCGGCCTTCGTCGGCGGGGGCATCCTCGTGCTGACGTACGCGTTCGCGTCGATCCCGCTGCCCGAGGACGTGGACTACCTCAACTCGTCCGCCGAGGTGTTCGACCGCCACGGCAACGTCATCGGCACCTTCACGGACGAGGAGCGCCGCTTCCTCGTCGACACCGCTGAGCTCCTCGACGAGAGGCCGTTCATCGGCGAGGCGGTGATCGCGGCGGAGGACCGCGACTTCTACGACCACAACGGCGTGTCGCTCCGCGGCATCGCCCGCGCGGCGTGGAAGAACCTCACCGGCGGCGAGATCGCCGAGGGCGGCTCCACGATCACGCAGCAGTACGTGAAGAACGCGGTGTTGACGCCGGAGCGGACGATCACGAGGAAGATCAAGGAGGCCGTGCTCGCGATCAAGCTCGAGCGCCGTTACTCGAAGGACGAGATCCTCGGCTTCTACCTGAACACGATCTACCTCGGCCGCGGCGCCTACGGGATCGAGGCCGCCGCACGCGCGTACTTCGACAAGCACGCGGACGAGCTGACGCTCAAGGAGGCGGCGTTCCTCGCCGCGATCATCCCGTCCCCCGAGGGGCTCGACCCCGTGACCAACCCCGTGGGCGCGCGTCAGCTGCGCGACCAGGTGCTCCGGAAGATGGTGGACGAGGGCTTCATCACGCGCGCCGAGGCGGCGCGGGCGTCGCGCGGCAAGGTCAAGGCCATCGCGCGGACGTCCGGCGCGCCGAAGACGCAGAAGGCCGCGTACTTCATGGAGTGGCTGCGGCGCGACGTGCTGGGCCCGAAGCTGGGGCCCGACCTCTACACCGGCGGGCTCAAGATCCACACGACGCTGGACCTGGAGATGCAGCAGTACGCCGAGGATGCCGTCGCCGCGTCGCTGACCTCTCCCGACGAGCCGCAGGCGGCGTTGGTGTCGATGACCCCCACCGGGCAGATACGCGCGTTCGTCGGCGGCCGCGACTTCGCCAACGTGAAGAAGGCGCGCGGGTTCAACTACGCGTCGGACGTGGGGCGCCAGGCCGGGTCGGCGCTGAAGCCGTTCACGCTCCTCGCGGCGATCGAGGACGGGATCTCCACCTCGTCGCGGTTCTCCGGGCACAGCCCGATGTCGATAACGGCGGAGCCGTGCCTCGAGGGCCTCGAGCCGTGGGACGTCGAGAACTACGGGGGCAGCTCGTACGGCACGCTCGATCTGAAGCAGGCGACCGCGCAGTCGGTCAACACGGTCTACGCACAGCTGATCGCGGAGGTCGGCCCCGACGAGGTGGCGCACCTGCTCGAGGACCTCGGGTTCGGCAAGAGCGGGCAGATCGAGCCGTACTGCAGCCTCTCCCTCGGAGGCAGCTCGCTCGACGTCACGCCGCTCGAGATGGCGCGCGCGTACGCGGGCGTCGACGCCGGCGGCCGGCTGCCCGACGTGACGCCGGTCGCATGGATCGAGGACTCGGAGGGCAACTGCCTCTTCGAGTTCGTGCAGGACAGGGACCGGGACTGCGAGGAGGAGGCGAGGGGAGCCGACGAGCAGGTCGTCGAGGAGAACTCGGCGCACGTCCTGACGCAGACGCTCGAGGGCGTCGTGCAGTCCGGGACCGCGGCGGGGGCGGTCGACCTGCCGCGGCCCGCCGCCGGCAAGACCGGGACGACGCAGAACAACCGCGACGCGTGGTTCGCGGGCTACGTCCCGCAGCTCACCACCGTCGTGTGGATGGGCTACCCGCTCGAGCGACCGGAGGGAAAGAAGAGCGAGCCGATCGTGCCGCTCATGAGCTACTGCTCCGATCCCGTGCTCTGCCGGCCCGTGCAGGGGATCGAGGTGACGGGCGGCTCGTTCCCCGCGACGATCTGGAACGCGTACATGACGCAGGCCACTGCAGGGATGGACGTCGTCGACTTCCCGGTGCCGACCGACCTGCCGGACGAGGTCATCAACACCGCGCCTCCGGCCGCGACGCCGACCGCGGCGCCGACGGGCGAGCCGACCCCGGCGCCCGAGCCGAGCGAGACCGAGGTCGAGGTGACGCCCCCGCCCCCGACGCCGGTGCCCCCGCCGCCGACGCCGGACCCGGGGCCGACGATCATCCCGCCGAGCGGGGATCCGACGCCGGAGCCCGATCCATAGCGGTGGCGGAACCCGACCCGCGCCGCGACCCGCGGCGCCGTGCCGCGCTGACGGCGACGTGGGTCGCGCTCGCCGCCGTCGTTGCCGGGTACTACTTCAAGGGCCAGTGCCTGCAGCCCCTCGGCGACCGGCAGCTCTACGAGCGCCTCTGCTACAGCGACCTCCCCCCGCTGTACGGGCTCCGCGGGATCGCCGACCACGTCTTCCCCTACGTGAACGGACACCTGGAGGGCGGCGAGCTCGTCGGCGGCGCG
>JBHELD010000005.1:0-47209 GCA_046263255.1 Actinomycetota bacterium
ACTTCGCCTCGCGGATCTGGGGCCTGCGCGCCACCGATCTCAACCAGGGCGTCGTGTACGGGATCGAGACCGAGGAGACGAAGCTCGACGAGCGGCTCATCACGCGCTTCGACTACGACGAGGTGCTGGGCACGGCGCTAAACCGGTTCTGCGTGCAGGCGGTGATCGGCCACCCGCTGACCGTCTACGGCAAGGGGGGCCAGACGCGCGGCTTCCTCAACGTCGTCGACACGATCCAGTGCGTCCGGCTCGCGGTGGAGAACCCTGCCGAAGCGGGCGACTACCGCGTCTTCAACCAGTTCACCGAGCAGTTCTCGGTAAACGACCTCGCAACGATCGTGCACCGGGTGGCGGCGGGGAAGGGGATCAACGCGGCGGTCGAGCACCTCGTCGATCCCCGCATCGAGGCGGAGGAGCACTACTACAACGCGGCGCACACGAAGCTCGTCGAGCTGGGCCTGAAGGCCCACCTGCTGACCGACGAGGTGGTCGGCGACCTCCTCGACACGATCCAGCGCTACAAGGACCGGATCCTGATCCGGCCGATCGCTCCCAGGACGAAGTGGGACCCCAGGGCCTAGTTGCGCCGGGCCCGCAGGAGTGACCGGGGCGGCGGCGAACCCCTCCGCCAGGACGAATACCCGACATGGAGACGACCGTCATGCGCAAGGCTCTCGTTTCGCTCATCGCTCTCGGTCTGGTGGCGAGCCTCTCGGCGCCCGCGCTCGCCGGGAAGAAGAAGACCAAGACGATCTCGGACTCGATCTCGGCGACGGCCGCGCCGTTCCCGAACTACTCGAGCACCACCGGCACACCGACCCCCGGCTGCAGCGCCGGGCAGGAGGGCGTCCACAAGGTGACGACGCCGCTCGAGACCCCGGGCTCCGGGACGCTCACGTTCACGATGTCCGGCTTCACCGGCGACTGGGATCTCTACCTGTTCGACGACGCGGGCATCCCGATCGGGCGCAGCGACAGCGCGCAGGTGCCGGACGGCGCCCCCGCGGAGGAGAAGGTCGTGGCGCCGCTCGCGAAGGGCAAGACCTACGAGCTCGTGGTCTGCAATTGGGCCGGGGCGCCGCAGGCCACGGCCGAGTACACCTTCGTCTACAAGGCCTAGAGCCTTTCGCAAGAGGATCCACCGGTGAGGGGGCTTCGGCCCCCTCACTCGCGCGTGGGGATCTTTCAGCCGGGCGTCCCCGGCGGGACCTTCAGGAAGTCGTAGAGCGTTCCTACGGGGTCGAAGCCGAGCTTGACGTAGAGCTCCTTCGGCCAGTCGTCCTCGTCCGCGATCAGGAAGACGAGGTCGCACCCGGCGGCGCGGGCCGCCGCGGCCGCCGTCAACACGGTCGACCGCGCGTACCCGCGGCCCCGGTACTCGGCGCGCGTGGAGACGTCCTCCACCTGGGCGGTCGACCCGTCGGAGTAGAGCTCGCACACCGAGGCCACGATTCCGTCCGCCTCGACCCCGAAACGGCGGAAGTCGACGATCCGGTCCTTCAGGCGGTCCCGGTCGAGGAGCTGGTCGACGACCTCGTCGTCGTACGCCTCGGGCGCGGTCGCCATGAACCACCTTTTCGCCTCCCGGTGCTCCGCCTCCTCGAGCTCTCTCACCGGTGCCAGCGGGGGCCCGTCCGGCTCACGCAGCTGGGCCATGAACAGGAACCTGCGGACCTGCCAGCCCAGGTCGCGGAACCCCTCCGCGAGCGACGCCCCCAGCTCGGGATCGCTCACCTCCACACGCCGGTGCTCGTGCCCGGCAGCGGTGTGCAGCCGCTCCGCCTCCCGCGCTATCGCGTCGGCCGTCACGCCCTCGCCGGCGCGATCGACCCGGACGAGGTTCAGGTCGTAGACGAGGTTGTACGCGTCGTTGAAGAGAGCGCGGCCCCACGTGAGGTCCTCGGTCCTCTCCGCGGCGGAATCCTCCATCGACGTCTGGAACGCGATCGCCCGTCGAAACGTCGCCGCAGCGACGCTCCCGGTGGCGGTGGAGGCCTCCCGGACGGGGTCAGGCACCGGCGGCCAGGCGCGCGGCGATCGCGTCGGCGATCTGCTCGGTCGTCGCCGGCGGTCCCTGGGGTTTCAAGTCGGCAGGCCGCGGCCCCGTCGCGAGCACGGCCGCGACCGCGCTCTCCAGTCGCTGCGCCTCGGCGGGCATGTCGAGGTGCCGGAGCATGAGCACCGCCGACAGGATCATCGCGATCGGGTTCGCCAGCCCCTTGCCTGCGATGTCGGGCGCGGAGCCGTGGGTGGGCTCGAAGACCGCGTACTCCTTTCCGAGGTTCATCCCCGGGGCGACCCCGAGCCCGCCGATGAGCCCCGCGCACAGGTCCGAGATGATGTCGCCGTAGAGGTTCGGCAGCACGATCACGTCGAGGTCGTCGGGGTGCCACACCAGCCACATCGCGAGCTCGTCGACCTGGATCTCCTCGAACCCGACGTCGCGGTAGTCCTCCGCCCGGCGCAGCCCCGTCTCGAGCCACACGCCGTCCGAGAACTTCATGATGTTGGCCTTGTGGCCCAGGGTGACCTTGCGGCGGCGGTGCTTCTTCGCGAGCTCGAAGGCGAACTCGACGATGGCCTTCGTCGCGGAGACCGATATCGGCTTGACGGAGATCCCGGTGTCGCGGGCGGTCGCGTACCCGTGCATGTACTTCAGGTACCCGCGCAGCTTCTCGAGCTCTTTCGAGCCGCACTCGAACTCGATCCCCTCGTAGAGGTCCTCGGTGTTCTCGCGCACGACGACGAGGTCGACGTCGGAGAAGCGCGAGGGGACGCCGGGATAGAGGCGGCACGGCCGGACGCTCGCGAACAGGTCCAGCTCCTGGCGGAGCGCGACGTTGATCGACCTGAAGCCGGTACCCACCGGAGTAGTAACGGGGCCCTTGAGCGCGACCCTGTTCGTCCTAATCGAGTCGAGGACGTGGGGCGGCAGCGGGTCGCCGTGCCTCTCGATCGCAGGGACACCGGCGTCGTGGACCTCCCACTCGACGCCCGCCTCGAGGGCGTCCACCACCCGCCGCGTCGCGCCGGCCACCTCGGGGCCTATCCCGTCTCCGGGGATGAGGGTGATCGTCGGCATCGCGGACAGGATATTCGGCCCCGCGGCGCGCAACTTTTCCACCCGCTCCGCCGTCTTTTCACGATAGCGCCGCTGACTATTCGTGCAGTGGTGCGTATGGTTGTCGCTGGCGTGCGGCCCACCACAGTGGCGGGGCCTCTATTCAGGAGGGAACGGTTGAGCTCATCCGCTGCAAGTGGTTGGACCAAACGCGCCGTATGCGTGTCAACGATTCTGGTAGTCCTGGCGGCGCTCCTGCAGACGGCTCCGGCTGCGGCCGTTCCCGTCCAGGGGTGCCCGGAGCAGGAGATCATGCCGGTCGCCGACGTCCGCAAGGGCATGACCGGCAGCGGGCTCAGCGTCTACGAGGGACGAGAGCCGCAGCCGTTCACGGCGGAGGTCCTGGGCGTGCTGGAGGACGGCGTGGCGCCCGGCCGCGACATGATCATCGTCGAGCTCAGCGGTGACATCATCGACAAGGCCGGCGGGATCTGGTTCGGCATGTCGGGGTCGCCGGTCTACATGGACGGAAAGCTCCTCGGCGCGGTCGCATGGGGTCTCACGTTCTCGCAGTCGAGGGTCGGGGGCCTGACCGCCGCCGAGGACATGGTGAAGGTCCTCGGGTATCCGGAGTCTGAGCCCGAGGCCGGGTCGCAGAGCACCGCGTCCTCATCGGGGTACTCGCGCCGGACGGTGCGCCTCTCGCCACGGATGCAGAGGAGCATCGCGCGGCGCTCCTCGGCGACGCAGAGCCAGGTCGAGGCGGGGTTCCGGCAGCTGCTCACGCCGTTCAGCATGTCCGGCCTGTCGGACCCGCGGATCGAGCGGGTGCGCGCGGTCGTGCGGGAGGAGCGTCTGCCGCTGCTCCCGTACCGCGGTGCGGCCGCGGCCGCGCAGGGGTCGACCACCCAGATCGACCCGAACACCGAGCCGCTGCAGCCCGGGGACTCCTTCGCCGCCGCGCTCTCCTACGGCGACGTCACCGCCGCGGGGATCGGGACCACGACGATGGTCTGCAACGGCAAGGCGCTGGCGTTCGGGCACCCGTTCTCGTTCGAGGGCGAGACCTTCCTCGGGGCGAACCACGCCGAGGCGATCACGATCATCAACGAGCCGATCTTCGGTCCCTACAAGCTCGCGAACGTTCGCGAGCTCGTCGGCGTCGTCGACCAGGACCGGCTCGCGGCCATCCGGGGCGACCTCGGCGAGGGGCCGGTGCTGATCCCGATCACCTCCACGGTCACCGCCCAGAACACGAACCTGACGCGCGACGGCCGGACGGAGGTCGTCGAGTCCGAGGTGGTGCCGTTCCTCACGCTGAACCACCTCATCGGCAACGTCGACACGGTCTTCGACCAGATCTCCGGCGGCAGCGCATCGCTGTCGTGGACGATCACCGGCGTCGGCGAGAGCACCGGCCCGTTCACGCTCAGCCGGAGCAACCTGTACGCGAGCGAGTTCGACATCTCGTTCGAGTCCGGCTTCGAGATCCTCGGCAACCTGTTCACGCTCTTCGGCAACGACTTCGAGGAGGTCAGCTTCACCGGCGTCGACGTCGACGCGTCGGTCAAGGACGACATCGAGATGTTCACGATCCACGACGTCCTGGTCTCGTTGAACGGCGGCGACTTCCTGGAGCGCCGCCGCCTGCGCGCCCGGCCCGGCGACCGGATAGGTATGCGCGTCGTGCTGCTCAACTTCGAGGACCACGAGGAGCGCGTCGTCGACCTCCAGGTGAGGATCCCGCCGAAGACGCGCGGCGAAGCCGTCATCGAGATCACCGGCGGAGCCGCGGGGGGTCCCGGTGAAGAGTGCTTCTTCTTCGGGGAGAACTGCGAGAGCGGCGAGGAGGTGGACTCGCTCGCCGCGCTCGTCACGTCGATCGAGAACGCCCCGCACAACAACGACCTGCTCGCGCGGCTGCGCAGCGGCCGCAAGTCGAAGGTCACCGCGCAGGACGCGTACACGCTCGAGCAGGTCGTGACCGGCTTCAAGAGGGTCCGGATCCGGCTGATCCGCGACGGGCGCCGCGGCGGGGGCGGGGGCGACGTCGTGTCGGAGCCGAAGCCGGCGCAGGTCGACTAGCGACGAAGCTGTTCTCGTGATCCACCGGGCCCCTTCTCCGGGGGGGCCGAGCCGGCCCCCCCGGACTCGTCTGTGGACCGTCGTTGCGGTCGCGGCGGCGGTCGTGGCGGCGTCGCTGACTCCGGCCGGCGCGGCCGAGGTCGCCGTCGAGTGGAGGACGCCGGGCGGGCGCGTCGTCCCGCAGGGCCTTCCGCTGCGCTTCGAGGCCGTGGTCACGAACCCCGCGGATCGTGCGGTCACGCTGTCGCTGTCGTTCGAGCTGCACCCCGCCGGCGAGACAGAGGACGCCGTCGCGTTCGACCGCTGGACCGGTTCGGTCGCCGGGGGGTCCTCGATCTCGGTGCGGGGCCGGGTCACACCCGCTCAGTGGTTCGCGCAGACGGGGGCGTTCGAGATATCGGTCCGGTCGTCGCTCACGGTGCCCGGGCTTCGTTTCCGCGTCGCCGCGCCTCAGGTCGCCGTCCCGAGGTTCGAGGACGTCACCGGCGCGGCCGGCGTCGCGACCGACCACGCCGCGCACGTGGAATGCGACGGGTACTCCGCGGGGGCCGCGTGGGGAGACGCCGACGGCGACTCCGACCTCGACCTCTTCCTCCCGCACCAGGACGGGCCGTCGCAGCTGTGGGTCAACCACGGGGCGACGTTCGCCGACGAGGCCGCGGCGCGCGGCCTCGACGCGCCCGGGGCGCAGGCCACGGCGGCCGTCTTCGCCGACTACGACAACGACTCCGATCAGGACCTCTACGTCGTCGCCGACGGACCGAACCGTCTCTACGCGAACGACGGCACCGGCCACTTCGCCGACGCCGCGGCGTCGGCAGGCGTGGCGGAGCCCGGGCCGGGTTCGAGCGCGTCCTGGGGCGACTACGACGCCGACGGGCATCTCGACCTGTTCGTCGTGAACTGGGCGCGCTGCGGGAGCGCCTCCGACTACACCTACTACGACGACGCGCTGTTCCACAACGAAGGCGACGGGACGTTCACGAACCAGACGGCGCTGCTCGAGTCGACGGGGTCGACGACCGGGGCCGGGTTCCAGAGCGCGTGGCTCGACTACGACCGCGACGGCGACGTGGACCTGTACCTCGCGAACGACTACGGCGGGCCGCGGCCCGAGGGCAACTACCCGTGGCGCAACGACGGCAGGGGCCGCGACGGCTGGCGCTTCACGAACGTCTCGGTCGCGTCGGGGACCGCGCTGCACATGAACGCGATGGGGATCGGCGTCGGCGACTACGACCGCGACCTCGATCTGGACATGGCGCTGTCGAACATAGAGGCGACGGTGCTGATGGAGAACCGCGGCGACGGCACGTTCCGCGATGTCGCCCATCGCCTCGGCGTCGCGCGGCCGAACCAGCGCGTGCGGGAGAAGGCGATCACGTGGGGGCTCTCGTTCGCCGACCTCAACCTCGACGGGTGGGAGGACCTCTACGTCGTGGGCGGCTCGCTCGCGCAGGAGGCGCGTCCGGAGCCGCAGCCGAACGCGCTGTTCGTCAACGCGCGCCGGGCGGGGTTCGCCGACCTGAGCGCTCCCGGAGGCGCGGCCGACGACGGCGTGGGCCGCGGGCTCTCGCTTGCGGACTACGACCGCGACGGGCGGATGGACCTGTACGTCGTGAACCAGGGAGGCCGTCCCCTGCTGTTCCGCAACGTGACGCCGTACGGGGGGCGCCACTGGCTCGAGGTGGACACGGTCGGGTCGGCGAGCAACCGCGACGGGTGCGGCGCCACGCTCGTCGCCACCGTCGGCCGCGCCCGGATGCTCCGGCAGGTCTTCTGCGGCTCGACCGGGCTCGGCGGCGGGAGCGACAGCGCCGTGCACTTCGGCCTCGGCCGCGCGGACCGCGTGGACGTGCTGCGGATCGTGTGGCCGTCCGGGCGCGTGCAGAGGATGACCGGCGTCGCGGGCGACCGCCTGATCGTCGCGCGGGAGCCGCGGCGATGAGACGTGCCGCCGCGGTCGCGCTCCTGCTGCTCCCGGGCCTGGCCGCGCTCCCGGCCGCGGGCGGCGGCGCTCCGGCCGGGGAGGAGAGGACCTGGTTCCTGCAGAGCGCCTCGCAGCTCCGGCTGGAGGCGCCGCCCGCCGACGACTCGGCCGTCACGCGGGCGGAGCTGCGGGAGCTGAGGCGGCTGCAGGCCCGCCGCACGGAGGCGCAGGAGCGGGCGGTCCGGCGCTGGGGCGTGGGGCCGGCGACGGTGCCGTGGACGAGGGTGGCGCTCGAGACGATCAGGTCGAACCGCGCCGGGGCGTTCCCGACGCGCTCGGCCCGCGCCCTCGCCCTTCTCCATCTCGGGATGCACGACGCCCTGACGGCCGCGCGGGACTCCCGCGCGGCCCACGACCGCTCCCGGCCGGAGGAGCTCGACCGCCGGATCGAACCCCTGCTGCGCGCTCGGGGCTCGTCGTATCCCGACGAGCGCGCGGTCGTGGCCGGGGCGGCCGAGGCCATCCTGTCCTACCTGTTCCCCGCCGCCCCCGAGGGCCGGTTCACGCGGCTCGCGGCGCGCGCTGCGGAGTCGCGTCTGTGGGCGGGAGTGAGCTACTCGAGCGACGTCCGGCGCGGTCTCGCGCTGGGACGCGCCGTCGCGGCCGTCGCGATCGAGCGCGCCGACGCCGACGGCCACCGCGCGCCGTGGGACTTCGCAGAGCAGCGCCGCTGCTCTACGCCGGGGTGCGCGGGAGCCGACGAGGCGTACTGGGTTCCCACCCCTCCCGGCCGTCAATATCCGCCGAGCGACCCGATGGCGTCGAGGTGGGAGACGTACCTGATGGAGTCGCCGGGGCAGTTCCTGCCGCCGCCTCCTCCCGCGTACGGGTCCGAGCGGTTCATGGCGGAGCTCGCCGAGGTGAAGCGGTTGTCGACCGACGCCACCGAGGACGAGCGGGAGCTTGCGTTCTTCTGGGACGACGGACCCGGCACGTACTCGCCTGCGGGTCACTGGAACGCGCTCGCGATCGACCTCGTACGCAACCGGGGGCTCTCGACGATGGAGACCGCCCGCGCGTTCGCGCTGATGAACGCGGCCATGCGCGATGCGTTCGTCGCGACGTGGCACGCGAAGTACCACTACTGGAGCATCCGGCCCGTCACCGCGATCCGCGAGCGGGAGACGATCGCCGGCGCGCCCAACCCGGTCTACGACGCGGGATGGCTGCCGATCCTCGTGACGCCTCCGTTCCCCGCCTATCCGTCCGGCCACTCCGCGGAGTCCGCCGCGGCCGCCCGTGTGCTGCAGTACCTGATGCCGGACTCCGGCGACCCCCCGGCCGGCAGCGCGGCGGACCCGGGACCGGCCGGCAGCATCGACGAGCTCGCGGAGCAGGTCGCGTACTCCCGTCTCGTCGGAGGGATCCACTTCCGTTCGGACAACGACGCGGCTCTGGTCCTCGGCCGGAAGATCGCGGCCCTCGCGATCGAGCGGGAAGGACTCGGCGGCTCCTAGGAGCGGCGTTGTTCGCTCTGGTATGAATCGCGTCGCCCGGGTGGCACGGGCACGGCCGGAGCGAAAGGGGTGGATCGGTGGCTACGTCTTCCGCGACGCGCGGGCGCGGTCTCGACGGCTTCTTCAGGATCACGGAACGCGGGTCCTCGGTCCGCACCGAGGTCATCGCGGGGCTCACGTCGTTCATGACGATGGCGTACATCCTGATCCTGAACCCGATCATCCTGTCCGGCCCCGACCGGGAGGGGACGGCCCTCGCTCCCACCGCCGTGCTGGTGGTGACGGCGCTCGCCGCCGGCGTCACGAGCATCGCGATGGGGGTCTTCGCCAACTACCCCTTCGCGATCGCCGCAGGTCTGGGTCTGAACGCGGTCGTCGCGTTCCAGCTCGTCGGCGGCAACCAGCTGACGTGGCCGGAGGCGATGGGCGTCATCGTGATCGAGGGCCTGATCATCCTGGTGCTCGTGCTCACGAAGTTTCGCCAGGCGATGATGGAGGCCGTCCCGATGCCGCTGAAGCAGGCGATCGCCGTCGGCATCGGCCTGTTCATCACGATCATCGGGTTGATCGACGCGGGTTTCGTCACCTCGACGACACTGCCGAACCCGCCGCTTCAGCTCGGATCGGGAGGCGAGCTCCGCGGCTGGCCGGTCGCCGTGTTCGTCGTCGGCCTGTTCATCGTGGTGTACCTCTACATCCGGCGCGTCAGGGGAGCCCTGCTGCTCGGGATCCTCGCGACGACGATCCTCGCGGTCATCGTCAACGAGGCCTTCCTCGACGGCGAGGGGTTCGCGCTGGGGCGCGCGCAGCTGGCGAACCCGATCGACGCTCCCTCGGGCAGCGACTTCTCGCTCATCGGCGACTTCTCGTTCGGCTTCTTCGCCGAGATGGGCGTGATCGCGGCCGTCCTCGCGATCTTCACGATCATGCTCTCGGACTTCTTCGACACGATGGGCACCGCGGTGGGCCTGGGCCGCGAGGCCGGGCTGCTCGACCAGGAAGGCCGGCTCCCGGACGTCGACAAGGTGCTGCTCGTCGACTCGGCGGCCGCGGCGATCGGCGGCTCGGTCTCCGCGTCCTCCAACACGACGTACATCGAGAGCGCGTCGGGCATCGCCGAGGGCGGCCGCACCGGGCTGACGGCGGTGGTGGTCGGGATCCTGTTCCTCGCGTCGATCCTGTTCTCGCCGCTCGCGGAGGTCGTCCCGCTCGAGGCCGCGGCGCCGGCGCTCGTGGTCGTGGGCTTCCTGATGATGAGCGGAGTGCGCGAGGTCCCCTGGGACGACGTCGACCTGGCGCTGCCCGCGTTCCTCACGATCGTCGTGATGCCGTTCACGTACTCGATCACGAACGGCATCGGCGCGGGCTTCGTGTCGTACGTGTTCATCCAGCTCGCGCGCGGCAGGGGCCGGTCCGTCGCGCCGATGATGTACGTCGCGGCCGGCGCGTTCGTCGTCTACTTCGCGATCTTCTACGTCCGGGAGTACGTCACCTAAACCGCAACCGCACGGATGGCGTCACCTAGCATTGACGGGTGACGAGCAGAGGCGACCCGCGCATACTCGTGATCGCGCTCGGCGGCAACGCGCTGCAGCGCCCCCAGGACGACGACTCCGTGGCGGGTGACTTCCGCCGGACGCAGGAGACGGTGGCTCACCTGCTGCCGCTGATCGCGTCGGGGGAGTGGCGCGTGGTGCTCACCCACGGAAACGGGCCGCAGGTCGGGAACCACCTGCTGCGCAGCGAGCTCGGCCACTCGGCCGGCCGGACGCCGTTGCTTCCCCTGGAGGTCTGCGTCGCCGACACCCAGGGGGGCATGGGCTACATGATCCAGCAGTGCCTCGCGAACGCGTATGCGGCGGCGGGTCTCCCCGGCGTCGCCGCCGCGGTCGTGACGCAGGTGCTGGTGGACGCGCGGGATCCCGCGTTCGACCGCCCGGTGAAGCCCGTGGGCGAGCACGTGCCTCCCGAGCGGGTGCCCGGGCTTCGGGAGCGCGGCTGGACCCTCGTGGAGGACCAGCATCACGGCGGATGGCGCAGGGTCGTCGCCTCTCCGGACCCGGTCGAGATCGTCGAGGCGGAGGCCGTGCGGGCGCTCGTCACCGCGGGCGTCACCGTCGTCGCCGCGGGCGGCGGCGGGATCCCGGTCGTGCAGACGGAGGAGGGGGCGTTGCGGGGCGCGGCCGCGGTAGTGGACAAGGACCTGGCCGCAGCCCTGCTCGCGTCCGACCTGCGCGCCGCGGGCCTCGTGATACTCACCGACGTCGCGCACGTGTCGCTGGGTTTCGGGACCGAGCGCGAGAGGCCGGTCGACCGATGACGGTGGCGGACGCGCGCTCGTACCTCGAGGCGGGTGAGTTCCCTCCGGGGAGCATGGGGCCGAAGGTCGAGGCGGTCTGCCGCCTCGTGGAGGCATCCGGCGGCACGGGCGTGATCACGTCGATCGAGAGGTGCGAGGACGGCGTCCACGGCCGGGCGGGCACGCTGGTAGTCCCCTAGCGTTCTGTGGCCGCCGCAACAGACGGCGGTGCGGCGGTGGGCGAGCCTCGTTCCATGAGGTCGTGTCCGTCGGTGGTCGCGCTGGTGTGCTGTCTCCTGGCGCCCGTTCCCGCGCTCGCGCAGCCGGGAGCGACGTGGCTGACGCCTCCCGTCGACGGCGGGATCGTCGCTCGCTTCGACGAGCCCGAGCGCAAGTGGGGGAGCGGGCACCGCGGCGTCGACTTCGCGGCCCCCGCGGGCACGGCGGTGCGCGCCGCGGCGGCCGGTCGCGTGGTCTTCGCCGGGCCCGTTGCGGGGACGCTCGCGGTGACGATCGACCACGGGGGCGCGCTCCAGAGCACCTACTCCGCGCTCGCCTCGGTCGCCGTAGCAGAGGGCGACCACGTCGATCGCGGCCACTGGGTCGGCACGGCCGGGCACGCGCACGCGGGCGGCGCCCCGGGGCTCCATCTGGGCGTGAAGGTCGACGGGAGGTACGCGGACCCCGCGCTGTTCCTCGGCCCCCTCGACGCGTCCGCGGCGATCCACCTCGCGCCCGTGGTCGAGCGCACCTACTCGCAGCGGACGACCGCGGAGCACCTGTCGTTCCTGCGCCCGCACCCGTCGTACGTCGGCGACCACACGCGCGAGTGCACGAGGACGAAAGACCGCGGCGCGCCCGCGTCCCCGCCGAACGACAACGTGGTCGTCGCGATCAACGGGCTGGGCAGCAGGACGGCCGGTCCGACGGACACCGACCTGTACCGCCACGCGGTGGACCTGCTCGGCTATTCGGCCGCAGACGTCTACCTGTACTCGTACGACGGCACGTCGGGGCCGCGGCTGCACGAGCCGTACCGGCCGGCCGCGACGTTCGGCGACTTAGGCGCGAGCGCGCACAAGCTCCGGGTCCTGCTGGAGGCCATCGCCCGCCGGCACCCGGGCAGGGACGTCGACCTGCTGGCGCACTCGCAGGGAGGCTTTATCGCCCGGATCTATCTCGAGCGGTTGGCCGAGGCGTGGTCCCCGGAGCTGCCCCGTGTCGAGCACCTCGTCACGCTCGCCACCCCCCACGAGGGCGGGCCGGCCGCGGATCTCGTCGCGCGTCTTCGCGCCGCGCCCGGCGGCCGCACGGCCACCGCGATCCTGTCGCGCCTCGCGCACGCGACGGAGCTCTTCCCCGACCCACGCGCGGCGTCGATCGCTCAGATGTCGCCCGGATCCCCGCTCAACGAGCTGCTCGCGGCAGAGGACGTCGCCTACGGCACGCGCGCCCTGGCGCTCTCGGTCCCCGACGACCTCACGGTGCCGGCGCATCGTGCGCGGCTCGACCACGAGCGGAGCCTCACCCTCGCGCCGGCCGGCGGCTTCGCCCACGGACGGATCGTCGAGTCGCGCCACGCCGCCGCGGTGGCCTACGACTTCCTGAGGGACGCCGCTCCCGCGTGCCCGGGCGCGTGGGACCGGTGGGGGGGCCTCGTGGGGCGCGCGATCGAGGCGGCCGAGGACCTGCCCTTCTAGACCTCGGCCGGGAAAGAAAGAAGCCCCCTCCGTCGGGGGGTGGGGTAACGGAGGGGGCCGGTGGTGTGCTTTGTTTCTGAGACAGATTATCGACCGGACATCCGGTCCGTTCAACCCCCTCGGAGGCAGAGAACCGGGGCCGGCGTTGTGGCCGAGGGACAAACCGGCTCCCTTCGGCCCCCTCCCTCTAGGATGGGCCGGTGGCCACCAACAGGCTCCCGTTCGACGCGCCCGGGCTCGAGGACGACTTCCGGCGCGTCGAGGTCCGCAGGAGCGCGAGGCGCAAGAAGACGGTCTCGGCCGAGATCGTCGGCGAAGCCCTGATCGTCTCGGTGCCCGAGCGGCTCTCGCGGGCGGAGGAGCACGAGTGGGTGACCGTGATGGCTCGCCGGCTGTCCGAGCGACGCCGCAGGGACCGGCTCAACTCGGACGGAGCGCTGCGGAGCAAGGCGGAGCAGCTCTCCGACCGCTACCTCGACGGCGTGAGGCCGTCCGAGATCACGTGGGTCACGAACCAGCAGTCGCGCTGGGGCTCGTGCTGCCCCGAGGACCGGACGATCCGGATCTCGATCGCGCTCGCGGACTACCCGGCGTGGGTGCGCGACTACGTCATCGTCCACGAGCTCGCGCACCTGATCGTGCCGGATCACTCCGGGCGGTTCTGGGAGCTGGTCGACCGCTACCCGCTCACCGAGCGAGCGCGCGGGTTCCTGATCGCGAAGGGGATGGAGGAGGGCTAGCGGATCGGGCGAAGCGCCCGGTCCGACGGCCACAGCGCCACGTCGCCGAACCCCTTGCGCTCGAGGATGCCGACGCAGAGGGCCGCGCGGACGCCGTAGCCCGCGACGACGACGATCCGGTCCGCCGCGGTCAGCTCGTTCGTCCGGGGCCACAGGTCGTCGGCCGGGATGACCACTGCGCCGGGCGGCGCCACCGCCCCGGGATCGCCGACGTGGAGCAGCGTCCCCTCCGGCGTCGCATCCGGCGGAAGCACCTCCGTCGATGCGAGGGACTCGCCCTTGCCAGCCCACCGGTTCAGCGCGTCTTCCACGGCTCCGGCGACGTTGAAGCCGCGGCCGCGCAATGCTGCCGCCGCCTGCGCGGCGTCGCCGTGCCCGAGATCGAGCAATGCGTACGGGATCTCGAGCGGAAGACAGTCGCGTGCCCGGACCGACATTCCGGGCCCCGCCTCGTAGACGACTGCGATCGATCCCGGAACGTGCGTCTCGAGATACGCCGCTGCGGGACGCAGGTCCAGGAGCGCGCCCCCCAGCGCGACGACCTCCAGAGCCTCGTCGAACGTCAGCCGTCTCACCGTCGTCGTCACCGTCATGGCGCCGTACTCATACCAGAGTCCCGCCGCCATACTGGGGGCCGTGGGCCCTCTTCTCGCTCTTCTGCTGCTGGTCGTGCCCGTCGTCGAGCTGGCGGTGATCGTGCAGATCGCGGGCGAGGTAGGCGTGCTGAACACGCTCGGGCTCCTCGTGCTCGTGTCGCTCGCCGGCGCGTGGTTGCTGAAGCAGCAGGGGCTTGCGACGTGGAGGAGCCTGGAGGCGACGACGGCGCGCGGGGAGATCCCCACGAAGGAGGCGACGGACGGCGCGTTGATCCTCCTGGGGGGCGCGCTGCTGCTGACGCCGGGGTTCGTCACCGACGCCGTCGGGCTCGTCTTCTTGATCCCGCCCACGCGCGCGCTGGTCAAGAGCGGGTTCCGCAGGCTGCTCGGAGCGTGGGCGGCGAAGAGGTTCGCCGCCGGCGGCCGCGCGGGCGGAGCCGTGTACTCGGCGCGCGTGACCCGCGTGCGGAGGTCGGCGCCGGAGGCCGGCGGCCCTAGCTCTTCGGCCGGTCGGCTTCCCTCCGAGGATCCTCCAGACGACGCGGGCGGTTCTCCGGGTACGGGATGACCGGCCCGACCGCGCCCTGCTCCGGGTAGGCGGCGAGGTCGAAATCCTCGGGCGGGCGCCGGAACGCGTTCATCCGCACGCGCATCTCCTCGGGGTATTCGCCGACGTGAACGGGGACGCGAAGGCGCTCGGCGATCGCCCGGGCCTCCTCGGTCGAGTGGTACACCCAGCGCTGCCACCAGCCGCGGCGGTCCACCAGGACCAGCTGCGCGTCGTGGAGCCCGATGCGGACGACGACGGCCTCGGTCCCGTCGGGGTAGGCGGCGACGAAGTCCTCCGGCGAGCGCAGGTTCCTGCCGCCCTCGGGGACGTCCTCGAAGGGCCACGCGCGCGCCATCAGATGACCAACCCTCCGTCGACGCAGAGGACCTGGCCGGTGACGTAGTCCGACTCCCTCGACGCGAGGTAGACGAACGCCGGAGCGATCTCTTCCGGAGCGCCGTAGCGGCCCAGCGCGAACCTGGCGAGCCTCTTCTCGGCCTCGACCGGGTCCCGGAGCAACGGCTCGGTCATCCCGGTGAGAGCGGTGGGCGATACCGCGTTCACGTTGATCCGCAGCCTTCCCAGCTCCTTGGCCCACGTCTTCGTCAGGCCGACGATCCCCATCTTCGCCGCGGCGTAGTTCGACTGTCCCACCGCGCCGAGCAGGCCGGACGGGCTCGTGACGTTGATGATCTTGCGGTGCCGCGGCCGCTCCTCCTCCTTCGCGAGCGGACGCCAGTGGCGCACGACCGCGCGCCCGCAGGCCCACGTGCCCTTCAGGTGGACGCCGATCACGACGTCGAAGTCCTCCTCCGACATGTTGTGGAGCATCTTGTCTCGCAGGATCCCCGCGTTGTTCACGAGGACGTCCACCCGTCCGAACGCGTCCAGCGCGGTCGCGAGCAGCGCGTCGGCGGCTTCGACGGTGCCGATCGGGTCGGTGTTTATCTCGGAGCGGCCCCCCTGCGACGCGATCGCCTCGGACGCGTCCTTCGCGGCGTCCGCGTCGGCGTCGTTGACGACGACCGACGCTCCCTCCGACGCGAACGCGAGGGCGATCGCGCGGCCGATGCCGCGCCCCGCGCCGGTGACGATGCAGACCTTGTCGTCCAGGCGGTTCGCCATGACGGCGATCCTACGCGGTTCCCTTAGGATCGTCGGCATGAGCGACCGGAAGAAGGTCCCCCTCACGAAGCAGGCGCTTGCGCGCCTGCGGGAGGAGCTCGCCCATCTCGAGGGCGAGGGCCGCACGAAGATCATCGAGGAGATCGCGACCGCGCGGGCGCACGGCGACCTGAGCGAGAATGCGGAGTACCACGCCGCGCGCGAGCAGCAGGGGCTGCAGGAGGCGCGCGTGCGGCAGCTCCGCCAGATGATCGAGAACGCCGAGATCATCGAGACGGCCGACGACGGCGTCGTCCGCCCCGGCATGATCGTGACGCTGAGGTACGAGGGCGACGAGCCCGAGACGTACCTGCTCGGGCTGCGGGAGGAGAAGGGCGGGGAGCACCCGGTGCTGACGCCGGACTCGCCGCTCGGGCAAGCGCTGGTCGGCCACCGCGCGGGCGAGACCCTGACCACGAAGGTCCCGGCGGGCGAGCTGAAGATCGAGATCGTCGAGGTGCGGGCTCCGTAGCGTCGCCTATGCCACGCGGCGGCCCGCCCGCCACACCATCCTCACGTCGCACAGCTTCACGGGGTCTGCGAGCGCGTCCACCGGCACGGCCACGACGTCCGCGTCCATGCCCTCTGCGAGGGCGCCCTTCGACGGCAGCCCGAGATGCTCCGCGGCAACCGTGGTCGCGGCGCCCACGACCTCGGTCGCCGTGAAGCCCGCGGCCGTCATGGCGGCCACCTCGGACGGGTCGATCCCCGGACGGGGACCCTCGTTGCCGAGGTCGGTGCCGTAGACGACGGTCCCGCGCGCGGCGCGGAAGCGCGCGAGGTTCGCGATCGCGATCTCGCGGTCGCGCCCGAACCGGATCGACAGCGTGGGAACGACGGCCATCCCGGCGGACACCATCGCCGCGACGAGGTCGCCGGAAAGCTCCTCCTCGCTCATCAGCATGTGCGCGAGCTCGTCCACGCCGCACGCGATCGCCTTGCGCAGCTCGTCGATGCCGTAGACGTGCGCGGTGACCTTCAGCCCGCGCCCGTGCGCGGCCGACACCACGGCCGCGAGCGTGGCGTGGTCGAAGACGGGACCCGCGGGAGGATCGAGCGCGACCTTTATCGCGGCGGCGCCGGCGCCGGAGAGGGAGTCCACGACCGCCGCCGCCTCCTCGGGCCCGCGCACCTCGTGGCCGGTGCCGGGCGGCGCCCACGCGGCGCGCGTCGGATAGCCGCCGGGGGCGGTGAGGATCGGGCCGACGCACAGGATCTCCGGGCCGTCGAGGGCGGCGGCGCGCGACCTTCGCGCGAGCTCGAAGATCTCCGTCTGGGGCCATCCGAGGTCCCGCACGGTCGTGACGCCGCCCCGGACGACCTCGCCCGGATCGGCGAAGGCGATGTGGACGTGCGCGTCGACGAACCCGGGCACGAGCAACAGCCCCGAGCCGTCGAGCGACTCGGCGGCGCGCGGCGGGGGAATGCCGATGCCCGCGACGAGGTTCCCGTGGAGGACGAGACTCGCTCTCTCGACCACCGCCGGCGGCCGTCCGAAGAGAACGGTCGCATCTCTGATCACGGTCGTAGTCGCGTTCACGTAACCGGCATATTCGGGCATCTGCCGTCGTGGCGGGTACACTCTTGTGGCAGTGCATCACGCGGCGCCGGCCTCGGCGCGCCCCCCTCGGCAGGGCACCCGCCTCGCCGCGCTAGGAAGGTGATCCATTCTTGGAAGACGCATCGACCCTCCACGAGCAGGCGACGTTCGCTTCGTTGGGCATACCGCAGGACGTCCTCGCTCGACTGGACGAGCGCGGCTTCGCGAAGCCGTTCCCGATTCAGGCCCGCGTGCTCCCCGTCGCGCTGCAGGGGCGTGACGTCTTCGGCCAGGCCCAGACCGGCTCCGGGAAGACCCTTGCGTTTGCCGTCCCGATCGTGGCGGCGGCCGCCAACCGGGGGAAGCATCCGTACGCGCTCGTGATGGTGCCGACGCGCGAGCTGGCGGCACAGGTCGCCGAGGAGATCGACGGCATCTCCGGAGGTCTCCGTGTGATGGCCGCGTACGGCGGCCGGCCGGTGAGCAAGGACCTCGCGAAGCTGCAGCGCGGGATCGACGTCGTGGTTGCGACGCCGGGCCGCCTCGCCGACCTCTACGAACGCGGGGCGATGGTGCTCGACCGCGTCAAGATCCTCGTGCTCGACGAGGCGGACCGGATGCTCGACCTCGGGTTCATGTACGACATGGACTGGCTGATCCGACGGCTCCCGTCGGAGCGTCAGACGATGCTGTTCTCGGCGACGCTCGCCGCGAGCGTCCGGCAGCTCGCCCGCCGGTACATGGTCGATCCCGAGCACATCGACGTCGCTGCGGAGGGGACTCTGGTCGAGGACGTCGAGCACCGTTTCTTCCTCGTCCACCCCATGGACAAGCTCCAGGTGCTGCTGACGCTCGTCGAGAAGCAGCCGCTGACGATCGTCTTCACGCGCACGAAGCGGTACGCGGCCCGGCTCAACGACGAGCTCAAGAAGAAGCGGATCGCGGTGGCGGCGCTGCACGGCGACATGCCGCAGGGCGCGCGCACGCAGGCGCTCGCGGACTTCACCTCGGCGAAGGCGAAGATCCTCGTCGCATCCGACGTCGCCGCCCGCGGTCTCGACGTCGCGGGGGTCGAGCAGGTGATCAACTACGACCCGCCGGAGGACCCTACGGCGTACACGCACCGCAGCGGGCGCACGGCGCGCGCCGGCGCGACGGGGCTCTGCGTCACGCTCTGCACGTTCGAAGAGAGGGGCCACGTCGAGCTCATGCTGAGACGGCTCGGGCTCGACGCGCCGATCGAGGAGGTCTTCTCGACGTCGCCGGTCCTCAAAGAGATGGCTAGCTGAGAAGGGGCTGACGAAGGATGGAACCGGGCGAAGTTATCTGGGAAGGGAAGATCGGCTCGACCAACCTGCGCGTGGGCGTGCCGCACTCCGAGGCGATCGTCGCGGAGTGGGACACGCCGAAGGGGAGCCGGCACAAGGTCTCCGACTCGATCCAGGAGTTCGAGCGCGCCGTGCTCTTCCAGCTCCTGCTCACGAGCGGCGAGACCGACGACAGCGTGACCGCGGACGTGATCGCGGCCGTGGAGAAGGCGCAGGCCGAGCGGCCGAAGCGCCAGCCGGAAGGCGACGCGCCGCGCCGGCGCAAGAATCCCAAGGTCAGGCAGCACCGTCGTTCGCGCCGCCCGCCGCGGCGCCGTTAGGCGCCACCCGCCGCGCCGGTGTAGGACTGCACCTGTGATCGAGCCAGGCGTCTACCCCGCGTCGAGCCGCGCGGTTCTCGCCGCGCTCGCCCGCGGCGTCCTCGGCCGCGGCCACGAGCCCGGCCTCATGCCGCGGATGCTGGAGGTAGTCGACCTGCTGCCGACTGCGGGCGCGCGCCGGGAGGTCGTGACGACGCTCGCTGCCCTCGACACGCGGGCGGGCGCGCTCGCGCTGACGGGGAGGCCGGTCCCGGTCTCGTGGCTGACGCCGGAGGAGGCGGAGGCGCTGCTGATCAGATGGAAGTCGAGCCGCGCCGCGTCGCTCCGCGACCTGGCCGGCGTCGTGATCTCGCTGGCTCTCTCGGTGTACTACGGGACCGCGGGGCCGCAATGGAAGCGCATCGGCTATCCCGGACCGCCGGCACCGCCCCCGGACGTCCCGAAGCGGCTGTCGCCGATCGAGATCGCCGAGGATACGGAGGTGGCCTGCGACGCGGTGGTCGTCGGCTCGGGAGCGGGAGGCGGCTGCGTCGCCGCGTACCTCGCGCGCGCCGGGCTCGACGTCGTCGTGCTCGAGAAGGGGTCGTACCGGAGCGAGAGCGACTTCCACCACCGGGAGTTCGAGGCGACGAAGGAGATGTACCTGTACGGCCTCACGCTCGCGACCGAGGACCTGGGCTGCCGGATCATCGCGGGCTCGACGCTGGGGGGCGGCACCGTCGTGAACTACGCGACCTCGTTACGCACCCCGCCGCACGTCCTCCGGCAATGGCGGGCGGAGTCCGGCATCGACGCGTTCGTCTCGGGCGAGTTCGACCGGTCGCTTGACGAGGTGAGCGAGCGGCTCGGCGTGAACACCGACTCGAGCGCAGCGGGACGGCGCGACGAGGTGCTCGAGGAGGGGCTGAAGAAGCTCGGCTGGCACGTCGACGCGCTCCCGCGCGCGGTGCGCGGCTGCACGCAGGACGAGGCGTGCGGGTACTGCGGGTTCGGGTGCCGCGTGGGTGCCAAGCAGTCGACGCTGCGCACGTACCTGGAGGACGCCGCGGGGGCCGGCGCGCGGATGTTCACCGGCGCCGACGTCCGCCGTGTCGGGATCGCAGGAGCCGGTCGGCGCGGGAGAGACGCGCGTGCGACCGGCGTCGAGGCCCTGTGCGGCCGCCACCGCCTCAGCGTCTCGGCCCGCGCGGTCGTCGTCGCCGGCGGCTCGATCGAGACCCCCGCCTTGCTGCTGCGTTCGGGGCTGGGAGGCCAGGTCGGCCGCAATCTCCGGCTGCACCCGGGCTCGGCCGCGTTCGGGGTCTTCGACGACGACGTCAACATGTGGGAGGGCACGCTGCAGTCGCGCTATTCGAGCGAGCTCCGGGCGGCCGACGACGGCTACGGCCCGATCTTCGAGACCGTTCCCGTGCACCCCGGCGCGGGGTCGGCCGCGCTCCCGTGGGTGTCGTCGCGCCAGCACCTCGAGCTCATGTCGGAGTTCCCGCGGCTATCGCTCTGCGCGGTGCTGGCCCGCGACGAGACCGCGGGCTGCGTGAGGATCGCGCGCGACGGCGGCCCGCGCGTCCACTACAGGCTCACGCGCGCCGACGAGCGCCGGATCGCCGACGGGATCGCGGGAGCGGCCGCCGTCATGGAGGCCGCAGGCGCGCGGCGGATCTTCTCGCAGCACCACCGGCTGCTCGAGTACGAGCCGGGGGAACCGGGCGCGCGCGAGGCGTGGGTCGACGCGACGCGGCGCACCGGCTACCGCGACGGGACGATCACGTTCTTCTCGTACCACCAGATGGGGTCGTGCCGGATGGGAGTCGACCCCGCGACTTCGGCGATCGGGCCGGACAACGAGTCGCACGAGGTCGCCAACCTGTTCGTGACCGACGCGTCGGCGTTCCCGACCGCGTCGGGTGTCAACCCGATGCTGTCGGTCTACGGGATCGCGAACCGCGCCGCCGGGTTCGTCGCCGACCGCCTCTCCTAACGCTCGTCTTGCTCCCGGTCCCGGTTCGGATGGTCGAACGCGATGTGCTGCTGCAGGTCGGCGCGCGACCCGAACTTCAGGTCGCAGTGGGGGCATTGAAGGACGTCGTTCACGGCTGCCTCCTGCTGTCGCGGGTCGGTTCCCCCCATCGTCGCACGGGGGCCGCTCCGTGATCCAGCCGTGGCGCGACCTGATCGAGGCCGGGGACCTCAACGGGCTGCTGCGTACGGTCGACGGGCTGTGCGCGGCGCGGGCGTGGGACGAGCTGCTCGACGTGGCCGACGCGTGCGACGACGCGCTCGAACGCGGCAAACAGCTGTGGCCGATCAGCTCCCACGTCGACTACCGCATCGCGCTCGAGGCGCCGGGTGAGTACGCCGCGTCCGTCCTCACGCCCGACGTCGGCCGGTTCGCGCACGGCCCCCTCACCGAGGTGGCCGCGTCGACGCACCCCTGGGCCGAGCTCGCGCCGCACCTCGGCGACCCGGTGACGGCGTCGTACGTCGCCCAGGAACGCGTGCTGAGGGGGGAGGTCCTGACGGACGACGAGAGCGCGCATCCGGAGCTCGTCGACCTGCCGCTCGCGCTGCAGGAGTGGGAGCCCCCGTATGCGCTCGCCACCTTCCGTTCCAACCTCGTCGAGGTTCAGGAGCCGTGGGAGCCGCGGGCCTCGTGGCGCGAGGTGTCGCCCAGGGCGGGCGATCCCGTCGACGACCCGGAGCTCGCCGACGCGCTGCTGGAGCTCGTCGCCCCGTGGACTGGGGAGTCGAACGGCGCGGCCCGCGCGGCGGTCGTCGAAGGCGACGCGGGCGCGGCCGTCGGCGCGCTCGCGTACGGACCCGTCCGGATCGCGCCGCTCCAGGTCGACGAGGCGCTGCGGCAGATGGGATGGGCGGCCGCGAGCGGCGGCGCGCACGGACGGAGGCGAGGCGCGGCCCTCGGCCGCTTTGCCGCGTGGTACACGGCGGCGCTACTGTCCGACCTCCCGTGGCCCGCGCAGGCGCCGGACGTCGGAGCCGGTGCCGCCCGCCTGCGGTGGTTCCTGTGGGACGAGGAGGGCCCGGAGGAAGGGTGGGTGCTGAGGATGGCGGTCGAAGACCCCGGCGGGGGTTGGTCGGCGGCCATCGGCGCGACCGACGTGCTCACCGAAGGCGAGGAGCTGTGAGGGAGGGGCCCGAGGTCTCGGTCCTCGTCCACGAGCTCGGCGGGATCCTGTCGAGCGTCCAGGGCTTCGCGCACATCGCCGAGGCGAACCCGGCTCACCCGGACAGGGAGCGGTTCATCAAGCTCGCCGCCGCGGAGGCACGCCGCGCCGCGCAGACGCTGAAGGACCTGCATCTCGCGCGGGCGCTCGACCGCGGGACCGTCGCGGCGTCGCCGCCGCCGGTCGAGATGACCGAGCTGATGGCCCCCTTCGTCCAGGAGACGGCGGGCGCGGGGCTTCACCCGGCCGGCGGCCGCGGCGTGATGGTGCGCGTGGACCCGGCAAAGCTCGCCGCGCTCGTGGCGCGGTGCATCGAGGCGTCGCAGACCCCGCCGGAGATGCGCATGGCCGGCGCCGATCCGGTGCTCGTGATCGCGCTCGGTCCCGCCGCCGAGCTCGACCGCCGGCGCGCCGCGCTGGACGCTCCCTATCCCGAGATGGTCCTGTTCTCGCTCACGCGGCGCCTCGTCGAATGCTGGGGCGGCGACCTCACGATCGGCGCGGAGGACGACCGGACGGTCGTCGCGATCCGCCTCCCGGCGGCCTAGCCCCCGACCGTCCCTCCCGGAGAGAGGTCCACGACCTCGAGCCCGTCGACGTCGGCCGCCTCGCGCCGCAGGTCCGCCGGCGTCCCGACGAGGACCGGGAACGTCCCGAAGTGCATCGGGATCACGGTCTTCACTTCGAGAAGCCGTACGGCCTCGGCCGCGGAGCGGGGGCCCATCGTGTAGTGGTCGCCGATCGGCAGCAGCGCGACGTCCGGCTCGAGCAGCCGCCCGATCAGCGCCATGTCCGAGAACACCGCGGTGTCGCCCGCGTGGTAGAGACGGAAGCCGTCCTCGAGCTCGAGGACGAACCCCGCGGCCTCGCCGCCGTACACGATCCGGTCGCCGTCCGTGATCCCGCAGGAGTGGACTGCGTGGACCATGTGGGCGCGGCAGCCGGCCACGTCGACCGTGCCGCCCTTGTTCATGTCGATCACGTTCTCGACGCCCTTCGTGCCGAGCCACGCGGCGGTCTCGGCGATGCAGACGACCTGCGGCGACGTCTCGCCGGCGATCTCAACGGCGTCGGAGATGTGGTCGAAGTGCCCGTGCGTGATGAGCATCGCGTCGAGGTCGCCGACGTCCTTCATCTCGTCGGGACAGGCGGGGTTCCCCTGCACCCACGGGTCGATCAGGATCCTCTTGCCGCCGCCGGTCTCGACGAGGAAGGTGGAGTGGCCCAGCCAGGTGATCTTCGTCCCGCTCGGGAGCTGCATCTTTGCGACCTCCTCGTGACGTCTTATGAGATGGTCGATCTTAGGTGGCGTCGGGGCACGGCCCGAGGAGGTGGCGATGATCTCTGCAGCCATGGCGGTCGCGCTGGCGCTCGCCGCGGCGTCGCCTTCGGGCGGAGAGCCGCGGGGGCTGGAGCGCCACGTCTGCCTCTTGCACCACGACTGCGCGCCCGAGCCCGTGCTCTGCCTGACGGCCGCCCTCGGCGAGTGCGCGTCGCCCGCGCAGGTCTGCCTGCCGGGCCCGTGCACGCTCGGCCCCGTAGGGGCGCCATCCCCACGCGAACCGCTATCTTGACTCCTCGCTGCCGGCAGTGGGGGCGTGCCGGAGAAGGGGGGAGCCGTGACTCAGGCGTGGGATCGGTTGAAGGAGCGGACGACGTATCCCGCGGAGCCGGAGCTCGCGTGCGACGTCGTGATGAAGGGCGGCATCACGAGCGGGATCGCGTACCCGCTCGCCGTGTGCGAGATCGCGTCGAGGTACAAGCTCGTGAACGTCGGCGGGTCGTCCGCGGGAGCGATCGCGGCCGCGGCGGCTGCGGCGGCCGAGGTCGGCCGGTCGAGCGCGAGCGGCGGGTTCGCGCGTCTCGCGACTCTCCCGCAACGCCTCGCGGGGGAGCCTGGGGCGCGGCACTCGGTGTTGTTCGACCTCTTCCAGCCCCAGCCGGCGATGGAGCCGTACTACCGGATCCTCCTCGCGTTCGTGACGAACGGGCTGACGAAGCTTGGGCGCATCGCGCGCGCGGCGTTCGCAGCGATCCGCAGCTTCTGGCTCGGAGGGCTGCTCGGCGCTGCGGCGGGGCTCGTCGCGGCGGCTCTCCTCGTCGCTCTCGCCGTGCGGACGCCGGAGGTGAGGGACGATCTCTGGTCCGTCCTCGCCGTGTTCGTCGCGCTCCTCGGCGCGCTCGCCCTCGCCGTCGCCGGTGGGCTCGGCGGCCTGCTCGTACAGGCGGGGCGTACCGGGATGCGGCGCTTCGCCGACAACATGTTCGGGATCTGCTCGGGCTTTCTCCCCGCCGGGCCCGGTGACGCCGGCGGGTGCGCGGAGGACCAGCAGAGGGACGCTCGCGGAAGGTGCGGCACGAAGCCGTTGACGACCTGGCTGGCCGACGAGATCGACACTCTTGCCGGTCGCGCCCCCACCGGCGCAGACCCCCTCACGTTCGGCGACCTCTGCGACCGCGACGTGAGGTTGCGGATGTTCACGACGAACCTCAGCAACGGGACGCCCTACACGATCCCGTTCAAAGAGGTCTTCTACTTCCACGAGGACGAGATGGCGCGGCTGTTCCCGCCCCGCGTCGTGCGCTGGATGGTGGACAACGCGCGACAGGTGAGCGACGAGACTCGCCGGGTTCTCGAGAAGGAGTCGTCGAAGCTCCACTCGCTGCCACCCACCGATCTGCTCCCGGTCGTCGTCGCCACGCGCATGAGCCTCAGCTTTCCGATGCTGCTCACGGCCGTCCCGTTGTGGCAGGTGGACTGGAGGCTGGAACAGCCCTACCGCTGCTGGTTCTCCGACGGAGGGATCACGAGCAACTTCCCCGTGCACTTCTTCGACGGCCCCCTGCCTCGGCGCCCGACGTTCGGGCTGAACCTGGGGCCGTTCTGGGCCGGGGAGAAGCCCGACGAGGAGAACCAGTGCGCGAACGTGTACTGGCCGAAGAGCAACAACGCGATGCTCTCTCCGAGATGGAGCGGGATCGACACGGTCGGGCGGTTCGGGCGGGCGATCATGGACACGATGCAGAACTGGAGCGACAACGCGCAGACGCGGCTTCCCGGCTACCGCGACCGCATCGTTCTCATCAAGCACACCGAGGACGAGGGCGGCATGAACCTCGACATGCCGCGGGACCGGATCCTGAGGTTCGCAGAGCGCGGCCGGTGCGCGGGGGCGACGCTCGTCGCGAAGTTCGCGGGCGCTACGCCGCCCGAAGGGGACGAGCTCGGGTGGGACAACCACCGCTGGATCCGCTACCGATCGACCATGGGCGTTCTCGAGACGTTCGTGGAGGGATGGCTGCGTGGTTTCACGGCATCCCCGAAGCCGAGCGATCGGTCTTACTCGGGGTTGATCGAGGTTCCCGTCAGCTACGGATGGCGAGGCGACCAGCAGCTCCGTGGACGGGCCGTGACCGCGCTGCTCGAGGCGCTGGCCGAGGACTGGCTGGAGGCCGGCGATGCGGCGCTCCCGGACGACCGCTGCGCGCGGACCCCCGAGGGAAAGCCATCGGAGAAGTACGACTCCCGGCACCCGTTCCGCCTGGGCGCGCCCCATCCCCGGCCCCGGCTCCGGATCACCCCGGACTTCTGAGATGGACGCACCTTCGAGTCACCGAGGTCCAATCCGTGGCCGTCGACGTGCTCGGGTGAACGTCCGCGCCGGGACTAGAGGCCCAGCGTCTTCGCTATGACGTACTTCTGGATCTCCGACGTCCCCTCGACGATCCGGAAGACACGCACCAGCCGGTAGAGGCGCTCCAACGGCAGCTCGCGCATCCAGCCCATGCCCCCGTGGACCTGGATCATCCGGTCCACCACGCGGTTCACCATCTCGGCCGCGTAGAGCTTGACGATCGACGACTCCTGGATGACGGGCTCCCCGTCGTCGTACTTCCACGCACACTCGTAGGTCATCAGCTTCGACGCTTTGATCTCGACGAGCGACTCGACGATGTGCCCCTGCACGTACTGGTTCTTTCCGATCGGCCGGTCGAACGCCGTCCGTTGCTTCGCGTAGTCGATCCCGAGGCCGAGCGCGTACTCCGCGATCCCGTTGCACGACGCGGCCATCGACAGACGCCCCATCGCGAGGAACTGCATCGCCGAGTAGAAACCCATGCCGGCGGCGCCGGGCCCCCCGAGGATCTGCTCCTCCGGCACGCGGCAGTCCTCGAAGATCAGCTCGTACTGACCTTCGGCGTCGATCATCCCGCGCTGAGGGCGGCCGACGGAGAACCCGGGCGTGCCGCGCTCGACGAGAAAAGCGGTGATGCCCCCCTGGGCCTTGAGCGCGCGGTCGTTCGCGGCGAACACGAGCGCGAAGTCCGCGTGCTTGCCGTTCGTGATGAAGTGCTTCGTGCCGTTGATGATCCAGTCGCTCCCGTCCTTCACCGCCGTGGTGCGCAGGCTCTGCGCGTCCGAGCCCGCGTCGGGCTCCGTCAGCGCGAAGCACATCGACTTCTCCGCGTTCACGAGCGGCACCAGGTAGCGCTTCTTCTGCTCGTCGGTCCCCGACAAGAGCAGCCCGGTCGGACCCTCCGGCCCGTAGGTCGTGAAGGCCGCGAGCCGGCAGCCCGTCAGCGGCGCGGCCTCTCGCAGCAGCACCATCCCGAGCTGCGGAAGGCCGCTGCCGCCGACGTCCTCGGGGAAGTCGGCGGCGTAGAACCCGAGCTCCGCGGAGCGCCGCCGGACGCTGTCGATCAGCTCGACGGGGACCTCGTCCACCTCGGGGTCGAGCTCGGCGGCCTCGAGCGGCTTCAGCTCGCGCTCGACGAACTCCGTGAGGTTGCGCCGGAGCTCCTCGTACTCCGGGGGGGTGGAGAAGTCCATCCGGCCAAACTACCGGCGCCGGGACGACTCGACGGCCGTCGCCTCTCTCACGAAATCCTCCCAGGGCCGTCAGAAGGCCCTCTGTGTGGCTCGGCTGCTGCCGCAGAGCGCGCGGCTTCACGTCCATAGGTCCTCGTTGAGGTCGAGCAGGACGCCGAGCGGTCGTCCCTTGGGGACCGTCCGTTCGGAGTGCCGGCTTTGTGGGACGACCTTTCTACGGTCAGTCCAGCCGGTCCAAAGTCCGTGCCAGTAGGCGGAGGCCTGCGTGAAACTCGGCGTAGCTGCGGGCTTGGTCGTGCCCCGCTAGAAGCTCCCCGAGGAGGCGACACGTATCGGCTGCGTGCGCGAGTTCTCCGCACTTTTCGTACAGCGAAATTGCCTGGCGGAAGTGACGCTCGGCTTTCGGTGGATCGACATGGCCTAGCGCCAAAGCAAGCTCTCTGTGGGCAAGTGCAAGTTCGGGCATGGCATCCATTTCGCTCAGCAGTTCCAGCGCCTGCCGAGCCAAGGCCTGCGCCCGATCGTTGTCGCCCAAGAGACGTTCCACCCTCGCAAGCTCGTTGAGGTTGAGGGCTTCGCTCCTGGTGAAGCCGACCGCCCGGAAGGTTTCCCGCGCTTCTTCCAACGCCGCCCGCCCGCCCAGCAGGTCTCCCTTCGACACGAGTACGATTCCTCGGTTGGTCCGGGCCCTCGCGATCTCCGTCCGCCAGTTCAGGTCCCGGTAGATCTCCTCGGCCCGCTTCAAGGAGTCGAGGGCGTCGTCAATCCGTCCGCTATTGAGCAGCGCACGTGCGGCATTCAGGTGCATACCCGCGATGCCTTCGGGATCGTCGACGCGAGCCTGTAGTCGAAGCGCCCGGTCGGCTGCGTCGTTGGCTTTCTCGTGAAGCCCGAGCTCCATGTACGGCCAGACCAACGAGGCATACGTTCGCATCAACGCCGCGGGGTCGGTGAGATCTTGCTGGTGAAGCTCTACGAGGTAGCTCTCAAGGACGTGTAGCGCAAGCGGCGTTTCACCTCTCATCTGGTGACACCGGGCTAGACCCGCGATTGCCTCGACGGCCGCAGGAGCCGAGGCGTTCGCTCGGTACAGGTCGAGGGCTTCGCCGTAGAGGCGCAGGGCGTCAGTGTTGGTGCCCGATCGTTCGACGCATCGCGCGTGTCCGGCTATCGCGTCCGCTCGGAGAACGGGGTAGCCGCATCGACGCGCCGTTCTTTCGGCTGCCACGAATGCCGCACGACTGGAGTCGTAGCGCCCGGAGTACAGGTGCTGCCAACCTTCGTGCAGACGTAAGACAACTTCAGGTTCTGAAGCCGCAAGGCCGCTCGCCAGCTGGTCGCCCGATACGCCGAGCTTCTTCGCCATCAGGTTCAGGAAGTCGGACGACGGCTGCCTGATTCCTCGTTCGATCTGGCTCACGAAGGCGGCGCTGTACGGCGCGGCTAGTTGCGCCTGCGTCAGGCCCTTCTTGTGACGTAGATGTCGTACCCGCTCCCCGAGTCCTTCCGCCATCTTCACGTCGCCAGCCCCCTTAACCGCCAAATTGCCGGGAGCTTACGGATGCGTCCGTTTTGGAGCAACCCGTCCTTTAACAGCATCTCGTTCATTCCTCATACTTGGAGAGTTATGTCGCAGGCGGCGAAGGGGGGTGATCCGTTGTGAGCGAGGAGGACTACATCCTCGAACTGCTCGGATGGGACCACGGCTAGCGATGCGCCTTTGCCTTGCGGCACCTCGCGCAGAGTTCGGCGGGGTGTCGCGGGGCGCACGGCTGGGACCGTGCTTCGACGTCTGCTCATTCGGTGTCAAAGCTCTGTTATCGGCGCGTGGATCTGCGACGTGAGACTTTGCAAACCATTCCTTGACTTCGCCGCAGCGGCGGTGCTTAAGTCGCCGCGGCGTAGCGCGAGTGCGCCAAGAACAACCAGCATCATTCGTTGACCGGGGGTCTTCGTTGTGCAGCGTCCGTGCCGATGCGGTCTTGCATCTGCAAGCCGGCCGGCACTTTCACTCAACGGTTCGCTCTCACGTGCCGTCAGTTCAAGTGAAGGTGTACATGTTGACCGACGATCAGCCTCCTGAGTTGCTGTCGAACCCACGGGATCATCGTCGAGTTCCCGATACCGGTGAGGCGCACGTCGGGAAGACGTCGCTCACTGCGAAGGACGAGGCGTAGGTGCCCCGGCGTCGGCGAATGTCGCAGGACGAACGAGTGCGGGTCGGCCGCAGGTTGCGTGAGCTTCGTCTTGCGGCAGGATTGACCCAGGCGGAGCTTGCGGGGCGTCGCTTCTCTCACGCCTACGTCAGCGTCTTAGAAGCCGGAAGGCGCGAGCCGTCTAAGGCCACCGTCGAGTACTTCGCGCGGCGTCTCGGTGTGGCGGTTGAGGAACTTTGGGGGGAGAAGGGCGCATCGTGGGCGCTTCAGATGGCCGAAGACCTGCGTGCCGAAGGCCTGCACGAAAAAAGCCGGGATCTATTGGCTCGTACCCTGACGAACCTCGAAAGGGACCGGGAACTCGATCCTCGGGTTCTCGTTGTGCTGCATCGGGAGCTGGGCCGGATCGATCAACATCGTGATCCCCAAAGCGCCAAAACGCACCTGAACCAAGCCCTCGATCTCGCGGGCGACCGGGAATCCCTCATGGCAGAGCGTGCCGAAATCATGGTCATGTTGGCCGACCTGCTCGATGTCGAGGGCCTGACGGATGAAGTCGTTCGATACCTCCGTGCGGCCGCCGATCTGTTTCTCGAGCTCGCCGGCCGGCGAGCCAACCTCACAGGCGCTTGAGCAGCTCCGCCTTCTTCGTCTGGAACTCCTCTTCCGTCAGCACGCCGTCCTTGCGCAGACGGCCCAGGTGCTCGAGCTGCTCCGTCACCGACGGCTCCGCGCGGCCTTGCCCCATCACCTCGCCGACCTGACCCTGCACGATCCGGGTGGAGTTGTCCTCCGTCTGCTTGTAGATCATGAGCTGGACCTGCTCGGGCTTGCGGACGTCGGTGATCCGCGTCTGGCCCCGTTCCCCGGCCGACTCGATCAGCAGGTCGCCCGCGCCGAGGACGCGCTCGAGGACCGTCTGCGTGAACGTGATGTCGTTGATCCTCTCGAGCGGGATCTCGCGCGACTGCTTGGCGATGATCCCGCCCCTCGTGATGAGACGGTCGCTCGTCAGCACGAACATCGTGAAGCGCCACCGCAGAGCCGGCAGCACCGCGAGGAAGTACCACGCGATCGTCACGACCGCGCCGACGACCATCTTCGCGGTCGTCCTTCTCTCGTCGAAGACCGCCTCCGCGCCCTCGTAGCCCAGGAACAGGGCGGCCACGGCCGCGATCGTCCACAGAACCGGCGGAACCAGCGCGACCCAGTGGGGCTTGAGGTCGAAGATCAACTTCTCGTGCTCGGCCAGGAGGCTCCGGGGAAAGGCCATGGTCGAACCGTAGCAACCGCGGGGTTCCGAGGAAAGGACTTCGGACCGGCCGCTAGGATGCCTCGATGGCCATAGACAGGGCAGCGGTCGACCACGTAGCGCGCCTCGCGCGCCTCGACCTGAGCGAGGGCGAGCGCGAGAGGATGCAGGTCGAGCTCGGGCACATCCTCGAGCACGCCGAGAAGATCCAGGCCCTGGACCTCGACGGCGTCGAGCCGACCTCCCATTCGGTCGCGATCCGCAACGCGCTGCGCCCCGATGCCGTCACGCCGTCGCTTCCGCAGGAGGAGGCTCTGGCGAACGCGCCCCAGGTCGAGGACGGCCGCATCCGGGTCCCGCGGATCATCGAGGACGCGTAGATGGACGAGCTGGTCTGGACCTCCGCGGTCGACCTGGCCGCGGCGATCGCCTCGGGCGACGTCTCCGCGACCGAGGTCACCGAGGCCTTCGTGCGCCGCGGCGAGGCGGTACAGGACTCCCTCCACGCGTACCTGACGACCACGCCGGAGCGGGCCCTGCAGGAGGCGGCCGCGGCCGACGAGCGGCGCGCGACGGGGGCCGCCAGGTCGCGCTACGACGGGGTGCCCGTCGCCTACAAGGACCTGTTCGTGACGCGGGGGGTCCGCAGCACGTCGGGATCGAAGATCCTCGACGGCTTCGTCCCGCCGTACGACGCAACCGTGGTCGAGCGCTGCTCGGGCGCGGGGCTCCCGATGCTCGGCAAGCTGAACATGGACGAGTTTGCGATGGGGTCGTCGACGGAGAACTCGGGCTACGGGCCGTCGCGCAACCCCTGGGACCTCGACCGCGTTCCGGGCGGTTCCAGCGGGGGGTCGACCGCGCTCGTCGCCGCGGGCGGCGCGCCCTGGACCTGGGGGACCGACACCGGCGGATCGGTGCGGCAGCCCGCCGCGCTGTGCGGCCTCGTCGGCGTCAAGCCCACCTACGGGCTGGTCTCGCGCTACGGGATGATCGCGTTCGCGTCGTCGCTCGACCAGGCGGGGCCGATCGCGAGGACGGTCGCGGACGCCGCCGCGCTGCTCGGGCTCGCGGCCGGGGGAGACCCGCGCGACTCCACGTGCATCCCCGGCGACGCACCGGACTTCCTGACGGGGATCGACGAAGGCGTCTCGGGGCTGCGCATCGGGATCATGCCCGAGCTCGAGAGCGGCGAGGGGACGCAGGCGGGCGTGCTGACGCGCGTGCAGGAGGCCTACCGCCGGCTCGAGAAGCTCGGCGCGGAGCTCGTGGAGGTGTCGCTTCCGTCGTTCGAGTACGGGCTCTCGGCGTACTACCTGGTGGCGCCGGCCGAGGCGTCGTCGAACCTCGCTCGCTACGACGGCGTCCGTTACGGCCACCGCACCGCCGCCGCCGACGACATCGTGCGGATGACGTCGCGCACGCGGGAAGAGGGGTTCGGGCCCGAGGTGAAACGGCGCATCATGCTCGGCACGTACGCGCTTTCGGCCGGCTACTACGACGCCTACTACGGGAAGGCGCAGAAGGTCCGCACGCTGATCACTCGCGACCTCGCGAAGGCCTACGAGTCCGTCGACCTGATCGCGTGCCCGACCTCGCCCACGACGGCATTCCCTATCGGAGAACGCACTGCCGACCCGCTCGCGATGTACCTCTCGGACGTGTTCACCGTGCCGGTGAACCTCGCCGGGAACGCGGGGATCAGCGTCCCGTGCGGCACGTCGCCCGACGACGGGCTGCCCGTCGGGCTGCAGCTGATCGCGCGGTCGCTGGACGAGCCGACGATGTTCCGGGCGGCGTACGCGTTCGAGCAGGACCTGGGATGGATCGACTCCCCGGAGGGGAGGCCGTCGCTGTGAGCACGACCGTCCGGGACCTGTACGAGACGACGGTCGGGCTCGAGATCCACGTGGAGCTCGCGACCGACTCGAAGATGTTCTGCGGGTGCGCGGTCGCGTTCGGCGGCGAGCCCAACACGCGGGCCTGTCCGGTGTGCCTGGGGCTGCCCGGCTCGCTTCCGGTGGCGAACGAGAAGGCGATCGAGTACACGATGCGGATCGCGCTGGCGCTCAACTGCGACATCGCGCACACGTCGCTGTTCCACCGCAAGAACTACTTCTATCCGGACATGCCGAAGAACTACCAGATCTCCCAGTACGACCAGCCGCTGGGCTCGTCCGGGTACGTCGAGATCGAGGGCGACCGCGGCCGCACCCGCGTCGGGATCAACCGCGTCCACCTCGAGGAGGACACGGGCAAGTCGATCCACATGGGCGGCACCGGCCGGATCGCGGACTCCGACTACTCGCTGGAGGACTTCAACCGCGCCGGGACCCCGCTCGTCGAGATCGTCAGCGAGCCCGACATCCGCTCGGCGGAGGAGGCGCGTGTCTTCGTCTCCGAGCTGCGTGCGCTGCTGGAGTCGCTCGGCGTGTCGGACGTGCGCATGGAGGAGGGCTCGATGCGCGTCGACGCGAACGTCTCCGTGCGCCGCGTGGGCGAGAAGGAGTTCGGCGCCAAGGTCGAGGTCAAGAACATGAACTCGATCCGCTCGGTCGGACGCGCCCTCGAATACGAGGAGGACCGGCAGCGGCGCGCCCTGGACGCGGGGGAGACGCTCGTCCAGGAGACCCGCCACTTCGACGAGAAGACCGGGACGACGTCGTCGCTCCGGACCAAGGAGTTCGCGTTCGACTACCGCTATTTCCCGGAGCCCGACCTCGTTCCGTTCGAGCCGGGGGACGCCTGGATCGGCCGCGTCCGGGCGGACCTGCCGGAGCTCCCGGCGGCGCGGCGGGCGCGGTTCGCGCAGGAGTACGGCCTCGGCGACGACGACATCGCGATCCTGACCCAGAGCAGGGCGACGGCCGACTGGTTCGAGGAGGCCGCGCGCGCCTACGACGGCCACGCCAAGAAGATCGTGAACTGGATCATCGCCGACCTCTTCGGGCTGCTGAACGAGGCGGGCATCGACCTGGCGGAAGCCAGGATCCGGCCGGCCCAGCTGGCGGACCTCGTCTCGCTGATCGATTCCGGGAAGGTCTCCGGCAAGCAGGCGAAGCTGGTGCTCGCCGGGATGTTCGCCACCGGCGCCGACGCGGAGACGGTCGCGCGGGAGAAAGGTCTGGAGCAGGTCTCCGACACCGCCGCCATCGAGGCGGCCGTCGACGAGGCCATCGCGGAGAACGCCGACGCCGCCGAGAAGGTGAGGGCGGGCCAGACGAACACGCTCGGCTTCCTGGTGGGCCAGGTCATGAAGAAGACGCGGGGCCAGGCGAATCCCGGGATCGTCAACGAGCTGCTCCGCAAGAAGCTCTCGTCCTAGACGCCGTGGCCGTGCGGGACGTCGTCACCGCGGGGTGGCCGGTGGCGCTCGAGATGGCCGAGACCGCGCCGGCGCCCCCCGAGGTCGTCTGGGACCTCCTCACCGACTGGGAGCACCAGGGCGACTGGATGCTCGAGGCCGGTGACTTCGTCGTGGTCTCGGACGAGCGGGAGGGCGTGGGCGTCGAGGCCGAGGCCACCCTCCGGATCGGCGGCATCAAGACGCGGGACAGGGTGCGCGTCGCGGAGTGGGACCCGCCCCGGCGCCTAGCGATCGAGCACCTCGGCTGGGTGCAGGGCCGCGGGGTGATCGAGCTCACGCCGGTCGCCGGCGTCCGCACCCACGTGTTGTGGCGGGAGGAACTCCGTCCGCCTCTGGGCCTCCTCGGAGCCGTCGGGATGACGGCGCTCAAGCCCCTGATGGGGCGCATCTTCAGGCGGGACCTGAAGATCCTGGTGGGCCTCGCCCGGGCGGCTGCGCGCCGCGGCGCCTCCGGGCGCTAGCCGGGCGCCCTTTCCGCTCGCAGGAGCGTGCCCCTCCGCGTCGTATTCGTATTGCGCCGGGCAACGCCGTCCGGCGCGTCCCGCCGGACGGACGACCCGGCGCCGCACTGGGAGGAGATGCAGATGAGAAGGGTGCAGTCGGTAGCGCTTGCCGCGATCGCCGTGGCCGGGCTGTTCGTCGTCGCACCGCCCGCCTCTGCCCAGGCCCCCGAGTGCGAGGCGATCACGTCGGTCGGTCCCCCCCAGGCACACGTCTCCCCCGGCTCCGGCTTCAGCACGTACCCGCGCCCTTCGACCGGCGCCTGCGCCGACGTTCTGGTGGGCGTCGGGCCCGTGCAGCTCACCGCCTGGGGCGCCGCCGGCGCCGGCGACGCCCTCGCCTCGAAGGAGGTGGACGCAGGGACGATGGTCTGCTTCCCGACCTTCTGCGTCCTCGTCGGCGCCCACGCATGGCAGAACTTCAACGGCAGCATCGATCAGCAATCCGGCGTCTGCTACATCGACAACCAACAAGCGTTCTGCATCCCGTAATCGACCGGACCCTCAGGAGGTAGAAGAAAGATGATGATCAAGAGGATGGCCTCCGTGGGGGCCGCCGTAATCGCACTGTTCGCCGGGGCTTTCCCCGCTCAGGGTGCCGAGCAGGCCGAGCCCGTGAAGAGCGACAACGTCAAGCACGTCGCGCAGTTCCCGCACGTGAGCGGCACCGAGCTCGCCGCGTCCGGCAAGTACGTCTACTCCGGTCACATGGACGGCGGTCCCGATGGCCGCCGCGGCTCGACCCCCGAAGACGGCGGCGTCCACATCTACGACGTCTCCGGCCGCGTCCCCAGGGAGGTCGGCTTCCTGCACTGCCCGGGCAACGACAACGACGTTGAGGTCGTCAGGCCCGGCCTCATCGTCGTCAGCTTCGCGACGAACAAGTGCGCGCCGCAGGCGGGCAACGGCCTCATGACCGTCGACGTGAGGAACCCGAAGAAGCCGAGGATCCTCGGCGCGATCAACACCGGCAAGAACCACACCCACAAGCCGTACCCCGGCAAGGACCTCGTGTACACGGCGGGCGGCGGCCTGAGCGGCGGCCCGAACGCCGGCCCCGCGATCGTCGACGTCTCGAACCCGGCGAAGCCGGAGGTCGTCGCGAAGCCGAAGACCCTCACGACGGACTGCCACGACATCTCGTTCAGCATCAGCAAGGGAGCGAAGCTGGCGTTCTGCGCCGGCGCCATCGGCACCGGTGAGGTCCAGATCCTCGACGTGTCCGACCCGCTGAACCCGGTCGCGATCTCGCGGATCTACAACCCGGCGATCCAGTACTCGCACTACGCGGTCGCCAGCTCCGACGGCAGCCTGCTCGCGATCGACGACGAGGCCTTCGCCGCCCACGAGTGCGCCACCGGCAACAGCCCGACCGGGCGGGTGTGGATCTACAACATCGAGAACCCGCAGCTCCCGATTCTGGTCGGCAGCTTCGCCCCGCCCCGCGGCGGTGGCGGCGCCACCGACCCGATCGGCCACTACGCCGGCTGGGTCCCGTCGTGGTGCCTGTCGCACGGCCTCGACTGGCAGCCGGGGACGCACAACGTCGCGGTGACGTGGTTCACCGGCGGATGGAGCGTCATCAACGCCGACGGCGCGACGCCGACCGAGGTCGCGCACTTCCAGGCCGAGGACTCCCGCACCTACTCGGCGCTGTGGCACGCAGGCAAGCTCTACACGAACGACATGGCCCGCGGCGTCGACGCCTTCGAGGTCAAGACGAAGTAGCGGTCTGCCTCACTAGCGTCTGTCTTCGATGCCCGGGCGATCTGCCCGGGCATCGTCGCGTCCCGGTCCGGTCTCGTGATGGTGTGGGCGGAGAGCCTCGGCTCGATAGGGGTGATGGTTTGCGACGCGGAACCCATCGCCCCCGTCGAGATGACGCCGTGCCGCGTGAGCGGGCGGTGAGGCGACCACACACGGGCGGGAGCCCGGAGGCCCCTAGCCCAGCAGGTCGGCGATCCGGCCCACGCCCTCGCGGATGTCCTCGTCCCCCAGCGCGTACGACAGGCGCGCGTATCCCGGCGCCCCGAAGCCCTCGCCGGGGACGATCGCGACCTTCGCCTTCTCGAGGATCACCTCGGCCAGGTGCGCGTCGCTCTCGATCGTCGTCCCGGCGATCGTCTTTCCGATGACTCCCTTGAACGACGGGAACACGTAGAAGGCCCCCTCCGGGTCGGCGCACACGACGCCCGGGATCTCGTTCAGCATCTTGTGGATCGTCGTGCGGCGCCGGTCGAAGGCCTCGCGCATCTCGTCGACCGCCTTCAGGTCGCCGGAGACCGCCGCCAGCGCGGCCGCCTGCGCTATGTTCGAGACGTTCGACGTCGCGTGGCTCTGGAGCGACAGCGCGGCCTTCGTCACGTCGGCCGGAGCGATCATCCAGCCCACTCGCCACCCGGTCATCGCGTACGTCTTGGCCACCCCGTTCACGACGACGCAGCGGTTGGCGAGCTCCGGCACCCCGACGGGCATCGACGAGAAGACGTTGTCGCCGTAGACGAGGTGCTCGTAGATCTCGTCCGTGAGGACCCAGAGATCGTGCTCGACCGCCCACCCCGCGATCGTCCTGACCTGCTCGGGGGAGTAGACGGCGCCGGTCGGGTTCGACGGCGACACGAACAGGAGCATCTTCGTCGCAGGCGTGCGGGCCCGCTCGAGGTCCTCCAGCGAGACCTTGAACGCCGTCTCCTCGGTGGTCGGCACGAAGACGGGCTCGGCCCCGGCGAGCCGGATCACCTCCGGGTAGCTCACCCAATAGGGCGCCGGCACGATGACCTCGTCGCCCTCGTCGAGCAACGTGAGGAAGGCGTTGAACAGGGCGTGCTTGCCCCCGTTGGACACGAGGACCTGCTCGGGCTGGACCGCGTAGCCGGAATCGCGCTGCGTCTTGCGCGCGATCGCCGCGCGCAGCTCCGGAAGCCCGCCCGCAGGCGTATAGCGGTGGTAGACGGTGTGGTGCGCGGCCTCTGCGGCCGCCTCGACGACGTGCGCGGGCGTCGGGAAGTCCGGCTCCCCGGCGCCGAACCCGATCACGTTCTCGCCGGCGGCTTTCAGCGCCTTCGCCTTCGCGTCGATCGCCAGGGTCGAGGACTCGGTTATCCGTCCGACGCGCTCGCCGATGCGCTTGTGGATGTCGCCGCCCCTTCTCCGTCAGGCTGTAGTTTCCGGCTCCTGACCGACCCTACCAACGCCCGTTTCCCCGGAGGTGTCTTCTGCCCCCCGAGATCGTGATCCCGCCCGAGCTCCGCCCGGGCGACGGCCGCTTCGGGTCGGGGCCCTCGAAGGTCCGTCCGGAAGCCGTTGCCGCGCTGGTCGCAGCGGCCGCCGGCTACCTCGGCACGAGCCACCGGCAGAGCGGCGTCCGCTCGATCGTCGGCCGTCTGCGGGAGGGTCTGCGGACGTTGTTCGCCCTGCCGGACGACTACGAGGTGGTGCTCGGCAACGGAGGCTCGACGCTGTTCTGGGACGCGCTCGCGTTCAACCTCGTCCGGTCGCGTAGCCGCCACTACGTCTTCGGCGAGTTCTCGTCGAAGTGCGCGGCCGCGGTGAGCGCGGCGGAGCACCTCCACGAGCCCGAGGTCGTCGAGTCGGAGCCGGGGACGCATCCGCCCGCGGTCCCCTCGGACGCCGCGGACCTCTACGCGCTGACGCACAACGAGACCTCGACCGGCGTCGCGATGCCGGTGACGCGGGTCGCGCCGCAGGCGCTCATCGCCGTGGACGCGACGTCCGCCGCCGGAGGACTCGCGGTGGACCCGGCGCAGTTCGACTGCTACTACTTCGCGCCGCAGAAGAACTTCGCGTCCGACGGCGGTCTGTGGGTCGCGCTGTGCTCGCCGGCGGCGCTCGAGCGGATCGAAGAGGTGGCGCGCTCGGCGCGGTACGTCCCGGCGTCGCTCGACCTGTCGCTCGCGCTCGAGAGCTCGCGCAGGGACCAGACCTACAACACGCCGGCGCTCGCGACGCTGTTCCTCATGGTCGAGCAGATCGAGTGGATGCTCGCCGGCGGGGGCCTCGAGTGGGCGGTCGGCCGCTGCGCGCGCTCGGCCGACGTCCTCTATTCGTGGGCGGAGCGGTCGGCGTTCGCGACGCCGTTCGTGAAGGACCCGGCGCAGCGCAGCAACGTCGTGGGGACGATCGACTTCGACGGCGTCGACGCGCGCGCCGTCGCGGCCGCTCTCCGGGCCAACGGGATCGTCGACACGGAGCCCTACCGCAAGCTCGGGCGCAACCAGCTCAGGATCGCGACGTTCACCGCGATCGAGCCCGAAGACGTCGAGAAGCTCACGCGCTGCATCGACTACGTCGCCGCGGCCCTCGATGAAGACTCGTGAGGCGACCCCGGCGGACGCGCCCGGCATAGCGCGGGTCCACGTCGCGTCGTGGAACGCGGCCTACCGCGGCGTCATAGCCGACGACGCCCTCGACGCCCTGACGGAGGAGTCGCTCACCCCGGAATGGCGCGCCGAGATCGAGCAACCCCCGCTTCCCGGAGCGACCGTCACGGTGGTGGAGGACGGCGCCGTTATCGGCTACGCGCGCTACGGCCCGGCGCGCGACGACGACCTCGACCCGGGCTCGACCGCGGAGGTCTACGGGTTCTACCTACACCCGCAGCACTGGGGAAGGGGCGCGGGTCGCCGCCTCATGGCGCATGTCGTCGACGACCTCCGTGCCCGCGGCTTCCGGACCGGCGTCCTCTGGGTCGTGCAGGCGAACGAGAGGGCGCAGGCGTTCTACCGCGCGCTCGGTTTCGAGCCCGACGGGCGCGACGACAAGCTCTGTATCGGAGCGCCGGAGTTCAGGTACCGGCGCGACCTAGGTCGTCCCTAGGCACCCGCCTGGACGGGATAGGCCGACGTGGGGACGACGACGGAGTTCGCGAACTTGTCGTGCCACGTCTGCTTCTCCTTGTCCCACAGCATCCACAGATAGCCGAGCAGGAGAACGAGCCCCGACAGGTACCGTCCGAGGTTCCGCACCAGGGCGCGGCCGTAGCCGATGGAACCGCCCGCCGCGAAGTCGATCACGCGGATGTTGAGCGCCTTCTTTCCGAGCGTCTGCCCCGAAGGACCGCCCTCGAAGTAGACGTAGTAGGCGAGGCCGAGGATCGCCTGGATCGCCTGGTACGTCCCGCTGAACGTGCCGCCGTCCCCGCCCCCGAGGATGGCGGAGAGGATGCTCGCGACGATGCCGACGAGGATCCCGTCGATGAGCAGAGCACCGAAGCGCGCCCAGAAACCTGCTCTGGGACCGGAAGGTCCTGCGCCTCCGGCTGCCTGGGGAACGGGCTGCTGCGGTGCCTGGGCCATACCGCCTCCTCTGCTCGCCTTCTCCGTGACGTCCCTGCGGGTGGAGGCTAGCCGGTCGCGGCCTTCGCTGCAGCGATTTGCTCGAGAAAGACCTCCGGGTGCTGCTCCCCGGCGATCCCGCCGACCCGGGGCTTCAGTCGCTCGGCCAGCTCCCACGCGAGCTTCGAGCGGGCGTCGGCCGTGAGCGTCGCGCGCCTCTCGAGGAACGCACGGATCGTCGCCAGCTCCTCGCCGGTGATCGCGCTCACGTCGAGCGCCGCCGGCGCCTCCGCGCCCACCGGGGCGGCTTCCCACGCGGGAGCCGGAGCCGGCCGCTCGCGGACGACGAGCGTCCCCGCAGCCATGTCGCCCAGCCTCTGGTTCTTCGAGCTGAGCACCATCGCGATCAGCCCGATCGCGTAGGCGCCTGGGAGCGCGTCGACGAGGCGCACGAGGTTGCGGACGGCGCTCGGGACGAACGACACCGGGCCTCCGCCCGTCCTCACGACCCGCAGCCCGGTCCATCGCTTCCCGGGCGTCCGTCCCGACGCGAGCGTCTCGAAGAGGACGTCGTAGCCGAAGTTCACGAGGAAGATCGCGACGAACGCGAGCGCGAGCGCGAGGAAGACGCTGTCGTCGTCCGACGTGACGCTTCCTGAGAGCGCGTCGAACGCCGCGGTGCCGCCGGCCAGCGCCGCGATCGCGCCGATCGTCAGCAGGACCTTGATCACCTGGTCGATCAGCGCGGCGATCGCGCGCGACCCGATCCCCGCCAGCGGGAGCTCGACCGTCACCCCCTCGGCCGTCGTGATGGTTACCTTGTCCTCGAACTCAATAGGGTCCTCGAACTCCACAGGCATGAAACTAGATCGTTTCCTCGAGGAGAGACAAAGCGACTGGGAGCGGCTCCAGTCGACGATCGACCGCGCCCGCGGCCGGCCGGAACGGCTCGGCGCGGACAAGGTCCTCGAGCTCGGCACGCTGTACCGCGCGGCCGCCGCCGACCTCGCGCTCGTCCGCCGCCGGTGGCCGGGGGACCCGGTCCAGGCGCGCCTGGAGACGCTCGTGTCGCGCGCGCGGCACCTCGTCTACGACGCGCCGGTCCGGCAGGGGTCGCTCGTGGACTTCTTCCGGACCTCGTACTGGCGGCGCGTCGCGGAGCGGCCGGCGTTCGTCGCGGCCGCGGCCGCGCTCTTGCTCGTGCCGATGCTGCTCGCGGTCCTGTGGGGTGTGAGCGACCCGGCCGCCGCGGGGGGGATGGTCCCCGAGCCGTTCGAGAACGCCACCACCCCGACCGGCGGGGACCTCGGGATCCCCGTCGTCGAGCAGGCGGCGACCGCGAGCGCGATCTTCACGAACAACATCCGCGTGACGTTCCTCGCGTTCGCGGGGGGCGTGCTCGCCGGCGCCGGCACCGCGCTCGTGTTGATCTACAACGGGACGCTCATCGGCGCCGTGTGGGGCCTCGCGATCGACGCCGGCGCGATCCTCCCGTTCGTCGAGCTCGTCACCGCGCACGGCGTGCTCGAGCTCTCGTGCATCGTCGTCACGGCCGCGGCGGGGCTGAAGATGGGGTGGGCGCTGATCGAGCCGGGGCCGCTGCCGCGGCGCGACGCGCTCGGCGCGGAGGCGCGGCGGTCGGTGGAGACGGTGCTCGGGACGATGCCGTGGCTCGTCCTCGCGGGGTTGGTCGAGGGCTTCGTCACTCCAGCCGGTCCGGGTGTCGCGGGGGCGATGGCGGTCGGCTTCTCCCTGGGCACGATCTATTGGGGGCTCGTGTGGTGGCGGGGCCGCGTCCCCGCCGCGGGGGCGTCCCCCTAGAGCCGCGCCCCCGCCTTCGCCCGCAGGTACTCCCCGACGCACGCGGCTGCGAGCCGGTCGGGCGGGACGTCCACGACGACGGCTCCGGCGCGCCGCAGGCGCGCCGCGACGGCGGCCCGCGCCGCCAGGACGTCGCGCGCGACGGTGCGCCGCGCGGCCTCGACGCGGCCGGCGGGGGATGCCTGCGCGAGCGCGTCGAGATCGGGATCGGCCGCGCTCGCGACCACGACGAAGTGCCGGCGGGCGAGCACCGGCGTCGCCGCGATCAGCGACCGGGCCGCCGGCTCGTCGACGAGGTCGGTGAACATGAGGACGAGCGCGCGCTTGCCGCCCCCGACCGACCGGAACGCGAGCTCGTAGTCGCTGTCGATCTCCGTGGTCTCGAGGTCGAACAGCGCCTCGATCACGCGGCGCGACCCGGCGCGCCGCGGGCGGAGGTCGCGCCGGATGCGGGCGTCGAACGCGAGCGTCCCGCAGCGGTCGCCGACCTCGTCGGCGACGAGCGCGACCGCGACCGTCGCGTCGAGGGCGACGTCGAGGCGGGTCTTCGACGGACCCAGCGGAGCGCCCATCAGCCGCCCCGTGTCGACGACGCAGATCACGTCGCGGTCCTGCTCGACGCGGTACTGGTTCGTCATCGGCCGGCCGACGCGGGCCGTGGCCCGCCAGTTCACGAGGCGGAAGTCGTCGTCCGGGACGTAGTCGCGCACGGACTCGAACTCGGTCCCGAGCCCGAGGGGGCCGCGGGCGAGCCGGCCCGCGTCCCTGAAGCGGCCCTCCCGCAGGCGGTGGACGATCCGGCGAGCGTTCGGGAGATCGGGATAGACGAGCACCTCGGTCGGGGCGCCGCCGCGATGAAACCAGCGGCCGAGACCCAGGGCTCCCGTCGAGACCGAGGCCGGAGCCGGGACCTCGTGCCGCCCGCGGAGCTTCGGCGAGACCGTGCCGCGCACGGCTGCGTCGCCCTCCTGGGGGTCGAACGTGAGCGCGGGGACGTTCGGCCGGCGGACGCGCACGGCGCGGCCGCCGTGCGCCCGAACGAGAAACGGCGCGGGAGCTCCGCGTGCGAGCGCGTGCGGCACGTCCTGCTCGAGCGAGGGCGCAGCGCGGACGCTCCACGCGTCGAACGCGGCGACGGCGAGGATGCACGCGATCGCGACCCCCGGCAGCAGCGGCGGCACGACGAGCGCGGACGCGGCAGCCACCGCGACCAGCGCGGCCGCCCGCGGCGTGGGGCTCAACGCGGGACGGGGACCGACGCGAGCGCCGCGGCGACGGCGGACCCGGCTCCAAAGCGCTCCAGCTCCGCCTCCGCGCTCAATATCAGGCGGTGGGCCAGGACGAGCGGCGCCATCGTCGCGACGTCGTCCGGCGTCACGAAGTCCCTGTCCGCGAGCCGCGCCGCGGCCTTCGACACCGCGAGCAGGTGCACGGCGGCGCGGGGGCTTCCGCCGAGCGACACGCTCGGGAGCGTGCGCGTCGCGCGGACGACGGCGGCGACGTATGCGACGACGTCGTCGGACGCGGCCGTGGCGTCGACCGCCGCGCGCGCCTCGGCCCACTGCGCCGGCGCGACGACCGGGTCGACGTCCTCGAGCGTCGCAGGCGCGACCCCGCGGTGTCGCAGGCGCAGGATCGCGACCTCGTCGTCCTCCGACGGATAACCGATGTCGACCTTGACGGCGAACCTGTCGAGCTGCGCCTCCGGGAGCGGGTAGGTCCCCTCGTACTCGATCGGGTTCTGTGTCGCGAGCACGAGGAACGGGTCGGGCAGGTCGTGTGATTCCCCGTCGGCGGTCACGCGGCGTTCCTGCATCGCCTCCAGCAGCGCGGCCTGCGTCTTCGGCGGCGTCCGGTTGATCTCGTCGGCGAGCAGCACGTTCGTGAAGATCGGGCCCTTCCGGAAGACGAGCTCGCCGGCGCGCAGCGTCGTGGTCCCGGTGACGTCGGAGGGCAGCATGTCGGGGGTGAACTGGATGCGGCTGAAGCCGACGCCGAGGGCGTGCGCCAGCGTGTTCGCAAGCAGGGTCTTCGCGACGCCCGGCGGGCCCTCGATGAGGACGTGACCTCCTGCGGTCGCCGCACAGAGCACCGCGTCCAGCGAGTCGTCCGCGCCGACGACCACCTTCGCCACCTCGCGCGCGATGGCGTCGCGCAACGTCTTCACGGGTTCCCCCTCCTGGCCCTGTCGGTGCGGGCGAGTGTAGCGGCGAGCGCTTCCACGTACGCCCGGCGCGGCGGCGGCAGGACGCGTTCTCTCTGCTCGGGCGGGCCGAGCCGCATCGCGCGCGCCCACAGCCACAACAGCGCGGCGAGCCCCAGCCACGCGAGCGTCCACTTCCACCGCGCCGGCAACGCCGCCAGCCCCGTCCCGAGCCCGTAGCCGTGAACGCTCTCGACGAACACGACCGTCCGCTCCTCGGGCCCCGCGAGCTCGAGGCCGAGCGCGGCGTTGCTTCCCGCGTCGAGCAGCCGGTTCTGGACCGGCGATGCGTCGGCGAGCAGAATGGCAGCGCCGCGGCCCTCGCGCACCTCCACGACGAGCGAGGCGCCGGGGCGTCCGACGACCGGGCTGCCCGATCCCTCGTGCCGCCACATCCCCTCGCCCGCGGGCTCGATCCCCGGGAAGGGGGAGGCGCCGGTGCCCCCGGCGCCGGCGCCGCTCCACTGGGGAGGGTCTGCCAGCACGTCCTCGAGCCAGTACGGCGAACGGCCTCCGGCGACGAGGCGTCCGCCGCGGGCGACGAAGTCGCCGAGCGCCTCGGCCCCCCCGGGCGGGACGTCGGGGGGGTCGAGCAGGACGACGGTCCAGGAGGGGTCGAGCGGCTCGTCCCCGAGCGGCCGGCGGTAGCGCTCGGTGTCGTAGCCGAACTCCTCCAGCAGGGACGCGTACGCCGCGAGCCCGCGCGGAGTCGTGGCGTAGGACGACGACGGCGGGCCGGCGGGCGTCCTCACGTACGCGGCCAGCAGCGCCACGACCAGGTTGATCGCCACGATCACCCCGGCCACGACGGCGATGCGCTTGGCGGCGCTCAGGCCGTCGTCCTCTCTGCCGGCCCCTGCAGGAGCGCGGCCCACTCGGCGCGGGCCACCGCGGCGTCGTCCGCAGTCGCGGGGCGGCCGCCGTAGACGATCTGGTCGAAGACGGCGGCGACGCGGTCGAACCTCGGCGAACGGAGCCGCCGCGCGACCTCGCGCGACGTCGTCGACTCGGCACGGCGGATGCGGCCCGCGGCTTCGAGCCTCAGGAGCCCCGCGCGGAAGCGCAGCCGGACCGCGCCGGCGAAGTCCTGCGCCCGCTCGGCCTCTTCCGCCATCGTCTCGATCGCGTGGGGGTCGGGCCCCCGCGCCCCGTCACCGCGGGCCGGGGTCGCCGCGTCGTAGACGCCTCTCCGGCGCGCCAGGAACGCGGCCCCCGCGAGCGCCGCCGCCACGACCGCGGCCCGAGGACCGTCCACACGACCGCGCGCGTGCCGGGGAGCAGGTCGTCGAGCGCCTCGACGATCGCCTCCCACAGCCGCCGCACCGCGCGGCCGAGAGGCTCGAGCACCCCCTGGAGGGGCCGCGGGATGTCGGGTGCGTGGAACCTTCGCTCCGAGAGGATCCGCCGCGCCGCCTCCTGCGCCTCCGACGGGTCGACCCTCTGCCACGCGAGGGGGTCAGGCGTCGCGGCCTCCCGACGGCTTCCATCCCGGCGGGGGCGGCCAGAACGGCGGCTGCTCGCCCGACGGGGGTTGCGGAGGCGGTGGCGGGAGGAACTCCGGACGCCGGGCCGGGTCCGGCGCGGTCCCGATCCTCTCCGCGAGCAGCTCCAGGTCGAAGCCCTCCTTGCGGACGCGCAGGTCGAAGTAGACGACGGCCACGAGAGCCGCCTGGAACGGCGTCGTGACGACCCCGCTGATCGTGTTGACGATCGTGTTCACGACCGCGCTGAGGACGACGTTGTCGGCGGCGTCGCTGAAGATCAGCGGAACGGTCACCGCGCCGATCGCCGCGCCCACGATCCCGGCGAGGAGGAACCCGATCATGATGGCGCCGAACACGGGCCACCACCTCCCCCTGACGAGGCGGAACGACCGGCGCAGAGCCTTCATGCCCTTCGTCCCCTCGACCAGTAGAGCGGCGGGCGCCACCGTCCACGAGACCCACAGCCAGACGCCCGGGACGATCAGCGCGAGCAGCGCGAGCCCGCCGAGGACGAACGTCAGCACGCTTATCCATACGAGCGAGTGCACCCGGCGGGCGGCGAAGCGGAGGGACGACGCCGCTTCGGGGCGCCCCCCGAGGTAGACGTCGCTGACGGCCTTCATGCACGCGCCGGTCGCGATCGTGACGGTGATCATGGCGACGACGACGAGCAGCATCTGGGCCGCGAACATCGTCCAGAACTCGTCCTCGACGGCCTCGAGCGACTGCGGGTCCGTCCCGAACTGGGGGTCGAGCACCGCGTCGGGGAACGTCGAGACCGTCACGATCGCGCTGAGGACGTTCACCGGGAACACGATCAGCGCGACGATCTTCCACAGCGTCAGGACGTTGCGCGTGTAGATCTTTATCGCGACGTCGAGAAGCTCGCCCACCCGCAGGGGGCGAAGGGCTGGAGCCGCCATCGGGCGTAACTGTACTTGTACGATGCGGCCCATGCGCGTCCTCGTAACGGAGAAGCTCTCCGCCGCCGGTCTGGAGCGCCTGCGGGAGCACGTCGACGTGGACGTCCGCCTTGGTCTGTCGCCGGAGGAGCTGCTGTCGGTCGTCGCCGGCTACGACGGCCTCGTCGTCCGCTCCGGGACGAAGGTGACGGCGGACGTGCTGAAGGCCGGCGAGAGCCTGAAGGTCGTCGGGCGCGCCGGGATCGGCCTCGACAACGTCGACGTGGACGCCGCGACCCGTCACGGCGTGCTCGTCGTGAACGCGCCGCAGTCGAACGTGCTGTCTGCGGCCGAGCACACGATCGCGCTGATGCTGGCGCAGGCGCGCAACATCCCCCAGGCCCACGCGGCGCTCGTCGCGGGAGCGTGGGAGCGGGAGCGGTGGCAGGGCGTCGAGCTCCACGGGAAGACGCTGGGGATACTCGGCCTCGGCCGCGTCGGAACGCTGGTGGCTCAGCGCGCCAGCGCGTTCGGCATGAGGCTCGTCGCGTACGACCCGTACGTCGCGCCGCCGCGCGCGGCCCAGATGGGTGTCGAGCTGGTCGAGACCGTCGCCGGCGTGTGCTCCCGCGCCGACTTCCTCACGGTCCACCTGCCGCGGACCTCCGAGACCGTCGGGATCGTGTCGCACGCCGAGCTTGCGTCGTGCCGGCCCGGCGTCCGCATCGTGAACACCGCGCGCGGCGGGATCATCGACGAGGCGGCGCTGGTGAAGGCGCTGCAGGACGGCGCCGTCGCAGGCGCGTCGGTGGACGTGTTCGACGGCGAGCCGGTGACCGAGCATCCCCTGTTCGGCCTCCCCAACGTCGTCGTCACCCCGCACCTCGGCGCGTCGACCGCGGAGGCCCAGGACAAGGCCGGTATGGCGATCGCGGAGCAGGTCCTGCTCGCGCTGCGCGGCGACTTCGTCCCCTACGCGGTGAACATCGACATCGGCCCCGACATCCCCGAGCCCGTCCGGCCCTACGTGCCGCTGGCGGAGCGCCTCGGGCGCGTCGCGGTCGCGCTGTCGGGGCCCGGCATCGAGGCGCTGCGCTTCGAGTACCACGGGGGCCTCGCCGACCAGGACACGCGCGCGCTGACGCTCTCGGGGCTGAAGGGCGCGTTCTCGGCCGTCGTCCACGAGCCGGTCACGTTCGTCAACGCGCCCCTCCTCGCGAAGGAGCGCGGGATCGCGATCGAGGAGACAAGATCGTCGCAGTCGCTCGACTACGTGAACCTGATCGAGGTCCGCGCCGCGTGCGAGGGCGACACGGTTTCGGTGGCCGGCGTGCTCGTCGGCAAGCGCGACACGGAGCGGCTCGTGCGCGTCTACGGCTACGACCTC
>JBHELD010000006.1:0-182993 GCA_046263255.1 Actinomycetota bacterium
GTCGCGCCCGACGCCGCCGCCGGGCTCCCATTCACCGTGCCACAGAGCTGGTCCCAGGCCCGCTCCCATCAACACCACGGCTGCCGAGACGGCGGCGAGCGTCGCCGCATGTGCGATGCCGAGCCCGCGGCGCGGGAGGTCGAGGCGGAAGGCTCCCAGCGCGACGCCGGTCAGGCCCGCGAAGGCAAGGGACGCGAGCACCCCGGCCTCGGTGGGGGACGCGACGGGCGAACGGACGAGGCCGGCCGCGACGGCGGCGACGAGCGCCCCCGTGAGGACCACGACGCTCCACAGCGCGAGCGCCAGCCGCCGGCGCTGGCCTTCGCCGACGAAGACCGCGACGAGCCCGAGCGCGGTCAACGCCAGGCCGAACAGCGCGGGCCCCTCCGGAGTCTGCCCCAGCAGGACGCTCGACATCCCGTGGTCGCGGAACCCGACCGCGAACGACCTCCAGGTGTCGTCGCCGAGCAGCAGCTGCAGCGGCCCGCCCTCGTCCAGCCACGTGGAGCTCCACGGCAGCAGGATCACCCATGCCAGGACTACGGCCACGAGACACGAGACGAAGCCGCGCAGCGCCCGCGCCGACGGATCGAGCGGCGCCCTGATCGCCGCGAGCACCGCCGCGCACGCGACGTAGAGCAACAACGCCCCCGGCACGAACGCGGCCGAGATCGCGGTGCCGAGCACTACCCGTGCGACGGCGCGGCCGCGGTTCCAGCGCGGCGGCTTCACCCAGCCGATGAGCTGCAGCATCGCGGCCACCACGAAAGGCGCGGCCGCGCCGAAGAAGAGCGCGCCGAGGGCGCCGGTCCTCACGCCGGAGTAGCCGACGGGGCCGAGGGCGTACGCGAGCCCGGCGGCGAACCGCGCGGGCCGGTCGACGGCGTCGGAGACGAGGTGGTGCATGCCGACGAACGCGACGGCGCCGAGGCCGAGCACGAGCACCTTCTGCGCGACCCCCGCGGCCCCCAGCGTCAACGGCGGAAGGAACCCGAGAAGCGCGAAGGCCGGGACCGGCGTCGCCTCCTGACCCAGGCCGGCGCCGCGCCACGGTGTCGCCCACGTCCTCCACAGCCCCGTGACGCGCTCGGGGAACGGCAGCAGCTCGCCGATGGCGGCCGGCGGCGACAGCAGGAACTCGCGGAAGCCCAGGAGGAACGCGATCAGCCCGAGAGCCAGGAGCGTGCCGGCGAGGCCGCGCAGCTTCGACGTGAGCGCCCGTGCCTGGCCCGTACGGCGGGACAGCAGCTCGGTCCGCCGTCCCCAGACCTGCTCGAGCCTGTCTGCCTGATGCCCGATGTAGGCGCGCACGCGCGTCGACTCGCGGACGGTCAAGTGGCGGAGCTTCCGGTCCGGGACCTTCCTGTGACGCTGCACGCGCGACCTCTCGGTGATCGTCTGAGGAAGGGTCGCGAGGTTCCACCCGAGTGCGCGGGCGAGGTTCCAGATCTCGCGCGGCTGCCGCAGGATCACGAACCCGAGCATCTGGACCAGCGTCAGGAGCAGGAACTGGGGGATCAGGCCGATGAGCCGGAGGCCCGACGCGCTCTTGGTCACCGCGCGCAGCCGGTTCCGGCGGATGTAATAGCGAGCGGGCTCGAACGGCGAGCGCCGCTCGCCCTTCGCGAGCGCGATCGCGTGGCGCGCCTTCGCCAGCGGCTCGACGCGCACGGTGTACCCGGTCACGCGCGCTCTCCAGCACAGGTCCAGGTCCTCCGAGAACGCGCGCATGCGCGCGTCCCACCCGCGCAGCCGCCGGAACACCTCTTGACGGATCAGCATGCACGTCGACGTGACGTAGAAGACCTCGTGAGAGGCGTCGTGCTGCCCCAGATCGATCTCCCCCTCGTCGAGACCCTTGTAGGGATAGCCGAACCTGTCGGTCGCCATCCCGATCTCCTCCAGCCGGTCGGGATCGTCCCAGGCGACCACCTTGGGCCCGACGATCGCGGTCGTCGCGTCCGCCAGCACGCGCGCGACCATCCGCTCGACGGACGTCTCGGTCAGCGCGGCGTCGTCGTGGACGAACAGCAGCAGGTCGGCGTCCGTGCGGACGCGCGCGAGCGCCCAGTTGATCGCGCCCCCGAACCCGAGGGGGCGAGGTGTGCGGAGATACCCCCAGCGCCGGCGCTTCAGGTGCCGCTTCGCGATCCGCTTCAGAGCGGGCGCCTGCCTCGAATCCGGCGACGCGTCGTCGACCAGGAGGACGTCCAGCAGCGGGTAGGTCTGCAGGTTGAGCGACACCAGGCAGTCGCGCAGCCACGGCCGCCCCGCGTGGGTGACGACGATCGCGAGGACGCTGGGCAGCCCGCCGGCCACGGCCGGCTCGTCCGGGCGCGTCTGTGTCTGCCTCGCGGTCGCGGTCATAGGTAAGGGCGAATCCCTTACGCCGGGAGCCCGTCGGCAGCCGGGGCTGCGGGCGGGACCGGCTCGTACAGGGTGTTCCGGCGCAGGGGCGTACGCCCGATCGAGCGTATCAAGCGCTCCATCTCGGACGGAGTCAGCTCCTGTCCGTGCGACGCGCCCGCGGCGCGGGAGATGTTCTCGTTCATGAGCGTCCCGCCGAGGTCGTTCGCCCCCGCACGCAGCGCGAGCTTCGCGCCGGCGACTCCCATCTTCACCCAGGAGACCTGGATGTTCGCGATCCTCCCGTTCAACGCGATACGCGCCACCGCGTGCATCTTCAGCGCCTCCTCGAACGTCGGGCCGCGCCGCGCGCGTCCCTTCAGGTAGATCGGCGCGGCCATGTGGACGAACGGGAGCGGGACGAACTCGAAGAGCCCCTCGCTGCCGTCGGCGACGAGGTCGTCGTGGAGGTCGCGCAGCACTTGCAGATGGCGCGCCCAGTGCCGCGGGCCCTCGACGGTGCCGAACATGATCGTGGCGTTGGAGCGCAGCCCGATCGAGTGCGCGACGCGGTGCACCCGGCACCACTCCGCGGTGTCGATCTTGTCGGGGCATATGAGAGCGCGGATCTCGTCGTCCAGGACCTCGGCGGCGGTCCCCGGGAGCGTCTTGAGGCCCCCGTCGCGCAGCCGGACGAGGAAGTCGCGGACGCCGACGCCGAGCGTCGCGGCCCCCTGCTGCACCTCGAGCGCGGTGAACCCGTGCACGTGCATCTGGGGCACGGCCTCCTTCACCGCGCGCAGGTACTCGACGTAGTCGTCGCCGGTGAACGAACCGTGGATCCCGCCCTGCATGCAGACCTCTGTCGCACCGCGGGCCCACGCCTCGCGCGCGCGCTCGGCGACCTCCTCCGGCGACAGCAGGTACGGCGCGCCGCGCAGGTTCAACGACGCCGGCCCCTTCGAGAACGCGCAGAACCCGCACCGGTAGTAGCACGTGTTCGTGTAGTTGATGTTGCGGTTCACGACGTAGGTGACGACGTCTCCCACCGCGGCCTGCCTCAGCGCGTCCGCGACCGCGTAGAGGCGCTCCGCCTCGGCGCCGCGCGCGCCGAACAGAAGGACGATCTCGTCCTCGCCCAGCTCCTCGCCGGCGGCCGCTCGGTCGAGGGCGCCCGTCACCGCCGTCCTCACGATCCGCCCGGGGACGCGCCAGGCGCCGTCCCCCGCGGCATCCACCGCAGCGGCGTCCGCCGGCGGCGGCGGCTCCTCGCCGCCGGAGACCCATGCGCACACGCGGCGGAACCCCGACGCGTCGGTGGCGTCGAGCACCGGCGCGGCGAGAGAGGGATCGATCCACTCCGCAAGCGCGGCGGGCTCGGCGCAATAGCGCGGGTAGACGGCCAGGCGCTCCGTCAACCGGAACCCGCGCGCCGCGGTGGCCACTTCGAGCTCGACGAGGTGCGGCCACGGCTTCTCCGGGTTCACGTGGTCCGGCGTGACCGGCGAGACACCGCCCCAGTCGTTGATCCCCGCGTCCAGGTACGCGCCGTATCCCTTCGTCAGGTTCGGAGGCGCCTGCACCGCGACCTCCTCCGGCAGCAGCAGGCGCGCGAGCGCGACCGTCAGGAGCATCTCGTCCAGCGGCGGCTCCGGATGCAGCGCCATCGGCGTCCCCGGCTTGGCGCGGAAGCTCTGGACGATCACCTCCTGCACGTGTCCGTGGCGCTCGTGGGATTCCCTGATCGCGAGCAGCGCGTCGATCCGCTCGTCGAACGTCTCGCCGATGCCGACGAGGATCCCGGTGGTGAAGGGCACGCGCGCGCGCCCCGCCGCCTCGAGCGTCCCGAGCCGGACGGCCGGCCTCTTGTCGGGAGCGCCGAAGTGCGCCATCCCGCGGCCCAGCAACCTCTCGGACAGCGTCTCGAGCATCGTCCCCTGGCTGACCGTGACCGCGCGCAGCGCGACGGCCTCGTCGTACGTGAGCGCGCCTGGGTTCGCGTGGGGGAGGAGCCCGGTCTCGTCGAGGACCGCGCCGCAGGCTTCGACGAGGTACGCGACCGTCGAGTCGTGACCTTTCGCCTCGAGCTCGTCCCGGGCCTCGCGCCACTTCCGCTCCGGCTTGTCGCCGAGGGTGAACAGCGCCTCGGCACAGCCGGCGCGGCGGCCCGCGCGCGCGATCTCGAGCACCTCCTCGATCGTCAGATAGGCCGCCTCTCCCGGGCGCGGCGGGTGGGCGAACGTGCAGTAGCCGCAGGCATCGCGGCACAGCTTCGTCAGCGGGACGAAGACCTTCTTCGAGAACGTCACCACCGGCCCGGTCGCGGCGTCGCGCTTTGCCGCGGCCGCTTCCAGCACGGTCGCGGGGTCGTCGTGCGAGAGTGATGCCAGAGCCCGAGCTTCGGCGTCGCTCAGCCGTCCGCCGCCGGACGCGCGCGCCGCCAGCTCGTCCAGTCGGCTCATGGAGGCAGGCTACTAGACTGCGTTCCCGTGAACGTCACTGCCATCAGCGGAGGAGTGGGCGCGGCGAAGCTGTTGGTCGGGCTCGGACGGGCGCTCGGCGGACCGGGGTTGACGGCGGTGGTAAACACCGGCGACGACGAGGTGATCTACGGCGTCCACGTCTCCCCCGACGTCGACATCGTGACGTACTGGCTTGCCGGGATCGCAGACACCGGGCGCGGCTGGGGCATCGCGGAGGACACGTTCAACGTCGTCGAGGGCCTGCGGGAGCTCGGCGACGAGGCGTGGTTCAACCTCGGCGACCGCGACTTCGCCACCTGTCTGCTGCGGACGCTGATGCTCGGTTCGGGAGCGACGCTGACCGAGGTCACCGCGCGTGTCGCCGCGGCCCTCGGGGTCATCCCGGCGGTAGTGCCGATGAGCGACGACCGCGTGCGCACGAAGATCTCGTGCGCCGACGGGAGGACGCTCGCGTTCCAGGAGTACTTCGTGCGCGAGCGCTGCGCGCCGGAGGTCACCGGCGTCTCGTTCGACGGAGCCGGCGAGGCCGGTCCCGCTCCCGGCGTCCTCGACGCGATCTCCGGCGCGGACGTCGTGGTCGTCTGCCCGTCGAACCCGCTCGTCTCGATCGGTCCCGTCCTCGCGGTGCCCGGGGTGCGCGCTGCGGTGGCGGCGCATCCTTTCGTCGTCGCGGTCTCGCCCATCGTCGGCGGCGCGGCGCTGAAGGGACCCGCCGACAGGATGCTCGTGTCGACCGGACACGAGTCGAGCGCGGCCGCGGTCGCGGCGATGTACGCCGACGTCTGCGACCACTTCGTGGTGGACGAGCGCGACGCGGACGAGATCGCAGACGTCGAGGCGCTGGGGCCGGCCTGCAGCGCCGCCGACACCGTCATGAACGACGGAACGGCAGCCGAGAAGCTCGCGCGCTACGTGCTGGGACTCCGGTGACGGAGCTGCGGGTGGCGCCCGTGGCGGGGCTGCCCGAGATCCGCCCCGGCGACGACCTCGCCGCGCTGATCGCGCGCGCCGCGGACCTCGAGGACGGTGACGTCGTCGTCGTGACGCAGAAGGTCGTCTCGAAGGCCGAAGGGCGCGTCGTGCCGGAGTCGCAGCGCGACGAGGCGGTCGCGGGCGAGGCGCGGCGGGTGCTGCGGCGTTCGGGCGACATGGTCATAGCCGAGACGGGCCACGGGTTCGTGTGCGCGAACGCCGGCGTCGACGCGTCGAACGTCCCCGGCGACGGCGTCGTGCTGCTTCCGCTCGACCCGGACCTGTCGGCTCGCCGGATCCGCTCGCGCCTCGCCGCGCTCGCGGGCGTGGACGTCGCGGTGATCGTCAGCGACACCTTCGGCAGGGCGTGGAGGCTGGGGCAGACCGACGTCGCGATCGGCGTCGCCGGCATCGACCCCTTCGTCGACTACCGCGGGACGCCGGACATGCAGGGACGCACGATGAGCGCCACGCGCATCTGCGTCGCCGACGAGCTCGCCGGCGCGGCCGAGATCGTGATGGGAAAGCGCGACGGCGTCTGCGCCGCCGTCGCGCGCGGCGCGCGCGTCGTCGCCGGCCGCGGCTCCGCCACGCAGATAGTCAGGCCCCCGCCGGAGGACCTTTTCCGGTGAACCTCGCCGACGCGGTCGCGGCACGGCGCAGCGTCAGGTCGTTCGTGGACCGCCCGGTGCCGCGCGACGCGGTGCGGCGGGCGATCTCGCTCGCGGTCCAGGCCCCTGCGCCGCACCACTCGGCACCGTGGCGCTTCTCCTTCGTCGAGGAGCCCGCCGCGAAGGAGGCTCTGTCGCGCGCCATGGGGGCCGCGTGGCGCGCCGATCTCGTCTCCGACGGGACGGCGCCCGAGAAGGTCGAGACGATCCTGTCGCGGTCGCACTCTCTCCTCACGCAGGCGCCGCTGCTGACGATCTGCTCGGTCGACTTGTCGCGCGCCCACGCGTATCCCGACGACCGCAGGCGCCTCGCCGAATAGAGCCTGTTCGCGCACGCGACCGGCGCGGCCCTGCAGGTCTACATGGTCGCTCTCGCGGAGGAGGGCATCGCCTCGTGCTGGATCTCCGCCCCGGTGTTCTGCCGCGACGTCGTTCGCGCGCATCTCGGCCTGGCAGACGCGGTCGAGCCGCAGGCTCTCGTGCTCGTCGGATACCCGTCGCCGGACTACTCTCCGCGCCCGCGACCGGCCGCTAACGCCGACGACTACATCGTCACGTCCTGATAGCCTCCGTCAACTATGGCAGACGAACCGACCAGCAAGAAGCTCCTCGAAAAGCAGCAGCGGCGCGCGGCCGAAGAGGAGCGGCGCCGGCAGCAACAGAGGGCCGCGCGCAAGCGCAACCTCGTGACGCTGCTGATCGCGGCCGTGATCGCAGCGCTCGTCGTCGTGCTCGTGATGCAGAACCGCGAGAGCACGGACGTCGCGGCCCAGGGCGTCGACGAGAGGCAGGCCGGTTGCACGGCGATCGAGGAGCACTCGGAAGAGGGGGCCCAGCACGTCGAGGTCGAGCCCGACTACCAGACGAACCCGCCGACGTCGGGCGACCACCTGCAGACCCCGGCGCAGTCGGGTTTCTTCGACGAGCCGGTGAGGGCGGGCGCCCTCGTCCACAACATGGAGCACGGCCAGGTCGTCTTCTGGTACGACCCGGACGCCCCGCAGGAGACGATCGACCTGATCGAGGCCGTGGTCGAGCAGGAGCCGATCGCGACCCTCGCCGTCCCGTGGGAGGATCCCGAGGAGCCGTACACGTTCGCGATGACCGCGTGGACGGCCTCGCAGAAGTGCCGCCAGGTCTCTCAGGCAGTCGTGGACGCGTTCCGCGAGAGGTTCCAGGGGCGGGGCCCGGAGAACATCCCGGGGATCGAGCCGTTCGAGAGCTGACCACTGCTGCGGAGCCCTTGCAGGCGGCTCAAAGCGCGGGGTTCCGCGATCGCCGGGAGGTCGCGATACCCCGGCCCATATACTGAAAATCGTCGCTTTCACCAACGCAGCGGGGGTAGCGGTTCATGACGATCACGCCTGACGACTTGATAAGCAAGACCTTCAACATGACCCTCCGCCGGGGTTACGACAAAGAGGAGGTCGACGCTTTCCTGCTCGAGCTGGCGGAGGACTACCGCAACGCTCTCGCGCGCGCGGGCGCCGGTGGAGGCCGGCCGGCCGCAGGCGGCGACCCCTTCGCGGCGATGGGCGAGGAGGTCACCGCGGTTCTTCGGACGGCCAAGGAGTCGGCGGAGGCGCTGCGCAAGAAGACGGAGGAAGAGGCCGAGGGGATCCGCCGCCGCGCCGCCGACAAGGCGATCGAGGTTCGCAAACAGGCGCAGGATCAGGCGACCGCGCTCGTCGAGTCCGCGAAGAAGAAGGCCGAGCAGCTGGCGCAGGACGCCGATCGCTACTCGCACGAGACGCGCGGCAAGGCGGAGCGCGAGGCGAACGAGGCGCGCAGCCAGGCAGAGCGGTACGCCCAGGAGACGCGCAACAAGGCGGACCGCGAGGCCGCGGAGGTCCGCAGCGACACCGACCGCTACGCGCGGGATACGCGCGCACAGGCCGATCGCGAGTACCAGGAGACCAAGAACAAGGCCGAGCGCGAGCAGCGTGCGATCCTCGCGGACGCGACGGAGCGGCACGAGGCTCTGCTGGCGCACGAGCGGGAGCTGCGCGAGCGGATCGCTGGCGTCGAGCGCGCGCTCCAGGCCGTGCAGTCGGAGCTCGGCGTCGCGGCCTCACCGGGACCGCGCGCGGAGGACAAGCCGTCGGGTCGGAAGGCTGCGGGCAAGGCGGCGACCGGCCCGGCCAAGGAGGCGACGACCGCGCCGGTCCAGCAGGCCATGGAGCCCGAGCCCGCGCCGGAACCCGCCGCCGTGGCGGCGTCGGCGGCGGCGTCGCCGGACGCGCCGGGGGCCGAGCTCGAGAACGAAGGCCCCTGGCTCCTGGACATGGTCACCGACGACGCGGGCGACAAAGAGCCCTCGAAGTAGCTCCGGCTCCTTCAGTACATGAACGCACCCTCCTCTCCCGGCGCGCTGACAGAGGCCTGGCGCGGCCTGGTCGACTCGATCACAGGCGGCGAAGCCGTCTTCGGTGAGCGCCTGTACCTTCTCGGCGCGGGTCCGGTCCCGGTCGAAGGCGCGGCCGGCGGAGCGCTGACGCTGGCCGCCGACGGCGCCGTCGTGCTGGTCGTCGGTCTCTCCGAGGCCTCGCCGCCGGCCGCCGCCGCGATCGCGCGGCAGCTCGAGGGCATCGAACGGGTGCCGGCCTCAAAGCTCCGCGAGGCCGGGGTGGATGCCGCTTCCGGAGGCGGGCTGACGCACCGTCACGCGGCCTTCTTCGACCTCGACGAGCCGGTGACGGAGCTCAAGGCGTCGCAGCGATGCGTCGTCGTCCTGCCGGAGGGGGCGGAGCCGGGCGCGGCAGAGCCGCTGCGGGCCGAGCTGGGCGACCGGCTCGGCGGGGTCTTCACCGCGGGAGCCGCGGGGGTAGCGGCGCTGGTCGGCGCCGCTACCGTGGAGCCCGCGCCCGAGGCCGCCGAGGCCGCTCCGCCCGAGGCAGCCGAGGCCGTACCGCCCGAGGCAACCGAGGACCTGTCCCAGGGCGCCGAGGCCGAGATCGTCCTGGAGCCGGAGGCGCGGGAGGCCGAGGCGCCCGAGGCCGAGCTCGAGGCGCCGGAGGCCGAGCCCCAACCTCTCGAGGCCGAGGCGGAAGGCCCCGCGGCCATCGAGGCCGCGATCGACGCAGGACCCCCCGAGGACGCGGTGGTCGAGGACGACACGACGGGCGAGGAACCGGTAGCGGCCGTCGTCGAGGCGGCGACCGGGCAGCCGATCGAGGTCTTCGACGCGTACGTCGCCGACGAGTCCGCCACGGTCATCACCGAGGAATCCGAAGCCGCGGAGAGGACCGGCGTCGCCGCATGGCCGGTCGGGAACTGGATCGGGCTGTCGATGGTGCTGCTCGGGATCGTGCTCGCGGTGATCGGCGTCCTGAGCCTGCGCGACTCGAACACGGCCGAAGGTCCCGGCGCCGGCGCGCCGAACCCCCTCGTCCGAACCGTCGTGACGGACGTTCCGGCGGACGCCACCCATACGCGCTGGATCGGGCAGCAGAGGGTCGTGACGCTGAGCGACGGGACGCTCGCGTTCGTCTACGCCACCGAGGACTCGCTCAACGTCGTGAAGGACGAGGCCAACGGCGGGGAGTCGTGGGGGGAGCCGTTCGCGCTGACCGAGGTACAGCCCGTGTCGCTGTCGGTCGACGTGGACGCGAAGGACCGCCTGCACGTCGCGTACAGCGACGGCGCATCGGTGAACTACATCCGTCTGAAGAACCCCGCCGCGTGGAAGCCGAGCCGCCTCATCCAGCTCGACGAAGCGACGACGAGCCTCCCAGTCGACGTGGCCTGGGACGAGCAGAACCAGACGGCGCACGTCGTGTGGGTGCAACAGAGCGACGACGGCGAGGCCCCCGCGTGGGCCGCTCTGACGAACGCGGGGGGCGTCCATCTCGCGCAGCAGGGGATCCTGGCGCAGCCGGCGACGGACGTGCCGGTGCTCGCGTCGGTCGCGGCCGACGGGCGGTCGTCGCTGTTGGTCACGTATCGCGGCGGAGACCAGACGAGCGGCTGGTCGTCGCGCTACTCCGGAAGCCGCGACGCCGACGGGACGTGGCTGTTCGAGGAGGAGGAGCCGGTCCCGCTCGACGCGTTCGCCGGCGCGGCCGACGTCGTGTACGACCGGCAGAAGACCGCTCACCTCGTCCTGCGCGATAGCGAGAACTTCGCGCTGACGTACTTCACGAAGCGGCGGAACGAGCCGTGGTCGCAGGGCGAGGTCGCGCACGAAGGCGCGGAGGTCTCCCAGATCGAGTTCCCGGTCCTGTCTATCAACGCCGACGACGGGTACGCCTACCTGTTCTTCCAGACCGACCAGTACTACGCCGCGGGCGAGGTGGCGTACGTCGTCAGGACCGAGTCCGGATGGTCGCAGCCGTTCCAGATCGTGAGCGAGGCGGACGCCCCCGAGGGGGCCCAGTACCCGGTGACGCCCGACCGCGTCGACGGACAGGCGCTGGCCTTCTGGACGAAGACCGCCGAGATCTACGAGGTCGATACGACTCAGGTGGAGGCGCCCTAGTTGCTCTAACGGGATCGCAAGCGATCCCGTCCGATGCGGATTCGTCGGCGCCTGGCTTCGGCGCCTGCGGCGCCGGTCGATCCCGTCCGATGCGGGTTCCTCGACGCGCGGCTTCGGCGCCTCCGGCGCCGGTTCGGGTCGCGATCCCGTCCGATGCGGATTCGTCGACGCGCGGCTTCGGCGCCTCCGGCGCCGGTTCGGGTCGCGATCGCGCCCGATGCGGATTCCTCGGCACCCGGCTTCGGCGCCTCCGGCGCCGGTTCGGGTCGCTATCCGATGCGGATTCCTCGGCGCACGGCTCGTGCGCCTACGGGCCGGGCGGCGTGCCTAGAAGAGCCAGGGGAACCACCTCGTCAGCGACGAGTGGTACGTCGGCGAGACGTACCAGCCGTCCAGCTCGGGCAGCGTCACCGCGAACACGATCGCCGCGGAGGCAAGGACGACGCCGATCTCGTAGCTCCTGAACCTCGACGTGCGCGTCCGGCCCGCGAGGGCCCAGGCGAGCGCGACCGCGAGGAACGGGACGACCGGCAGGTAGTGGTAGAGGAACGCGGCGCGGCTGACCAAGATCCAGGGGACGTACTGCGACACCGCGGCGAGCGGGAGCAGCGCCGGTATGAGCAGGCGGCCTCTCCACGCGTTGCGCGCCATGACGTACATCCCCCAGAGCCCCCCGACCAGGACGACCGGGTTCGCGATCGTCCAGATCGCCGCGTTCTCGGTCCCCGAGCTGCCCCCGTAGAGCGCGACCGACCGGTGCCCGATCGGCCACCCGTACCACGGCGACGAGTACGGATGTCCCTCCTTCAGGCTCGCGTGGTAGTCGAACATCGCCTTCTGGAGCCGCACGAGGTCGCCGAACGTGTGGTCCAGAGACAGATACGGGACGTACGACGCGACGTAGAGCGCGAGCGGGAGGACGACGGCGGCGGCCGCGATCGCGACCGCGCCGACGGCGGGCCCGCCGAAGAGCGCGCCGATACCGTTCTCGCGCCGCACGATCAGGTCGACCGCCATCAGCAGCGCGATGATCCCAAACGAGTAAACGCCGACCCACTTCGTCGCGATCGCGAGACCCAGGAAGATCCCGGTCGCGACCAGCCACGCGATCCCGAGGGCTCGGCTCGCTCCCTTCGCGCGCGACGCCACGCGGCCGGCATGGAACCAGACGGACACGGCCGCGAGCCACGCCCCCGCAACGTGCGCCGCCGCCTGCGCGTCGAGCGTCGCGATCCGCGACATCGAGAACGCCAGGCCCTCGAGCGCCATCAGGGCCGTGGCGACGCCGGCAACCAGGAGGCTCCCCGTGAGGCGGAGCGCGAGAAGGAAGACGAGCGCGGGCAGCAACGCGCCGGCGAGCGCGCCCGGGAGGCGCCACGCGAACTCGTTGTCGCCGACGACACACGCGATGCGTTCCTCGCCCACCGCCATTACCGCGCCGTCCGCCGTGACGGGGACGAGAGCGGCGGGATCGAACGGCAGCGACGTCTCCCCGATCACGGTCAGCCCCCGCGGCTCGAGGACCTCTACGTCGCGGCCGTCGAACGCGTAGGCGAGACCCTTCACGGGCGCGGCCGCGAGAGCGCGCGCATCGGTGCGCATCCGGTCGAGCCACACCTTCTGCTGGGTGTCCACCGACTCGACGAGACCGGTGTCGGCGTCGAGCGCGAGCACGCGGTCCGCCTCCGGCACGACCAGGAGGTGCTCGGCACCCTCGTACAGCTGCACGCTCGCAAGCGCCGTCCCGGCGGCGTCGTACGCGGAGACCGTCCTGTCTCCTGCGAACGAGACCCACACGCCACCCGTCTCGGGGTCGGGCGCGACCGCGGTTGCGCCGTCGCTGATCGGCGTGGCGCTCCCGGCGGCGTCGAACAGCAGCAGCGCGCCCGACTCGTCGACGACGAACGCGGCCTCGCCCGCGCCGGCGACGTCGACGGCGGGGGAATCGAGGCGCGCCTGCCACGTCCGTCCGGCGGCCGAGTAACGAGCGATCACCGGCCGTCTGCCGGAGTCACCCGCGACGAACGCCCCGCCCGTCACCGCGACCGCGGCGCGCGTCGGCGCGATGTCGAGAGCGACCTGGGCCGAGGGGGCCGCCACGGTGCACCCGGCCCCCAGCGCCGCCGTCCACAACGCGCCCCCGCCGCCCGGCGCCGGCGCCGCCCACGCCGCAGTCGTGCCGTCGGAGTCGACGATCGCCTCGTCGAACGCCGCGGGGGGGTCGCCGCCGGCGTCGACGCGCCATCCGCTGAACGCCGCGGTCGAGAGCGCCATCAGCTCCTTGCCGAGCGGCGGGTGCGTGTACTCGTACGCGTCCTTCCCCGCGAGGTACTCGCCCGCGGTGCGCGCGTGGTAGATCTCGTCGAAGTACATCCCCTGCGGGCTACCGAGACCCGCGAGCCGTGTGGGCACGAGCACCAGGAACACGAGACCCGCGAGCGCGGCGCCCTTGCGCCCGATCGGGTGCAGCGCGAACGTCCACCGCTCGGCGCGGGGGCCGCGAGCCGCGGCGCGGGGACGCGCCGGCGTGGCCGCGGCCTGGGCCGCAGGCTCCTTCTTCAGGAAGTCCCAGACCCGCAGCGCGACGACGACGCAGACGACGGTCGTCGCCAGGCTCAGCAGCTTCTTCTGCGAGCTGTCCTGCGCGGTCCCGTACACCGCGTCGAAGAGCCATCCGATCTTGAGCGTCGTCCGCCCGGCCTGCTCGACGTAGTACACCCAGGGGAAGTAGAGGTTCAGCATGTAGAGCAGCGACACCGCGCCGAGCGCGATGCGGGCGCGGCGGTAGACGACCAGCGGCGCGAGACACGCGACCCCGAGGAAGAGGTATCGCTCGTGGATCCGCGTCAGCAGCGCGAACGAGAGACACACGACCGCCGCACCGCCGGCGAGGATCACCTCGGCCCCCGGCCGCCGGGCGCGCAGCTCGCCGAAGACTCGGATCAGGACGTAGCACGCCGCGGCGCCGAACGCCGTCATCCCGACCGCCGCCGCCGCCACGCCGAGGACCTCGAACGCCCCCGCGCCGCTGTCGGGGCGCCAGAACCCGGCGATGCCCCAGAAGTTGAAAGCCCACACGCTCGTGTAGGGGTAGGTCGAGCCGGCCTCTCCGTAGAACGACACGAGCTCGCCCGGCCCCAGCGAGAACGGGAGCGCGAGCCCGAGCCACACGAGGAAGAACGCGAAGGCGGGGATACCGAGACGAAGGGCGACCCTCTGGAGGTCGAGCGGTCGGCGGCCCGCGTGGCGCAGCACCAGGACGAGCGCGACGACCGGGAACAGAAACGCGGTCTGGGGCTTGGTCGCGAACGCCAGCGCGAGGAGCGCCGCGCCGCCGGCCTCCGAACGCAGGCTCGCACCGTCCTTGACGACGAGCAGGATGCCGGCAAGCACGTAGAACGCGGCGAGCGTGTCCACCTGCCCCCACACCGACGAGAGGAACACGACCGGGGGGTTGAAGAGGATCGCGGCGGCCGCGGCGGGACGCACCCACCACCGGTCGAGCCCGCGCGCCGCGGCGACGACCGACGCCAGCCGCATCACGACGTAGGCGAGCGCGCAGTCGGCGACGATCGCGACGAGCTTCAGCAGGAACACGGGCACCACGCCGTCGAACAGCACGCGCGCGAGCTCCCCCAGCGGCCACAGGACGTAGAGGAACCCCGGCGGGTAGTCGGCGAAGTAACCCTCGGCGTAGAAGTCGCCCGGGCCGACGTCCGCGAGCCGCGCGGCCCAGCTCTGGAAGATGCCGATGTCTGCGGGGAAGCCGCCGCCCCGGGCGAGGAGGACCCGGACGAGGAACCCCGCGGCGAACATCGAGACGAGCCCCGCGGGAGTGGCGGCCCAGCGCGCGGTCCTCAGCAGCGTCTCGGACGCCGGCGGCTTCCTCTCGCTCATGGCGGCAAACGATAGGTCAGAACGCCCACATACCCCGGGCGAACCGAGTGAACAGAAGCAGCTGGAGCACGAACCCCGCCGAGGCGACGGCCGCGAGGAGCCACGGTCTCCGCCCGAGCCGGCCCATCGTCGAGAAGAGCGGGTACAGCGCGAGCAGGTAACGCGGCAAGCTGATCAACCACGACGCCGACATCACCATCAGCATCGTCGCCGCCGAGAACGTGCGATCGGCCGGGCGCATCGACCTCCACCCCCACGCGAGGACGCCGGCGGCGAACGCGATCGCGACCAGCCGCGAGGGATGGACGAGGAACGTCTCCACGGTGAGGTCCGTTCCGCCCATCGCCTGGATCGCGTCGGTGACCGGCACCCACGGGGGCACCGCGTGCTGGAACCAGTGCTCGTCCTGGACCTCGAGGAAGTGGAACGGGTCTCCGTGCACGACCCCGTTGACCGCGAGGTACGACACGAACCCCAGCGGGACGAGCGCGATCGCACCGAGCTTGCGCACTGCGCCGGGCACCGAGCCGCGCTGCGCGACGAACGCCTCGACGAGGAGCGTGGGGACGAGCGCGAGGCCGACCATCCGTGTGGCGGTCGCCCCGAGACCCGCGATCCCGGCGAGCCACCAGCGGCCGGTCCGTGCGGCGTACACCGACGCGAGCACGCACATCAGGAATACCGACTCCGAGTACGGCGCGAAGAGAGCGTAGGCGGTGGGGAACGCGAGCAGCAGGATCACCGCGCCCCACGAATCCTCGACCGTCCGGTCCAGCCGGACGAGCCGGTACAGCAGCCACCCCGACGCGACCGACGAGACCGTGGTGACCACGACCGCGGCCACGACGAGGTTCCGGACGACGAGCCCGATCGCCGCGACGAGCAAAGGGAAGAGGGGGAAGAAGACGATGAACAAGGCGTCCTCTCCGGAGGACCGGTACCCGACGTCCGCTATCCGCAGGTAGTGGGCCGGGTCCCAGTGCGACCACATCCGGCCGAGCGCGGTGGAGAGGTCTCCGCCGGCCGAGCTCGCCGCCGCGTTCAGGCCGGTGACGAACAGAAGGGCTCGTGGGAGGAGCACCAGTGCAACAATGCCGAGGATGACGGAGGACGATCGCGAGCCTCGGGGGCGCATCCGGTCCCTGTCTTGCTTCTTCCCCGCCTTCAACGAGGAGGAGAACATCGGGGGGGTCCTCGAGGAGGCGCTGGCGGTCCTCCCGCGGTTCGCCGACGAGTTCGAGGTCATAGTCGTCGACGACGGGTCAAGCGACGGGACGGGCGAGGTCGTCAGGGAGTACGCCCGCGGTGACGAACGGATCCGTTTGGTCACGCATGAGGTGAACCGAGGATACGGGGAAGCGCTCCGTTCCGGGCTCAACGCCGCGCGCGGCGACGCGGTCTTCTTCACCGACGCCGACAGGCAGTTCCACCTCGACGACATCGCGCGCCTGCTCGCCGCGTACCCCACCTCGCCGTTCGTCGTCGGCTACCGGCTCAAGCGCAGCGACCCCAAGCACCGGCTGTTCGTCGCGCGGGTGTACCACGCGGCCCTGAAGGCGGTCTTCGGGCTGCGGGTCCGCGACGTCGACTGCGCGTTCAAGCTGCTCGACCGTACGGCGCTCGACCCGATCCGGCCGGACCTGGTCTCCCGCTCGGCGTTCATCTCGCCCGAGCTGCTCATCCGTGCGCGGATGGCGGGGGTCTCGGTCGTCGAGGTCGGCGTGCCGCACTACCCGCGCGCCGCGGGGCGGCCCAAGGGAGCGACGCCAAAGGTGATCGCGCGGACGATCAAGGAGATCTTCGTGATGCGCCGGCGGCTGGGACGGGTGAAGGGCCCCGCCGGGACGAGCGCCGGCGCACGGCGCGGCTGAGGCCGCGCCAAGAAACCTTGCCGCAGCGGCTCAAGGTCGCGCTCCCGCGTGCCGATGGTTATTGCCCGTCTGCGCATCGGCGTCGCCTGCGTAGAGTTGCCCCCTTGAAAGCCAAGCTGCTGACGGCGCTGATCGTCGCGTTGCTGGTGGTGGCGGTGCTCTCCACCTACCTCGCCGTCGCCGTCGGGTCCGACCTGTACGAGGCGCGGTCGGTCCTGGCGGGGCCCGTCGGCGGGCTCGACCGGGACGCGCTGGAGAGGGCGCGCCACCACCTCGCCCGGGCGGACGAGCGTCTCGACGGCGTCGCCGCGAACGTCGTGTCGATGGTCCCGGTCGCGGGACACAGCGTACGGGCGATCGAGGACGTCACCGAGACGATGCTCCCCGTCGTCGACGCCGCGGACGCGCTGACGCGCAAGCTGGACGCGATCGAAAGCCTTCACGTCGTCGAGAACGGCATCATCCGGACCGACCTCCTGGGCGCGCTGCGGGGTCCGCTCATCCGCCAGGCCGCAGCCCTGGAGCGGCTCGTGACCGCCGCGCGCGAGCGCCGGTCGGGATGGCTCCCCCCGCCTCTATGGGACACGCTGCTCGATCTGGAGCGACGCGCGACGAGCTACCTCGAGAGCGCACGGCGCGGGGCCGAGGCGGTTCGCCTGATGGCCCCGATGCTCGGCGGAACGGGGCCCCGCAAGTACCTGGTCGTGATGCTCAACAACGCGGAGCTTCGTGGCGCCGGGGGCATCCCGTCCGCCGCCGGGATCGTGAACGCGGTCGAGGGACGCCTGACGCTCGGGCGTTTCCGCCACACGGTGGACCTCCGGGGGGCGCGCCCGTACGAGAAGGTCGCCGCCCCCGCCGACTTCAGGAGGCGGTTCGGCTTCTACAAGGCCGACACGACCTTCTGGACGAACATGACGTTCTCCCCGGACGTCCCCGACGTCGCGCTCGTCGCGGCGCGCGCGTTCAGGAAGGTCACCGGGAAGAAGGTCGACGGCGTCGTCTTCGTCGACCCCCGCGGGATCGCGGCGCTGATGCCGGAGGACGCCGCGGTATCGGTGGGGGGCACCGGTGTGGCGGTCGGGCGCGCCGACCTCGCCGACTACACGTATTCGGGGGTGTACGCGGACCTGGGCGGAGCGACCGAGAGGCGGCGGACGGCGCTCCTCGACCTCGGCGGGGGGGCGTTCGAGGCGATCCTCGCCGGCGGCGGGCTGGCAGGGCGCGCCACGCTCGAAGCCGCGGGGCGGGCCGTCGCCGCCGGCCACCTGCGCATCGTCTCGTTCGACGCGGCGGAGCAGAAGGTGCTCGACGCGCTGGATGCGGGGGGCGACCTCGACGGTGCGCCGGGCGACTCGCTGCTCGTCGCGGCGCAGAACTTCAGCGCCGACAAGATGGACTACTGGGTGAGGCGCAGGGTCGCGCACTCGTGCTCCGTGGACGAGCAGGCGGCGGCGTGCACCGCGCAGGTCACGCTCGTCAACCGCGCCCCCGCCGGGCTCACTCGCTATGTCGCCGGCCGCCCCTACGGCGCGGCCGAGGACCTCGTCGAGCTGTACCTCCCCGCGGCGGCGACGGTGCGGTCCTTCGAGCTCGACGGGACCGCGCTCGAGACCGGGACCGACCGTCAGGACGGCCACGACGTCATCGGCACCTTCGTCGAGCTGCGCCCGGGCGAGCGCAGCCTGCTGGCGGTGTCGTACGACCTGCCGGTGGGGCCGAAGGGGTACACGCTCGAGGTGCTCCCCCAGCCGCTGGCGCACGACGCGCGCCTGGAGGTCTCGCTCGACGTCCCCGAGGCGTGGACGCTCCAGGGCGAGGGCGAGCGGGGGCCGGGCCGCCTCCGGTTCGCGGGACCGCTCGACCGCACCATGAGGTTCGCCGCGCGGCCGGCGGCGCGGAGCGGCCTGGCCGCGCTGTGGGAGGGCCTCGTCAGGTTCTGGAGAGAGCCGCTGTTCTAACCCCGGCGCGGCTTGCGGGCGAGCCGCACGAGGAACGTGCCGGCCCCGGTGAGGGCGGCGCCGATCAGCACGAAGCGCGTGAGGTCGGCCCCCGTGAACGGGACGTCCGACGGCGGGCTCGGCGTGGGACCGCGCGACGGGAACACGGTCGGGGGCACCGAGGGGGGGCCGGTCGGCGGGGGAGCCGACGGCGACGGCGAGAGGCTCGCGATGATGGTCCCGGTGGGCGGCGGATACGGGGGCTGGGCCTTTGCGCCCGCGCCGGCGATCCACAGGACTGCGAAGAGCAGCCCGATCACGACCGGCACCCTCAGGCCCCGCATCTCGTCTCCTTCCACCGGTGCGAGCACGTGCGCGCGAACGTCCCGCGCGGACGCCTCATGATAGGGCTCGTCTTGCCGACCCTACGATACGCGTCCCGGCGTATGTCTCCTACAGTCCACCGGTGCCGATCCGGGGGCGTCACCGCAGGTAGGGGCGCCGGCGGCGCCCGGCCTACGACGCAGAACGTAGCCCGAGCGGAAGGCCCGTAAGCGCCCCGCGGCGAGATTCGCTGCCAGGTATTGGTAGCACGGCCGCAACGCCGCATAATCTGGTGCTATGGCAACCGCCGCTCCCCCGCGCCCCGCGCGCCTGCGCCGCCGCCTGGTCCAGCCGGCGGGGCTCCCGGTCTCGCCCGACGAGCGCCGGCGGGGGCGCCACCTGCGCCGGCTGCTCGCGCCGCTGCTGTTCGCGAGCGTCCTGACCGTGCCGCTGCTCCTGCCGCCGATCGGCGCGAACGCGGTTCCCGCCGACGTGTTCAACGCCGCCTTCGTCGTGCTGGGGGCCGCGGTCCTGCTCCGCACGCGCGCCCGCATGCGGATCCCGCTCGGGGGGAGCTATCTCCTGATCCTCACGGGGGGCCTGGTCGCGGTGACGCAGTCGGTCGTCCCCAAGGAGTCGATCGTCGCGGTCGTCCAGGACGCCTACCTCTTCGTGTGGTTCGTGATCGTCGTGAACTTCCTCGTCTCCGGCGACGGACGCGCGGCGCGCTGGGTGGCTTCGGTCTGGAGCGCCGTCGGCGTCGCGGCCGCTCTCGTCGTTTGGGGGGCGTGGCTCGGGTACCCCGAAGACATCCCGATGCTGTTCCGCTACCCCCTCGTCGACGCGTGGGGCCGGTCGGAGGGGACCTTCCGTGACCCCAACATGGCCGGCAACTACCTCGTGCTGTCGCTCTTCGTCCTGTGGGCGGCGCCGCGCCCGCGGACGGTCGCGGCGAAGCTGCTCCTCACCGTGCCGTTCGTCCTCGGCATCTACGTTACGCAGTCGATCACCGCGCTCGTCACGCTCGCGGGAGGCGCGCTCGTCGCGGCGACGATCGCCTTCGTCGCGCGCCGCGAGGCCGTGGTCGCGGCCGTGATGGCCGTGGTCGCCGCGGCCCTCGTCGCGGTCGTCGTGCTCCCGCAGACCTTCCTCGCCGACCCCTCCGAGGTGACTGCCTCTCTGGGCGAGAACGAGCTCTTCGACGAGTCGCTCGGGCGGAGCAACTCGAGCCTCAGCCTGCGCGCGCAGCGCTGGGAAGAGGCGTTCCAGCTCTTCGGGAGCAGCATCATCCTCGGCGTCGGGCCGTCGTCGACGGACGAGTCGCTCGCCGAGCGCGGCGCGCCGCTGACCGGCGAGATCCATAACGACTACATGGCGGGGCTGCTCGAGCGGGGGCTGCTCGGCGCGCTCGGGAACGTCTTCCTGTTCGTCGTCGTGGCGGCGTGGTCGGTGCGCGTCGGCCTGGACGAGACGCTGGCGGCGCAGGGGTGGCGGCCGGCCGCGCTCGCCGGCGGCGTCGTCGTGATCCTCATGGCCGCGATGAGCCTCGAGACGCTGCACTTCCGTCACGTCTGGCTCTTCTTCGCGCTGGTGGTCGCTCTAGGGATGAGGGGCGCCGCGGCCCCCGCGGGCGCAGGCGGTCCGGTCGCGCCGGCGACCTTCGAGCGCCGTCCGCGTCCGCCGGCGCTGAGCGTGGGACGGCGGCTCCTACCGCCGAGGGCCTAGCAGCTCCGGAAGAACAGGATGCGGTGGTCGCACCTCCAGGAGGTGCGCGCCTCGCGCCGGAACACCGTCACCTTCAGCACCGCCGGCTTGGAGCGGTTGCCGGCGCCGTCGAACGCCCTGACGGTGTACACGTGCCGCCCGTGCAGGGACTTCGGGTCGAGGAAGCTCGTCGACCTCGTGCGGCCGATCCGCTTGCCGTCCCGCCGAACGACGTAGCCCCTGACGGCCCGGTCGTCGCGCGCCTCCTTCCACCAGAGGTACGAGCCGCTGTCGAGCGCCGCCGAGAGCAGCCCGTGCGGAGCGGTGGGGGCCCGGCGGTCGGCGCGCCCCGCGTGTCCGGGCCGCGCCTCGGGACGCATCGAGCCCGGCCGGGGTGCCGGAAGCGGCAGAGGCGACGCGGTCGTCTGGGGGTCGGGGACCGGCGCCGGATCGCCGGACGGAACCGTCGGAGCGGGCGCCGGGGCCGGCGTCGTGCCCGCAGCAGGTGTCGCGGTGGGAGCCGGCGACGGGCTCGCGGACGGAGTGGGCGCCGGCGCGGGGGCGGCCGCTCCGAACGTCCGGGCGTTCTGCTCCCTCAGCACCGCGAGGTGGTCGGGCCTCGTCTCGACCTGCCCCTCGTTCCAGTGGTAGACGAAGTACCCCTCCATCCCGGTCCGGGCCCAGCGGTCGAACTGGCGCTCGAGCTCCTCGGCCGTCGGCACCCGGTACCAGCCGTCGGCGAAGTCCTGCAGGATCGCCCAGTACCGGTCGACCCCGTCCTTGGCGGCCTCCTCCACGGCCACGTCGATGTCGGAGTACTTGCACGACGTCCACGAGTACGCGCAGGGGTAGATGTCGAGGCCCATGATGTCGGTCGTGCCCGCGAAGTGCTGGTACGGGAACCCCTCGCGTCCGTCCCACGCGGCGACGACGACGTAGGTGGGCTTCGAGGGATCGAGCGACTCGACGAGCCGGGCGCGCTCTGCGATCTCCGCAGGCGAGTCCGGGCACTGGCGGTAGTTCGGCTCGTCCGCGACGTTGTAGGCGACGATCGCCTCGTGGCCGCGGATCGCGGTGACGGTCTCACGGACCCACGCGTCGTCGCGCTCGAAGCTGCACGTCGCGTTGTCGTAGCCGAAGAGCCACACGAGGCCGCCGAGCCCCTGCGCCGCCAGGCCGTCGAGGTGGTCGCGCCACGGCTGCACCGTCACGGTGTTGAAGCCGGTGGCGCGCAGCGTCGCGGTTCCGGAGGGGCTTGCGTCGCGGCCGTAGACGCCGCGGACGAAGCTAGGGGTGGCGGAGGCCGCCGTGGTGACCAGCGGTGCACAAGTCAGCGCGACGCCGACCATGCTCGCGAGGAGCTTGCTCTTCATCGACTTCTCCCAGGTTCGGCAGCTGGGCGACCCCTCCGGAGAGGACGGGGCCCCTGGCTTTGCGTCCCTGCGTTGCCGCAGGTTTGCCTTTTCGTTCTGGCGCTACAGAGAGAGCATCGGCGCCGTAGGGGAGACCTTTAGCAAGGTTTTCCAGGCGACGAGGGCTGTGCGGCGGTGAGTCTTTCCCGGGCGGTTGCGGGCGCTACCGCGGCCCCGGCGCCGCGAGCACCTCGAAGTCGAATCCCGGGGGCCGTGGGAGTCGACGAGCTCGACTTCCTTTCACTGTGGGCATACGTCGAGGTCGACGAGGCGGACGAGCGCTCGTTCGGGGCTGCAGAGAGAGCGGTCGCATATTTCGAGACGACGTCGACGCCGATCTCGCTGACGATGGCGCAAGAGGAGGACGGGATCGTTCCGTCGACCGTCTTCGCGCCGGTCGACGAGCGACCTTCCTCGACGCGGTCATCGCGTCGATCGCGGAGGCCTCGGAGGGCCTGCGCGAGCAGAAGCAGCTCTACCCGCAGCAGGGCGGTCTACCGCGGCCCCGGCGCCCTCAGGAGGTTGTTCTTCGCCAGCACGGCGAGGTGGTCGGGCTTCGATTCCACGTCGCCCTCGTTCCAGTGGTAGACGAAGTAGCCCTCCATGCGCGACCGCGCCCAGCGATCGAACTGCTCCTCCAGCTCCGCCGCCGTCGGCGAGCGGTACCAGCCGTCGTCGAAGTCCTGCAGTACCGCCCAGTAGCGTTCGACGCCGTCCTCGTCGGCCGCGGCGATCGCCTCGTCGACGATCTCCATCCGGCACTCCGGTGTCTGGTGCCAGCACGGATAGACGTCGAGCCCCATCACGTCGGTCGTCCCGGCGAAGTGCTGGTACGGGTAGCTCTCGCGGCCGTCCCAGGTCGGGATCACGACGTACGTCGGAGGTCCCGGGTCGAGCGAGTGGATCAGGTCGGAGCGGGCGCGGACCTGCTCGGGGACGTGCGGGCATCCCGGGTCCACCCGCGCGAAGCTCGGCTCGTCCGCGACCTGGTAGGCGAGGATCGCGGGGTGGCCGGCGATCGCGCCGACCGCTCGCCTGACCCACCGGTCGTCCTTCTCGAAGACGCACCGCTCGTCGTCGTAGTCCCACAGCCACACGACGCCCTTCATCGCGGCGGCGTCGAGGGCGTCCAGCTCCTCCCGCCGCGGCCCCACCGTGACCGCGTCGAACCCCGCGGCCCGGATCAGCCCCATCCCCGAGGGCGTTGAGTCGCGGCCGTAGACGCCGCGGACGAATCCCCGGTCCCGGGGGGCTTCGGCGCCCGCCGGGACGGCGGCCGGGGGGGCGGCGCACAGCGCCGCCAGAGCGGCCGCGACGCACCACGCTCGCCCGTTCACGGCGCCTCCTCGTCGATGCGGCTCATCCCGAATACGGTCGCAGGATTGCCAATTCATGGCAACCCCTCCCGCGAGCCCCCGTCGACCCTCCGCTCGGGGGCGTCGGGCAGCCGCTCCCCGGTGGCGAGCGCCGGCCCCACGTCCTTGCGCCGCAGGAGCGACGCCGCCAGCGACCACGCCTCCCGCGCCTCCTGCGCCAGTCCGGGCGACGGCTCGTCGCGGGGCATGACCCTCCGGAACGCGACGTACATCAGGATCGCTCCGAGCCAGTAGGCGGCGGCGGAAGCCACCGCGGCCCCCGTCGCCCCATACCGAGGGATCAGCGCCACGTCGAGCGCCACGATCGTTACCAGGGTCGCCACGGTGATGCCGGAGGACAGCGCCTGGCGTCGTTGTGCCAGCAGCGCGCTCCTCAGCACGATCCTGACGGCCATGCCGACGAGCGCGACGGCGAGGATCCGGAGCGGCAGGACGGAGCCCTCGAACTCGCTCCCGAACAGGACCCGCACCAGCAGCGGCGCGAGCAGCCCGACGACCGCCGCAGTCGCCGCGGTCGCCGCGACCACGATCATCAGCACCTTGCGCGTGAGCGAGCGCGCCGCTCGCGGAGCGCGCGCGGCGGCCTCGGGAAGCAGCACCGACGACGCCGCGGTCGGCAGGTAGAACATGACCTCCGCGCCGTTGACCGCGGCGGTGTAGACGCCGAGCTCCGCGGCCCCCCTGCTCGCGCCGAGCATGAGCGTGTCGAACCGTCGTATCGGAAGGTCCGCCAGAGCCCCGACGTGCGCGGGGAGCCCGTAGCGCAACAGGCGCGGGGCGGCATCCCGCAGACGCGCGGCGCCGGCGACACCGATGCGCCGGACCGACACGACGACGACCAGCACGAACCCGGCGACGCGGCTCGCGACCCACGACGCGACCGCGACGGTCGCTCCGTCGTTCCCCGTGGCGACCGCCGTCGCGACGTAGAGCACGAGCGCGACCACCGGCATCGCGATCCGGACGAGGTTCGCCGACGCGGCGTGGCCGCTGCCGATCAGCGCCGCGTCCAGCGCTATCTGCACCGTCATCAGCCCGGTGATCGCGAGGCCCGCGCCGAGCAGCGCGTCCGACACCGATCCCGGGACCCACTCGGGCCGCCACGCGAACAAGCCCCACGCGACCGCCGCGAGGACCGTGCCCGAGACGAGGCCGACCACGATCGACGTCGTGACGAGCTCCGGGCGCGCCTCGGGCTCGGTGCCGCCGTGGAACAGGTTCGCAGGATCGAGGCCGAGCGTGCTCCCGTACCCGAGGAGCAACGGGACCGCGGTGACGAAGGCCACGGCGCCGCGGGCCGAGGGGCCGGCGAGGCGCGCCACGAGCAGCGCGAACGCGAAGTAGGCGAGGGCGGCGGCGACGTCGGAGACGAACAGCGAGGCCGAGGCCCGTGCCAGGCGCGGTGTCTCGTGGAGGTCGTCTCGTCGCACGGGTCAGCGATGCTACCCGGCCCCCCTCCCGCCTAGACTCCGCGGGGTGTCCCGCCCGCGCGTGCTCCTCGTCGTCACCCACCTCGATCCGGGGGGCGCGCAGGAGACCGTGATCCTCCTCGCGGAACGGCTCGGCCCGGCGGGTTACGACGTAACGGTCGCGGCGCGCCCGGGGGCCGAAGAAGAGCGGGTGCGCGCCGCAGGGGCCGAGTTCGTCGCGCTCCGACACCTGTACCGGCCGGTATCGCCGGCGCGCGACGCGCGCGCGTACCGAGAGCTGCGGCGGGTGCTGCGGCGCGGCTTCGACGTCGTCCACACGCACTCGTCCAAGGCCGGCGTCCTCGGCCGCGTCGGGGCGAGGCGCGCCGGCGTGCCGGCGATCGTGCACACGAGCCACGGGCTTCCGGTGAACCCCGACATGGGAGCCGCCGGCCGTACGGTCCTGGTCGCCGCCGAACGCGTCGCGACCCGCGTGTGCGACGCCGTCGTCGCGGTGAGCCGCGCGACCGCCCGCGAGCTTGCGGACCTCGGGATCGCGCGGCCCGAGCAGATCGTCGTGATCCCGAGCGGGGTCGACGTCGCGCGGTTCACCGGCGCCGCCGATCGCGCCGGCGCGAAGCGCGCTCTCGGCATCGACGCGTCCGCGCCCGCCGCGGGATGGATCGGCAGGCACTTCGACCAGAAACGCCCCGACCAGGTCGTCGCGGCGGCGCGGCGGATCGTCTCCGAGGTGCCGGAGGCGGTGTTCGTCATGGTCGGGGACGGGCCGCTCCTCGAGCGCACGCGGGCCGCGGCCGCAGACGAGCCGCGCATCCGCGTGCTCGGCCGCCGCAGCGACGTCGAGAACGTGTACGCCGCGCTCGACGTGATGCTGCTCGCGTCCGCGTGGGAAGGGCTCCCGCGAACGGTCCTCGAGGCGCATGCCGCCGGCGTGCCGGTCGTCGCGACCGACGTGAGCGGCGTCGGCGAGGTCGTGGCCGACGGCGTGACCGGATTCCTCGCTCGGAGCGGCGACTGGGGGACTCTCGCGCAGCGCGCCGTCGCGCTACTGCGCGACCCCGCGCTCAGGGACGAGATGTCCCGGGCGGCGCCCGCCCGCGTGACCGACTTCTACTCGGCGGCCTACACGGGCCGCGCGACTGCGGACCTTTACGACGCGATCCTCAGACGGAAGACGAGCCGCTCTCGCCGCTGAGCAGCCCCTGCGCGGTCGCCCAGCGGACGAGCTCGAGCCGGCTGTGGCAACCGAGGCGCGCGTAGAGGTTCTGCATGTGAGTCCGGACGGTGTGCTCGCTGACCCCGAGCTCGCGTCCGATCGCCCGCATGTCGAGCCCTTCGACGAGGAGGCGCAGGACCAGACGCTGGCGCCGCGTGAGCTGCGAGAGCACGGCCAGCCCGTCGCGTGTGACCGCGGGGGCTTCGGCGCGTTCGGCTGGACCCGACCGCAGCGCGGCGGCGATCGCGCGAGTCGCGCTCTCGGGGGGCACGACGACCGCGTCGGGCGTAGACACGGCTCCCGCGACCACGACCGTGACCTCCGGCCACCGCCGGCGGACCTGCTGCGCGAGCGGCACCGGGCCCAGCCGCGGGACGTCTTCCCCGAGGACCAGCACCGCCGCGGGGGTGCGGCGTGCGATCGTCGCCATCGCCGTCAGGCCGTCGGCGGCGAACGACACTTCGTCCCATCCCTCGGCCGCGAGCGCCGCGGCAGCGGCCTCTCCGAACAGCCTGTCGCCCGAGACGACGAGCAGAGAGCTCACGGCCCCGAGAGGTCGGGCCCCGAGATCCGAACGACGTGCACGTCGGACGCGGCGAGACCCGCCCGCAGCGCGACCCGCGCCGCCTCCGCCTGCGAATGGACCTCGAGCTTCTTCAGGACGTTCCCGAGGTGCGTGCGAACCGTGTGCGCGCTGAGGTAGAGCGCCGCCGCGATCTCCTCGCGCGTCAGCCCCCGCGCGAGCAGCTGCAGCACCTCACGCTCCCGGACGGTCAGCCGCGCGATCCGCGCCTCGCTCCCGGCACGCTGCGTCGCCTGCCCGCGCGCGCGGCGGAGCGACTCGCGCAAGCGTTCCGGGTCCGCGACCCACGACTGCTCGCCCAGGCGCGCGAGGACCTCCTCCAGCCGCCGGAGCCCGGTCGCGTGACCGACAAGCCCCTGCGCCCCCGCCTCGAGGGCGTCGAACAACACGTCTCCCTCGGCGCGTCGCGTCAGGACGACCACGCGGGTCGTGTCGGCGGCGCGCTTCACGAGGCTGAACCCCGAGCCCGGCGCGAGCTCGAGCTCCGTCAGGATCACGTCCGGCCGTTCGCGCGCGGCGAGCTCCACGGCCTCCTTCTCGTCCGCGGTCCATGCCACGACGGCGGCGATCGCGGGATCGAGAGCGCGCGCCAGCGACTCGCAGAAGAACGGTTGGGGGTCGACCAGAAGGACCGAGACCGGCACGCCGATATAGTACGCGTCCGCTCCCGCGCACCCCCGGAAGAGGGGCGAAGCCACCCCGAAAGGAGACCCGTGCCGGACGAGACGCGCACTCTCACTGCCTGAGAGGAGCAGCTAGAGCGCCTAGGTTGGGTCGCTACGGACAACTACTCGGTGGAGGGCCTTCCGTTCTCCGTCCGCTCCACCGACGCGGCATTCCTCGACGTGCTCCGCGGGTACGCCGGCGAGCACCTCGTCGAATCGCACGAGGGATGGGCGACGTTGTTCTCCGCCGACTGCGGCGAGACGCGGACGATGGCCGGCGGCAAGGTCGTGCACGGGATCAGCCGCCTCTACTCGAACGGCCTGAAGATCTTCGAGGGCCGCGTGCAGGACGAGATGGCCGGGCGGCTGATCTCCGGCGTCCGGGACCTCGCGACGCAGCACTCCAACGAATACGTGCGGATCCGCGCGGGCGGGGTCGTCGTCGACGGAGCGGCGATCCTCCTCCCGTCCCCGCCCGAGCCTCACCTCCCCACGCTCACGGGGATGCTCGTGCAGCGCGGCGGAGGGTTCCTCGGCGACGAGGTCGTGAACGTGGACCCGGTGCTGCGGCGCGCGCACGGGCTCCCCCTGCCGTTGCTGATCGACGGGTTCGACCTGCCGCTGTTCCCTCACGTCGTGAGGGAGCGAACGCGGCGCAAGACGAGGGGAACGCCGGAGGAGGTCCAGGCGAAGACGCCGCGCCGCCCCGTGCCGGTCGAGGAGCTGGGGGGCGTGCGCGCGGCCCCTGCACCCATCCGCTGGCTGGTCTTCCCGTTCTTCGAGGAGGGGGCCGAGACGCGCCTCGAGCCGTTCGGCGGCGCCGCCGCTCTGTTCCGCTTCACCGAGGCGACGCTGAACCTGCACGTCTGGACCGACCGCGCCTTCGTCCTGCAGCGCCAGCTCATGGATACGGTCCCGGTATCGCGTCTCGTCGTGGGCGGATCGCTCGAAGAGGCCGCGGACGCGGTGTGGTCCGGCGCGCGCGAGCTCGTCGGAGGATCGCCGGCGCGGTCCACGGAGTCCGGAAGGGGGTGAACGTCATGGCCGAGCACGCGCACGATCACGAAAGCGACGCAGATGCCCGTCCCGCGAGCCCCTGACAGAGCGACTTCGACCCAGGTTGGGTCGCTCAGGACCACTACCGGCTGCTCTCGATCTCGTTCACCGTCCGTTCGGTCGACGAGGGCTTCGCGCGCGCTCTCGCGTGGCACCTGCGGCCGTTCGCGCGCGAGTCGCCGGAGACGCAGGCGTTCGCCGTCGACATGTACGTCGCGGAGCGCGACCAGGACGTGTCGCCGCCGATGTACTCGCTGTTCGTCCGCAACGAGCTGCACTACCGGGCCCAGGACGTCGCCGAGGTTCTCGCGCACGCGGTGTGGGACCTGCACCAGCTCGTGCCGAAGAGCGCGCGCGACTTCCTCTTCCTGCACGCGGGAGCGGTCGCTCGCAACGGCGGCGCGCTCGTCCTGCCGGCGCGGATGGACTCCGGGAAGTCGTCGCTCGTGACCGCGCTGCTGCGGTCCGGGTGGAGCTACCTGTCCGACGAGCTGGGACCGGTCGACCCCGTCACCGGCCGGATCTACCCGTTCCCGAAGCTGATCAGCCTCGACGAGGCGACGCTCGGGTTCTTCCCCGGGTTGACCGGCTCGCTCCGCGACCGCGACGCCACGCCGCTGCCCGAGCGCTTCCTCGCGCCGGAGGACGTCGGCGCGGCCGTCGCGGCCCCCGCGGCCCCGCGCTGGGTCGTCTTCCCGGTGCCGGAATGGGACGGAGGGCCGCGCCTGACGGAGATCACGAGCGCGGCCGCCGTCGAGCGCATGGCGAAGAACTCGTTCAACCTCTACCGCTACGGCGACAGAGGCGTGATCCTCCTGTCGCGGACGGCCGCGGCCGCGCAGGCGTTCGAGCTGCAGGGGGGGACGCCCTCGGAGAGGGCCGAGCTGCTGACGCGTGCGCTCGGCTGAGCCCCGGACGCGACGAGAGCGGCGGTCGCCCGCCGCTCTCCGTCGATGCCGTTGCCGCCCTAGCAGCCGGCGAGCGATCCCGTGTAGGTCGCCGTCCCGCCGCTGGTGCTGCAGACGAAGTTGTTCGGGTCGCAGAGGCCCGGGTTGCAGCACGGGTTGTCGGAGCCCGTCCCCGGGGGGCACCTGAGCGTGCACGGCCCCGGGTTCTGCTGGCCGCCGCACTGGTTGCCGCCGCACTTGCCGCCGCAGGCGCCCATACAGCCGCCGTTGACGCCGAGCGAGTGGAAGCAGCCGCCCCCCGCAGGCGTGCCGGTGCCCTGTGCGAACGCGGGCGTCGCGGCGACCGTCTGCACGATCGGGGCCGCCCACGCGGCAGCGGCGCCCGTTACGGCGGCCTTGCGGAGAAACTCCCGCCGCTCGAGGCTCTTCCTGTCTTCGGTGCTCATGGCGTCTCCTTAGCTCCGCGGACGGTGCCGTTGCTCCGGCCATGATAGGGACGCCGCGGCGCCGTGACGATACGCCCCGCGGCGTAGCTCCCGCACGGCCTCGGCCGGCGTCTTGGGGCGCAAGACAGCAGGTCGCAGGCTCCGCTCGACGGGAACTACGACGTTTGACGTAGGACCGTCCGGAGGGTCCCGCGAGTCCGGCGCCGGTATGTTCCCCCCATGTCCCGCACCCGATCGTGGACCCACGAGGTGCTGCTCTCCGCGGCCCGCCTCGCCGGCGGCCCGGTCGCGCCCCCTCCCGCGGGCCAGACGTGGGAGGGCCTGGCGCTGGCGGCCCGGGCGCACGGGGTCCAGGGGTGGCTGGCGCGCCGGCTGCGGCGCGCCGAAGGCGTTCCGGCTGACTTCCAGATCCGGCTCCAGGGGGCCGCGGCGAGGATCGCCGGCAACCACCGCAAGATGCTCGCGGTCGCCGCCCACGCGCTGTCGGTCCTCGACGGCGCGGGCGTCGGCGCGCTCGTCCTGAAGGGACCGGCGCTGGTCGAGCGCTACTACGCAGACCCGACGCTGCGGGCGTACGGGGACATCGACCTGCTCGTCCGGCCCGCCGACTTCGGCTCGGCCCTCGGCGCGCTCGAGCGGGCCGGCTACGCGCTCACCGATCGCAACTGGGACTTCCTCGTCCGGGACCTGCGCGGGCAGGTCCACCTCACCGGCCGGGACGGTGCCGTCGTCGAGCTCCACTGGCACCTCGTGAACGGCTCGCGGCAGCGGCGGACGCTGCAGATGTCCCCGGAGGAGATCTGGGACGCCGCGATCGAGGCGCGCCTCGGAGACGTCGCATGCCTCGTGCTCGCGCGAGAGGACGAGATCGCGCACCTTGCGCTCCACGCCGCGATGCACGGCTGCAACAGGCTCGTGTGGCTGCTGGACATCGCGGCCGCGCTCGACGGCGCGCAGGCTCCGGACTGGGACCGGATCGTCGCGCGGCTGCGCAGGTGGCGGTTCGCGACGGGCGGCGGGATCGTGCTGGCGCTCGCGACGGAGTGGGCGGGGGCGCCGGTCCCGCGCTCGGTGCTCGACGCGCTCGTCCCCGGCCGTGCGGCACGCGCCGGCTACAGAAGGACCGTCGAGGGCTGGGACCTCGCGGATGCAGGCTCCCGCGCCCGCGAGCTGATGTTCGTGGTCGCCGGCGACGGCTTGTCAACGCGCGCCGCGCTGGCGGCCGACGCGATCGTCCCCGCCCCCGGGCAGCAGCCGGACGCGGCGGCGCGCGGTGCCGTCTACCGAGCGAGCGTCGGCACCATCCAGCGCGTCCGCACGAAGGTCTTCCACAGGGCTTCGGGAGAGGAGCTCGCCGAGTACGTCGAGGTCGGGGATCAGGAGGAGGGCCGCGCCCGGTTCGTCGCCGCCGTCGGCGCGACCGTGGCCGGCCCCGACGCCCGCCGGATCGTGCTCGTCTCGCCGTCGCGCTCGATCGGCATGTCGCACTACACCCGCGCTCTCGCGCGCGCGCTCGGCGAATCCGCGGGGGTCGAGGTGATCGACGCCGCGACGGGAGACGGCGCGACCGCCGTCGTCGCGCGCTGGTGGACGTCGCGCCGCCGCGACCGCGGCGCGACGCGCGTGCTCGTCACGTCCCCGCACTGGTCGATACCGCTCCTCCTGAGGCTGACCGGGTGGAAGGGCGGCTTCGTCTGGCACGACCCGATCCTCGACGCGGCGACGCCCCGGACCCGGCCGCTGCACCGGCTCTACTACCGGCTCCTGACGAGGCGCCTGGGCGTGGTCGTGCTGCACGGCACCACGTTCACGAGGCGCGTCACCGAGCTCGGCCTCCGCTCGCGCGAGGTCCTCGTGGCACCGCACGGATTCGTCCCGGACCAGCTCGTCGCCACCGAGCGCTACGACCCGGAGGGGCCGTTCGTCTTCGCCGGGCGGCTGCACGCCTACAAGGGCCTCGGAGTCTTGCTCGACGCGCTCGCTCTGGAGGCGAGCGCAGCTCCCTCCGTAGTCGTCGCCGGCGACGGCGTGCGCCGGGACCTGATCCCGCGGTCGCTGACGTCGGTCGAGGTGCGGCCGGGAGAGCTGCCGGACCACGAGTTCCGGGCGCTGATCGGCCGCAGCAGCGCGGTCCTGCTGCCCTACGAGCGCGCGAACCAGTCGGGCGTGCTCGCCACCGCCTTCCGTTCCGGCCGTCCGGTGATCGCGTCGCGCGTCGGCTCTTTCGAGGAGTACGTGCGAGACGGGGTGAACGGGCTGCTCGTCCCACCGGGCGACGCCGCCGCGCTGGCGGACGCGATGCGCAGGCTGCGGTCGGATCCGGAGCTCGCCCGGCGCCTCGCCGCGGGAGCGGCGACGTCGTGGGAGGAGGAGCTGTCGCCGGCACGTTGGGGGGCCGAGATCACCGCGGCGCTGTTCCGCTGACGCGCGCATCCGAATTCGAGCCCGCCCCAGCCTTACGAGCCCGGGCGCTAGTGAAGACTGGCCGGCAACCCTTACTTGTATGAGTAAAGGCATTCTGCGCCCGCTTTCTGAGTCGCAGAGGAACCGCGCGTGGGAAGCGGGCGAGCTGCTGGACCTGATCGTGGATCTGGAGGAGGGCGTCGCTCCATCCGATCGTCGACCCGGCTCCGGACGCGACGGCGCAGGTGAAGGCCCCTTTTCGTATCGCCGCCCACCATCGACCCCGCCGCGCGGGAGTCGCGTCAGCCGCCCGAGCCGATCGCCTCGTCGCCGCGCTTGCGCCGGAACAGGGCCCGGGGGGCCGGGCCGGGCGCCTCCTCGACCGGTACGTGGCGGAACGACGCGACCTGCTCGACGGCGGGCCCCTCGCCCGGTCCGGGAACGGGAGGCCCGAACGCAGCCGCCTCCGGCGCCCCGTCGTTCTCGGTCCACGACCCGTAGTAGCGGCGGTAGCGGCGGCGTTCGAGACGGCCGACGCGCGCCGCGTTGAGCACGAGCCCGGCGACCGCGGCGTCGTGCCGGACGAGGACCTCGAGCGCCTCCGCGGCCTTGTCCTCGAGCGTCTTGCCGTCGCGCACGACCAGCACGACCGCGTCGGCCTCGGCAGCCAGCAGCAGCGCGTCGGCGAATGCGAGCAGCGGAGGCGTGTCGACCACGATGACGTCGTAGGAGCTGCGCAGGAGCCGGATGGCCTGCGTGAGCCGCTCCTGGACCGCGCCCCCCTGCTGGATGTTCGATCCCGGAAGGACCTCGAAGAAGCCGCCGGGGCTCCGCTGGACGGGGACGTCGGAGCTGGTGCCGGCGATGAAGTCCGTGAGACCCTGGCCCTCCGTGTGGCGGCGCGCCGCGCGCAGGTCCGCGTGGACGAGCACCGCGCTGCGGCCCGCGGCCGCATACGACGCCGCGAGGTTCGTCGACACCGTCGACTTGCCGTCGCGCGGCTCCGGGCTCGCGACGACGACGACTTTCAGCTCCGCGCCGCGCTCCTCGACGAGCTGCAGCTCCGTGCGGAGCATCCTGATGCCCTCGGCGCCCCACCCCGACGTCCTCTGCACGACGAGCGGGTCCTTCTCCATGCGCCGGTTCCTCACGCGCGGGATCACGGCAAGGACGGGGTACCCGAGCTGCTCCTCGGTGCGATCCCGTCCGCTGATGCGCGGCCGCAGCACCCCGACGGCGACCGCGATCGCGGATCCCAGCAACAGTCCGACGAGCGGACCGGCGAGCGTCCGCAGAGTTCGCGCGGGGATCGTCCCGAGGCGCTGCACGATCGGCGACCCGATGACGTCCACCTGGTTGCCGGCGAGGCTCGCCTCGAGCCTGGAGATCTGCTTCAGACGAATCAGCTCGGCGTAGATCGTGCTGACGGTGTTGTACTTCGTCTGCGTCTCCGGCGAGGCGCCTCCGGCGGCGGACTCCGCGTCCAGACGCGCGGAGAGCCGCGCGAGCTGGCGGCTGACCTCGGCGATGCTCGCGTTGACGTCCTCGAGGGCGCGCTGAAGCCTGAGAGCGTCCTGCTCCTGGCGGTACTCGACGTAGTTCCGCGCGTACGCCTCGAGGGTCTCGACCGTGTCGAGGCCTTCGCCGGTAAGGCTCATCCGAAGCAGGTCGGTGTTCTCCTCGGTCGCCACGCTGAGACGCGACAGGATCGACGCGCCGCCGTCGGTCTGCCCGAGCTCCGCCGCCGTCTCGGCGGCGACGTCGACCGAGCGGGCAGCCTCGACCTCCGCCGGTGGGATCCCCTCCTGCGGCGAGATGGGATCCTCTCCCGTCGCGGTGAAGCCGAACGTCTGGACCCTGAGCGCGACCGACGCGGTGTAGAGCGTGGCGGGCTCGGCCGGACGCGTCACGATCGCAAGCGTGGTCGCGACGACGACGGCGACGACGGCGATCCACCGCCGTTGCCAGATCATGCGGACGTAGTCCCCGAGCGCGGCGCTCCGGCTCAGCCGGGACTCTGCGGTTGCCATGCGCCTACTCGGGTGGGGCTTCCGGGCTCGCGTCCTCCACCAGGCCCATGGCGTCCAGCTCCGCGATCAAGCTCGTGACCTGCATCGCCACATTCTCCACCGGAACGCCGTACTCGTCGGCTATCTCACCGGCCAGGCGCTCGACCGTCGCCACGCCGTCCAGAACCTGCCAGACGACCGCGGCCGTGGGATTGAGGTGGTGGACCAGCGACGAGTCGTGGTTGTAGAGGATGAAACCGTCGCCCATGTCGAGCTCGAGGACGTCGGCGCGTTTGCGCGGCCGGTAGCTCGCCGGGACCGAGATGGCTTCTGGCGCGGGATCGCGCGCCACTGCGTCCTGCTCGCTCACAGCATGTACCTATCCGCTACCTCGGGGGGCAGAAACAGAAAGCGCGTGCTCCGCGCCATGATCTCGAGGTCGAAACGAAGCGACCGGTTCGTCAGGTGGTAGAGGTCGAACTGGTGCGCCAGGTACTTCGCCTCGATCGAGTTGCCGTACCCGACCCGCACGGTCCCCCACCCCGTCAGCCCCGGCCTGACGGCGTGCCGCGCGTCGTAGTGCGGGACGTGCGTCCGCAGGATGTCGACGAAGAACGGGCGCTCGGGTCGCGGCCCCACGAGGCTCATGTGTCCGAGCAGGATGTTCACGAACTGCGGCAGCTCGTCGATCTTGAACCGCCGGAGAAAGTACCCGACCTTCGTGGTGCGTGCGTCGTCCGACGTCGCCCACGCAGGCCCGCCCGTCTCGGCGTCGGAACGCATGCTCCGGAACTTCAGGAGGTTGAAGGTCTTGCCGCCGCGTCCCACGCGCTCCTGCGCGTAGAACACCGGCCCCCGGTCTTCGATCCACAAGGCGATCGCGACGAACGGCAGAAAGATCGCCGTCGCGGCCACACCCATCAGCGCGACCGCGACGTCCACGCCGCGATGGAGCGCAGCCCGGATCCGCCCGCAGCGCGCCGTCTGCGGCTCGCGGTCGAGGAGCTCGAGGCGGCAGCGATGCCGTGCGACCGCCGACAGCGGGAACACGTGGACCCCCACCTCCTCGAGGCGCCGGAGGTCGCCGAGCAGCTCCGCGTCGCACTCGAACGCGTCGGGGATCGCGACGATGGGAGCGCGGGATCCGCGCCGCGAAGCGGCGAGGAGATCCCTGACGCCCTGGTGGCTCAGCTGGTGAAACCCCTTCTCGGCCCGCAGGTACGACGGGAGCTCCTCGCCGAGGACGAGCACGTCGGGCCGGATCCACGGCGGACGAGCGCGGCGGGGAAGGAGCGGGACGACACCGGCCTCGGCGGCGACCCCCTGAGGCGTCCACACGACGCGGAGGTCGCCCTCGGCAGACGTGACGGCGCCTGCGGGGGCGTCGCGGAGAACGATGACGTTGCGAGCTTCGACCGGAGGATCGACGGTGCGCGGTGCCTGCGTTTCGGGACTGGACGTCTCGAAAGCCAACTGCCCTCCCTGCGAGTAGATTGCGCCCTCTTGTCTTACTCTCCGCTTCCGGACGACCGCGAGACGATGCGGGAAGATAACCCCTCCTCCAAGCTGCGGCTCGACCCGGCCGGTACAGGTTAAGCGGTTCAGCCAATTCCTTCCACAACTTTCTTCCTGTATTTGCCGTGAAGTTTGCCGCCCCGTGACCGGATCGCCCCCCTCGCGCCGCTATGCGCTCGCCCTGAACCACGCGACGGTCTGCTTAAGACCGTCGTTCAGGTCGACCTGCGGCCCCCATCCGAGCTCGCGGGCGGCCTTGCCCGGGTCGACGACGATCCGCTGGAGCTCCCCGGGACGGGCCGGCGCGTAGACCGGCTCGAAGCGAGAGCCGGTCAGCTCCGCGAGCTTCGCGTACAGCTCGTTGACCGACGTCTCCCTGCCGCTTCCGACGTTGATGAGCTCGCCGCTGCCCCTGTCCCGCGCCGCCATGAACGCCGCGACGACGTCGTCCACGAAGGCGAAGTCGCGCGTCTGCGTGCCGTCGCCGTAGATCGTGCACGGCCGCCCCGCGAGCATCTTGCGAGCGAAGATCGCCACGACCTGGCCCTCGAGCCCTACCTCGGACGCGGGCTCCTGACGCGGGCCGTACACGTTCGAGAGCGCGAGCGCGGTGTAGTCGAGGCCCTGCACGGCCTCGTAGTAGCGGAGGTAGTCGAGCGCGATCTTCTTCGAGACGCCGTACGGCGACTCCGGAAGCGCCTCCGGGAGAAACACCTGGTCCTCGGTGACCGGGAGCCGCGCCGGCTCGGGCTCGCCGTAGATGCAGCCCCCCGACGACGTGAAGACGACCTTCCGGGCGCCGACGGCGGTCGCGGCCTGCAGCACGTTCAGCGTCCCGAGCACGTTCACCGTCGCGTCGTAGAGCGGATCCGCGACGGACTTCCGCACGTCGACCTGCGCGGCGAGGTGGAAGACCACCTCGGGCTTCTGGCGTTTGACGAGCTCGGCGAGCGCGTTCGACGTCACGTCCACCCGCTGGAACGTGAACTTGCCGGTTCGCGAACGGCGCGCGTCGGACAGGTTCGCAAGCCTCCCGGACGAGAGGTTGTCGACGGCGAGCACCTCTTCGCCCTCCGCGAGGAGGCGGTCGACCAGGTGAGAGCCGATGAACCCCGCGGCTCCGGTTACGAGAACGCGCAACGTCTGCTCCTCATCTCTGCGGGCTGATCGTCTTGTCTCCGACCGTCTCGCGGTCTCCGACGGCCGCCCCTTCGACGATGGCCCCCGCCCGCACGGTCACGCCCTCGCCGAGGACCGACCGGTGGACCCGCGCTCCGTCCTCGACCCTCACCCCGGGGAGGAGGACGGAATCGGCGACCTCCGCACCCGCCTCCACGATCACGCCGCTCCCGAGGCACGAGCAGGATACCCGTGCCCCCTCGTCCACGGCCGCGCCGTCGGACGCCACCGCCTCTCCCCCAAGCACGAGTCCCTCGGCGCGGAAGCGTCCCGCGAGAGCGTCGAGGTTCGCCTGCAGGTACTTCTCCGGCGTCCCGATGTCCATCCAGTAGCCGTCGCTCCCGGTCGCGAACAGACGCGCGCCCTCGTCGACCAACTGGGGGAACGTGGCGCGCTCGATCGACCACATCTGTCCGGCGGGGATCCTGTCGAGCACGGACGGCTCGAGCACGTAGACGCCTGCGTTGACGAAGTCGGTCGGCGCCTGCCCCGGTGGCGGCTTCTCGATGAACTCCCGCACGCGCCCGTCCGGACCGGTAGGGACGACGCCGTAGAGCGAGGGGTCGTCCACGGGCGTCAGCAGGATCGTCGCCTCCGCCCGGCGGTCGCGGTGGAACTCGACGAGCGCGCGCAGGTCGACGTCCGTGAGCACGTCGCCGTTGAACGCGAGGAAGGTCTCGCCTCCCGTGAACGCCTCCGCGTTCCTCAGCGCGCCCGCGGTCCCGAGCGGCTCGGCCTCCTGGCTGACCTCGAGGTTGAGGCCGCGCCCGCGCCCCGAGTCGACGAGGTAGTCGAACGTCTCGGCGAGATACGACGTGAGCAGCACGACGTCGTCGATCCCGTGCCGCTGGAGGAGGTCGAACACGTGCACGATGTGCTCCCGGTTCGCGACGGGCAGCAGGTGCTTCGGCCGCGTGTAGGTGAGCGGACGCAGGCGCGTGCCGAAGCCGCCGGCCAGCAGGAGGGCCTTCACGTGGCTACAGGGGATCCCCCGCGACGCGCCTGAAGGAGAGCCCGATGATGGCGATCCCGAGCGCGACGACCGCGACGCCGATCCAGCGCGTCGCCGGCACGCTCTCGTGGAGCACGAACCGCGCGAACGCGACCACGAAGATGTAGGAGATCCCGACAAAGGGGTACGCGACCGAGAGCGGGACCCGCGAGAGGACGACGAGCCAGAACACCGACGAGATCCCGAAGAGCGTCAGGCCCGCCCATAGCCGTGGCTCGCGGATCGCCTTGCCGATCGTCTCGACGGGCGCGGCGACCTCGGCGCCCCCGATCCGGCCGATGTGGTCCATCGCGGCCTTGAGCGTCAGCTGCCCCGCGACGGCGAAGCCGACGGAGATCACGACGAGCACGATCGAGATGATCCCGGAGGTCCGCGACGCGGGCGCCGCTACGACGGGGATCGCTTCGGGAGGAGGTACTTCCAGGGCCATCGGGCGAGTTTAAGGGGGCCGCCGGCCGCCTCAGCCGCAGGCGACCTCGACGCCGGTCGCCGCCGTCCAGGTGATCACGCCGTGCTCGAACTTCCCGGTCGCGGCGTTGGCGGAGGTCGCCAGCTCGTCGGTCGGATACCCGCAGGGGCCCGAGGCCTCGCCGATCTTCCGGTAGCGCGTCGCGACGCGGCCCCACAGCGCGTGCACCCTGTCGGTCTTCGGGTTGAGGTAGAGCGCGCCGTGCTCGAACCTCTGCCGGCGCCCGCCGCCCGGAAGCGCCCCGCCCTTCCGCTGGCGCGACGTCGGCAGCCCGAGCGGCCCCTTCACGCCGTCGCGGCGGCGGTACGCGGTCCGGAAGACGCCGCGGACGGCGTGGGGACCCGTCTTCTTCGACCACACGAGGTCGCCCTTGTGGTACGACGCGCCGCGGTATGCCCCCGGCCCCCACACGTCCGACGTCGGGAGGCCGAGCCCGGACTTCTCGCGGCCGAGCCCGTCGTAGGCGCTCAGGACCGCGCCCCATTGCCACAGCGTGCGGTCGAGCGCCTTGTTCCACGTCATGCGCCCGACCTCGAAGTCCTGCGCCCACCCGCGCGGCTTCTTCCATCCCTTGGGCACGGGATACGGGGCGCTCACCGGCTCGCCGGGCGCGCCGTCGAGCGCCCGGTACTTCTTCTTCATGTTCTCGCCGACCTCGTTCGTGATGTCGACCCAGAAGAGCGTGTCGAGGAGCCCCATGTCGACCCGGAAGTCCCAGCCGTCGACGCGGACGGTCTTCTTCGACCCCCGGATGCGGACGCCGCCGCGGTTCGTCGCCTCGTTCACCACCGTCACGCGGCCGGACACACCACGCGGACCCACGACCTCGAACTCCTCGAGCGTCCCGGTCCCGTACTCGGCGTCCAGCGCGTCGGAGAACTGCGACCACGACATCTTCTTCGGGTCCCAGCGGTGATTCGGGTTGCTGGAGACCTTGTCGGGCTTGTCGGGGACGCCGCGGAGGTACGGCAGCGGGGCGCCGCCCCACACGTTCTCGTTGTTCTCCGTGTGGCCGCCGGACGACGACGAGTACAGCGCGTTGATCGGCTGGCCCGCGTACAGCACTACCTGGTCCTTCGTGTCGTCGACCGCGCCCTGCCAGTCGTCCCACCATTGTCCCGACGCGAGGCGCTTGCCGTCGCCGCTGTAGACCTGGTCGAACGTGGAGTCGAACACCGCGCAGTCACAGGGATAGCGGTCCTGGTTCGGGTACCTCTTGAGCTTCTCGTACGCGTACGTCCGCGCCGCGACCGCCTGCGTGCGCAGCGCGGGGTGCGGCCACGATGCCGGCACCTCGCCGAGCCCGTACAGGTACTTCTGCATCGACAGCTGCACGACCATCCGCACGCAGTAGCCGGCCCCACACGAGTCGGTCTCGTACGTCCCGAAGTCGATGCGGCCGTGCGCGTAGTCGTTGCTCTTGTCGGCGGGGTCGATCCGGGTGCCGCTGCGCTCGTAGTAGAGGACGAGCCGCTTCGAGGGCGACCCGAACACGGTCTTGCCCCCGTCGTTCACGCGCTTGCCGTTCTTGTAGAGGCGCATCCCGCCGGTCGTGCTCGCCTCGACCTTCCACGTCGTCCCGCTGCCGCCCCGCGACAGCGTGCCGGGCTCCCCCTGGATGCGGAAGACCGCGCGGCCCCCGCCGTCGCGGTGGGCCTCGCTCGTCACCGCGGTCGACGACCGGCCCTGCAGGAGGCCGACGCGGATGTAGGGCGGCATGTCGACGGTCGTGACCCGGGATCCCGAGTAGTAGTGCTGGAGGATCTTCTTGTGCCCGTCGCCGCGCTGGGCGCGGCCGAGCGTCCCGTACTGCGACATCCCGATGCCGTGCCCCCAGCCGCCGCCGGTGATCGTCACCGTCCGCTCCGCGCGGGCGGGGGACGCGGGGACTACCGCCGCGACGAACGCGAGCGCGAGAGCGACCCTGAGGAAGCGCATCGGAACATGTTGCCCCGAAGCGGACATAACGGCCATCCGTAGACGTGCGTAGACGCGTGCCACGCGGGGATCGTCGGCAGTCATCCCTACAGGATTGACCTGTACGCGGAGATAGTCGCGGCAGCAGTGCGCGCCCACGTGTACCCGACCGCCTGCGCCCTTCCCGCCCGCGCGTAGGCGGCTCGTGTTGCTTCGTCCGTCGCCAGCGTGGTCAGCGCCCGCGCGAACCCGTCCGCGTCGAGCGGATCGACGAGCCACGCCGCGTCGCCCAGCACCTCGGCGGCCGCGGAGTACCGGCCGACCACCGCCGGGGTTCCGGCGGCCATCGCCTCCAGCGGCGGGAGGCCGAAGCCCTCGTACAGCGACGGGTAGGCGAACGCGGCCGCCGCTGCGAGCAGCCCCGGGAGCGTCTCGTCGCCCACCCAGCCGACCGGCACGACGCCCGCCGTCTCGGGCAGCTCCGGCCCCCACCCGCGCGGCCCCGCCAGGACCAGCCGCCAGCCGTCGAGCTCCGGCGCAGCGCGCCGCCACGCCGCCAGCAGCGTGGTCAGGTTCTTGCGGGGCTCGATCGTGCCGACGGCCACGACGAAGGGCCCGGGGACGCCCAGCCTCGCCAGCGCCCCCTCGCTCAGCGGCCGCGCGCCGAAGAAGACCGGAGCGATGCCCTCCGGTGTGACCGTGACCTTCTGCTCCGGGACGGCCATGCGCTCCACGACCTCGGCGCCGATCGCGCGCGTCGGGACGAGCACCGCCGCGGCGCGCCGCACCGACCACGGCACGAGGTCGCGCAGGCGGTCGCCGCCGGGCCAGGTGTCGTCCCGGTAGAAGGAGAGGTCGTGCACGGTCACCACGCCCGGCGTCCGGCGGAGCGCGGGAAGCACGAAGTTCGTCGCGTGGACGACGTCGACGGGCCCGGTCAGCCGTTCGATCGGCGGGCGCCCCCAGCGCCGCCACGCGCCGCGCGCGACGCGCGCGGGCACGCGCCAGCGTCGAACGTCGTCGCTGCGCGGCGCGCTCCACGAGACGGCGAACCGCACCACGTCGACGCCCCGCAGCTCGAGCTCGGCGGCGAGCTCTCCGGCGTAACGTCCCACCCCCGTCGGCGCGTCGAGCAACGGGGCCGCGTCGTAACCAACCCGCACGCGGGTCATCGTAGGGGACAATGCCGCGGTGGCCGCCGTACGCGTTGCTCTGACGATCGAGCAGTGCTGGCACGAGGTCCCGGGCGGAACGGCGGTCGCGGCGCTCGGGATGGCGCGCGGCGTGGCCGCGGCCGGCGCCGAGGTCGTCGGGGTCGCGGCTCGTCACCGGAGGCTCCCTCCCGACCCGTGGGCCCCGCCTTTCGAGGTCCGGAGCCTCCCGCTTCCCCGCATCGCGCTCTACGAGTCGTGGCACCGGCTGCGCGTGCCGAAGGTCGAGCGCGCCACCGGTCGCGTAGACGTCGTCCACGCGACCGCGTTCCCGATGCCCCCGCGCTCCGCGCCCGTCGTCCTCACGATCCACGACCTCGCCTGGATCGACAACCCCGCGCACTTCACGCGCCGCGGGCTGTCCTTCTTCCGGCGCGGCCTCGACCTCGCGCGGAAAGACGCGGATCTCGTCGTGGTGCCGTCGGAGACGACGCAGCGTGCCTGCCTCCGGCACGGCTTCTCGGAGGAGCGCGTGCGGGTCGTCCCGCTCGGCGTCGACACGGTCCGCGCGACCGACGAGGAGGTCGCCGCGGTCAAGAGCCGTTACGGTCTCACGCGGCCCTACGTGCTGTGGACCGGGACCGTCGAGCCGCGCAAGAACCTTGCGGGGCTCCTCTCCGCGTACCGGGAGCTGCGGCGGGACGCCGACCTCGTCCTCGCCGGGCCGAAGGGATGGAACGAGGACCTCGAGGCTCTTCTCGGCGCAGAACGTTCGGGGATCCACGTGCTGGGGTTCGTCCCCGCGGCGGACCTCTCCGCCCTCTACCGCGGGGCGGAGGTGTTCTGCTTCCCCAGCTTCGTGGAAGGATTCGGGTTCCCCGTCCTCGAGGCGATGGCGCAACGGACTCCCGTGGTGACGTCCGCCGGCACGTCGACCGAGGAAGTCGCAAGCGAAGCCGGCATCCTCGTCGACCCGCGGGACCCGTCGTCGATAGCGGCGGGCATCGCAGAGCTCCTCGACGACCCGCAGCGCCGAGAGGAGCTGGCGACCGCCGGCGCCGAGCGGGCGGCCAGCTACACGTGGGACCGCACCGGCCGGGCGCTCGTCGAGGCGTACGAGGAGGTGACGTGAGGTGGAGCGCAGGAAGGTCGGCATCAACCTGCTGTGGATGGTCCCGGGGGTAGTCGGCGGATCCGAGACGTACACCACGCGTCTTCTCAGCGGGCTCGCGGAGCAGTCGTCGCCGGACCTCCACTACACGCTCTTCACGCTCCCGCAGTTCGCGACGGCGCATCCGGAGTTCGCTGCGGAGTTCGACGTCGCGTTCGCGCCGGTGACGGGACAGTGGAAGTCGTTTCGCGTCGCGGGCGAGAACTCGTGGCTCGCGCTGCAGGCGCGCCTGAAGAAGATCGACCTCATCCACCACGCGGGCGGGACCATGCCGCTCGTGCACACGGCGCGGCCCGTGCTCACGATCCACGACCTCCAGTACCTCTTCTACCCGGAGTACTTCACGCGCACGAAGCTGACGTGGCTGCGCCGGATGGTCCCTCGCTCGGCCGAGGCCGCACGAGTCGTCCTCGTCCCGAGCGAGTTCACGCGCCGTACTGTGATCGAACGTCTTAACATCGACCCGTCGGTCGTGATCGTCGTGCCGCACGGGATCTCGCCGCGCGAGCCGCGGGGGCCGGTGCCGGACCTGCGCGACCGCTACGAGCTGCACGGGCCGATCTTCCTGTACCCGGCGGCGTCCTACCCGCACAAGAACCACATCCTGCTGCTCGAGGCCTTCAAGAAGCTCTTGTCGGTCCACCCCGCGGCGCTGCTCGTGCTGACGGGGGCAAAGGCGTACACCGAGTCGCCGACCGCGGCGCAGATGGAGGCGCGCATCGAGGAGGAGATAAAGACGCTCGGCATAGGGGAGAGCGTGAGACGGCTCGGGTTCGTGCCGTCGGACGACCTCGACGCGCTGTACCAGGAGGCGGTCGCGACGCTGTTCCCGTCGAAGTTCGAGGGGTTCGGGGCGCCGGTCCTCGAGGCGATGAGCCGCGGGTGCCCGGTCGTGGCCGCGAACGTCACCGCGCTGCCGGAGGTCGTCGGCGACAACGGGCTGCTGATCTCCCCCGACAACGCCGACGAATGGTGCGAGAGGATGTGCAACCTGCTCCAGGACGAGGAGCTGCGCGCCCGTCTTGCGAAGCTGGGCCCCGAACGGGCGCGGGAGTTCACGTGGGCGCGCTCCGCTGTCATCCTCGAGGACACCTACCGCCACGCGCTGGGGACGACGCTGTGAGGCTCGCGTTCCTCGTGCCCCATTTCACCCCCGACACCGCGCCGACGGGGGCCGTGGTGACGCGCATCGTGGAAGAGCTCGCCGCGCGCGGCCACCGCATCGAGGTGGTGACTGCGCTGCCCTGGTACCGAGAGCACAGGATCGAGCCGGGGTACGAGGGGCGTCTGGTCCGCTACGAGGACACCCCCTGGGGCCGGATCGCGCGGGTGCACCCCTTCCCCGCCGGGGACAAGCGCGACATCCTGCGGCGCGCCGCGGCGTTCGGCGGATTCAGCGCCCTCGCCGCGGCCGTCGCTCTCCGCGGCCGCCGTCTCGACGGCGTCCTCGCGCTGTCGCCGCCTCTCACGCTCGGCGCCGCCGGCTGGACGGTCGCGCGCCGCCGCTCCGCCCCGCTCGTCTTCAACGTCCAGGACGTCTTCCCCGACGTCGCGGTGGAGCTGGGCGTGGTGAGGAACCCGCGCGTGGTCGCCGCCGCGCGCCGGTTGGAGCGCTGGTGCTACGCGCGCGCCGACGCCGTCACCGTCCTCTCCGAGGACCTGCGCGAGAACGTCGCGGCAAAGGCGGACGACCCGGCGAAGGTGAAGGTGATCCCGAACTTCGTCGACACGGGCTCGATCGTTCCCTCCGAGCGCGAGAGCTCCTATCGCCGCGAGCTCGGCCTTACCGGCAAGACCGTCGTGATGTACGCGGGCAACGTCGGCCTCTCGCAGTCGCTGGACCTGGTGGTCGCCGCGGCGGGCGCCCTCGAGCACGAGGAGGACCTCGTGTTCGTCGTGAACGGCGCGGGGGCCGGGCGCGACGCGCTGGAGGCGGCGGCACGGGGGCTGCGCAACGTCGTGTTCGTCGATCCACAGCCCGCCGAGCGGCTTCCGGAGGTCCTCGCGGCCGCGGACGTCCACGTCGTGCCGCTTCGACGCGGGCTGGCGCGGTCGAGCGTCCCCTCCAAGACGTACTCGATCCTCGCCGCGGCCCGGCCGCTGATCGCGAGCGTCGACGTCGGCAGCGAGGTCGCGCGCGTCGTCGAGGACTCGGGCGCGGGGGTTGCCGTGCCGCCGGAGGACCCCGAGGCGTTCACGAAGGCCGTCAGGCGACTGATCGAGCATCCGGCCGAGGCCCGCGCGATGGGCGAGGCGGGGCGGCGCTGGGTCGAGGCCTGGGCGTCGCCGGGGCGGGTCGCGCAGGCGTACGAGGAGCTGTTCGAGAGCCTCGCGCGGCGCCGCTGATCGTCTCTCACGAAATGACCCCGCCGCACGTTCTATTGCCATGAGGAGCCCTTCGCAGACGCGCCGCGCGGCGCGGCCGCTGCCGCCGTTCCAGACGTTGCTCGACGCCCACAAGGACGACGTCTACCGGTTCCTCGTGAGCCTCGTAGGACGCGCGGAGGCCGACGACTGCTTCCAGGAGACGTTCCTCGCCGCGCTGCGCGCGTACCCGTCGCTGCGCGACGGCCGGAATCTCGGCTCGTGGCTGCTGACGATCGCGCACCACAAGGCGGTCGACGGCACGCGCCGCCGGCGGCGCAGTGCTCCGCTCCACGCCGCATCCGAACGAACCGTCGCCGCCGCCGAGCCCGATCCCGCGCTCTGGGCGCAGGTCGGGGCCCTTCCGGTGAAGCAGCGCGCGGCGGTCGTGCTCCGGTTCGTGAACGACCTGGCCTACCGCGACATCGGGACGATCCTCGACTGCAGCGAGGACGCGGCCCGGCGCAGCACGCACGAGGGCGTCAAACGACTACGTGAGGTGATGAGGCAATGATCGACTTGGGCAAGCAGATGAAGGCGCAGCGGAGGGCCGTAACGGCGCCGCCGGTCGAGGGCCTGGGAGCGCGCGCCGACCGGGAAGGGCTCGTGGACGTCGCGTACGCGACGGTGGAGTCGCCGATCGGCGACCTGCTGGTGGCGACGACGGACAAGGGCCTCGTCCGCATCTCGTTCCATTCCGAGGCCGAGGACCTCGTGCTGGAGGAGCTCGCCCGCCGGATCTCGCCGCGAGTCCTGAGGACGCCGCGGAAGGTGGCCCCGGTGGCGAGAGAGCTCGACCAGTACTTCGCCGGGCGCCGCAAGAGGTTCGACGTCCCGCTCGACTGGTCGCTCGTCGGCCCCTACGCGCGGCGGGTGCTGCGGGCGACCGCCCGGATCCCCTTCGGGAAGGTCTCGACGTACCGGGAGGTCGCGGCGCAGGCGGGCAATCCTGCAGCCAGCCGCGCCGCGGGCAACGCCCTCGGGTCGAACCCGATCCCGGTCGTCGTCCCGTGCCACCGCGTCCTGAGGACCGGCGGAGGCCTCGGCGGGTACGGAGGGGGCGTCGAGACCAAGGAGCTGCTGCTGCGGCTCGAAGGCGCGATCTGAAACGGTCCGGTCATTCCGAGCACTCCGGCGGCGGGTCCGACGGCGGGGGCAGCGGGATCGGCTCGATCCGCACCAGCTCCTTCGTCTCGAACGCCTCGCCGACGATCACCGCGACGTCGACGTTCCCGGGGAGGTTGCGCTCCTGGATCCGTGCGCCGGGGAGGGCCGCGGCGATCAGCTGGGCCCTCGTCTCGGCTCCGGAGCTGTCGCCGTCGTAGCGCACGACGGTCTTCTTGAAGTCCGCGCGGGCGGCGTTGCCCACCTCCACGACGCGCGGAGCCGAGTCGCCGAGCGTCGTCGCCGCGACGAGCCCGGCCGCGGCCGTGTCGGCCGCCCCCTCGACGCCGGTCCCGTTGTAGACCCCGACGTCGATCGTCGCGGGGTCCACGTCGGGCACTCCGTCCGCCTCGGTCGGCGACTCGTTCGCCGCGATCGCGTCGAACATGACCTCCATCGCCTCGTCGTCGGGCAGCACGACCGATCCCGCCTCGTTGGTCGTCGTGCCGAGGTTCGGGACGATGTACGCCTCGTACGTCTCGGGGTCGAAGGCGCGCAGCCGCCGCCCGATGTTCAGCAGGCGGGTCAGCTTAGTGCCCTCGTCGATCACGAGGTTGTCGCCGACGGCGCGGTAGAGCTTCACGAGGCGGTCGGGCCGGAAGAACGTCGAGCTCGAGGTCACCTTGTCGAGCGCCGCGGACATGAACTTCTGCTGGTTCGCGATCCTCTCGAAGTCGCCGGTGGCGTAGTTGCGCGAGCGCACGAAACGCAGCGCACGATCGCCGTCGAACTCGACCATCCCGACGTCGTCCTCGGTGACCTCGATGCCGGTCTTGGGATCGAACGGGATCGGCTCGGTGATGCAGATCTCGACGCCGCCGATCGCGTCGACGATCTGGCGGAACCCCGCGATGTTCACCTGCGCGTAGTGGTTGATCTCGACCCCCGTGAGTTCCTCGATCGTACGCACCAGCGGCGAGGGCCCCTCCGCCAGCGCCGTGTTGATCTTGCTCGAGTACCCGCCGTCGATGGGGACGTAGAGGTCGCGCGGGAACTGGATCATCGTCACGCGGTTGTCCGCGGGATCGACGTGGGCCAGGATGATCGTGTCGACCCGCTGGCCGCCGACCTCCTCGGCCCCCAGCAGCAGCTGCTCCTCCTCGGTAAGCCCCTCGCGCGAGTCGGAGCCGACCAAAAGGGCGTTGAACGGATCCATCTCGTCCTTCTCGGCCGTGACCTGGTCGACCGGCTGCTGGACGATGTCCTCGAGATGGTCGTAGAGGTACTTCAACGTCCCCGTCGCGCCGAGCAGCAGGAACGACGCGACGATGCCGGCGATCTGCCACCGCCGGCGGCGTCGCTTGCGCAGGCGCATGCGCGTGCTTCGGTCCATCGCGTCGGGCGCGAAGGGATCCAGCTCGTTCTTCCAGAAACGAAGTCTCACGATCGTCCGATTATCGGTGGGAGCGCTCGGCTAACCGCGTAGGCGGTGCGATGAAGTTGTGAAGATGGCGTTCCGCTAGGACTTGCCCGGCACTCCGGGTTCGGTCATCGGCATGCCGTCGAGGACCTTGTCCAGCTCTGCCGGCGGCAGCACGTCGTGCTCGAGCGCTACCTGCCTGATCGTCTTGCGCTCGGAGTACGCCTCCTTCGCGAGCTTCGCCGCGGCCTCGTACCCGATGTAGTCCGTCAGCGCGGTGCAGAGCATGAGCGACTGCTCCATCAGCTCGCGGCACCGCTCCTCGTCCGCCTTTATCCCGTCAACCAGCCGCTCGGTGAACGCGCCGACGCCGTTGGCGAGGATCGTCATCGAGAACGGCAGGTTGAACCCGAACAGCGGCCAGAAGACGTTCAGGTCGAGCTGCCCCCCCTGCGCCGCGAGCGAGCACACCTCGTCGCAGCCGACGACCTGGAAGCAGACCATGTTCATCATCTCGGCCATCGACGGGTTGACCTTCCCCGGCATGATCGAGGAGCCCGGCTGGACCGGAGGCAGGATGATCTCGGCGATCCCGCTGCGGGGGCCCGACGCGAGCAGCCGGAGGTCCGACGCGATCCGCGAGATCTCGACGGCGGCGTTGCGGACGGCGCTGGAGAAGTGCGCCATGTCGGCGCCGGACTGCGTCAGGCGGAAGAAGTTGTCGCCCTTGCGGAGGTCGAACCCGGTGAGGTCGCGCAGGTGCTGGACGACGCCGTCGATGTACTCCGGCTCGGCGTTGATCCCGGTCCCCGCCGCGGTGCCGCCGAGGTTCAGCTCCTCGAGCGTCCTCGCCGCGTCGCGGAGCCGCTCGATCGCCTTCGAGATCGCGGCGGCATAGCCCGAGAACTCCTGCCCGAGACGGATGGGCACCGCGTCCTGGAGGTGCGTGCGCGCGGACTTGACGATGCCGTCGAACTCCCGCGCCCTCGACTCCAGGCTCCGCTCGAGGCCCTCCAGCGCGACGAGGAGCTTCGGCAGGACCCGCAGCGTCGCGAGCCGGACCGCGGTCGGGTTCGTGTCGTTGCTCGACTGCGCGAGGTTGACGTGGTCGTTGGGGTGCACGCGGTGGTCCCCGCCGACGATCTGCGACGCCCGGTTCGCGAGGACCTCGTTCGCGTTCATGTTGTGCGACGTCCCGGCCCCCGCCTGCCACGGGTCGATGACGAAGTGGTCCTGCAGCTTCCCCGCCAGCGCCTCGTCGGCCGCGGCGACGATGGCCTCGCCGATCTCCTTGTCGAGGCGTCCCGTGTCCATGTTCGCCAGAGCCGCGGCCTTCTTGATCACGACCATGCCCCACACGTAGTCGGGCTGGGGGGCGAACCCCGAGATCGGGAAGTTCTCCCGCGCCCGCTGGGTCTGGGCGCCGTAGAGCGCGTCCGCCGGCACGCGCACCTCGCCCATCGTGTCGTGCTCGATCCGGAAGTCGGTCACAGGTGCGGAACCCTCCTTTAGTCGTTGCACAGGATCGGGACCGCGCAGGGATGCGACGACGTCGCCGCCCGCGCGAGCGCGACCCCCGTGAACAGCGTCCCGAGCACGAGCGCCGCCGCCCACCACACGACCGGGACGCGCCAGTCCGGCTCCTGGGGCGGCGCGGGGTCGTGGTCCGGGCCGGCGAGCGCGACCTCCGCGAGGACCAGCCGGGCGTCCTGCAGCTGGCGCCGCCGGACCATCACCGTCACCGGCGCCCACGGTCTCGACGCGCCGTACAGCCAGGTGCTCGGCGCTCCTTTGTCCCGCAGGATCCGTCCCTCCACCCCGGCTACCGCGAGGCGCCCGACCAGCAGGTGCGCGTCGATGTCGTTGCGGGCGCCCAGCAGCGTCACCCAGCCCGAGCCGCCGTCGTCTCCGCCGCCGCCGCGATCGCGCGGGGGCGGGCCCCCGCCGGCGGCGCGCGTCCGGGCCGGCAGAAGCGTCGTCGATCCCGCCGCCACGGCTAGCGCCTGCCGAAGATGCTGCGCGCGATCACCACGCGCTGGATCTGGTTCGTGCCCTCGTAGATCTGCGTGATCTTGGCGTCGCGCATGTACCTCTCCACCGGGTACTCCTTGACGTACCCGTAGCCGCCGAGGGCCTGGACGCAGTCGGTCGTCACCCGCATCGCGACGTCCGACGCGTAGCACTTCGCGATCGCGGCCCAGTAGGACACGTCGGGCGCGCCTTGGTCGACCGCGACCGCGGCGCGGTAGACCGCGAAGCGGGCGGTCTCGATCGCCATCGCCATGTCGGCGAACATGAACTGCATCCCCTGGAACGACGAGACCGGCCTGCCGAACTGGCGCCGCTCGTTGCAGTAGCCGACGGCGAAGTCGAAGGCTCCCTGCGCGATCCCGAGCGCCTGGGCGGCCACGGTCGGCCGGGAGAAGTCGAGCGTCCGGAGCGCGATCTGGAAGCCCTTGTCGACCTCGCCGATCACGTACTCGCCCGGGACCCTGCAGTCCTCGAGGATCACCTCGCGCGTGGGCGACCCTCTGATCCCCATCTTGTCTTCCTTGCGCCCCAGCGAGAAGCCGTCCATGTCCTTGGCGACGAGGAAGGCCGTGATGTTCTTGCCCTTGGGCGCGTCGGGGTTGGTTACCGCGAAGTACGTGTAGAGGTCGCTCGAGCCGGCGCCGGTGATGAACCGTTTGGAGCCGTTGAGGATCCAGTCGTCGCCGTCGCGGACCGCGCGGCTCTTCATACCCGCCGCGTCCGAGCCGGAGCTCGGCTCCGTCAGGCAGTACGACATGCGGTGCTCGCCGTTCGTGATGCCCGTGCAGACCTTCTTCTTCATCTGCTCGCTGCCGGCGAGGAGCACCGGGATCGCGCCGAGCTTGTTCACGGCGGTGATCAGAGCGACGCCGCCGGACGCCCGGGAGATCTCCTCCACGAGCAGGCACAGCTCGACGGCGCCCCCGCCCGCGCCGCCGTACTCCTCGGGGAAGGAGACGCCGGTGAAGCCGTTTCGCACCATGAGCTCGTCGATGTCCCACGGGTATTCGTCGGACTCGTCGATCTCGGCGGCGCGAGGCCGGATCTTCTCCTCGACGAGCTCGCGCACGGACCGGCGGAAAGCCTCCTGCTCCTCGGTGAACGCGAAGCTGAGTCCCTCGCTCATGGGGCCATCGTACGCCGTGCGCCGCGGCTCGGCCGCCCCAACCCGACCGAACGGTCTAGTCGTTCGGTAAGCTGCGGCCTCCCTCGAAAGTCTTCTAGGAGGCACCGTGCCCGGAACGATCGACCAGCTCAGGAGCGCCATCCTGGACGGCGCGTCGGGCGACGACATCGCCGCGATCGAGCCCCCCGAGACCGTGCGCGCCGTCTTCACCCGCAGGGACGAGCAGGACATGTTCGAGGGCATGGACACGGCGGCGAAGGACCCCCGCAAGTCGCTGCACGTCGACGAGGTGCCGCTCCCGCCGCTCGGCCCGAACGAGTGCCACGTCGCCGTCATGGCGTCGGCGATCAACTTCAACACGGTCTGGACGTCGATCTTCGAGCCGGTGTCGACCTTCGCGTTCCTCGAGCGGCTCGGCCGCGAGGGTGAGCTCGGCAAGCGGCACGACCTCGACTACCACATCGTGGGGTCGGACGCGGCCGGAGTCGTGCTCCGTACGGGTCCCGGCGTCACACGGTGGAAGCCCGGCGACCACGTGACCGTCCACTGCAACTACGTCGACATGGAGGCCCCCGAGGGGCACGACGACTCGATGATGGACCCGGGCCAGCGCATCTGGGGGTTCGAGACGAACTTCGGAAGCCTCGCGGAGATCGCGATGGTGAAGGCGAACCAGCTGATGCCGAAGCCCCCGCACCTCACGTGGGAGGAGGCGGCCTGTCTGGGCCTCGTCTCGTCGACGTCGTACCGGATGCTCGTGTCGCCCAACGGAGCCGGCATGAAGCAGGGCGACGTCGTGCTGATCTGGGGCGCGACCGGGGGGCTCGGCGGGTTCGCGTGCCAGTACGTGTTGAACGGCGGGGGCATCCCCGTAGGAGTCGTGTCGTCACCCGACAAGTGCGAGCTGCTGAACGAGACCGGCGTCGAGCACGTGATCGACCGTAAGGCCGAGGGGTACGAGTTCTGGGACGACGACGAGCCGAACCACAAGGAGTTCCGGCGGTTCGGCAAGAAGATCCGCGCGCTCGTGGGCGAGGATCCCGACATCGTCTTCGAGCACCCCGGGCGCCAGACGTTCGGAGCGAGCGTCTTCGTCGCGAAGCGCGGCGGCAAGGTCGTGACCTGCGCGTCGACCTCGGGATACCACCACCTCTACGACAACCGCTACCTGTGGATGAACCTGAAGTCGATCATCGGCTCGCACTTCGCCAACTACAAGGAGGCGTGGGAGGCGAACCGCCTCGCGTCGCTGGGGATGATCCACCCGATCCTGTCGCGGACGTACGGCCTCGCCGATACCGGAGAGGCCGCGTGGCAGGTCCACCAGAACCTCCACAAGGGCAAGATCGGGATCCTCGTGCTGTCGCCGGAGGAGGGCCTGGGGGTCGCCGACGAGGCCAAGCGGGCGCGGCACATCGACAGGATCGAGCTCTTCAAGCGCTTCTCGGATTAGCCCTGACGGATCGCAGGCGATCCCGTCATATGGAGCGCGGGCGAGGTCTGGCGTCGGCGCCTGCGGCGCCGGTGGCTACTCCACTACCAGCGTGCCCTTCATGTCCTCCTTGTGCGGCTCGCAGAAGAACTCGTACTCGCCCGGCTCGGCCTGGAACGTGGTGCGGGCCGACTTCGCGGCGGGGACGTCGAGGTCGACGTCCAGCTCCTCGATCGTGAACGTATGCAGCGTCTGGTCCTCGTTGTCGACGAACACTGCGACCTCGCCGGACGAGGCTTCGAGCGTCTCGTCGGAGAACTCGAGGTCCTCGGTGACGAGGCGGATGTCGCCCTCCTGCGCGACCGCGTCGTCGTAGGTCACGGCCGAGACGATCGAGACGACGGTGCCGGCGACGAAGATCGCGACGGCTGCGACACCGATCCCGCGCGCGGCCGGTGACACGCCCATGAGCCCCCGGACGATCGCGACGGCGGCGACGATGCCCGTCACAGCCGCGAGCAGCGAGGCGAGGTTGAGGACGAAGTCTCCGGCCGACGCGGGGACGGTCAGCGTGGGGATCACGAACGGCGCGCTCAGCACGAGGGACGCGACGAACGACACCAGCAGGAGGACCGCCGGCCCCTTCGTCGCGCGGTAGAGCCACCCGAGGGCGCCGATCCACACGAGGCCGAAGACGATCAACGGCGGGATCACGCCGGCGAAGACGTTGATCAGCGCGGCGGTGACGATCGCGGCGATCGTCGACCACCTGAGCAGCTCGACCCAGGCGACGCCGCCCTCCTCCGGGGGCCTCGCCTCGGCGACGACCTCGACCTCGTCCACCACGCCTCCTCTCGGGCACGTGCATCTCCGGCAGCGTCGAACATGGCCGAAACGGCGGCGAATAGCAACGACCGTAGTCTTCGGCGGCATGCGCGTTCCCCTCCTGCGCGCGCTGTCGCAGCGCGACTTCGCCGTCCTCTGGACCGGCCAGACGATCTCCCAGATCGGAGACGGCATCTTCACGGTCGCGCTCACATGGCAGGCGCTCCGGCTGTCGTCGGGCGCGGCGGCGCTCGGCGCAGTGCTCGCCGTCCGCAGCGTGAGCCGGATCGCGGTGCTCCTCGTCAGCGGGCCCCTCGCCGACCGGTACCAGAAGCGCCTGTTGATGCTGGGCGGAGACGTCCTCCAGATGGTCGCGATGACGGCGCTCGCCTACGTCGCCACGACCGGCGACGTGAAGGCGTGGCAGCTCGGCGCCGCGGCCGCCGCGAGCGGTGCGGGAAGCGCGGTCTTCCTGTCCTCGTCGTCGGCGATCGTCCCGGAGCTTGTCGCGGAGGAGCACTTCCAGTCCGCGAACTCGCTCAGGTCGTCGAGCGGCCTCCTCGCGATGGACCTCCTCGGTCCCGCGATCGGCGGCGTCCTCGTCGCGACGGTCGGAGTTGCCGCTGCGTTCGCCATCGACGCCGCGACGTTCCTCGCGAGCATCGCGGCGCTGGCGTTCGTGCGTCCCCGCCGGCGCGTCTCGCAGGCGCCGGCGGCGAGCCTCGTCGCGGAGGCGCGCGAGGGGCTGCGATACGTCCGGCGCACGCCGTGGGTCTGGATCACGCTGTTCGCCGTCGGAACCGTCGGCAACTTCGTCAGCTACGCGCCCCTGGTGGTGCTCGTCCCGCTGTTCGTCGAGAGCCACGTCGGCGGCGACGCGGCCACGCTCGGGTTCGTCCTGACCGGCTACGGCGTCGGCGGCCTGCTGGGAGCGGTGGCGATCGGCTCCGCGCCGCTCCGGCTGACGAGCACCGTTCCGGCGTATGCGGGGTGGATCGGCGGCGCCGTGTTCTTCGGCACGTTCGCGGCCGCGCCGGACGCCGCGACCGCGGCGCTCCTGCTCGCCGCCGGCGCGTTCTGCGGCGAGATCGGCGAGGTCGTGTGGGCGACGCTCCTGCAGAAGTTCGTGCCCGGCTACCTGCTGGGCCGCGTGACGTCGACGGACTGGCTGGTGTCGCTCAGCCTGAGCCCCGTCGGGATCGCGCTCGCGGCGCCCGCAGCGTCGACGCTCGGGGTCCGGACGACGCTCGTCGCCGGCGCGGCGATCGCGACGGCAGCGATGCTCGCGGCGATCGCGTCCCCGCGGACGCGGCGGATCGAGCCGGTCGGACCGACCGAGCCCTAGGCGCGCGCCGCGACGCGGAGGATCAGCGCGTCTCCCTGGCCTCCGCCGCCGCACAGCCCGACCGCGCCGAGCCCCCCGCCGCGGCGCCTCAGCTCGTGCAGGAGCGTGACCGTCAGGCGTGCGCCGGTGCAGCCGATCGGGTGGCCCAGCGCGACCGCGCCGCCGTTCACGTTGACCTTGTCCTCCGCGGACCTGTCGCCGTTGAACAGCATGCGCGTCGAATGGATCGCCACGGCCGCGAATGCTTCGTTGATCTCGACGAGGTCGAGGTCGCCCGCCGACAGCCCGGCCTTCTTCAGTGCGGCCTGCACCGCGAGCGCGGGGACCGTGTGGAGGTAAGGGGGCCTGTCCGCCGACATCCCGTGGGCCACGATCTCGGCCACCGGCGCGACCCGCAGCGCCTGCGCCCGCTCCGCGCTCATCACGACGACCGCCGCGCCGCCGTCGGAGATCTGCGACGCGTTGCCTGCGGTGATCGTGCCGTCCGTGCGGAACGCGGGACGCAGCTTCGCCAGCGTCTCTGCGGTCGTGCTCGCCCGCACCCCCTCGTCGACCTTGAACTGGATCGGATCGCCCTTGCGCTGCGGGACGGGGAACGGGACGATCTCCTCGTCGAAGCGACCCTCTGCGATCGCGGCAGCCGCGCGCTGGTGCGAGCGCAGCGCCCACTCGTCCTGCGCCTCACGCGAGACCTCGAACTCCATGTTCACGTCCTCGGACTGGGCGCCCATGTGCATGTCCGTGAACGCGTCCCACAGACCGTCGAAGATCATCGAGTCGACCAGCACCCCGTCGCCCATGCGGTAGCCATAGCGCGCCTTCGGCAGGAGATACGGCGCCTGGTCCATCGACTCCATGCCCCCGGCGACCACCACGTCGACCTCGCCGGCTCGGATGAGCTGGTCCGCGAGCGCGATCGCGTTCAGCCCCGACAGGCACACCTTGTTGATCGTCAGCGCCGGGACGGTATCGGGCACGCCCGCCTTGATCGCGGCCTGCCGCGCGGTGATCTGGCCCGCGCCGGCCTGGAGGACCTGGCCCATGATCACGTAGTCGACCTGGTCGCCCGAGACCCCGGCGCGCTGCAGCGCGGCCTCGATCGCGCGGCCCCCGAGGTCGACCGCGGGAACGTTTGCAAGGGCGCCGCCGAGCTTGCCGATCGCGGTGCGGGCGGCGGAGACGATTACCGAAGATGACATCGGATGACTCCCTTGTCGTCGCGGGCTGTCATGGGGCTTTCGGAGCAGACAACCATTCTAGGGTCCGGCGTATGCCCGGCGTCGGGCGCAGGGCGCGGGCCGGCACGGCAAGGGCACCCGGCAGGCGCTCTTAGGATGCCGGGCATGCTCGGGAAGATCGAACACGTCGCGCTCGCGGTGGCGGACCTCGATGCCGTGATCGACCACTACGAGAACGTCTGGGGCCTGTCGGTCTCGCACCGCGAGCGCGTCGAGGACCAGGGTGTCGAAGAGGCGATGCTGCCGCTCGGCGAGACCTTCCTGCAGCTCCTCGGCCCGACGTCGCCCGACACCACGGTCGGGAAGTTCGTCGCGCGCCGCGGTGGAGGCCTGCATCACATCGCGTACGAGGTCGACGACCTGGAGCGAACGCTCGCCGAGCTCAAGGCCAGGGGCGTGCGTCTGATCGACGAGGCGCCGCGCCGCGGGGGCCGCGGCCACATGGTCGCGTTCGTGCACCCGAGGGGAAACCACGGGCTGCTCGTAGAGCTCGTCCAACGGCCCCGCGCCGAGCGCGCCTGACGATGTCCCTCGGAGGAGCCCCGGCGGCGCCGCCGCCCGGGAGCTCCGAGGCGGTCGTGTCGCCGTGGCGGCGTCCGGAGTTCGTCAAGCTGCTGGCGATCTCGATCACGGTCGCGATCGGCTTTGGGATGGTCGTCCCGGTCCTGCCGCTGTTCGCCCGATCGTTCGGGGTCGCGCTCGGGACGCTGGGCCTGGTCAACGTCGTCTTCGGCGGCACCCGCTTCGCCTTCGGCATCGTGGGCGGTCTCGTGGTCGATCGCTTCGGAGAGCGCGCGTGCACGATCGCCGGGCTGCTCATCGTCTCGCTCTCGTCGTACGCCGCGGGGTTCGCAGGATCGTTCCCGCAGCTCGTCCTCGCGCGCGGCTTCGGCGGCGCCGGCTCCGCCCTGTTCATCAACGGCCTCACCAACCGGATCCTGCGGATCATCGAGCCTGAGGCGATGGGCCGCGCGACCGGCGCGTTCCGATCGTCGTTCCTCGTCGGGATCGGCGCGGGCCCGATCTTCGGCGGCCTGATCGCCGACCGCTTCGGCCTCGCGGCCCCCTTCCACTTCTACGCGACCGGGCTCCTGGTCTCGGCCGCGATCGCGTGGTTCGTGATGGCGGGCGGGGATGGACCGGGCGGGGGCCAGCGGAAGTCGCCGCTGGAGGCGCTGCGTGAGGCCGCGCCTCTGTTGCGCGACTACCGGTACGTGGTCGCGCTGCTCGCGACGTTCGTCGGCTGGTGGACGATCTCGGGACCGGCGCAGTTCGTCGGGCCGGTCTTCGCCGAGGACGTGCTGGGCCTCTCCAGCGGGCAGATCGGGCTCGCGGTGACGATGCTCTCGGTCGGCGAGATCCTCATCCTGCTCGTGGCCGGCAAGGCCGCGGACGCGTTCGGCCGCCGCGCGGTCCTGGTCCCGTCCCTGGCCGTCGCCGCGCTCGCGACCGCGGCCCTCGGGCGGATCGAGGGGATGCCGTGGGCGTACTTCCCGCTGATGGTCGCGGTAGGCGCGGCGATCGCGGCGGGGGGCACCGCGGCGGGCGGGCTGCTCGCCGACTCGATCCCGCGTACCGGCTCGGGGGCCGCGGTCGGCGTCAACCAGATGGCGGGCGACCTCGGCTACCTGACTTCCCCCTCGGCGATCGGCGCGGTGGCCGACGCGACGACGTTCCGTTCCGCGTACCTGCTCGGAGCGCTCCCGGCGGCCGCCGTCTTCGTCGCCGCGCTGCGGCTCCCGGGGGGGATCGCAGGGCGGCCGGAGCAGCCGCCGCCCGAGCCGCAGCAGCCCGTCGGGTGACGGAACTTCACCCAGAGCTTGACCGAACCGCAGCCGAATTTGTACGGTTCGCCCCGTTTGGCGGTCGACAGGAGGGAGCAACGACATGAGAGTGGTTCGCATCGCGATCCTCACGGCGGCGCTGACCGTGATGGGCGTGGGCTTCGCTGCGCCGGCCGGCGCGTGCAAGCCGGTCAACAACGGGTGTTCCGCCGGGAGCTGTCGCCTCGTCGTGGACGAGCCCAACCCGGAGGGGTTCGGAGCCCCTTATTTCGAGTGCTACTACTGATCCGGCGGTAGCCACGAAGGGGGGATGCGCGGCCCGGAGCCGCGCATCTTTCGCGTCCGGGAAGACCTAGCCGGCGTCCAGCCCCGGGATGGTCGTGTCGTCGGGGTCTTCCTCCGGGTCCTCCTGGGGGTCTTCGCTCGGCGACGGCTCAGGCGAGGGCTCTTCCTTCTGGTCCGGGTCCGGCTCTTCCTTGGGGGCCTCGCCCGCGGGCTCCTGCGCCCTCGCGGCCCTCGCGGCTTTCTTCGCCTTCGTCGGACGGCCGACGAGCGCCGTCACCGCGTCGGCCGCGGTCTTCTCGGCGGCATTCGCCGTGGTCAGCGCCTGCCGCACCGTGTGCGCGAGGTCCGCGGGCAGCAGGCTCAGGAGGTGCTCGACCTCTCCGGCCGGGACGTCGCCGCTGGTGAGCTGCTGGTACGCGGCAAGCGCCTGCGGCGTCAACGCCTTCGTCATGCCCTGGAAACGAACCCTCTCGACGCGGCCGCCCGCGACGCGGGCGGCGCGGCCGCGAGCGGCGGCGCGGGCGGTCGAGCCGTGTTCTCTGCGGGCCGCTCGTGCGGCGGCTGCGGTGGCCTCCGCGCGGTCGTCCAGGAAGCTTGCGAGCGCCATCCCCCCGGCCGACATCGCCATGACGGTGGCGCCGAGCATCGCGACGGCCAGCGAACGGGCGAGGCGCATGCGCGTGATCCGTTCACGCCGCGCCGCGCGGGCGACCTTGACCTCGTTGACCTGCTCGATCAGGGCGACCTCGTTGTCGCGGACCTCGGCCTCGACCTCGGCGAGCAGCCGCTTCGCCGCGTCCACCTCGCCCGCGCGCATGAGCGTCGCGGAGAACGACAGCTTGTCGTCGACGACCTCGCGCGTCTCCTGCGCGAAGCTCTGTGCCGAGACGGCGAGCTCGAGCTTGTCGCTCTCCTCGTGGAGCTCGTCGTCGGCGACGAGCTCCCGGAGCGTCCCTGTGACCTCCCGGAGGTCCCTGATGAACCGCATACGGGTGGGGTTCGCCCCAGGGGGTCGCTCCCCTGCCGCGCCGCCGGGATCAATCCGCCCGATTTGGTCCTAATTCACGCCGTGACGACCGGAGGCGGCGGGTTGGGGATGCCGGGTGGCTACACTGCCGCTATGTCGACCCAGGAGCTACCCCAGGGGCGGCGAGCGGGAGCGATCTTCGAGCGCCTCGAGACGCTGCAGTCGCTGCGCGAGGAGGCAGGGAGCTCCGGCGGCGAGACCGCCATCCGCCGCCAGCACGAGCGAGGCAAGCTCACCGCGCGCGAGCGGATCGAGAAGCTCCTCGATCCGGACTCCTTCGTCGAGACGGACATGCTCGTCCGGCACCGCTCCCACGGCTTCGGCATCGAGAACAAACGCCCGCTCGGCGACGCGGTCGTCACCGGCTGGGGCACCATCGACGGGCGAAAGGTCTTCGTGTTCGCGCAGGACTTCACGGTCTTCGGCGGGTCCCTCGGCGAGGTCATGGGCGAGAAGATCTGCAAGATCATGGACCTCGCGCTCGAGACGGGGGCGCCGGTGATCGGCCTCAACGACTCCGGCGGCGCCCGGATCCAGGAGGGCGCGGCGTCGCTCGCCGGCTACGGGTACATCTTCGACCGCAACGTGCGCTCGTCCGGCGTGATCCCGCAGATCTCGGCGATCATGGGCCCGTGCGCGGGCGGCGCCGTCTACTCGCCCGCGATCACGGACTTCACGTTCATGGTCGCCGAGACGTCGCACATGTTCATCACCGGCCCCGAGGTCATCAAGGCAGTCACCGGCGAGACCGTCTCGCAGGAGGAGCTCGGCGGCGCGATGAGCCATGCGTCGAAGTCCGGCGTCGCGCACTTCGTCGCCGGCAACGACGAGGACTGCCTCGCGCAGGTCCGGTACCTGCTGTCGTTCATCCCCTCGAACAACTTCGAGTCCCCGCCCTACTTCACGCCGACCGACGACCCGATGCGGAGCTGCGACGACCTCCTCGACCTCATACCGGACTCGCCGAACAAGCCGTACGACATGCACGCGGTGATCTCGTCGGTCTTCGACGACGGCGAGTTCTTCGAGGTCCACAAGCACTGGGCGCAGAGCATCCTGTGCGGGTTCGCGCGCCTCGCGGGCCATCCCGTCGGCATCGTCGCGAACCAGCCGCAGGTCCTCGCGGGGACCCTGGACATCACGTCGTCGACCAAGGCCGCGCGCTTCGTGAGGTTCTGCGACGCGTTCAACATCCCGCTCGTGACGTTCGTCGACGTTCCCGGGTTCCTCCCGGGGACCGAGCAGGAGTACGGCGGCATCATCCGGCACGGCGCGAAGCTGCTCTACGCGTTCAGCGAGGCGACGGTGCCCCGGATGACGGTCATCACTCGCAAGGCGTACGGCGGCGCGTACGTGGTCATGAACTCGAAGCACATCCGCGCCGACGTCTCGTTCGCGTGGCCGACCGCGCAGATCGCCGTCATGGGGGCCGGGGGAGCCGTGAACATCATCCAGCGCAAGGAGATCGCCGGGGCGGCCGACCCCGGCGGCCGGCGCGCCGAGCTGATCGCGGACTACGAGGAGAAGTTCGGCAACCCCTACGTCGCCGCGGAGCGCGGCTACATCGACGACGTCGTCGCGCCGCAGGACACGCGGCGCAGGCTCGTCCAGTCGCTCGAGATGCTCCGCAGCAAGCGCGAGACGATCCCGCAGCGCAAGCACGGCAACGTCCCGCTGTGACCCGCCGCCGCGGCCCCCGCAGGCCCCCCCGGTTCGAGATCGTGTCGATCGGCGGCAACCCCACCGAGGCCGAGCGCGCCGCGATCGAGGCCGCGCTCCAGAAGGCGCTCGAGCGGGAGGAGGCTGCCAGGGAGGCGTCGATCTGGCTGCGGGCGGGGCGGTCCCAGGGCCGCAGGCTCGGCATGTACGACTACAGGGACCGCTTCGAGCGCGAGGACGCGTGGAGGCTGTCGGCCCGCTTCCCCCCGGGAGGCCGGGAGTACCCGGGGCTGAACGGCCGGGGCGACGCGAAGTAGAGCCCTAGCCGGACATCGTCAGGCCCCCGCTGACGCTCAGGACCTGACCCGTCACGAAGCCCGCCTCGTCGGACAGGAGGTAGTCGACCGCGGCTGCGACCTCGTCCGGCTGCACGAGGCGCTTCAGCGGCGTCGCGGCCTGCAGCTTCTGGAACATCTTCTCGCCCGTCTCCGTCTGCCGGATCGCCGCGGTCATCGGCGTGTCCGCGGGGCCCGGGCAGACCGCGTTGACCGTGACGCCGTGGCGCGCGAGCTCGCGCGCCATCGACTTCGAGAACGCGATCACGCCGCCCTTCGCCGCGGAGTACACGGCCTCCCCCGACGAACCGACGCGGCCCGCGTCGGACGCGACGTTCACGATGCGCCCGTAGCCGGTCCGCGCGGCCCGCTCGATCAGCAGCGGCGCGACCGCGTAGGTGCAGTTGAGCACCCCCTCGAGGTTCACGCCGATCAGCGACCTCCACGTCGCGGGATCCGTCTGGAGGAAGAACCCCGGGAGGTCGAATCCCGCGTTGTTGACGAGCGCGTCGATCCTCCCGGCCCGCTCGGTCGCCGCGTCGACCGCCCGGCGCACCGCATCGAGGCCGGAGACGTCGCACTCCACGGCGAACGAGTCGCCGCCGAGGCTCTCGGCGGCCTCTGCCCCCTTGGCGCCGTCGACGTCGGCGACGACGACCGTGTCCCCCGCCGCGGCGAGGCGCCGTGCGATCGCGAGGCCGAGCCCGGACGCCGCGCCGGTGACGAAGACGGCTCTGCCGTTCACGTTCTCACCCTATGCACGCGCACGAGACCCGATTTTCGATGGGGGCGGTGGTGCCGCGCGGAACCATCACCCCCATCACTTCGGGGACCTCCCCGCCGGGGGTGCTCCGTCGCCGGCTACGAGGCGTGGTCGTAGAAGCCCCGGCCCGACTTGCGGCCGAGATAGCCCGCCCGCACCATGTGCTCAAGCAGGGGCGCGGGCGAGTAGCGCCGCTCGCGGAACTCGTCGTGCAGCGAGTCCAGGATCGCGTACGTCACGTCGAGCCCGACGATGTCCATCAGCTCGAACGGCCCCATGGGATGGCCGCATCCGAGCTTCATCGCCGTGTCGATGTCCTGCGGGGTCCCGTAGCCCTGCTCGTGCATGTGCACCGCGTCGTTCAGGTACGGGAACAACAGGAAGTTGACTATGAAACCCGCGCGGTCGCGGCACCTCGCCGGGCGCTTCCCCAGCGCGCGCACCCATGCCGTCGCCCGCTTCTCGACCTCGCCCGACGTCGCGACCGTACGGACGACCTCGACGAGCTTCATGACGGGGGCCGGATTGAAGAAGTGCAGACCGACGACCCGGTCCGGCCGGTCGGTCGCGGACGCGAGGTCCACCACCGGGAGTGACGACGTCGTGGTCGCGAGGATCGCGCCGGGCTTCGTCGAGCGGTCGAGCTCCCGGAAGATCCCCTCCTTCACCGGGAGGTCCTCCGCGACCGCCTCGACGACGAGATCGACCTCGGCCATGTCCTCGTAGTCGAGCGTCGTCGTGATGCGGCCGAGGACGCGGTCGGCGTCGGCCTCCTCGAGCTTGCCCTTCGCCACGGCGCGCTCGAGGCTCTGCGCCACGGCGGCCTTGGCGCGCTTGATCGCCGCCTCGCTGCGGCCGCGCAGGATCACCTCGTTGCCCGCCTTCGCCGCGACCTCGGCGACGCCCGAGGCCATCAGGCCCGTCCCGACGACGCCGACCGTCGCCACGTCCGAGACCGGCACGCCCGCCTCTTCCGGGACCGCGTCGACGACCTTCGACGACTCCGGGGCCTCGTACTTGTAGAAACCCCGCCCACTCTTGCGGCCGAGGTAGCCGGCGGCGACGTACTGCTTCAGCAACGGCGCCGGCGCGTCCTGGTTGTCGCGGAACTGACGCCAGAGCGCCTCGCAGATCTCGTAGCCGGAATCCAGCCCGATGAGGTCGAGCAGCGCCAGCGGACCCATCGGGTGGCCGCAACCGAGCTGCATCGCCGCGTCGATGTCCTCGCGCGACGCGTAGCCCTGGTCGAACATCCGGACCGAGGAGTTGAGGTACGGGAACAGGAGCAGGTTCGCGATGAAGCCGGCGCGGTCGCGGCACGGAACCGGCGTCTTTCCCAGACCCTCGGCGAACGCGCGCGCGGCCGCGAGCGCCTCCTCCTCGGTCGCGACGGTATGGACGAGCTCGACGAGCTTCATGACCTGGGCGGGGTTGAAGAAGTGGAAGCCGATCACCTTCGACGGACGCCGCGTCGCGACCGCCATGTCGATCACCGGCAAGGACGACGTGTTCGTGGCGAGCAGAGCGTCCGGAGCGAGGATCTCGTCGAGCTCGGCGAACACCTGCTTCTTCAGGTCGAGGTGCTCGGGGACCGCCTCGAACACGATGTCGCAGCCGGCCAGGTCCGAGTTGCTGGTCGACGACGAGATGCGGCCGAGGATCGCGTCGGCGTCGAGCCGCTCGATCTTGCCGCGGTCGACCGCGCGCGCGAGGCTGCGCGCGATCCGGTCGCGCCCGGCGGCAACGGCCTCCTCGCTGATCTCGGTGAAGACGACGTCGTAGCCGGCGCGGGCGCAGACCTCGCAGATGCCGGACCCCATGGTCCCGCAGCCGACGACGCCGACCCGGTCTATCTCTACGGTCACCGTTGCTCCTTCGAAGGCTCGGGCAAGGGAGGCGAGCCTAAACCGGCTTACGATTCCCTCATGGAGCGTCGCGCCGGGGACAGGCCCTGGATCTTCCGCACGTATGCCGGCTACGCGAGCCCCGCGGCGACGAACGCGCGGTTCAAGGCGAACCTGACGAAGGGTCAGACGGGCCTCTCGGTCGCCTTCGACCTGCCGACGCAGACCGGCTACGACTCCGACCACCCGATGGCGCGCGGAGAGGTCGGGAAGGTCGGGGTCCCGGTGGCGCACCTGGGCGACGTGGAGGCCGTGTTCGACGGGATCCCCCTCGCCGAGATGAACACCTCGATGACGATCAACGCTCCCGCAGTGTGGCTGCTCGCGCTCTACGTCGCGGCGGCGGACGGCCGGGGGGCCGCGCGCTCCGACCTCTCCGGGACGACGCAGAACGACATCCTGAAGGAGTACCTGTCGCGCGGGACGCACATCTTCCCGCCCGAGCCGTCGATCCGGCTCACGACCGACCTCGTCACGTGGACGTTCCACGAGGTCCCGAAGTGGAACCCGATCAACGTGTGCTCGTATCACCTGCAGGAGGCCGGGGCGGACCCGATCCTGGAGGTCGCGTTCGCGCTGGCGAACGCGATCACGGTCCTCGACGCCGTCGCGGCGACGGGGGCCGTGCCGGAGAGCGAGTTCGGACGCCTCGTAGGACGAATCTCGTTCTTCTGCAACGCGGGGATCAGGTTCGTCGAGGAGACCTGCAAGATGCGCGCGTTCGGCCGGATGTGGCGGCGGATCGCGACTGAGCGTTACGGCGTCGACGACGACCGCTACCGCCGCTTCCGTTACGGCGTGCAGGTGAACTCGCTCGGCCTCACCGCGGCGCAGGCCGAAAACAACGTCTACCGGATCCTGCTCGAGATGCTCGCGGTGACGCAGTCGAAGGACGCACGCCCGCGGGCGGTGCAGCTGCCGGCGTGGAACGAGGCGCTGGGGCTCCCGCGGGCGTGGGACCAGCAGTGGTCGTTGCGCGCGCAGCAGATCCTCGCGTTCGAGACCGACCTGCTCGAGCACGACGACATCTTCGACGGCTCGCGCGTGATCGAGTCGCTGACGGCGGAGATCGAGGACGGCGCGCGTCAGGAGCTGGCGCGGGTGCTCGACGCCGGCGGATCGGTCGAGGCGCTCGGTTACATGAAGGAGCGCCTCGTCGCCGCGCACGCCGCGAGGCGGCGGGCGATCGAGAGCGGCGCCGACACCGTCGTCGGCGTGAACGCGTACGTCGAGACCGAGCCGTCGCCGCTCACCGCCGGTCTGGACGCCATGGCCTTCGAGAAGATCGATCCCGCGGCGGAGGCAGCCCAGATCGAGCGGCTGCGCGCCTGGAGGGCCGGGCGCGACCAGGCCGCCGTCACGGCCGCGCTCGACGCGCTGAAGCGCGCCGCCGAGGCGGGCGACAACCTCCTCCCGCCCTCGATCGACGCGGCCCACGCAGGCGTGACGACGGGGGAATGGGCGGACGCACTGCGCGCCGTCTTCGGCGAATACCGCGCCCCCACGGGCGTCGGCGGCCAGACGGCGGGAGCTCCCGCAGGGATCGAGCGCGCCCGGCGGGAGGTGAGGGATGCCGCGCAACGAGCGGGTGTGCCCAAGCTCCGGATGCTCGTCGCGAAGCCCGGCCTGGACGGCCACTCGAACGCCGCGGAGCAGGTCGCGGTCCGGGCGCGGGACGCGGGGTTCGAGGTCGTGTACCAGGGGATCCGCCTGAGCCCCGAGCAGATCGCGCGCGCGGCGGCGGACGAGGACGTTCACGTGGTCGCGATCTCGATCCTCTCGGGCGCCCACGGCCTGCTCGTCCCGGACGTCATCGACCGGCTGAAGGCCGAGGGGGTCGATCCGCAGGCGGTCCCGGTGGTGGTCGGCGGCATCATCCCCGACGACGACGCGGCGAAGCTCGCGGAGCTAGGCGTCGCGCGCGTCTACACGCCGCGCGACTACGACATGACCGGGATGATCGCGGAGATCGCCTCCCTGATCCCCGCCCGCGCCTGAGGCCGTGCGGATCCTCTTCCTCGGCGACGAAGACCGGGTCCGGGACCTGCTGGGGCCGGGCTCCGGCGCCGAAGTCGAGACGGCGAGCGGTCTCGCCGCCGCGCTCCGGCGGCTCGACGACGAGGCGTTCGACGCCGTCGTGGCCGACCTCACCGCGCGGGACGTGGTCGATCCGGTCGGGACGATCGCGGGGGCCGCCCCCCGGGCCGCGGTCGTCGTCGTCACGGACGAGCGGACCGCTGACGACGGCCTCCGCGCCGTCCGGGCGGGGGCCCAGGACGACTTCCGCCTGGGCGAGCCGGCAGGTGGGGCGTTCCTGCGCAGGCTCCGGTACGCGATCGAGCGGAAGAAGAGGGAGCAGCTGATAGCGCGGCACGCGCTCTACGACCCGCTGACGGACCTCGCGAACCGGGCGCTGTTTCGCGAGCGGCTGGCGCAGGCCGTGGCCCGCGCCGACCGGACCGGCAAGGCAGTGGGCGTCCTGTGGCTCGATCTCGACGGGTTCAAGCAGGCGACGCAGGGGTGGACGCACGAGCAGGCCGAGCAGCTGATCCGGGCGGCGGGTGTGCGCATCCACCGTTCCGTGAGGCAGGTCGACACCGTCGGCCGCCCCGCGGGGGACGAGTTCACGATCCTGCTCGAGGGCCTCACCGACCCGCGCGAGGCCGAGCTCGTCGCCGGAAAGATCGCCGGCGCGCTGAAGGAGCCGCTGCTGAGGGACCCGGACGTGACGCTCTCGGCGAGCATCGGGATCGCGTCGTACCCGCGCGTGCCCGGCGACGAGCTCCTCGCCGCGGCGTTCGCGGCGCTGCGGGAGGCGAAGCGGGAGGCACGCGGCGGCCACCGCCTTCACGGGGCGTAGAGGGATTCCCGCACCGGAGGTCGAACCGTCGGGGTAACGGAACCGAACTCGAAGACGGAGGCACCTCAAGTGCGGAAGATCGCGTACCTCGCCACGGCCCTGGTAACGGCGCTGGGCGGAGGAGCAGCAGTGGCGGCGACGGACGCCGCGGAGCTCGGCCCGTCCGCGGGCGGGATCTCTTCGGAGAACGTCGAGTTCGTCAAGAACATCCCGCTGTCGATCGACGGTGTCGGCGGGCTGGTCGTCGGCGACTACTTCTATACGAACGACCAGCACAAGGTCATGATCTTCGACATCACCGACCCCGTGAACCCCGAGCTGACGGGGTACGTCCCGATGCCGCAGGAGATCCTGTTCTCGCGCGAGGACATCGACGGGAACGGCGACATCCTCGTGGTGCCGAACACGGTCATCCCGAACCCCGAAGACTCGACGCGCCGGGTCGGGGCGACCTACATCATCGACGTCGAGGACAAGTCGAACCCGACGATCATCTCCAAGCTCAACGGCTCCGCGCAGCACACGATGAGCTGCATCCTCGACTGCAAGTGGGCCTATGGCTCCGACGGCAACATCATCGACCTGCGCAACCCGCGCAAGCCGAAGCTGGTGGAGCGGATGTGGGGGGAGGGGCTGCCGGCGCAGGGCGGGCACGACGTCAACGAGGTCGCGCCGGGCCTGGTGCTGACGTCGACGCAACCGATCATGCTCCTCGACGTCCGCAAGGACCCGCGCCATCCGAAGCTCCTCGCGACCGGCGCCAACGAGGACTTCCGGTTCATCCACTCGAACGACTGGCCCAACAAGGGCACGGACAGGCTCTTCCTCGCCGGCGGAGAACGCAACTTCCAGCCCCGCTGCAGCGAGAACAACGGCGCCTTCATGACGTGGGACGCCTCGAAGTGGCGCAAGACGAAGACGTTCACGATGATCGACGAGTACCGGATGAAGAACGGGACGTACACGGACGGCTCGCCTGCGGTGAACGCCGTCGGCTGCTCCTCGCACTGGCTCGAGGCACACCCGGATTTCCACAACGGCGGGATCGTCGCGGCCGCGTTCTTCGAGCACGGCACGCGGTTCATCGACGTGAGCTCGAAGGGGAAGATCAACGAGGTCGGCTACTTCATGCCTCACGGCGGCTCCACCGGCGCCTCGTACTGGATCACCGACGAGATCGTCTACTCCGTCGACTACACGCGGGGCATCGACATCCTGCGGTTCACCGGCAAGTAGCAGGAGGACGCAAGACGGGCGTCGAACCCCACCTCGAGACGACCAACACGAAGCAGGAGCAAACGACCATGCGCAAGCTCGGCACCACCCTCATCGCAGGAGCCTTGCTGTTCGGCCTGATCGGCGGCGCCCACGCGGCCAAGCCCGTGACCGTGTTCGAGGACCCCGCCAACGACGCGGGGAACTACCAGCAGGGCCTCCCGCTGCCGCCGGCGACCGCGGCCGGGCTCGACCTCGTGTCGGGCTCGATCGTGAAGTCCGGCACCGACCTCGAGTTCACCGTCACGAACGCCGCCGCCCTGCCCCAGATGGGGAGCGCCGGCGAGGCGTTCCGGCTGCTGTGGCACCTCAACGTGGGCGGCGAGGAGTACCGCTTCACGGTCAAGAGCCTCGACGTCGGCAAGCCCGACGTCCTCGCGCAGTCCGGCACGGACCGCGTCGGCAAGGTCTACCAGGGCGTCGCCCGCCTCGAGCAGTGCTCGGAGGAGGCGCTCCCCGCCGTGCTCACGCTCGTGAACTGCAACGTGAGCGAGTACTTCGACGCGACGTTCGACCCCGCGGCCGCGACCGTGACGTGGAAGGTCCCGCTCGCGTCGCTGAAGGCGAAGACGGGCACCGTCGTCGCCGGCGGCACGACCGGTGCCGCCTCGACCAACTGCCAGATCTGCTGGGTCCCCCACTACGCCGAGAGGTCGCTGACGCCGAGCACGATCGTCGACGAGGCCGTCATGGCGAAGAGCTACAAGGTCCCCAAGAAGTAGCCGATCCAGACCTGCCTGTATCTTTCAGGAGCCCCTTCGGGGGCTCCTGATCTTTTATCGGCGCCCTCGCGCGGGCGCCGGCGGCGGGAGGGGCGCGTGGCTTTCAAGATCGGCGTAGGGCTCTTCACGGGGCAGATCCCCCCCGGCTCCGCGCGCTCGGTCCACCGGGACTACTCCGACGCTCTCGCGCTCGTCGAGGTCGCCGAAGAGGCCGGGTTCGACTCGGCCTGGGTGTCGGAGCACCACGGCTCGGGCGACGGATACCTGCCCTCGCTGCTCCCCCTGCTCGCGGCCTTCGCCGCACGTACGAAGCGCATCGAGCTCGGCACCGGCGTCGTCCTGGCGCCGTTCCACGACCCGCTCCGGCTCGCCGAGGACTTCGCGGTGGTCGACCAGATCTCGGGGGGCCGCGTGATCTGCGGCCTCGGCATCGGATGGCGCGACGAAGAGCTCCGCGCGTTCGGGATCGACGCTAGGTCGCGCGTCCGCAGGACGACCGAGATCGTCGAGATCCTGAAGCTCGCCTGGACGGGCGAGCGCTTCGACTTCCACGGCAGGCATTACGCCTACGACGCGGTCGCGGTCACGCCGCCTCCGGCGCACCCGATCCCGATCTACCTCGGCGGCTTCGTAGACGCGGCGATCGCCCGCGCCGGTCGGATCGCGGACGGCTACATCTCCTCGCGCGCCCAACCCGAGCGCGTCGCCACCGCGTTCCGCCTCGCGAGCGACGCCCGTCGCGAGGCCGGACGCGGCGGCCGGCCGCTCGCCGCGCTCCTGCAGAACGCGTTCGTGACGGAGGATCCCGAGCGCGACTGGGCGATGATCGCCGCCGGCATCGGCCACCAGCTCGGCGTCTACGCCGGCTGGCGCGCGGGGACGGACGTCCCGGGGGTCCCCCTCCAGGTGATGCCGCCGGACGACGCGACGATCCGATCCACGACCGCGTACGGGACGCCGGAAGACGTCCTGCGCGCTCTGCAGCCGCTCGCTCGCATCCTGGGGAGCCATCCCGAGTCGCACCTGGTCCTGCGGTTCCACTACCCGGGGATGGACGCGGCCCCCGCAGCCGAGGCCATTCGCCTGTTCGCGCGGGAGGTGGCCCCGCGGCTGCGCCGGGCCGCGGCCGCGGGATGACGCGCGCGGAGACGCGGCGACACCGCCCGCGCCGGACCGGCCTCGGCGGGGCGCTCGCCCTGATCACGGGCCTCGCGGGAACCTTCCTCTGGGTCTCGATGCTCGCGGGCCCGGTGCGGCTGGCGACGGGGTTGCTCGACGCGAGGGACCACCTCGACCGCGCCGAGAGCACGCTGTCGCGCGCCGCCATGAAGGCGGCGCGGTACGAGACGCTGTCGGCGGTCGCGGCCGCCGAGCGCGCCCGCTCCGGCCTCGACTCCCCCAGCCCGGTGCTCGTCCTCGCCGAGGACGTCCCGGTCCTGGGGGACGCGCTGGTTGAGGTGCCGCACCTCGTCGCCGCAGCGGAGCACTCCGCCGCGGCCGCCGGGGGGACGCTCGACGTCGCACAGAACGCGCTGCGGGGGCCGGACAAGGTGATCGCCAAGGATCCCGACGACCCGGAGGGCGGGGGGCGCATACGCATCGACCGGATCAGGGCGATCGGGACCACGCTCGCCGACGTGCAGGACGAGATACGCGCGGCGCGGGAGGAGCTCGAGGCCGTGGATCTGCGCAACCTGCCGGGACGCGCCCGCAAGCCGGTGGAGGACGGGATCGAGCGCGCGAAGAGGACGTCTGAGGTACTTGCCGACGCTCGCGCCGGCTTCGCGATCCTGCCGGCCGTGCTGGGAGCGGGCCGCCCGCGTACCTACGTCCTCGGTATGCAGAACTCCGCGGAGCAGCGCGGGACCGGCGGCGCGCTGCTGCAGTTCGCCGTCTTCACGATCGACGACGGCAAGCCGCACTTCGTGAAGGAGAGCAGCACCGTCTACGACGTCGACAAGGACCGGCAGCAGCTCTCGATCCCGCTTCCCGAGGACGCATGGTACGTCGCCGGGATCCCGGACGCGCAGCGCTTCGGCAACGCGAACTGGTCGCCGGACTGGCCGCTGTCGGCACGGCTGACGATCGACTACGCGCGCGCCAGCGCCGAGGTGAACCCCGAGGCGGCGGCGATCCCGCTCGACCGCGTCGACGGCGTGATCGCGGTCGACCCCCTCGCGATGGAGAAGCTGATGCCGGGCGTCGGCCCGTACAGGGCCGGGCGCAAGGAGGGCCGGACCGTCTACGTGACCGCGAACCGGATCGTCGACTTCGTCCTCTACAAGGCGTACGCGAAGTACCCGATCCAGACGTTCCGCAGGGCGCGGCTGGGCGACATCGTCGACGGCTTCTACGAGAACGTCTTCAAGCCGAAGCACCCGAGCGAGCTCGTCGACGGGTTCGGATCGGCGCTCGCGGAGAAGCACATGCAGGTCTGGATGGCCGATCCCGCGGAGCAGAGGTTCATCGAGCAGATGGATTGGGACGGCGCCATCCGCGCCGCACGCGATGCCGACTACCTGTACGTCGTGGAGCAGAACGTCGGCGGCAACAAATTCGACTACTTCGCGACGAACGCGACGACGATGGACGTCGCGGTCGAGGGAACGGACGCCCTCGTGTCGACCGAGGTGCGCGTCCACAACGGGGTCTTCCTGCCGCAGCCGCGCTGGTCCGCCGGAGACTCGGCGAAGACCGGGCTGCACCGTCCGATGATGAACGTGTACGTGCCGCTCGAGGCGTCCTTCGTTGCCGCGGCGTACGAGGGCGAGCGCATCGCGTCGCCTCCGGGCGTGGTCGGCGTCTCGGAGGCGCCGACCGAGCATTTCGAGAAGGGCAAGAAGGTATGGTCGGCGACGTTCGAGATCCCGCCGGGCCAGGAGGCGGCGATGCGGCTCGACTACCGCGTGCCCGGCGTCGTCCGCTCCGTCAAGGGCCGTAAGGTCTACAGGCTGATCGTCCAGCGTCAGCCGAAGGTCCGTCCGGAGGAGCTGAGCGTCACGCTCACGCTCCCGGACGGCGCCCAGCGCGTCCGTGCGCCGGGCTGGAAGCGCATGGGGAACGTCCTGACGTGGACGAAGCCTCTGAAGGCCGACCTCGACCTGGAGGTGTCGTGGCAGGAGTGAGAGCAGTCGTCCTGGCGGCAGGACGCGGCGTGAGGATGGGGGGCGGCCTCCTTCCGAAGACGCTGCTTCCGATGGGCGACGAGGAGCCGCTGCTCGCCTACGTCCTGCGCGGGCTCCACGCGGCGGGGATCGAGGAGCTGATGATCGTCACCGGCCACGGCCGCTCGCACGTCGAGGAGTACGTGGACCAGCACTGGCGCGGGGACAAGCCGGCGTTCGTCTTCAACGCGCGCTACGCGTCGTGGGGCAACTTCCATTCCGTGCGCGTCGCTCTCGACCAGTCGCCGGGTATGGAGGTGCTCGTGGTCAACTCCGACGTCGTGGTCGCTCCCGACGTCTACGCGCGCGCCCTCGCGGCCGACGGCGACCTCGTCCTCGCGGTGCAGAAGCGCATGCGCCTCGACGCCGAGGACATGAGGGTCCAGCTCGACGGCCGCGCCGTACGGGCCATCGGCAAGGGGATACCGATGGGCCTCAGCCACGGGGAGTTCGCCGGCGTATCGCTGCTGCGACCCGACGCGGCCCGCGCGTATCTCCACGCGGCCACCGACACCGAATGGCGCGGCGTGACGCAGGTCTACTACGAGGACCTGTACGCAGCGACGATCTCGATCGTCCGCGTGACGGCGGTGCTCGTGCGCGAGGGCGAGTACGCCGAGGTCGACGAGCCGTCGAACGTGCCCGATGCGATCAAGGTCATCGCCACCCACCAGGGGGCCTGGAGCTCTTCCGCGTAGCGTGGACTTCCCCGAGATCCACGTGTTCGACGACTCGCCGGACGAGATCGCAGCCGGACGGGCACTGGCGCGGATGCTGGCCGACCTCGCCGTAACGCAGCCCTTCGTCGTCGCGTCCGTCCACGGCAAGACGCTGGCGGACGGCGCGGGATCCCGGCATCCGGTCGAGGTGCCGGTTGCCGGGGCGGACCAGTCGTGGGCGGTCGAGACGGGGGCGCGGGCGCAGCGGCTCGGCGCCGACGCGATCGTCGCGATCGGCGGTGGCCGCTGCCTCGACGTCGCGAAGCTGGCCGCCGGACGCGCGGGGCTTACCGTCGTGACGGCCCCGACGCAGCTGACGCACGACGGCATCTGCTCGCCGGTTGCAGTCGTGCCCAACGACGCGGGGCGGGCCGAGAGCGTGGGCGCGATCGCGCCTCGTGCCGTGTTCGTCTCGATCCCGACCGTGATCACCGCACCGCCCGAGTCGTTCACCGCCGGGATCGGCGACCTCCTCGCGAACCCCCTCGCGCTGCGGGACTGGTCGCTCGCGGTCGAGCGGGGCCTGGAGGACGCCGACGCGCGCGCCTGGGACATGTCGTCCGAGTCTTTCTCGCTGATCGAGCCGTTCCTCGACAACGACCCCTCCGGGCACGCGTCGGACGCGGCCTTCCTCAGGACGCTCGCCGACGCGCTCGTGCTGTCGGGGATGGCGATGATCCAGGCGGGGACGTCGCGGCCCGCCTCGGGCGGAGAGCACGAGATCAGCCACGCGGTCGACGAGCTCTTCGGGGGCCGCGCGCTGCACGGCGCGCAAGTGGCGTTCGGCTGCATCATCTCGGTGCACCTCTACGGGGAGGATCACCGCGCGTTTCGCGAGCGCCTGCGCCGGCTCGGCCTCCCGCAACACCCGGCAGACCTCGGGCTGTCCAAGGAGGAGACCGTGCGCGTGCTGCTGCACGCGCCCGAGACGCGACCCGGCCGCTTCACCGTGATCGAGGCCGCGGGTCTAGACGAACCCGCGGCGCGCAAGCTCGTCGGTGAGCTGTGGGACGAGCCATAGACTGCCGCTGATGTCGCCCAAGTCCGTCGCGATCGGCCTCGACGGGGCCGCGTGGCACCTCCTCGACCCGATGCTGCAGTCCGGCACGATGCCCCGCCTCGCAGCCCTGAAGGAGAAGGGCGCGTGGGGGACGCTGAAGTCGACGGTGCCCACGTACACGCCGCCCGCGTGGACGTCTGCCGCTACCGGCGTCAACCCCGGCCGCCACGGGATCTACGGATTCGTCGCCGGGAACGCGCAGAGCGACCGCCAGGAGCTCGTGCACTCCGGGATGATCCGGGCCTCGACGATCTGGGAGATCGCGAACGAGCAGGGTGCTCGCGCCGGCATATACAACCTGCCGCTCACCTACCCCCCGCGCGCGCTCGACGGCTGGATGGTGTCCGGGATGATGACGCCCGGCTACGGCGAGCACCTCCGGGGCTTCGCCTCGTGGGACGGCGGCGGAGGAGGGACGGACCACGGGAAGACGGGGGCGAACGCGCAGCTGGAGCAGCGCATCCTCGAGTGGGCCCCGGGATACGTGGTCGACGTCTCCGCGAACTACGAGCAGGACTGGCGCGACGACGCGCTCGCCAAGCGCGCGCTGGAGTCGATCCGCCAGCGCGAGGTCGTTCTGCGCGGCCTGCTGGAGCTCGACCCTCCCGACGTCCTGTTCGCCGTCATGGAGGCTCCCGACCGCCTCCAGCACGTCTACTACCGGTACCTGGATCCCTCCGACGGGCTCTACTCGTCGGACGAAGGCGAGCGTCTGCGCGACGCGGTGACCGAGTGCTTCGCCGCGATGGACCGGATCGTCGGGCTCCTCGAGGACTACGCCGGGCCGGACGGAGGCGTCGTCGTTTGCTCGGATCACGGGTTCACCGCGTGGGAGGTCTCCGTGCACGTGAACGCGCTTCTCGAGCAATGGGGGTACCTCGAGCTGAAGGGCGGCGGCAAGGCGATGCAGTCGGGGCTCGCGCGGCGCATGATCCCGGTCGCGAAGCGGTTCCTCCCGCGCAAGCTCGCGCGGCGCGCGAAGGGCCGGACGTTCGCGGCGATCGACTGGGGCAAGACGCGGGCGTTCGCCTCGCCGATCCCGCAGCAGGGCGTGTTCGTGAACGTCGCGGGGCGCGAGAGGTTCGGCATCGTCCCGCCGGACGAGCTGGAGAGGTTGAAGGACGAGATCGCGCGGCGGTTCGAGGAGCTGCGGTCGCCGGGGGGAGGACGCGTCACCGACCGGGTGCACCGCGCGGAGGAGGTCTTCCAGGGCGACGCGACCGAAGGTGCTCCCGACCTCCTGCCGGTGCTGCGCGACCACCGCTACGAGCTCGACGACGAGCTGTTCCACAAGGAGCCGTTCACCGACCTCCGCCACCTCCCGCGCGGCGTCCACCACCCGGATGGGATCGTGGTCGTGGCGGGGGCCGGAGCCCGCCCGGGGCGCGTGGGCGGGACGGTGATGGACGTGGCCCCGACGTTGCTCTACCAGGCGGGGCTGAAGGTCCCGGAGGGGCTGGACGGGGGGGTCCTGGGAGACGCCTTCGCGCCCGAGATGCTCAGCCGGCGGCCGGTCGCGACCACCGCCCCCCTATCATCGAGCGAGAAGGACGAGAGCTCGCCCTATTCGCAGGAGGAGGAGGCCCTCATCGAGGAGTCGTTGAGGGGCCTCGGGTACCTCTAGCGCGCCGGGCAGCACGCGCCCCCCACCCGTAAGGGAGCCGATGGCCCAGACCGCAACCAAGCCCGAGCCCGCAACGGCTACCGCGCCCGCGCCGGCGCCGCGGTCGAGGACCGCCGGCCGTCGTATCGCCCTGCGCGTGCTCGCCGACGCGTTCGCGGTCTCCGCCGCGCTGTTCCTGGCGAGCGCGATCCGCTTCGAGCTGTTCGAGGGCGCCCCCGCGGCACGCTACGACTACACGGCGATGACGCTCGTCGCGACGCCGGTGTGGATCGTGCTGTTCTGGCTGTACGGGCTCTACGAGCCGCGTCAGGTCCTCGGCCCGGTCAACGAGTTCAAGCAGGTCTTCCACGGAGTCGTCGCCGGCACCGTCGCGATCTTCATCGCCGACTCGGTCTTCACGCTGAACCTCGCGCGGCTGTGGGCGTTGCTCGCCCTCGCCTGCGGGATGGTCGTCGTCGGGGGCGAGCGGCTGTTCGTGAGGAAGGCGCTGCACTTCATGCGGCGCCGGGGCGGGGACACGACGCGCACGATCGTCCTCGGGACGAACCAGGAGGCCCGGACGGTCGCGAAGACGCTGCAGCGCGAGGCCTGGCTCGGCTACCGCATCGTCGGGTTCGTGGACGACGCGGTCCCCGCGGGGCACGACCTGGCCGACGGCCACGTCGTCCTCGGCGGCACCGCCGACCTGAAGGACCTGATCCGAAAGCACGGCGCAGGGCTCGTTCTCGTCGCCGCGACCTCGTTCGACACCGCCCGTCTCAACCGGCTGTTCTGGGAGCTCCAGGACTCCGACGTCGACCTGCAGATCACCTCGGGAACGATCGACCTCATGGCGTCGCGCATGATCGTGCAGTCGGTCGCAGGAGTCCCGCTCATCTACGTGCGCAAGACGGGCATGGACAAGATCCAGCGCACGATCAAGAGGTCGCTCGACGTCGCCGGCGCGATCGCGGGCGTGGTGCTGCTCTCCCCCGTCCTGGCGGCGATCGCCCTGTGGATCCGGCGAGACTCTCCCGGCGGCCCGTTCTTCGGCCAGATTCGCGTGGGCCGCGACGGCAAGCTCTTCAAGTGCTGGAAGTTCCGCACGATGTTCGAGGACGCGGAGGCGCGCCGGGCCCAGCTCGAGCACCTGAACGAGGGCCCGGGCCTGTTGTTCAAGCTCGCGGACGACCCGCGTGTGACGCCGGCGGGCAAGCTACTGCGGCGGTACTCACTCGACGAGCTGCCGCAGCTGTGGAACGTGCTGCGCGGCGAGATGAGCCTCGTCGGACCGCGCCCGGCGCTGCCGAGCGAGGTCGAGCAGTACGACGACTGGATCCGCAACCGGCTGAAGGTGAAGCCGGGGATGACGGGACTGTGGCAGGTAAGCGGCCGGACCGAGACGAGCTTCGCCGACTACGTCCGCTACGACCTCTTCTACATCCAGAACTGGTCGCTGTCGCTCGATCTGTGGATCCTCTGGCGGACGCTGAGGGCGGTGTTCACGGCCGAGGGGGCCCACTGACGCGGCTCGGTCCGCGGAGGTACGCTCGGTTCATGCTCGAAGAGATCATGATCGCGGTCAACGACGACAGGCCGGGGATCCTCGCCGAGATCGGCGAGCTGCTCGGGCGGGCGGGCGTGAACATCGGGACGCTCGCCGCGACGAACATCGACGGGAAGGGTGTCGTGCACCTCGTCGTGGACGACGGCGACGACGCGTGCGAGGTCCTGAAGGCGAACGACTTCGACGTCCAGGGCTCGCGGCCCGTCCTCACCGCGACGTTGGAGGACCGGCCCGGGGAGCTCGGGCGCTACTGCCGGCGCCTTTCCGAGGCGGGGGTCGCGATCTCGTCCGCGTACGTCGCCCGCAGGGGCGGGGGCGAGAGCGAGCTGATCTTCGCCGTCGACGACCTCGACGCCGCCAGGCAGGCGTGAGAAGGGGGCCCGGCGGCCCCTCTGCTCTTGTTGCGAAGCTGCGGGCGATCAGGCCCTGCGAGGCCTCGTTCCTGCCGTCGCTCCAACGGTCCCGAAGAAGATCGCCAGAGCCGCGGTCCCCAGGTGCAGGAAAGTGTCCACCATGTCGTTGTTCAGCAGGTCTTCGACGAGGATGCCTCCGGCGAACCCGAGGAGCGCCAGCAGCAGGTAGACGGCGCCGACGATCACGTTCGTCGACTTCGCCGCGTCGTGGCTGCGCGACCCGGCGAGCAGGAGCGCGCCGACGCCGATGTGCGCGATGTTGTGCAGCGGGTTGATGTCGAATATCAGCAGCGACTTGTCCGACTCCTTGGCGAAGTCGTTCAAGCCCGTGATCGCGAAGCCGATGAGCCCGACGGCGAGATAGGCGACGCCGAACGCGAGAGCGAACACCTGCGCGTTCGAGCGGGTGCCTGCAGCGGTGGTCACCAAGTGGGATCCCCTTTCGCTTCCGGGTTGTGGGTCACAGGTAGCCGAGGTTCCTCAGCGACTCCTCGATCGCGGCCTCGTCCTCGGCCGAGTACGGCGACGCCTTGGCCCCCGAGCCGGCGAGCGGCAGGTCCATCGCCTCGACCGCCGGCGGCGACGCCGCGACCATCTCCTCAGGAAGCCATTCGGTCAGCACCCGGCCGTCGACCTCGGGGATCTTCAGCCCTGCCAGGTACAGCGCGGTCGGCGCGATGTCGTAGAGGCTCGCCCTGAGGCCCGAGCGCGGCTCGATCCCCGGCCCCGCGATCCCGAAGATGCCGTCCACGTGGTGGAACCCGCGCGGGAGCGCGCGGTAGTCGTCGAGGATCCCGGGGGAATACAGACCGTCCGAGAGCTCGTACGAGTACTCGCGGCACACCGGGAACAGGTCGGGGGCGTCGGGCGCCTGCGGCCCCGACAGGACCTCCTCGCGCCGGTAGACCCGGTCGACCACGGGCCTCCCGTCGTCCGGGTCCACCAGCTCGGACAATCGGGCGACGATCTCGTCGCGCACCGCCTCGTATTCCGACTGCGGGACGATGCCGTGGGGCTCGCGGCCCTGGAGGTTCACGTAGATCCCCTGCTGCGGGATCGGGGCCGAGAACGCCTTCGTCCGGCTCCAGTCGATCGAGGCCTGCGCCGCGCCCTTGGCCTTCTGCCACACCGACTTCGGCAGCACCTTCTTCGCCCTGCGCGCAAGCGCGCGCACCCCCGCCGACTTCGTCACCGCGCCGGCGCCGCCGATCGAGAGGAGACCCCATTCGCGCAGCGCGAGGTTGACGTTGACGCTCTTGTCCTTCGGGCCGAAGCCGTGGTCCGACATCGTGACGACGAAGCCGTCGTTGCCGGCCCACGCGAGCATGTCGCCGACCATCGCGTCCATCTCGTCGAAGAACGCCCAGGCGCGCTCGCGGATCGGCGCCGCCTCCGGGCGGTCGAAGTGCTCGCAGCGCGGATCGATGTACTTGTAGTGGACGTGCATGAGCCGATCCGGCGCCTCGAGCACGCCGAAGAGGAGGCCGAGGTCGCCGTGGGTCTCCATGAGGTGCGCGAGCGCGGTCCTCTTCCTGGCGAGGTTGGCCGAGAGCCGCTCGATGATCGCGGTGGATTTCCAGTCCTGGTCGTAGTCGACCTCGACGTCGATCTCGTAGCCGGGCGCGACGCTCTCGATCGCGCTGCGCAGCTCGAGCGGGTGCGTGAAGCTCTCCGGCGTCTGCCCCCCTCCCTCCGGCGTCAGCATCCCCGCGACGGCGAAGCCGTCGACTGCGGGGGGCGGGTACGTCATCGGGATGTTGAACAGGCCCGTCGGCACGCCCTGCGCGTTCGCGGCGTTCCAGATCGCGGGAGCCCTCACCCGGTCGAGGCTCACGAGCCCCCTGCTCGACTGGACGTTTCCGAGGGTGAAGCCGAAGATCCCGTGCCGGCCGGGGTTCACGCCGGTGAAGATCGACGTCCAGCCCGGAGGCGTGTACGGCGGGATCGTCGACGTGAGGATGCCGGACGCGCCGCGCTCGAGCAGCCGCTTGAACACCGGCAGGTGACCCGCCTCGAAGGCGGGATCGAGCACCGAGTACGTCGCGCCGTCGAGCCCGAGGAGCAGGACGCGCGGCGTCAACGCAGGCGTCTCCGCACGGTGAGCAGGATCGCCGCCGCCGCCATCGCGGTGCCGAGCGCGAGCGCGGGAACGACGAGTCCCGTGATCGGGCCGAGGATGAAGACGACCGCCTGCACGTCGGGCATCCCGGGGTTCGGCAGTAACCGCCGGCGCGCGAGCGCGCCCGAGATGCGGCCGGCGACGCCTCGGGCGGGGTCGCCCTTCGCGGCTCCCGAGATCTCGACGAAGTAGTACGCGAGGACGGCGTACACGACCACCCACAGGATCCGGTCGTTCGGGACGGCGTCCGACCGCCACGTCCACAGCGCGAGGCCGAGCGACGCGCTCGCGCGGCGGCCCCCGTCGGCGAGGTGGTCGAGCGCCTCGCCTTTCTCGCTCGTGACCCCGAGCGCCCGCGCCAGCTTGCCGTCGACGCAGTCGAAGAGGAACGCGAGGTAGAAGAGGACCCCCCCGGCGACGAGTCCCGCTCTCGTGCCGGTTGCGAACGCAGCCCCGACCGAGAGACCGAGGACGAGCGCGACCGCGGTCACCTGGTCGGGAGAGAGCCACCTCCGCCGCGCCAGCAACCCGGCGAGCGGCACCGCGACCGGATCGGTCGCGAGCACGGTCCACCAGTAGTCGCGCGTCTTCGCGCCCGGGGGCGTGGGCGGTTGAGGCGCCGCGGCCGGCGCCGCCTCCGCCATCACGCCTTCGCGCCCGGGGCAACGCGCGCCTCTGCCGCCGGATCCACGAGCCCGTGGCCGCGAAGTTGCTCCCACGCGCCGGCGACCATCCCGGTGACGAGGCCGGGATCGCGCGTCTGGACGGCCTTGCCGGCGTTGAGGATGAACAGGCCGATCCACGCCCACCACAGCGCCGCCCTGTGGAACGCCGTCTGGGGCATGAGCTTGCGGTGCAGGTAGAACTGGTTCGCGAGGTTCATGCGCTGGAGCTGGTGCGAGCTCAGGCGCGAGGCGCCGCTCTTCAGGTGGTCGCAGCGGGCCGCCGGGGTCTGCACGAGGACGTAGCGCCGCGACACGCGGTACGAGAAGTCGATGTCCTCCTTGTAGGCATAACCCGCGAGCGCCTCGTCGAAGCGCTCGTGCTCGAAGACCTCCCGCCGGTACGACATGAACCACCCGTTGAAGTACTCGAGCCGGCGGACGCCGGCGGATTCGGAGACGCCCTCCGCGTAGAAGCCCGGCCGGATCTTGCCCGACGCCTCCGGCCACCAGCCCCCGATGCCGAAGATCCTCCGGTAGATCCGCGTGCCCGGCGACGGCCGCGCCGGCCGCTTGGGCGCCGCGCGCACGCCGCCGAGCGGCAAACCTTCGGGCCGCTCGCCGAGCCGGCCGGCGCGCCCCCACCGCTCGTACTCCTTCAGGACCTCCTCGTGGCAGTCGGGGTCCAGCCAGACGTCGTCGTCGACGAAGAAGACCGGGTCGCCGGTCGACCGGTCGAGCCCGACGTTGCGCTGCACGGTCAGGCCGCGGGGGGCCGGGTGGTGGTAGTCGAGCTTGATCCCGGCGGCCGAGCAGACCTCCTCGATCGTCGTGCGGGTGGGCGTGTCGTCGCTGGAGTCGACGATCACGAGCTCCGCGGGCAGCACCGTCTGCGCGACGAGGCTCCGGACCGTGTGGAGCAGGTCGTCGGGCCGGTTGCGGGTCGCGATGACGAAGCTGGAACCGGCCTCACGCAGGGCCGGCTCGGCGCGACCGCCGGCCTCACGCGGGGCCGGCTCGGCGGGACCGCCGGCGTCAAAAAATGGATTTCCGGGCACGGCAGGCAGGGTACCGTCAGTGCAGCGGGACTCGGGGGAACGATCGTCCCGCGGTGCGTGGAGCCTCCGGGTGACGCGCCGACGACAGGCCCTCGGAAGACGAACCCGGGCAGGTGGCGATTTGGAAGGAAGGACCTGGCGGAATCGCGTCCTGTTTCCCGCGGGCGTCGTCTTCCTCGCCGCCTGCCTGGTGACTGCGAGCTTCGCCCTGGAGGCCACGCCGCCTCTCTTCGCGCAACGCAACCCCGACGCGCCGCGCTACCGGTTCCGCGACGTCACCACAGCCGCGGGGGTGCTGGACATAGGGCGGTCCTGGGGCAGCTCCTGGGTGGATTTCGAGGGCGACGGTGACTCGGACCTCTTCCTCGTGCGGCACTGGCGCGAGCCCGTCCTCTTCCTCAACGACGGCGACGGCGCGTTCGACCCGATGCGGACGCCGCGGGCTCTACAGGGCACGCAGATGGACCGGCACCAGTGCACGTGGGGCGAGGCGAACCACGACGGCCTTCCCGACCTGCTCTGCACGCAGGGGGCCGACAACGGGCAGGGCGAGGGGCCGAACGAGCTCCTCGTGAACACCGGCGACAGCCTGCGCGACCGGGCGCGGCAGTTCCGGATCCAGTACTCGAAAGGCCGTGGACGCACCGTCAACTGGGTCGACTACGACGACGACCGCGACCTCGACGCGTTCCTCGGGACCACCGAGCGGCCGGGATACCCGATGGAGCTGTACAAGAGGGGACGCAAGAACTTCCGGCAGGCGCGCGTCGGTCTCGCCCACGAGCTCTCCGTCCTGGCGTCGACGTGGGCCGACTGGGACAGGGACGGCGACAGGGATCTCCTCCTCACGCAGCACCATCCGCTCCCGGCTCTCGCCTTCGAGAACGTGCGCGGCAAGTCGTTCCGGGAGGTGCACCTCCGGCGCGTCACCGACAAGACGTGGATCTCGGCGAGCTGGGGCGACTTCAACGCCGACGGGTGGATCGACCTCCAGATGGCGGGCCGCAAGAGGCTCCGCATCTACCGCAACCGCAGAGGGCGGCTGCGTCCCGTCTTCAAGACGAAGCTGAGGCAAGGACGTGCCGGTACGTGGTTCGACGTCGACAACGACGGCGACCTCGACTCGTTCGTCGTGCAGGGAGCGCGCGGCAACGTCGCGCATCCCGATTCCGTCAACTGGCGCGACTTCCTCGTGATACGTCGCAAGGGTGGGTTCGAGCGCGTCGAGGCGGGGTCGTTCAGGGGGCCGAGGTCGGGAAACGGCGAGCAGGCGACGATCTCGGACTTCGACCGCGACGGGCGGCTCGACGTCTTCGTCACCAACGGCCTGCACTACTACCAGGGGCCCACGACGCTCCTGAAGAACCGGTCGCGCTCGGGCAACTGGGGCGGGATCGACCTGGAGGGCTCGCGCAAGAACCCGCTCGGATACGGCGCGGTCGTGAAATGGAAGCTCGGCAAGCGCATGCTGAAGCGGCAGCTGACCGACGACGTCGTGTTCAAGGGGCAGAACGAGGTGGGCTACGTGCACCTCGGCTTCGGCACGCGCAGCATCGCGGAGGTCGTCGTGAAGTGGGCCGACGGAAGAAAGGACTGCACGCGCCTTCCCGCGGGCACGATCCTCACGATCGAGATCGGGAGCCTGGACTGCCCATAGGGTAGGCGCCATGCGGTCTCGGCGCGCGGGAGCACCGCGCAGGAGCACGGCCCCCGCGCTCTCGTTCCGGAGGCGGAGAAGGAGCCGCGCGCTTCCCGCGCTGCTCGTCGTCGCCGTCCTCGGCGGCCTCGGCGGAGGCGGTTACCTGCTCCTGAGGTCGTCGGACGCGGGCCCGAGCGCGAAGGAGAAGCTCGTACGCGCGTGCGACGTCGACCTCGCGATCCTGGAGCGCATGTGGAACGGCTTCGTCCCGAACCGCTCGGGCGACGTCCTCGCGGTCGAGCACGCGCCGAACCAGTACAGCACGCGCCACTCCTCGCCGCACCCGTACCACCAGGACGTGCCGCTCCTCCTCTACGGCCCCGGGTTCATCCGCGCCGGACGGTCGGTGTCTCGTCCCGTCACCGTCGCCGACCTCGCACCGACGTACGCGAAGCTGCTCGGGTTCGAGGACTTCCCGCAGCGCGACGGCCGAGTGCTGCAGGAGGCCCTGCTCCCGGAGCGCAAGCGCAACGGCCTCCCCAAGCTGATCCTCACGCTGGTCTGGGACGGAGGCGGCGACAACGTGCTCGAGCAGTGGCCGGACGACTGGCCGGAGCTCGCGAGGCTGACTCCCGAGGGCACCGACTACGCCGAGGCGACGGTCGGCTCGACGCCCTCGATAACGCCCTCCGTCCACGCGACGATCGGGACGGGCGCGTTCCCGCACACGCACGGCATCACCGACACGCGCATGCGCGTGAAGGGAAAGATGACCGATCCGTGGGAGCAGAGCTCGCCGAAGCGCCTGCGCGCGCAGACGCTCGGCGACCTGTGGGACGCGGCGAACGCGAACCTGCCGCTCGTCGGGATGATGGCGCGCGACGCGTGGCACCTCGGAATGGTCGGCCACGGCGCGTACCTGCCGGAAGGCGACCACGACGTCGCGGTCCTCGACGAGCTCGGCGGAATCGAGTTCCGCACGAACGCCGACTACTACTCGTTGCCCGAGTACCTGCTGGGCCTGGAGGGGCTCGAAGAGGCTGTCGCGGACGTCGACCAGCGCGACGGCGAGTCGGACGGCGAGTGGCTGGGCAACCCGATCCTGGCGTACGAAGCGCAGGTCCGGTTCACCCCGGCCTGGTCGATCTTCCAGACGCAGAAGATGATCGAGCTGCTCGAGACCGAGGGGTTCGGGGCCGACGACGTCGCCGACCTCCTCTACGTCAACTACAAGCCGATCGACCTCGCCGGGCACTACTGGAACATGGTCGAGCCGGAGGTCCAGGAGAATCTGCGCGAGACCGACGCGCAGCTCCCCGTGATCGTCGAGGCGCTCGACCGGCTGGTGGGCGAGGACTCCTACGTCCTCGCGGTCACGGCGGACCACGGGATGACGCCGTACGCGCACGTGTCCGGGGGCTGGGACATCGAGACGCGTGACATGAGCGCGGACATCGAGAGGCGCTTCGACAAGGTGACGCCGAACGTTCCGTTGATCCAGTCGAACCGCGGCTACCAGATCATGCTGGACCGCGACGAGATGCGTCGCAACGAGGTGACGGCGGCCGACGTGGCGGCGTTCGTGCGCGACTACCGGATCGCGGACAACGTCACGGACACGAACAAGGTGCTGCCGCGCTTTCAGGACCGGACGAACGAGAGGCTGTTCCTGACGGCGCTGACGCCGGAGGCCCTCGAGGGGGCCCTGGACTGCGCCCGGGGCTCTCCCGTCGAGTGAAAACTCCCGTCGAGTGAAAACGTGCGCTGTGCGTACGGATTTGCTCAACGACCGCCTAGCCGGGCCCTCAGCACCCTCGCAAGGAACAGCGGGTTCCCCAGGATGTAACGGCGCCACATGCGACGCGGCTCCTGGATCAGCCGGTACAGCCACTCCAGCCACAGCCGGTTCATCCACGCCGGGGCCCGCGGGACAACGCCCGCGGAGAAGTCCAGGAACGCCCCCACGCCGATCCCGAGCCGGGCCCCCGTCGCCGCGAGGTACCGGCTCAGCCACACCTCCTGCAACGGGTTGCCCATCGCCACCATCAGGATCCCGGCCCCCGCCCTCGCGATCTCCCTCGCCACCTCGTCCGACTCCGCCGGGTCGAAGTAGCCGTCGCGCGTCCCGCACACCTTCAGCCCGGGGATGCGCTGCGCCAGGCGCCGCGCCGCCTCGCCGGCCACTCCGGGACGCCCCCCCAGGAGGAACACCGGCCATCCGCGCGCGGCACCTTCTTCCAGCACCGCCGGGTTGAAGTCGGACCCGTTGAGGTTCTCCGGAAACGGGCGTCCGAAGATGCGCCCGGCGATCGCGAGGCCCGCGCCGTCGTTCAGCACGATGTCCGCCGATCTCAGGACCGCCCTGTACGCTGGGTCCCTGCTGGCCAGGTTGAGTGTGTGGGCGTTGGCGTAGGCGACGAGGGCAGGGCGGTCCCGCTCGTAGAGGCGGACGAGCTCCTCTCGTGCGGCCGCAGCCGTCAGCCGGGCCACCGGCACGCCCAACACCTCGACCGCTTCCACGGTGGTGCAGTGTGCCGTACCCCGCCGCGGAACCGAAACGAGCGAACGTCTGGAGACTGACATCGACCTGAGAACGATCGCGGCGGCCCTCGTCGCCCTCCTGATGGCCGCCGCGTGCAGCAGCGAGGCGGACGAACCCAAGCCGCGGGCGGGGCAGCCGACGAAGGCGCCCGTGCAGGGCCGCGTCGAGATCGCGTCTCCGGTGCCGGTGACGCAGGCGCCCGACGGCTGGTTCGAGGCGGCGTGCAGCCTTCCCGTCGAGCAGTTGAGGAGGATCCGGCGCGGCTACGTCCCCGGCCGTTCCCCCGAGCTCCTCGTCGTCCCGCGCGAGCCGAACTACTTCGGCAGCTTCGCCTCGTACACGCACTCCGGGCCGTGGGACTACGTCCAGTCGATCCCGCTCGTCTTCTACGGCCCCGGCTTCGTAAGGCCGCAGGGCGAGATCACGCTCGACCGCGAGACCACGATCGCCGACCTCGCGCCCACGCTCGCCGAGCTGCTCGACACCCCGTTCCCCGGCGGCCGCCCCGGCCGGAGCGTGAGCGAGGCGTTGCTGCCGGAGGAGGAGCGGAGCGGGGTGGGTGGGGTGCCAAAGGTCGTCGTGACCGTCGTGTGGGACGGCGGGGGCTGGAACGTCCTCGACGCGTGGCCGGACGCGTGGCCGTACCTGAAAGAGCTGATGGAGGAGGGGACGTCGGTCGCGAACGCGGTGGTCGGGTCGTCGCCGTCGGTCACGCCCGCGGTGCACACGACCCTCGGCACCGGCACGTTCCCGAAGCAGCACGGGATCGTCGACATCCCCGTACGGGAGGGCCTCGAGATCTACGGCGCGTACGACGGCTTCACGCCGCGCTTCCTGGAGGTGCCGACGCTCGCCGACCTCTACGACCGCCGCACGGGCAACGCCGCGAAGATCGGCATGTTCGCCTACAAGCCCTGGCACCTCGGGATGATCGGTCACGGCTCGTACGTCCCCGGCGGTGACAAGGACATCGCGTTCATCTCGGAGAAGTTCGCCGGCGAGCTGAAGACGAATCCCGAGTACTACTCGCTGCCGCCTTACCTCGAGGACGTCGAGGGGTTCGAGGAGGACGTGCGGAAGGTCGATCTCGACGACGGCAAGATCGACGACATGTGGATGGGGCACGAGGTCCTGAACGACCCGAACAAGCTGCGCCACACGCCGGTGTGGGCCCTCTACCAGACGCGCCTCCTCAAGGCGGTGCTCGAGGGCGAGGGCTTCGGCGACGACGACGTGGCCGACCTCTTCTTCGTCAACTACAAGCAGGTCGACGACGTCGGGCACGACTGGAACATGCTCAACCCCGAGATGCGCGAGATCCTGAGGTACTCCGACGACGAGCTGCGCAAGATCACGCGCTTCCTCGACGACCTCGTCGGCGAGGAGAGCTGGGTTCTCGCGTTCACGGCCGACCACGGGCAGGGGCCGGACCCGATCACCGTCGGAGCATGGCCGGTCGGCCAGGCGTTGATCGAGGAGGACATGGCGCAGGAGTTCGGGATCGACCCGGACGAGCTGTTCCAGGACCGCCGGCCGGTGGGATGGTGGATTCATCCCGAGGTCTCGGCCGAGACGGGCGTCACCGCCGAGGATCTCGCCGACTTCCTCGTGCGCTACCGGCTGAAGGACAACAAGCGGCCGGACTCGGAGATCCCGGCGAAGTACCGCGGGATGGAGGACTCGCTGCTGTTCTCGGCCGCGTTCCCGAGCGAGGAGCTCCCGCGCATCTGGCACTGCGCCAAGCAGAGGTCATGAGGGAGGAGACCCGGCGCAGACGGCGCACCCGCGCCCTCCCGATCCTGGTCGCCGTCCTCGCGCTGATCGGCGGCGGCACCTACACGCTGACGCGCTCCGAAGATGAGTCGGGAAGGGAGCCGCAGCCGACGGCCGAGCCGTTGAGGACCGGCGACGGCGAACCGGTCTCGGCCCTCCCGAAGAAGGCGTACCTGCGCGACGGCTGCAATCTCCCGCCGAAGTGGGTCAAGCGCATCCACAGGGGCTGGGCCCCCGGCGGCATCCGCGACTACGACCTCGTGATCGTCCCGAAGCCGCCGAACTACATGGGGACGTTCGTGAACACGTCGCACTCGGCGCCCTACGACTTCCTGCAGAAGGTGCCGCTGATCTTCTACGGCAAGGGCTTCGTCGAGCCGCTCGGCCGGGTGACGCTCGAGCGCGAGCCGACCATCGCGGACCTCGCGCCGACCTACGCGCGCCTCATGCACTTCGACAAGGGGTTCCCCGAGCGGACCGCCCAGCCGATAACCGAGGTCCTGAAGGTGACGAACGAGACGCCGAAGCTCATCGTCACCGCGGTCGTCGACGGCGGCGGGTGGAACGCGCTCGAGGAGTGGCCCGACGCGTGGCCGTTCGTGAAGCAGATGATCGAAGAGGGGGCGAACGTCGAGGAGACGATCGTCGGGTCGTCGCCGTCGATCACCCCGGCGACGCACACCAACCTCTCGACCGGCACCTTCCCCCGGTACCACGGCGTGACCGCGATCGCCGTCCGCGCCGACGACGGGTCGATCGTCGGATCGTTCTCGGAGGCTCCCGGCAACCCCGGCCCCGCCGTCATGGACGCGCGGGTGACGATGAGGAAGACGACGCTCGCCGACGTATGGGACCGGGCGAACGGCAACGAGCCTCTGGTCGGGATGCTCGCCGCGGGCAACCTGCAGCTCGGGATGATCGGCCACGGCGCGGCGCTGGAGGGCGGCGACAAGGACATCGCCGCGATCCTGTCACGCGGCGAGTGGGCGACCAATCCCGAGCTCTACTCGCTGCCCGAGTACGTGAACGCCGACGTGCCCGGGCCGGAGGGCTACGTCGACGCGGTCGACCGCGCGGACGGGCAGGCCGACGGGAAGTGGAAGGGACATGCGATCGAGCCGCTCGACGGAACCCCTGCGTTCGCGCCGTGGGAGAACCGGACGATGTTCGAGATCATGGAGCGCGAGGGCTTCGGCGCCGACGAGGTGACCGACCTCTTCTACGTCAACTACAAGGCCCCCGACAAGGCCGGTCACACGTGGAACATGATCGCCCCCGAGCAGGAGGACGTGATCCGTTCGGTCGACGACGCGCTCGCAGAGCTGGTGGACTGGCTCGACGCCAACGTCGGCGAGGAGGAGTACGTCCTGGTCGTGACCGCCGACCACGGGCAGACGCCGCTCGGGGGCTGGGCGATCAGCCGGTCCGAGGTCTCCGCCGACATCGGCCGCGAGTTCGACGGCATCGAGAACGGTCAGGGCGTGATCGGCAGGACCTCGGCGTCGTCGTTCTTCAGCAATCCCGACGAGATGGAAGCGAACGGCGTGACGCCGGAGCAGGTGGCGTCGTTCCTGTCGCGCTACACGATCGGCGACAACATCGCCGAGGGGGCCGACGTGCCCGAGGGCTTCGAAAAGCGTCTCGACGAGCGGATCTTCGACGCCGTCTTCCCCGGCCGCAAGCTGCCGAAGATCGTGGAGTGCACCAACGCGCTCGCCGAGGGCTGAGCGGCGTGGGCCTCGGCTCGTGCGGGGCCGCCTCCTCCCGTCGCGCCGCCCGCGCCCGGATCTCTCTCACATACGGTCCCGATACGGGTCCCCATGTGAGAAACGCCCGGCGACGAATGCCGCGGCTCAATCGCTCCCGAGTTGACAAGCGCTTATCGACCCGCATCGGTGCAGCAAGAGCGTCCGAGAGCGCTCAGCCCTCGACCGGCAGGCTCTTCTCGAACAGCGTCCGACCGTCCTTCGAGCCGATCACCCGGACCGTGACCTTCCGGTCCGGCCCCGCGGGGTCGAGGTCGAGCAGCGCGAAGCCCCCGACGCCGGTCAGGTTCACCAGCGTGTGCTCCGGGTCGTTGTTGCCCTGGGTCCCGCCGTCGAAGTCGGTGCCCGACGAGTTGATCTCGTAGAGCTCGCCGAACTCGAAGTGGTGGATGAGCCTCTGCCCGTGCGAGTCGCCCGACAGGATCACGACCGTGCCGTCCACCGACGAGAAGAACTCGAGCAGCTCGTCGCGCTCGTACGCGTAGACGTTGTGCCAGCCGGGATCCTCCGGCACCTTGTTGCGGAACACCATCGCCGACGCGACCACCTTCACCGGCGCCTGCGACGCGGCCATCCCGCGCTTCAGCCACTCCTTCTGCTCGAACCCGATGCGCGTCTTGCGGGGGCCGTCCGGCGCCAGCGGGTCGCTCGCGTGGAGGCGGCAGTCGAGGCACCACACGTGGACGTCGCCCCACACCACGTCGAAGTACTCGTCGGCCGGGTTCGCGTGCAGCTCGTCGAACGCCCGCACCGCGTACTCCTGCACGGTCTCCGCCCACCCGTTGTCGCCCTGGTAGTCGTGGTCGTCCTGCCAGAACATGAGCGGCGTCTGGTTCAGCAACGCCGCGATGTTGCGCTCGCGCAGCATCCGCATCCACCGCGCCTGGAAGTGGTCGGCGCGGCGCGCGACGCAGGTCAGGTCGGCATAGCCCCAGTCGCCCGAGTGGAGGTAGAACGCGGGGTCGAACGACCGCGCGGTCTCGAACGACGGGTACTCCGTGACGCGCCCCGACGTGCAGCAGCCGTAGGCGAACCGGACGGGCGCGCCGGCCCGCGGAGGCGTGCGGAACGTCGCGACCGGGCCCGGGAACCTCATCCCGTCCCGCACCGCCAGCGGCCGCCAGTGGTAGAGCGTGTCGGGCTCGAGGTCCTCGAGCCACCGGTGGACCGAGCCGAGCCCGCCCGCCGGCTTCCGCGACGGCGCCACGACCGAGTCGGCGAAGTCCTCGTCGGTCGAGTACTCGAACGCGACCGCGGCCGGCACCTCGGTGCGCGCCGTCACGCGCGCCCGCGTCTCCTGCACGGCACCGGCAAAGCGGTATGCGAAGCGCGGGGCCCACTCGACGACCGGCCCGTCGATCGTCACGTCGGCGAAGAGACCCCGGCCTCCTACGGACGTCGACGCCGGGTTGACGACGACTCCGGCGAACCCCGGAGGCAGCGGCCGGGGGTCCTCGTGCTCGACGACGACGTCCTCGTCGCCGAGCACCCGCCCCGAGATCACGCCGCCTGCGACGCTGAGTGCCAAACGCACTTCGCCGTCGGTCGGGACTTCCGTCTTCGCGAGGAGCGTCCGGTCGACTACGTCGTACCTGTAGAGCCGCATCTCCCCCTCGCGGAGCAACAGGGCGTAACCCTCGTCGTACGTGCCGTGGGCGAGGAAACCCGCCTCGACGGGGCCGTCGAGCTCGACGGTGCCCAGGACGACGCAATCGGCGAGGTGGAAGGAGGGGACGATCACGGGCCGCGCCATGTACTCCGCGACCGCCTTCCCTTCTTGCAGGGCCTTCTCCACCGCGGGCTCGACCGCTACGACTCCCCTTCCGTCCTCGACGGAAAGCGGTCCCTCGTAACGCACGTTCAGCCATCTCGGCCCCCACCCGTCCCCGTCGGGACCGAATCGCTCGGTGAAACCGACGGTCGCAGGCGGAGGGTCGCCCGGAGGACTCTGCTGCTCTGACTCGCACGCGGCGAGGAAGGCGGCCGCGGCCGCGGAACGTCCTGCGGCCCGCAGGAACGCGCGTCTGTCGATGGGGTGCCTCATGTTCGCCGGTAGGATAAGAGCGCCGTAGGCGACACGAGCCGACGGCGCTCCTTCCACGACGGAGGTCCTGCTTGACCGCGCCGAATGGACCGAGGATTCCGCCCCCGGCGGAGCGGAACGTCCTTCTCCTGGCGGTCGACTCCTTGCGAGCCGACGCCGTCTTCGGCGACCGCATCCCCACCCCGAGGATGGACGCGTTCGCCGCTACGGGGGCCGCGTTCACGCAGTGCGTATCGACCACGACGTCGACCACTCCGTCGTTCTCGTCGATCCTCACGGGCTGCTATCCGCCCAAGCACGGAGTCCGCGGCCTCCAGGGCTACCGCCTTTCCGAGAGCGTGACGACGATGGCCGAGGCCTTCTCCCGCGCCGGCTACGACACGCACGCCGAGGTGACCGGTCCGTTGCTCCCGCAGACGGGAGTGCTCCGCGGGTTCGAGGACGCGCGCCACCGCCAGGGTTACCGACAACCCTTCTTCGGGTGGCGCGACGAGGTCGTGGAACGGATGCGCTCCTACGTCGACCCGTGGTTCATGCTGCTGCACATCTGGGAGGTCCACCGCCCCTACCGGTCGCCGCCCGACTTCGTGAAGCGCTGGGACAGGGCGGGGTACCAGGCGGCGGTCGCGGCGACGGACGAATGGCTGGCGCCGGTCTACGAGGCCGCGGGCGAGAACACGCTCGTCGTGATCACGGGAGACCACGGTGAGGACTACCCCGACACGCCGCTCGAGCAGAAGATGATCCGAGCCGCACGCAAGGCGCGGGCGAAGCTCGCGCTCCGAAAGTGGTTCCCGTACGCCGACAAGAGGATCCAGGCGCTCGCGGTCGGGCACGGCTTCGCCCTGTTCGAGCACCTCGTACGGGTCCCGCTGATAGTCTCCGGCCCCAGCACGCCAAGCGTGCGGATCGACGAGCAGGTTCGCCACGTCGACCTCTTCCCGACCCTCGCGGACCTGTGCGGGGTCGCCGTTCCGGAGGGCATCGACGGCCGCAGCCTCCGCCCGCTGATGGACGGCGGCTCGCTGCCACCCGAGCCCGCGTACATGGAGGCCGTGGGAGTCAAGCTCGAGGGCAACCGCATCGCCGGAGCGAGGACGCCGGACTTCAAGCTGCTGCGCCGCGGCGAGTCGAGGCCGGTCCTGTACCGCCTGAACGGCGACGGGGGCAACGTGAACGAGAAGCGCAACGTGATCAACCGCTACCCCGAGGTCGGCCGGCAGCTCGAGGAGTTCGTCGACCGCGTCCTCGCGACGGACGTCGTGGCGGAGTCGGGGATGACGGAGGACGAGGAGGCCACGGTCGAGCAGCACCTGAGGGATCTCGGCTATCTCTGACGCGGCCGCAGGTCCCCCGTTCTTCATCGTCGGGTCGGCGCGGTCCGGCACGACGCTGCTGCGCCTGATGCTGAACGCCCATCGCGACGTCGCGGTGCCACCGGAGTCCCGCTTCGTCGTAGAGCTCTGGACGGGGGACGAGCGCGTGCGGGTGCGCGAGCTGCTGGCGAGGCTCGCCGCTCACCCCCGCTTCCAGGCGTGGGACCTCCCGATCGAGATGGTCGAGCACGAGCTGCACGGGATAGAGGAGGCGCGCTACGCCGACGCGATCGAGGCCGCGTATCGCGCCTACGCGCGCGTGAACGGCAAGACGCGCTGGGGCGACAAGACGCCGCGCTACGTCGAGAGCATCCCGCTGCTCGTCCGGCTCTGGCCGGAGGGGCGGTTCGTCCACCTCGTGCGGGACGGGCGCAACGTCGCGCTCTCTTATGCGGACGTGCCGTTCGGGCCGAAGACCGTCGCCAAGGCCGCGGAGCTGTGGGCGACGCGCGTCCGGATGGGGATCGAGACGGGACGCGGGCTCGGTCCCCGATACATCGAGATCCGGTACGAGGACCTCGTCGAGGACGCCGGGGGCGAGGCGCGAGACCTGTGCGAGTTCCTGGGCCTCGATTTCGATTCCGGGATGCTCGACTACACCGAGCGGGCGCGCGGCGCGGTGCTCCCGCGAGCGAAGAGGTACAACCCGCACGTCGCGGAGCGGCCGATCTCGAGGGTGCGGTCGTGGGAGCAGTCGATGCCCGACGCGCACGTCGAGGTGTTCGAGGCGGTGGCCGGCGACGTGCTGTCGGAGCTCGGCTACGAGCGCCGTCACCCGCGCGCGGGGATCAAGGCCCGGCTAGTGGCCGGCGCCGGCAAACGCGGGCTCCCGGTGGCGCGGCTGAAGGGCCGGGCGACAACGGGCGGGGCGTAGCGGGCGCGCAGGCGGGGTAGGTAGGGCTTACCGACCGAAACCAACCCGACCTACCCGACGCGGCCGGCGCCGGCCGGACGCAAGGCGCAGAAGGGGGAGCGATGGCCCTGGCGAACATCACGATCACTCGTGAGGACGTGACCTCGCTGCTACGGCCGCAGGAGGGCCTCACGGTGTCGCTGTACCACCCGACCGTGCAGGCTGCGGTCGAGCCCGAGCAGAACTCGCTCCATCTGAAGAACCTCCTGACCAAAGCGAAGGACGAGCTCGCGGAACGCGGGCTGTCCGCGGGTGAGACCGACGCCCTGCTCGCGCCGGCGTACGACCTCCTCGACGAGCGCTCGTTCTGGCAGCACCAGCTGCAGGGCCTCGCGGTGTTCGTCACGAAGGACGGCATGCGCTACTGGAAGCTGCCCTTCGAGGTCGAGGAGCTCGTGTCGATCGGCGACTCGATCCACGTCAAGCCGCTGCTCCCCGTGCTTAACCTCCAGGGGCACTTCTTCGTCCTGGCCCTCGCGCAGAACCGCGTGCAGATGTACCGAGCGACCGAGCACACGGTCGAGGAGATAGACCTCGAGCAGTGGGGCGTCCCCACGAGCCTGATGGAGGCGCTGCGCTACGACGACCTGCAGAAGCCCGACCTCCAGCACCACCCCGTGACCGGTCCGGGACGCGGCCACGTGGGCGAGGCGCAGGGAGGCGCGGGGTCGCAGGAGCGGACGCACGCCTTCCACGGCCACGGCGAGGACGGGGAGGGACAGCGAACGCAGATACGCCGGTTCTTCAACGTCCTGGACGACGGGCTCGCGAAGGCGCTCGCGCTAGAGACGGCGCCGATGGTCCTGGCGGGCGTCGAGTACCTGCGGCCGATCTTCAAGGAGGTCACGAGCTACAACCACGTCCTCGACGAGGGCGTCGACGGGAACCCCGAGGGGCTGCGCCCGGACGAGCTGCACGCGAAGGCGTGGCGGATCGTCCAGCCGCACTTCCGCGAGCGCATCCGTGAGACGAAGGACCGGTACTACGCGGGCTTCGTCCGAGGCACGGCGTCCGACGACCTCCCGGACGTGCTGGCGGCGGCCTACGAGGGACGGGTCGGCGTCCTGTTCGCGCTGCGGAACGAGCCGGTCTGGGGGATCTTCGACCTCGTGGACCGAAAGGCGACGGTGCACGACGAACGGGGGCCCGGCGACGTGGACCTCGTCGACCTGGCGTGCCGTCAGACGCTCGCGACGGGGGGCGAGGTGTTCGTGGTCGAGGAGGCGGACATGCCCTCGGCGACGGCCGTAGCGGCGGTGTACCGCTACTAGGCCGCGGCTGCGGCGCAGGTCGCCGTTTCCGCAACTCACGCCGCGAGGGCCTACGCGGGGACGAACGTAAGAGAGGGGGGCCGTCGTGGCCCCCCTCTGCACTCCATCGCCCCGTTATTGGTTGTTGCCGTAGCAGTAGGCCGCGCTGCCGGCCTTGACCGTCTCGATCCCGTTGATGTTGTCGTTGCCGGAGGCGTTCGGGTCGGTGTACGTGCCCCCGTCGGCGCACTGGTACAGGACGTCGTTGCCCGCTCCGCCGAATATCTGGTCGGCGCCCCATCCGTCGTAGATCTCGTCGTCGCCCTCGCGACCGTAGATCGTGTCGACGCCCGGACCGCCCGAAAGCACGTCCCACCCGGTCCCGCCGTCGATGTAGTCACGGCCGTTGCCCCCGCAGATCCAGTCGCCGCTCGTCGCGCCGTAGGCGGTGTCGTGGCCGTCGCCGCCTTGCCACAAGAGACCGTAGCTCGACGACGAGACGTTGACGGTCGCACCGTAGTCATGCCCCCACTCGTCCGGGCCCGCTGCAGCATAGATGTTGCTCCCGGCGCACTTCGGGTACGTCGACTCGGGCGTGATCTGAGTAAGGAACCCGCTGCGCGCGACGTTCTCGTTGATGCCGCGCCAGTCGGGGTTGTACCCCTTCGCCTCGTCCGCCGAGTAGTACTCGTTCTTCATGCAGTCCATGTCGCGAACACCCGGCGCGTCGATGACGCTGTCGGCGAGGGTGCCGTGCTCACAGAACTTGACGCTGCGAGGCTCGCCGGCCCCGGGAGCCTGCCATGCGTCGAGGATGTCACCCCACTCGTGGGTGTGGAAGAACGACGAGTACGGGTCGGTGAGCGTGTCGACCACGGTGCCGTTGCGGTCCACGCTGTAGCGGGAGGCGGCGTTGCCGCTGCGCGTGACGTTGCCGAGCGCGTGGACGAACTCGTGATAGGTCGTGCTGCGCGTTCCCGTCTCGGTGTTCGACGGGTACCCCTTCGTTCCCGTCCCAAGGTTGTCGAGGCGCGGGTAGCCGTTCACGTCGATGAGCAGGAGGTAGATCCGCTCGTAGGAGTCGGTCGACACCCTGGCCCCGCGGTTGAAGCCCTGAGCTCGCAGGTCGTCGATGATCTCGTTTTTCGTGATCCCGTCGCCGTTGTCGTCGGTGAACGTCGCGGAGCAGACCGTGATCTGGCCGTTGGTCCGGTGCCAGTCGACCTTCTGGCTCCAGCGCGGCCCCGACGCGGTCTCGACCTCGGCGTCGATCTCGTTCGCCCGCGCCCGGATGTCGCCGACGTAGGTGTCGTACCGGTTCACCGCGCCGGCGCGCCGGACGTAGACGTTCAGCACCTTCTGGTCGGTATCGCTGGTGTCACACCCCGCCGCCCCGTCCACGGGGGCCGCGACGACGTCGCGGACGGGCAGGGGTAGTACCGCCGCCACGAGGAGCGCGACGACGAGCAGCCTCTTCCACATCGTGAATACCTCCGAGATCGTCCCGATGCCGCCCGCGCCGCGGGCGGTCCTCAACCGGATCCAGGTTACGGAGGTGACCGAAACGTCACAACGGCCCGGTTGGGGGGTCTTTTCTGGTTCCGCGGGACTAGTCCGAAATCTCGCAGTCGAGCGCTTGGCTCTGCTCGCCCGTCCGGCCGTCGCTCAGCTCCCGCAGGATGTCCGCGTGCCGTTGTGGCGCGCCGGTCGCGCTCATGCCGGGATAAACGACCAGCGCACCTTGCGCCGCGGGTTGTCGACGTTCGTGTCGACCAGGACGAGGCTCTGCCACGTCCCCAGCGCGGGCTCGCCGTCCACGACCGGGATGGAGACCGACGGCGCCACGTACGCGGGAACGACGTGGTCGGCGCCGTGGCCGTGCGACCCGTAGCTGTGGCGGTAGCGGCCGTCGCGCGGGAGCAGCCGGTCGAGCGAGTCCACGAGGTCGCCCTCCGAGCCGGAGCCGGTCTCGACGAGCGCGAGTCCGGCGGTGGCGTGCGGCACGAACACATTGACCAGGCCGTCGCCGCCGCCCGCCGACGCGAACCGCCGCAGCTCCGACGTGAGGTCGAGAACGCGTGTGGACGACGTGTCGTGCGAGGTGACCTCAGAGCGCATACCCCAGAGCCTCCATCGTCGGGCGGAGCAGCGGTACGACCGCCTCGATCTCCGCGGGGTTCTCCTTCCGCCACTTCCCGCGCTCCGGCGGCGTGACGACGTTCACCGGCGTCGTCCGCACCGCAGCCGCCTGCGCGCGAAGCGCATCGTCGTGGGCGACGCCGAGGAAGTCGGCGACGCGGCCCACTTCGTCCTCCGGCGAGTCGACGAGGTCCTCGTACCGCACGCGCACCGCGCGGCCCCCGACGGCGGCGAGGTCGCGCCGCGCGAGGTCGTTGGAGGCGACCCACTGGCGCGCGCAGACGACCTCGAGCGGCCCGGCGGCGTCGTCGCGCCATCCCGGGTAGAGGACGAACTTCCACCACTGCGGGTCGACGCCGGGGATCGAATGGGGCTCGGGCAGGCGGTACGTCCGGTAGCGCGGCGTCCTCCACGCGTTCAGCAGCGAGTTGACGTTCTCGCGGCCGTCGCGGACGAGGTGGACGTAGCGCGCGTCGGGGAACAGCGCGTCGACGAACGACACGCGCAGCGCGTTGCGCGGCGTCTTGTCGATCAGCCGCCTGCGCGCGCCGGCCACGAGGAAGAACGACCTCCTGATGCGCGCCGCGGCCTCCGGCTCGACGTCCGCGGCCGTCAGCACGTTCGAGCTCCAGCCGCGCAGAGCCGGGTGGTAGTCCGCCTCCCACACCTCGTGCGCCTCGCCGGGCCAGTGGGCGAACGCCGGAGCCGCCCGCAGCACCGAGTACAGCAGCGAAGTCCCGGAGCGCGGCGCGCCGATGACGAACACCGGCCGGTCGAGGCGCCGCCCGGCCAGGTACGCCGGGAGGTGGGCGGCCTGCCGCGCGCGCAGCACGGCGCGGTTGAGATGGTCGCGCGGCCCGGGATCGAAGTTGGTCCTCAGCGTCTTGCGCAGCGCGCGGCGGTCGGACGTCATCGGCGCGCCAGCCTAGTCAGCGTCCCCGGCCCCGGAACGCACGCTCGCGTATGCGGTCGAGCACCATGCGCTCCTCGGGATCGACTCCCAGGAGCCTGAGCACGAAGAAGTACAGGACCGCGGCGAGCGCGACGCCGGTCCAGTCCAGCCACAATGCGTCGCCCGGGATCGCCCGCCACGCCAGGAGGGCCGCCGCCCCCGCCAGCGTGGCGACCACCGGTTTGAAGAACGACCGGCCGAACGGCTGGACGCCGACGAGGATCTTCGCCTCGACCACGCGTGCGGTGTTGACGAGCGCGGTCACGACCGCGTCGACGACCGCCATCCCGGCGACGCCGTGGCGCGGCACGAAAAGCGCGCCGAGACCGAGGTAGAGCGCGACCCCGGCGGCGGAGTTCACGAGGTTCACGCCCGGCCGCCCCGTCATCGACAGGACGTACCCGGTCGGCCCGGTCCCGGTGTAGAAGAGGTTGCCGGCGGCCAGGATCGCCACCGCGGCCGCGGCCCCCTGGGCCTTGGGGAAGAACGACCCGAGGAGGAGGTCGGGAACGATCATCAGCGCCGCGAACACCGGGAACGAGAACGTCGCGATCCAGCGGTTGATCGTCTGGTAGAGCGACTCGAGGCGGTCGATCGCGCCCTTCTCGTGCAGGTCGGAGACGACCGGCGCCCAGATGTTCACGATCCCGCCGAGGAACACCGTGCCGGGACCCTGCAGCGAGAGCGCCGCGGCGAACAACGTCACGGCGACGTCGCCCGAGTACGCGCCGAGCACGAGCACGCCGAGCCCCAGCGACTGGACCCCGAGCAGAGACGCGCCACCTTGCGGGAGCGCGAAACGCACCATCTTCCCCACCGGTGCGGCGGGCGCCGCCGCGCGCTCGGCCGGCGTCATCATCCTCACGAAGTACCAGCCGGCCACGAGCGCGGCGAGCGCGACGCTGGCCATCAGCGTCGCGAGGGCTGCGGCCGCCTGGAAGCCCGCGATCAGCAGCGCGACGCCGAGGACGAAGCGGATCGCGGGCTGCACGACGTTGCCGGCGACGACCGAGGGGACCATCGTCTTGTACGCCTGCGTGCAGTAGCGCAGCACCTGCAACAGCGCGAACAGGGGGACGTAAGGGGCCACGAGGCGGAACAGCGCGGCCAGCTCCGGGCGGCTCTCGCCGACGCCGGGGAAGCGGTCCGCGAGGACGCCCGCGCCGGCCAGGAGGGCGACGACGACCACGGCCGAGCCGGTCAGCGCGCCGGCGATGCCGACACGCGCCGCGCCGCGGACGCCGGGGTGGTCGCCCGTCGCGCGCGCTTTCGTGATGAACCGCATCGCGGCGTAGTTGAAGCCCGCGAGCCCGAGCTGCGCGGCGATGCCGGCGACCTGCGCGACGACTCGGTAGACGCCGTACCCGGCGCGGCCCATCAGCTGGATCGCAACGGCCGTGAAGAAGAAGCTCAGCCCTCGCTGCGTGACCTGCCCGACGATCTGGATCGCGCCGCCCTTCGCGACGGTGCGCACGTCCGCGGCCACCTCGCGGGACAGCCCCTCGTCGCCGGGCACCGGCTGCTCGCCGGCGCGGCCCCCGGTTGCGGGATCCCGGGGCTCGGTCAAGCCGCGGGCGCGGGACGGCGGCGGAACGGCAGCACCGAGACGGGCAGCGAGAGGCCCACGGCGGTCGCGAGCCCGACGATCAACGAGACGACCAGCGTGTAGATCGGCTCGACGTAGAGGCTCAGGATCACGCCGTGCGCGGCGGCGATCGCGACCGCCCACGCCACGGCCGATGCCAGATCGCGCTCCCGCCCCTGTCTCGTCCGCGCGGCGGCACGGGCGTGCAGGGCCGCTAGGACGTACAGCGCGAGGATCCCAAGCGCTCCCGGGACGCCCGTCCGGAACAGGTAGTTGAGGTACGTCGAGTGCGTGCCGGCGCGCGGGACGTAGCGCGTGCCCTCCTTGACCGTCCCGGACTCCGTGCGCGGCTTCTCCGTCGCGTAACCGAGCAGCACGTGGACGCCACCGAGGTTGTCGAGCGTCTCCCGGTAGAGGTCGTCACGCGTGTTCACGCTCGCTCCCCCGCCGGCGCGGCCGGTCAGCGGGTCCACCTTGTACTTCACGAGGAACACGGCGGTGAGGACCGCGGCTCCGGCGACGACCGCGGCCACGACCTGCAGCTTGCGGCGCCGGTCGAGCGGGCCGTCGACGAGCAGGTAGACCGCGCCGATCGCGATCGCCCCCCACGCCCCCCGGGCGAGCGAGAACCCCGCGCCGAGCAGGCAGGCCGCGATCCCCGCTCGACCCAGGATCCTCCGCCGCCGGTCGTCCCCCCAGGCGAGGAAGAACGCGAACGGGAGCAACGCCGCGGACGCGCCCGCGTACGTCAGGGCGTTGCGCGGGAACGAGCGCATGCGCGGCACGGTGTTCGCGGGGGCAAGTCCCACGTTGTCGTAGAGGAGGGTCACGCCGGCGCCGGCGAGGTCCGCTTCGTGGGCGCGCGCAGATCCCTCGAACCGAACCACGAGGCTGTTCTCGTACGCCTGGAACTTCGGCCGAAAGACCTCGAACGGCGGCAGCTCGGGGTTGACCCCGGCGACCTTCGCGACCGCACGCCGCAGCTCGAGCGCCCCCGCGTTGACGGAGCGCGCGTACTTGATCATCCCGATGTTGTTCGGAAACGCGTCGACGCCGTACGCCGCCTCGACGCGCCGCCGCGCGCTCGAGTCCTGAAGGCTCTCGATCGGCACTCCGATCCACTGCAGGAACACAGCCACCGACAGCAGCACGACGAACGCGACGAGACCCGACACGAGGTCCACGCGCGCCTCGTGCGTCACGAGCACGTCGACGACCATGAGCACGGCAGCGCTCGCGACGATCTGGATCCCGAGCAGCAACAGGAAGTGCTTGAAGTCGAGCGACGTGATCACGAGGACGCCGAGCGCGGTCCACACGACGAGGAAGACCGGGAGCCAGATCCACCGTCCGCCGCGGGGGAGCCGCCGCTCCTGCAGGAGCTGCAGCCCCCAACGGACGGAGACGGCCGTCCACCCCGCGAGGATCACGAACGGAAGCATGTCGACGAGCCACCCCGCCACGCCCATGAACAGCGGCGAGACGAGCGCCCAAGGCAGCGGGAGCAGGAAGGCGAGGGCGACTGCGGCGACCGTGAACGACCAGAGCCCGACGACGCCCGGCCCGACGCCGCCGATCAGCGACGCCACGAGCCCGACGACGAGGCCCGCGAGCGCGAGGCCCCACAGCGGGCGGGAACGCGTTTCTCTCGCCACCCGCGCAGGCTACCGGGCGCTCAGCCCGAGACGGCGGAGCGGCGACCGCGCAGGAAAAGCAGGCCGCCGGCGATCACCGCGACGACGTACGCGGCCCATTCGAGACCGGCGCCGAATGGAGCCCGGGCGACGGCGAGCACCACCACGCCCGCGAGAGCGAGGACGGCCGCTGCAAGCGCGGGGACGAGCCCCAGGGCGTCGCTCAGGCGCGCCGCGGGGAACACGGCCTTCATGACGAGCCACCCCGGCACCGCGAGCAGCGCCAGCAGCGCCAGCATCACGAAGACCCGCAGGATCGACGCGTCGTCCTCGGACCGGGGGTCGCCCGGTAGCGCGGCGGGCGCCTCCCCCGGCGAGGCCAGCGGCTCCAGGGTCTCGCCGCGCGCGATCCAGACAACCGCGTCCCCGACGTCAACGGCCTCGTCCGACCTGGCCACGAGCTCCGCGTTCGCGCCGCTGGCGTTGAACACGCCCGGGACGACGATGACCGGCTCGCGCTCGGTCTGCGCGTTGACCTGCCGCACGTCCTCGAGCGACTCGGCCGACAGGTCGCGGTAGTAGTCGTCCCCGCCGCGGTCGGTCGGCTCCCCGGCGAGGTAGGAGTCGAGCGAGCCGAGGTAATAGGAGGTCAGATCCTGCATCTCGCCGGGAACGGCGTAGCGCGTCACGTTGCCGGCGAGCTTCGCGAACCCGTAGATGCGGACCTCCTCGGGAGCGGCGTCGTCCACCACGAACACCACCGGCGTGTCCGGAGGAAGGTTCGACAGCGCGGCGCGCACCGGCTGGAGCTCCTGCTGTTGCGCCGGCTTTAGCCACGCGTCCGTCTCGTCGTTCCAGTGCGACTGCTCGAGCCCCGTGCTGAAGTTCGTGCCGATCACGAGCCCGAGGGCGACGATCCCGACGAGCGCCAGCCTCGCGATGCCGGGGCCCTTCGAGATCCCTATGAACCACCGCGCCGCGAAGTAGATGCCCACGCCGACGAGAAGGATCCACGCGAGCGTCGTGTTGAAGAACCGGTAGTAGGGATAGGCGATGCCCGCGAGGAAACCGAAGACGCCGGCCAGCGGCGCGAGCCAGACGATCGCGGTGCGGGTGAGCTCGTCCTCGACGGCACGCCTCCCCGCGGCGAGCAGGCCGGCCGCGCCGATCAGGAACAGCGGGCCGTTCAGCGCCGGGCGCATGGCCGACAGCCAGCCCCCGAGGCGCGTCTTGAAGAAGTCGGCGTCCGCCGGAGGAGGCAGCGCGGCGTCGCTCAACGGCGCCGACTTGCCCCAGATCCCGACCTTCCAGATCAGATACGTGACGACGACGGCAGCAAACGCCGAGACGAGCATCGGGCCGTCGTCCCGGATCACCGACCGCAGGTCGAGTCCGCGGAAGAGCCAGCGCGCTGCGGCCATCGCGCCCAGCACGGCGCAGAAGATCACGAGCGTGGTCGGGTGCGTCAGCCCCGACAGCACGAGCAGGCCGGCGAACACGATGCGCGCCGGCCACGACCGGCGCGACGGCTCGATGAAGAACAGCGACGCGGCGAGGAAGAAGAGCGTCAGGACGTTGTCGAGGTACCCGCCGAACGGCGGCGTCAGCAGCAGGCTTGCCGAGCCGAGCGCGACTGCGTGGAAGATCAGAGGATCGCGCCGCTGCCTGTACGCGAAGCCCCCGAGCAGCAACGGGATCACCACGCGCAGACCGACGGCGAGCAGCGCCGTGGGCGTCAGCAGCGCGGCGCCGCCCATCTCCCGGAAGAACGACGCGATCACCGGCGTAGTCACGCGATAGCCGCCGGAGTACATGTCGAGCGGCCCGGTGACATCGAGCAGCGTCACGGGATCGTTCTCGATCAGCGCCTCCATGCGCCAGGAGTAGTACGCCGGGTCGTCGGCGGGGGCCGGACGACCCGGGTTCGACACGAACGTCCAGCCGAAGACGAGCAGCAGGATCGCGGCCGTGAGCAGCAACGCACCCGGGTGCGCCAGCCAGCGGTCGGCGCGGCCGCCCGAAGTGGGATCGGGCTGAGGCCGGACGCGCTCGGTCAAGGTCGAAGAAGCCATGGATCGCGGCATCCTAACCGCAGTCCATCTCCGGCAGGACCGTCGCCGGGATCGCCAGCGCGAAGACGCGGTCCGACGCCGCGAGCCGGCCGGTTCCGCCGGGGTCGGGGTCGGGCTCGTTGTCCTCCACGCGATAGTCGCCCAGCCAGCGCGCGACCTCCGCCACCGCTACGTCCTCGCGCTCGAGCGCCTCGTCGTCCAGGAACACCTCGGTGGGCCACACCGCGTCCGCGACGGGACCGAACGCGGCGTCGATGTCCCGCTCCACCTCGTTCGGGTCGATCCCGAACCCGTCGACGGCCGCTGCGTCCGGCTGCTGCCCGTGGTCGGCGGTGACGATCACGACGTACCGGCCGCGGCCCACCTCTGCGTCGAGCGCCGCCACGATCCGCCCCAGCTCCTCGTCGGTCGCGGCCAGCGAGTCGTGGACCTCCTCGGACGCCATGTTGAAGTAGTGCCCGACGCGGTCGATCTGCTTGTAGTTCGTGAACAGCAGGTCCGTCGTCCGGTCGTCGCCGTACCCGCCGTCGCGCAAGAGGTTGAGCAGCGCGTCCGTGTGGTACCGCACGAACGCCGGCGTCTCCTCGACCCGGTCGGGCGCGTCGAGGATCGCGTGCCCGCGCCACGAGCGGTCGATCGCTCCGTCGGCCGCGTCGAGGGCGTCGAGGTACGCGGCGAGACCCCTGGTCCGCACGACCTCGTCCGGCAGCGTGTAGTGCGCGTCGTTCGTGACCCACTCGTTCGTCTCGACGTTCAACCAGACCGCGTCGTCCCTGTCGCCGCCCGGTCGCTCGGCCCCCTTGCCGACCATCCCGAGGTGCCAGGGCTCGTAGCCGAGCATGCCGACGAGCGGGCGGTTGCCGTGGCGCTCGTCCCAGACCTCGGCGAACGCCGGGAGCTTCAGGAAGCGTGACGACGCCCCTTCCAGGAACGCGTCGACGACCTCGCCCTCCTCGTCGCGCACGGGCACGCCGGTGACTCCCGCCTTCCACGGATAGGACCCCGTCCCGAGCGTCGAATGCACCGCCGGGGTCACGCTGGGGGACGAGCCCACGGTTGCACGGGTGAACGAGACGCCGCGGCGCATCAGCCGCGCGAGGTTCGGCCAGTCCTCCGGCCACTGCCGCAGCGTGTTCCACCCGCCGCCGTCCCAGACGATCGTGACCACCAGCTGCGGCGGCCGCGCTCTCTGTCGCACGACCTCTTCGAGGACGTCGCCGTCCCCGGCGGGAAAGCGCGCACCGAGCAGCGCGGCGGTCGTCGGGGCTATGTCGGCGATCGTCGCCCGCGTGGCGGTGTCCCCGGTCGCCGGGACGATCCCGGGTCCGTAGAACACGAGCGGCACCTCCTGCAGGTAGGGCCACGGTCCCGAATGGCTCCAGCCGTCGCCGCCGCTCGCCATGTACGCGGGCGTCCTCGGCAGCAGCGAGATCTGTCCCGAGCGCGGCTCGTAGTAGCCGCGGCGGGTGCGCTGGAGCCACGCGCGCGGGAGCGCGCACGCCTGCGCGCGGAACGAGGGGACGGGGCCGAGCTCCACCTCCTCGTAGACCTGCAGGCCGATGCCGGCGAGGGAGAGCGCGACGACGAGCGCGGTGAGGACGCCGGCGAGACGGCGGGTCAGCGGGCCGCTGCCGGAGCTTCCGCCGCCGTCCGTAGCAGCCCCGCGCTCTTGAACCAGGCCCCGAGGGCGGCGATCCCGGCGAGGAAGACGATGCCGGCCCCCGCGAGCAGGGCGCCCTTCACGTCGTCGCTCCACGCGATCTTCATGATCCCCGCGGCGAGGACCCAGGCGACGTTGTAGGCGATGTCGTACAGGGAGAACGCGCGGCCCCTGAAGTCCGCGCCGAGCGCCTCCTGCACCAGCGAGTCGAGCGAGATCTTCGCCAGGAAGAACCCGAGCCCCAAGAAGAACGCCAGCACGGCGACCGCGAGCTTCATCTCGAGCGCCCCGAGGATCCCGACCGCGAGCCCCGCTACGGTGGACGCCGCCAGGACGAGCTGCGCGGTCGAGCGCACGCGCTGCAACAGCTTGCTCGCGAAGAGAAAGCCGAGGGCCGCGCCGGCCGCCCCCGCGCCCCCGGTGAGGATCGCCACCTGCAGGTCGTCGTCGGCGAGCAGCTCGCGCGCGGTGAAGCCGATGCCGACGAGCGTGAAGCTCCACAGGAACCGCAGCCAGAAGTACGTGGTGATCGACGCGCCCGCCTTCGGCGTGCGGGCGACCTCGCGCAGGCCCTGTGCGATCGAGCGCGCCACGTGCGCCACCTCCGCCGCGAAGCTCGTCCGCGTCCTGTCCGGGTCCATCCGGCGCATCGCCAGCGGGAAGAGCGCCCCGAGCAGGTAGACCCCGACGCCCAGCAGGACGATCGGCTCCGCGTCGACGTAGTTCTTCGCGACGAGCGCGATCCCGGCGCCGCCGAGTTGGAACAGCGCGCCGCCGAGCTGCGACACCGCGTTCGCCTCGACGAGCGCCGGATCCTTTCCGTCCTCCGGATCCGCCCGCTCCCCCAAAGCTTCGGGGAGCGCGGCCGCCTTGGTCGCGAGCACCACCCTCGTCGAGCTGAGCGTCAGCAGGAACGCTCCGAACACGACGGCCTCCGGCAGGCCGTCCACTCCGGCGAGAGGGATGGCGAGGATCACGAGCGCGCGGAACGCGTTCGCGGCGATCAGCAGGCTCCGCCGGTCCCAGCGGTCGATAACGACGCCCAGGAAGGGGCTGACGATCGTGTACGGGATGAACGTGTAGAGGGCGATCCGCAGCAGGTCGTCCGGGGACTTCGCACCCTCGAGGTCGAAGCCCTTCTGGCCCCCGAACACGATGCTCGCGGCGAGCGCGACCTGGACCAGCCCGTCACCTGCCTGCGCGAAGAACTGCGCGCCCATGAGCGCGCCGAAGTCGCGGTTGCGGAACAGAAGGGCGATGCCTCGTCTCAGCACCGGCGCACCCTACCGGCCGCCCTCGCGCCGGACGATGAACTGCCCCTCGGGGTACTCGCTCTCGCCGAACGACTGGATCCTGCGCGGGTCGACGACGGGGTCGAGCGACTCGAGGAATCCGGTGGAGAACGCCGCCGCGAACACGCGGTCGTCGAGCCGCCCTTCCGGCACGAGATCGCTCCCCTGCTTCCCCTCGGGAATGCTGTCGGCCACGGTGTACGTGCCGAGGTAGCGCGCGATGTCGGACGGCTCCCAGCCCCCGCGCCCCATCGCGTCCATGTCCAGGAAGACGTCGGCGGGCGTGACCTTCTCGACGACCGGCCCGAACCGCGCCTCGATGTCCTTTCGGACCTCGCCGGTGTTGATCCGCCAGCCGCCGTGCAGGTCCGGAAGCGGCTGCTGCCCGTGGTCGGCGCTGATCACCAGCAGGTAGCCCTGCGGGCCGACCTTCTCGTCGAGCGCGGCCTTCATGCGCGCGATCTGCGCGTCGGTCTCGGCGAGCACGTCGGCCTGCTCCGGCCGCACCATGTTCCACGAGTGACCGGCGTGGTCGGGCATCTTCATCTCGACCCAGAACAGGTCGGTGATCGCATCCTGTCCCAGCGGCTCGTTCTCGATGACCTCGACGATCGCGTCGCCGGTCAACCGGACGAAGGCAGGGGTCCCGGGACGCGTCGCCTTGTCGCGGAGCTGCTCGACGGTGTGCCCGAACCAGGCACCGTCCTCGAGGGCGTCGCGCGGGTCGAGCTGCTCCTCGTACGTCTCGAGCCGTTCGGTCCCGATCTCGTGCAGGTACGGAGGCAGCGTGTAGTAGTCCTCGTTGATCCACCATTCCTGCTCGTCGCGTTCCCACAGGACCGCGATGTCCTTGTCGCCGTTCTCGCGCTGCGCGCCGTGACCGATCATCCCGAGGTGCCACCCCTCGAACGACACCGTCCCCACGATCGGACGGTTGAAGTTCGACTCGTCCCAGATCTCCGAGACCGTCGGCGCGTCGAGGAACCGCGGGTCCGCCCGGTCGAGGAAGACGTCGACGAGCTTGCCCTCACCGTCGCGCATGACGTGCCCCGGGAGCCCGTGCGTGCGCGGGTAGACGCCGGTGCCGAACGTCGCGTGAAGCGCGCCGGTGATCGAGGGAGCCGAGCCGAGCGTCGCGTTCGTGTACGTGGTCCCGCCCGCCATGAGGCTCTTCAACGCCGGCCACGACCCCGGATGCTCCTGCAGCGCGTTCCACCCGCCGCCGTCGATCACGATCGTGAAGATGAGCTTCGGCTTCGTCCGCACCGCGGTGATCGCGTCCAGGGGCTTCGCCTCTCCCTCGAAGTCCCGCATCCCGAGGATCGCCGCGTACGAGGGGGCGATCGAGGCGATGTCGACCGGTTCCTCCTCCACGACCCCTGCCGGGACCCCTGGTCCGTAGGCGACGATCGGCACGCGGGTCAGATAGCTCCACGGGTTCGGGTGCGTGCTCCCGAGCGGCGGCGTCGGCCCTGCGAGCTGCGTCATGTCCCAGTCGCTGATCAGGAAGTGGTGCGGCTTGGGGACCATCAGGACCTCACCGGAGCGGCCGGGGACGTGCCCGAGGTAGAGGTGCTCCATCACCTGCGACCCGACCGCCGCCGCCATCTCCGGCTCCGTCGGAGCATCGCCGGGCACGCCGGTGTCCGGGCGCAGCACGAACCACGCGGCAACCGCGAGCGCGAGGGCGACCGCAGTCACTACGAGGACGCGTTTCGGCAAGGAACCTCCCGTACGAGGAGCCGCCCATCTCTTTGTCGCGGGATCGCAAGCGACCCATCCCTTTTGGCGGGATCGCAAGCGACCCCTCAGGGGACGGGCGCAGATTAGTACAGGTAGGGGTCGGACGGCGCGTCGACCGGCGTGATCTCGACGGGGTCGAGGACGTAGACGCCGTCGCGCGACGCAAGGCGTCCCCTCACCCGCAGCCACTCGTCGTCGCGCCGGCTCGCGGGATCGAACGCCACCGGGACGGTGTACGGCACCGCGTCGGCCGCGCAGCACGACACCTGGAACCGCGTGAGACCCAGCGTCGCGTCGGGGAGACCGGCGGGATGCGTGACGAAGCCGGTGAGCTCGACCTCCATGCCCTCGGCGATCCCGGCCTCGGCCGCGTATGCCTCCGACTCGCTCGCGTAGTGGACGTCGACGAACGACACCGGCGCGTCCGGGTCGGGGGCCGGAGGCGCGATCACGCCGACGGCCCCGGCCCCCGCGCCGGCCGTCTTGCGGGACGCGGCGAGCGCGCCCAGCTGCGCGGACGGCACCGCCGCGACGACGAGGAGCGGCAGCAGCAGCATCGCGAGGGCGGCGGCGTCTCCTCGCCCGAGGCGGCGCGGGGACGGCGTCCTCAGGGTGGCGAAGTGCGCCGCGGCCGCCGCGCCCAGCACCACCGCGCCGAAGACGACGACCCAGTACGTCCGGGGGCCGAGATAGCGCGTCTTCTCGCCGCCCACGTGCAACCAGGCGAAGAACCCCGCCCAGCAGGCAAGCGTGAGCCCGCGCGCGAGCCGTCGCCGGTCGATCATCGCAGCCACACCTCGAACCACAGCGACCCCGCGAGGACGACGGGCACCGCTACGGCGAGCAGGCGGAGGACGAAGCCGTGCCGGAACGTCGCGCCGTACAAGAAGGCGAGCTTCGCGTCCACGACCGGGCCGAAGACGAGGAACGCGAGCTGCGAGCCGACCGGGAACGGCGTGAACGAGACGGCCACGAACGCGTCGGCCTCCGAGCACAGCGACAGCACGAACGCGATCGTCATGAGAGCGAGCGAGCCGACGACGGGAGTCCGCGCGACGCCGGACACGAGGCTCTGCGGGATCGCCGTCTGAAGAACGGCCGCGAGGGCGGCTCCGAGGATCACGAAGGCCCCCATGTGGAAGAAGTCTGCGGCCAGGTGCTCGACGAACCTCGCCCGCGGCTCGTCGTCGTGCTCGCACGACCCCGCGTCGTTCCGCTCTCGTAGCAGCTCGCTCGCCGGCACGTTGCCCAGCGCCCATCCCGCGACGACCGCGACCGCGAGCCCGAGCACGACCCGCCCCGCCGCCATCTCCAGCGCGAGGCCGCGGCCCCCGTACGCGACGACGGTCGAAAGGATCACGATCGGGTTCAGGATCGGAGCCGCGACCATGAACGCGAGCCCTGCGCCGGGGTGCAGCCCGCGTGAGATGAGCCGGCGAGCCACCGGCACGGAGCCGCACTCGCACACCGGGAAGGCGAGCCCGCCGAATGCCGCTCCGGGGATCTGGAGCGCGGAGGGGAGCCGCGCGAGCCGCTCGAAAGCGCGGTCGGGCACGAAGACCTCGATCAGCGCCGAGACGAGAGCGCCCAGCAGGACGAACGGGAGCGCCTCGACGACGATCGAGGTGAACACGAGCGCGAACGTCTCGACGCCGGCGAAGCGACCGAGGGGCGTCGCGCGGACCGCGACGACGAGGGCTACCGCTCCGATCGCGAGCACCGCTGCGGGCGGGCCGGCCTTAGCTGCGGGCGGCCCCACCCGCTCCGCTCCTCCACCCCGTCTCTCGGTCGTCGCTCCGGCGTGGCGCGGTCGTCGCTCCGAGCGACCGATGGACGCGGCGCGCTCGGGCTCCGCGACGACTTCCTGCTCGATAGGCATCGGCTTCACGGTAGCTTGGCCGCGATGCTTTGGCGCCGGAATGCGGCCGAGGATCCCGCGCAGACGCGTCTCGCAGCGGGACGCCGCACTCTCGTCCTCCTGGCCCTCGTGGCCGTGATAGCGGCCCCCGCGGCGGTCTTGCGCGCCTTCTGCGCCGGCCATTCGTGCGACGAGCCCGCCGCCGCCTCGTCCGAAGTTCCCTTCTGCTCGCTCCCTGCCGGCCTGCGGGCGCGCGTGGCCGCGGGGTTCCGCGAAGGCCGTTCGCCGGACGTGCTCGCGGTCGCGTCGGGGTCGATCTCGAGCGACGCGCGGTGGGCGCGGGTCCCGTGGCCGAGCACGGCGGCCGGCGTCGAGGCGACGCGCGTACCCCTCGCCTTCTGGGGGACGGGCGTCGATCCCGAAGCGGAGATCCCCGCGGGCACCGGACTCGACGACGTGGCGGTGACGATCGAGTCGATCCTGGGGTTCGACCGCCCGCACGCCGACGTCCGGTCCGGCCGCGCGATCGAGGGCCTCGCCACCGGCGAGCGCCCCCGGCTCGTCGTGGAGTTCGTGTGGATCGGCCGCGGGTCGGCCGATCTCGAGGCGGTCACGGGTGACTACCAGTACCTGGACCGCGCGATGCAGTCGGGAGCGGCCACGCTCGACGCCGACACGGTCTCTCTGCCGGTCGATCCCGCCGCGGTCCTGACGACGGTCGGGACCGGAGGCAGGCCGTCGCAGCACGGCGTAACGGGAACGATCCTGCGGGACGACGCCGGACGCGTGCGGAAGGCGTGGTCGCCCCGGAGCCCCCTCTCGGTCATCGCCACGCTCGGCGACGACCTCGACGAGGAGATGCGCCAGGAGCCGGTGATCGGGATCGTCGCCGCACGGCGCTCGTACCTCGGAGCGATCGGCGGCAACTGGCACGTGAACGTGGACCGCGACGTCTTCTTCAAGACCCGGAGGGGCGACGAGCCGCACGACGGCCTCGCATTGCTCCAGAGCAAGTTCGGCCGCGACGAGGTCCCGGACCTCGCCGTGATCGCGGTCGAGGGCGGCGTCGAACGCCTCGACGCCACCGTTCGCTCCGTCGCCCTCGAGGCGAAGCAGGTCACGGGCGGCTCGGCCGCCTTCGTCTTCACCGCGACCGGGAGCACCGGCGACGACGAGGCCGTCGCCGCCGAGAGCGTCCCCGGCATGATCCCCGGCGCCGACGCCGCGTCTCTCGTCGACGAGGTCGTTCCCGGGGGATTGTTCCTCGACCAGGAGGCCCTCGCCCGGCGGCGTGTGAGCGAGGACGAGGTGCTCCGGGCGCTGGCGCAGGTCCGGGCGCCCGAGGGTGGACCGCTCTTCGCCGACGTCTTCCCCGCGATCGCGGTCGCGTTCGGACGGTATTGCTGATGGCCGAGGTCGCGCTCCGCCGCCCCCGCACCGCCTCGTGGGCGAACGCCGCGGCGGTCGTGGCGCTGCTCGCGGGCCTCGGGGTCGTCCTCCAGGTGCTCGATCCCGGACGGGTCGCGGGCGTGCAGAACTTCCTGCTCGTGTTCTCTTCGCTTCTGATAGAGGCGGTGCCCTTCGTGCTGCTCGGCGCGGTCGTCTCCGCGGCGATCGAGGTCTTCGTCCCGAGCCGCGCGTTCGAGAAGCTGACCGCGCTGCCCGCGCCTCTGCAGCTGCCGGCGGCGGCGATGACCGGCTTCGCGTTCCCGGTGTGCGAGTGCGGGTCCGTCCCGGTCGCCCGGCGGCTTGCCGCGAAGGGGCTGTCGCCTGCGGCCGCGGTGACGTTCATGCTCGCCGCGCCGATCCTCAATCCGGTCGTGATCGCGTCGACGTTCGTCGCGTACCGCGGGCGCGATTCGCTGTGGCCGATGGTCCTCGGGCGCGCGGGGCTCGGCCTCCTCGCGGCGGTTGCGATCGGCTGGGTCGTCTCCAACAAGAGCAAGGCCGAGCTCCTGCGCCCGCGCGAGGACGACGCCGGCCACGAGCACGGAGGCGGAACGCGCGCCGAGGCGTTCTTCGCCCATCTCTCGGGCGACTTCCTGTTCATGGGGCGATACCTCGTCGTCGGCGCCATGGTGGCCGCGGCGCTGCAGACGTTCGTCCCGCAGTCCGTCATCGGTTCGGTCGCCGGGACGCCGGTCGTCGACCTGATCGCGATGATGGCGCTCGCGTTCGTGCTGTCGCTGTGCTCCGAGTCCGACGCGTTCGTCGCCGCCTCGTTCGTGCAGTTCGGCGTCGGCGCGCAGCTCGCGTTCCTCGTGTTCGGGCCGATGGTGGACACGAAGCTGGGGTTCCTCTACTCCGCGACGTTCACGCGGGGGTTCTTCCGCACGGTCGTGGTCGGAGTCGCCGCGGTGACCCTCGCGGGGACCCTGTGGATCGAGGTGCTGATCGGATGACGACCGTGCAGACGACGCTCGACCGCTCCCGCGAGCGCCGCTGGTCGGCGGCGAAGCTGGCCTCGGCCGCCGCGATGGCCGCGTGGGCGGGGCTGTTCTGGTGGCTGCTGGTCTCGGGCCGGTCGTTCCTCTACCTCTCCGACCGCACGGACTGGGTGGTCCCGCTGGGAGCGGTCATCCTGACGGTCGCGGTCGCGGGCCGGCTGTGGTCGGCGCGGGGGACGCACGCCGAGCCGCTCTCGCGGGCCGACGCCTGGAGGCTCGGCGCGATCGTCTTCCCCGTCGTCGCGACGCTGGCGCTGCCGCCGGCGTCGCTCGGGTCGTACGCGGCGTCGCGGCGGTCGAGCTTCGTGAGCTCGGGGTACACGTCGAGCGCGGCCGACATCGAGTCCGGTGAGCTGACGCTGATCGACGTCGCGGGGGCCGTGCGCGACCGCGACGCGATGAAGGCGCTCGTGCAGCGCGCCGGGACCGAGGTGTCCTTCGTCGGTTTCGTCGCCCGCGACTCGAGCATGCCGGCCGACGAGTTCCTGCTGTCGCGCTTCCTCGTCTCGTGCTGCGTCGCGGACGCGCTGTCGATCCAGGTGAGGGTCGTGGGAGCGCCGCCGGGCGAGGTCTCGGAGGACGACTGGGTGCGGGTGACCGGCGCGATGTACCCGCTCGGGCGCGAGGTGATCGTGGACGCGAGCTCGGTCGAGGGCGTCCCGCGGCCGAAGAGGCCCTACCTCAACCCCTAGCGCCGCCCGGAAGCTCGTAGATCGACACGACCTTCTGCGTCTGCGACGTGACGGGCTCGCCCTTCCAGCCGCCCCACCGGTTGCGGAGCCGCAGCCGCGCGAGGCGCGCCATGAGGTCCATCTCCGAAGGCCACACGTACCGCAACGACACGGGGTAGAGGAAGGTCCTGTCCTGAGCGATCACCACGTGCTGGCTCAGGACCGTCTGGTCGACGGGATCGTGCCGCGACACGTCCAGCATCACCCTGTCGACCTGGACCCGCGTCGCGTCGACGCGCTGCCCCCGGTCGAAGCGCGCCACGTCGGGGAAGAAGCCCTCGACGACGAAGCAGCCACCGGGCTCGAGCACCCGCGCCACGTTCGCGAAGCAAGCGACCTGCTCCTCCTGCGTCTCAAGCGCGAACAGCGTGTTGAAGACGACGTAGACGAGCGCGAACGACCCCTCGACGGCGACCTCTCCGAAGTGGCCCATCGTCACCGGGATCGCATCGGCGCCCGGTTTCGACCGGAGCTTCGCGACCATCGCCTCGGACGCGTCGATCCCGTGCACCTCGACGCCGCGGGCCGCGAGCGGAAGCGCGATCCTGCCCGTCCCGATCGCGAGCTCGAGGGCCCGGCCCCCGCCGGCGAGCCCCGCGAGGACCTCGACGACCTCGTCGCGGTCGAAGAGGTCCTCGTACATCTCGTCGTAGACGTCGGCGATCCGGTCCCCGTACGTCGACGCGTCGTAGCCCTCCATCCCTCCAGTCAACCACCTGCCGCCCGAACCACGTCGCTCCGCTCCAAGGAGGTCGGGCGGCGATCTGCTAGCCTGCTCGCGCCCCTTTCGGGGCTCTTCCGCACGTCTACGCAGGCCGCAATCGCCGCCATCGAAGGGAACCTGCGATGGGTCTGAGGATCTTTGGGGCTCTCGTCGCCGCGCTGCTCGCGGCGTTCGCCGTCATGCGCTATCGCAAGCGGCAGCTGCGGCGCGGGGAGCTGCTGGTCGTCGCGATCGTCGCCGGGGGCCTCACCGTCGCGGCGATCGCACCCGCGCTCCTCGACCCCGTGCTGGGCGCTCTCGGGTTCGAGCCCGGCGGGGAGCGGCGGATCATCGGCCTCCTCGTGATCTCGAACCTCTTCACGCTCGGGCTCGTCTTCCGCAGCTTCTCGCGCGACGACCAGCTGTCGAACGAGGTCGGCGACCTCGTCGACTACATGGCGCTCAGGCGGTTCGAGGAGAGCGGGTTCGCCCCTCCGGTGGGTGCGTGCGCGGTCGTGGTGCCGGCCTACAACGAGGCCGAGAACCTTCCGGCGGTGGTCGGCCAGATGCCCCACGACGTCGCCGGCCTGCCGGTCGTCCCGATAGTGGTCGCCGACGGGTGCACCGACGCGACGGAGGCCGCTGCGGGGCGGCTCGGCGCGGCCGTCATCCGGCGCGACCTGCGGCGGGGATCGGGAGCCGCCGTCCGGCTCGGATACGAGGCGGCGCTGCGCGCCGGCGCGCGCGTCGTCGTGACGATCGACGGCGACGGCCAGCACGACCCGAAGGAGATGGAGCGGCTCGTCGAGCCTCTGCTGGACGGGACGGCCGACATGGTCCAGGGGTCGCGCGTCCTCGGCTCGTTCGAGATCGAGTCGAACGTGCGGAGCTACGGCGTCAAGCTGTTCGCGCGGCTGCTGACGACGCTCGGCCGCACGCCGATCACCGACCCGTCGACGGGCTACCGCGCCATGACCGCCGACGCGCTGCGGCGGCTCGACCTTCGTCAGGACCAGTTCTACGTCTCGGAGGTCATCCTCGACGCGGCGCGCAAGGGCATGAACGTGGTCGAGGTCCCGATCACGCTGAGGCGCCGTGCGGGCGGGACGACCAAGAAGCCGACGACGTTCCGCTACGCATGGGGGTTCAGCAAGGCGATCGTGAGGACCTGGCTCCGCTAGGCCGAACCGCGCTCACGGCAGGTTCGAGAACACCGCGTTCACAGTCCCCGCGGTAGCGACGCCGCCACACGCAGGGTCGTGCGCGGACAGCCGCACGAACACCTCGACGCCGGAGAAGATCTCGATGGGTTGCTCCGTACGCCCACAGAGGCGCGTGGCGCCCTCCACGCCCGCCTGCGCGACGGTCGCCGCCACCGGCGTCCCGCTTCGGTCGACGATCTCGAGCGCGACGTAGGCCTCCCCGGCCTCCGGCGTGAACTTCAGGCATCCGACGCCGGGGCTCCCCGCGGCGCAGACGTAGGCGCCGCGGCCCTCGACCTCCACGCCGGCCGCGGGGCCGAGATAGTCCGCAGTGGCGCGGCGCTCCACCCGTGCGGGCCGAGGCTCCCGCGGCGGCTTCCGGTTCTTTCGGCGCCCGGCACGGCACTCGCTCGCCTCTCGTCGGTCGCGGCACGCATCGCCTCGGACGTCGGCGCGCGCCGCGACCAGCGAAGAAAGCAACATCGACCCGGCCGCGAACGCCGCCGCAACTTTGCGCACGCCCTCTGCCTTCGTGGCGGCGCGCCGCAGTACCTAGCAAACGATCACTACTCACCACGGTCACCAGTGGTCAGGGGCGGCCCCCGACTTTAGACGCGCGCCACCGACACGACGTAGTCCTCGGCCTCCTCGTCCCAGTCCATGTCCACGACGCCCTTCGCACGCGCGGCCTTCACGAACTGCAGGAAGCCCCCGTATCCGTAGTCCTTCTCGCTGAAGCCCGGCTTCTTCTTGCGGAGCTGGTCCTTCAACCCCGAGAGCGGAGGAGTTCCGGTCTTCGCCTCGATCTCGCGGACCGTGTCCTGGAGCAGCTGGAACGCGCGTGCCTGGCCGCCGCCCTCGGCGGGGAAGTCCACGACCGGGTCTCCCTCGGCACTGCCGTTCACGAGCTCCACGACGCCTAGCGAGGCGAGATGGCGCATGAGCTCGCTCCAGGTGCGGAAACCGTAGTCGCTCTCGGAGAACGTCGGATCCTTCCGCAGCAGAGCTCGCTTGATCATCGACGACAGGACCGACCCGTCGGTCGTCCGCTGGAGCCCGCTCAGCGTGCGCGTGACCTGCCGCGAGATCTCCGCGATGTCGGAGGTCGACTCGTCCGGCTCGGCGGCGGCCTCCCCGTCGTCGCCGGACCTGCTCCTGCGGCGGCGCCGCGAGGGCGACGCGCCGGAGCCGCGCCCCAGCAGGTTCTCGTAGAACAGGAACTCGTCGCACGCGCCGGGCAGGAGCTCCGACGTCGAGCCCTCGACGCCGACGCCGATGACCTTCTTGTTGAGCTCCCTCAGCTTCAGCACCAGCGGAGTGAAGTCGCTGTCTCCCGACGCGATCACGAACGTCGTGATGAACTCGCGCTGGAACGCGAGCTCGCAGGCGTCGACCGCGAGCTTGATGTCCGCCGCGTTCTTGCGGACCATCCCGGTCCGCTGGGGGATCTCGATCATCTCTATCCGCTCACCGACGAGCCCGCCGCGGTGCTCGGAGAACAGGTTCCAGTCGGCGTAGGCGCGCCTGACGACGACGCGGCCGCGCTCCGACAGGGCCTCCATGATCACGGCCATGTCGAGCCGCTCGCCGCGGTCGCGGGCGCCCAGCGCCAGGTTCTCGAAGTCGAGGAAGAGGGCGATCCTCTCGTCGTCCGCTGCCATGCTCAGCTCCTTACCTCGATCACAACGGAAGCTCCTCCACGTACGGCGCGTTCGGGATCGCCTTGACCGCGATCCGCCCCTGCGCGAGCGCGACGACGGCGTCGCCCGCCAGCTCGCGCCGCCATCCGCGCATCAGACGGTGGCGCCCTTCGTCCATCGATCCGTCGACGACCTCGGCGAGCAGTGCCTCGAGCTCGGAGCGCGTCGACACGAGCTCCGTCGCAAGCCCCGCCTGCTCGCACCGCGCCCGCACGACCGCGTCGGCGAGCCCCGAGAGCATCCGCGCCCGCGCCTGGGCGCCCTTCGGCGGCGCAGCCCCGAGGCTGATCGACGGAGCCGCGCGTCCGCTCTCGACCGCGGCGAGGATCTCGCGGCCCGACCGGTCGGCCTCGGACGAGTTGAACCCGCGGATCGACTTCAGCTGCTGTGTCGACGCCGGCGCGCGGCGCGCGATCTCGATCATCGTCGGGTCCTTGATCACCCAGCCGCGCGGGACGTCGCGGCGCTGAGCGGTGTCCTCCCGCCAGCGCGCGACCTCCCTCAGGACGGCCAGCGCTTTCGGCGAGAGGGTCCCGCGGCCCCCTACCTTGCGCCAGGCCTCGCCGGGATCGGTTCGATAGACCTCCTCGGACTCCAGCGCCTTCATCTCCTCGAAGACCCAGTCGCGGCGGCCGAGACGGTCCAGCTCGCCGTCGAGACGGTCGGCCGCGGCCGCGAGATACCGCACGTCGTCGGCCGCGTAGCTCAGCTGCGCCTTCGTCAACGGACGTTTGCACCAGTCCGTGTACGACTCGCCCTTCACCAGCCGCTTCCCTACGAGCGACTCGACGAGACGGCCGTAGGGGAGCGATGCGCCGTAGCCGGCGAACCCGGCCGCGAGCTGCACGTCGAAGACGTTGCGCGGCACGGCCCCCCAACCCTCGTAGAACAGCTCGAGGTCCTGGCGCCCCGCGTGCAGGACGACCCTCACGTCCGGATCCGCGACGAGGTCGGCGAGGCCCTTCAGGTCGAGCGGCTCGAGGACGTCGACGACGTAGACCTCGTCGGCGAACGCCATCTGAACGAGGCACAGCTTCGCTCGGTACGTCTTCTCCCTGAGGAACTCGGTGTCGAGCCCGACGCTTCCCGCCGCGCGCGCCGCGTCGACGGCGCGGTCGAGGTCCTCCTGGCGCGTGACGAAGATCAAGCGCTCGGTAGCCCCAGGTCGCGGGCGATGAGGATCCGCATGACCTCCGACGTGCCCTCGCCGATCTCGAGGATCTTCGAGTCGCGGAAGTGCCTGCACACCGCGAACTCCTCGATGTAGCCGTACCCCCCGTGGACCTGCACCGCGTCGCGCGCGACGTCCACCGCGATCGTCGACGCGTACAGCTTCGCCATCGCGGCTTCCTTCTTGTAAGGGCGGCTCCGCTCCTTCAGCCACGCGGCCTTGTGGTACGCGGTGCGGGCGAGCTCCGTCTTCATCGCCATGTCGGCGATCTTGAACTGCAGTGCCTGGAAGCTCCCGATCGGCGCGCCGAACGCGGTGCGTTCGCTCGCGTACTTCAGGCTCTCGTCGACGCACCCCTGAGCGAGTCCGACCGCCAGCGCGGCGATCGCGATCCGTCCGTCGTCGAGGGTCTTCAGGAAGTTGCGGAAGCCGTGGCCGACCTCGCCCAGCAGGTTCTCCTCCGGCACCCGGCAGTCGTCGAACGACAGCTCGTGCGTGTCGGAGTGCCACCACCCCATCTTGCGGTAGGGCTTGCCGACCTCGAACCCGGGTGTGTCGTTGGGGACGACGATCGCCGAGATCTCCTTGTGGCCGTCCGAGGCGCCCGTCACGGCCGTCACCGTCACGAACGACGTGATCGGGGTCCCGGAGTTCGTGATGAACGACTTCGAGCCGTTGATCACCCACTGCCCGCCCTCGAGTCGCGCGGTCGTTCGCGTGGCGCCGGCGTCCGACCCGCCGCCGGGCTCCGTGAGGCCGAACCCGGCGAGCGCCTCGCCGGCCGCGAGCGGGGGGAGCCACTTTCGCTTCTGCTCCTCGGTGCCGAAGTGCCAGATCGGCATCGCGCCGAGGCCCACCGCGGCCTCGAGCGTGATCGCAAGCGAGGAATCGACCCGCGCGAGCTCCTCGATCGCGAGACACAGCGTGAGGAAGTCGGCGCCGGAGCCCCCGTACTCCTCGGGGAACGGCAGGCCGAAGAGCCCGAGCTCGGCCATCTGCTTGACGGCGTCCATCGGGAGCTCGTGCTCGTGGTCCCAGCGCTCTGCGTTCGGGCGGATCGCATCGTCGACGAACGCACGCATCGTGCGCTGGAACTCCTGCTGCTCCGGAGAGAGGTCGAAGTCCATCGCGCCAGCCTATCGGTCCGCGGCGTGCGCCCCCCGCAGGGGCTCAGGTGAACAGCTTCGGCAGCTTCGCCTTCGCCGACAGCGATCCGTGCACGCGCAGCTTGCGCTTCAGCAACGACCAGCGCGGGTCCTCCCGGTCGACCGCGATCCTGGCGAAGTCGGCCGCGTTGGTCTCGAGCCGCAGGGCTGCGTCTCCCGCGCGCCCCGGCTTGGCCTCGGCGTGGCCGTTCGTCACGACGATGTGCCACGGCTCCGCGTCGGTGAAGTCCCACTGGATGGGGCCGCCGAGCGAACGGGCGACCTCGAGGTCGAGCGCGCGCGTCATGCCCTCGAACAAGATCTCGAAAGCCTCGGGGCTCACCTTCGGCTCCCGCCGGTCGTCCCCCATGATCCCGTCCTCCAATAGCACCCATAGCCGGCGCGACCGGTCCTCGTACGACAGGCTGCGGTCCTCGCGCGAGAACACGCGGATCTCGGCGGGTTCGATGCCGAGTCGACGCAGCTTCGTCTCGAAGCCGCGGAGCCCGAACGCGTAGATCTCGTTGAGAGTGAAGTCGAAGCACTCCGTGTAGGAGTGGTCGAAGTTCGGCGGGATGAACACTCCGACCGACCACGGCAGCGCGCGGTCCAACATCTCGATCGACGCGGCCCTGCACTCCGCCGAGGAGCGGATGAGGTCGCCGAGCAGCTTGATGCCGAAGGCGACGTGGCGCGACTCGTCGCGCGAGACGTTGTCGATCCCCGCGGTGAATCCCGGCAGGATGTCGAACTTCTCGACGTAACGCTGGATGAAGTGCTGTCCCGGCGTCGCGAGCAGGCCCTCGACGACGAGGTGGTAGAGCGCGACCGTCTGCGCGAGCAGCGGGCGGTCCTTCGGTTTCTTCCGGAGCGCGTCGGTCACTCGGTCGAGCTCCGCGAACACCTGCCGGAACCCCCACGTGAGGTGACCGTCGACCGCCTCGAGCGTCGACTTCGTGTCGGTCCCCTGGCCCGCGACCTCACGCATGAACCGGTCGAAGAACACGTGGTGGCGCGCCTCGTCGACGATCTGCGTCGTGAGGAAGATGCTCTCGGGGAAGCCGGGGGCCGCGTCGAGGACCGGGGTCAGCGTCCGGGCCACCGCCTCCTCGCCGACGAGGAACATCGCGTAGTTCCACAACGCGGCCTCGCGCTGCTTCTCCGTCAGGGTGTCCCGCCACTGCGTCTTGTCTACCGAGAAGTCGATCGCCGTGGCCGACCAGTTATTCTCCTCCCAGAGCCGGTAGAGCCGCTCGTACGAGATGACTTCCCTCTTCTCGGGGTTTTCGGGCTGCACCGATCCTCCTCTGGGCTTGCTCCCGAGCCGGCGTGAATCGGTTCGCCGGCGTGCGTCGTGGGCTATCCTGAAGCATCTACAACTTGACTGGAGAGTCAAGTTCACCACACCCGGAGGCACGATGGATTTCTCACTCACCGAAGAGCACAAGGAGCTTCAGAAGTGGGCGCACGAGTTCGCGGAGAAGGAGATCCGGCCGGTAGCCGCCCACTACGACGAGACGGAGGAGTTCCCCTGGCCGGTCGTGAAGAAGGCGGCGGAGGCCGGGCTGTACAGCATCGACATCTACCTCCAGTCCCAGCAGGACCCGACGGGGCTGACGCTGCCGCTTCTGATGGAGGAGGTCTTCTGGGGCTGCGCCGGGATCGGCCTGGCGATCTTCGGGACCGGGCTGCCCCTGTCGGCGCTGGCGAGCGTCGGGACGCCGGAGCAGCTCTTCGAGTGGGCGCCGAAGATGTTCGGCACGCCCGAGGATCCGAAGGTCGCGGCGTTCGGCGTGACGGAGCCGCAGGCGGGGTCGGACGTCCGGTCGCTGCGGACGCGTGCCGTGCGCGACGGCGACGAGTGGGTGCTGAACGGCACGAAGGTCTTCATCACGAACGGCAAGTACGCCGACGTCTACATCATCGTCGCCACGGTCGACCCCGAGCTCGGCCACCGGGGGCAGGCGTCGTTCATCATCACGCGTGACGACCCCGGGATCAGGCCCGGGAAGAAGGAGAAGAAGCTCGGGATCCGCGCGTCGGACACGTCCGAGGTCATCCTCGAGGACTGCCGCATCCCGCTCGACCGCGTGCTCGGCGGGATCGACCGGCTGGAGGGGAAGCTGTCGAAGGCCCGCTCGGGCGAGTCGACCGGGCGCTCGTCCGCCGCGCTGCGGACGTTCGAGGTGACGCGGCCCTCGGTCGCGATACAGGCCGTGGGCATCGCGCGGGCCGCGCTCGAGTTCGCGACGGACTACGCGAAAGAGCGCGAGGCGTTCGGCGTGCCGATCGCGCAGCACCAGTCGATCCAGAACCACCTGGCCGACATGGCGACCGAGGTCGAGGCGTCGCGGCTGCTCGTGCACAAGGCGGCGTGGCTCGCGGCGAGCGGGCAACCGTTCACGAAGGCCGAGGGGAGCATGAGCAAGCTCAAGGCGGCCGAGACGGCGGTGAAGGTGACGGAGACGGCGGTGCAGATCCTTGGGGGCTACGGGTACATCAAGGACTTCCCGGTGGAGAAGTGGTACCGGGACTCGAAGATCTACACGATCTTCGAGGGGACGTCGGAGATTCAGAGGATGGTCATCGCGAGGGCCCTGCTGGCGTAGCGGCTGCGCGCCGCGGCGCACTCGCTGCTCTGCTGTAGGCCCCATCAATAGATGAATGCCAGGCGATTCTCGGAGCAGATTGATCCTTCTAGAAGGAGGGCAGGCGGCGCGTAACGCATGGCCTCGAGCAGGTTCCATGAGACAATCAGACGATGCGCCTACTCGGGCTAACTCTTACGAACTTCCTAAGTTATCGCTCAGCCTACGTATCGTTCGAGGATCTGACTGCCTTAGTCGGTCCTAATGCGAGCGGGAAGTCCAACGTAGTGGCTGCGCTGAAACTCCTGGGTGAGATACCGAAATACGGCTTGCAAACGGCCCTGGCCCGTCGTGGGGGATTCGATCAATTACGACATCGAGTTGCGGGACGAGGGAAGCCACTTGATCCCTCTATTGCGATCGACTTTGAAGTTGCTAGTGGGTTCGAACCATCTCGATATGAACTCCGCCTTGGTTCCCTAGCTGGAAAACGGTACACGGTGAAGCAAGAAGCGGGACACGTCAACAGCGACAATGGCTACTTCGCTTTCACCCGATGGGGCAAGCGTCTTTCGTTTTCGGGTTCCTGGGAAGGAACGCACCAGGGAATTCCGCGGGTGCCCGAGGATTTCGAAGCCCCCGAGGGCCAATCTGTCCTACCGTTCATCGGAATCTTCGGTGAATTGGATCTCATCTGGCATTTTCTTCAGACAATTCAGATCGTAGAGATCAACCCCGCGCGCGTTCGGGATTTCCAGGAGCCTAGTTCTACAGGCGACTTAGAACCCGACGGTTCTAATTCTGCAAGCGTTCTAGAACAGCTTCCTCGAGAACGTCGGCGAGAACTCGTGGATGAATTGGCAGCGATCGTCCCTGGTCTAGCGGACATTCAACCGCGTCATTACTCAACAAAGCTGACGATCGTTTTCACTCAGCAGACCGGCGAAAAGCGGCGTGAGTTTGTGGCGAACCAGATATCTGACGGAACATTGCGCGCCTTCGGCATCCTGCTCGCCTTGCATCAGCCGATCCGAAAGAACGTCATCGTGATCGAGGAACCTGAAGCTGCAATACACCTCGGGGCGCTGCGAACACAAGTCGACATTCTGAACCAGCATGCCGATGAGCATCAAATCGTGATGACGACGCACAGCGCAGACATTATTGATGCACTTCGCGAAAACCAGATCCGCGTGGTGTGGACAGAAGATGGCGCGTCCCACGTCGCGCCACTGGCACCGCATACTCGCGAAACGCTCAGGACGGGACTGATTACCCCAGGCGAACTGCTGCGAGCGAACGCACTCGATCCGGTTGGCGGGTGACGAGAAATGCCGACGAGCCTCATGTCGGGCTCGTGGTTGAAGGACCGGGCGAGCGGGACGCGGTTCCGATTTTGCTTCGGCGGTGGCAGCGGGAAAACGGCGATTACGAAGATGTATTAGGGAAGCCGATCCCTTGTAATGGGCGCGGGAATGCGACGAAGCCTAATGGAATCGAAGGCTACGTAAGGGCCGCAGCAGGGCGTCCCGGTGCCGTGGGTGTGCTGGTTGTTCTTGACGCAAATAGCGACCCGATCTGTCCTTTTGGGCCAGAACTTCAGAGTCGTGCAGCCACGGTAACGCCCAAGCCGGTTCGGGTATGTCTGGCAGTTTCAAAGTACGAATCGTGGCTGATCGCGTCGGCAGAGACGCTTGGATTAGAGAAGCTCGTCTATGACGCCACAACGGAACCAGTCGCGCGTATCCGAGCGGCGCTGTCGGCGAAGTACGTCAAGCCGACGTGGCAGCCTCGGCTTACGGAGAAGATTGACTTCTCGCTCGCTCGATCGCGAAACCCAAGCCTCGACCGAACCCTCACAAGATTCAATGAGCTCCGCGCGTTAGTCACTTAGGTTCGGCGACCGCATTCTCACCCCCAGGCCCCCGCGGCCTTCTCTATCCGGCTCATGTCCTCGTCGCCCAGCTCCACCGCGCCGGCGCCCAGGTTCTCCTCGAAGTGCTCGATCGAGCTCGTCCCCGGGATCGGCAGGATGACGGGCGAACGGTGCAGGAGCCACGCGATCGAGATCTGCGCCGGCGTCGCGTCGTGCAGGTTCGCCACCTCCGCGAGCGGGCCGTTCGGGGCCGCGGCGGCACCGGAGGCGAGCGGGAACCACGGGATGAACGCTATGCCCTCACGTCCGCAGTAGTCCACCACGTCCTCCGACCGCCGGTCGGTCAGGTTGTAGAGGTTCTGGACGGACACGACCTCGACCACGCGCCGGGCCCGCTCCAGCTCCGCGACCGTGAAGTTCGACACCCCGACGTGACGGATCTTGCCCTCGTCCTGGAGCCCCTTCAGCGCCCCCAGCGACTCCTCGAGCGGGACCTTCCGATCGATCGTGTGCAGCTGGTAGACGTCGATCCGGTCGAGCCTCAGCCTCCGCAGGCTGCCCTCGCAGGCGCGCTTCAGGTGCTCCGGCCGGCAGTCGGCGTCCCACCTCCCCGGCCCGGGTCGCAGGAGCCCGCCCTTCGTCGCGATCACTAGGTCGGCCGGGTACGGATGGAGCGCCTCGGCGATCAGCCGCTCGCTCACCTCCGGCCCGTACGAGTCCGCCGTGTCGATCAGGTTGACGCCCGACTCGGCCACGCGGCGAAGCAGCGCCTTCGCTCCCGCGGCGTCGGGCGGGTCCTCCCATATGCCCCGGCCGGTGATGCGCATCGCGCCGAAACCGAGCCGGTGCACGGGCAGGTCGCCGCCGATCGTGAAGTTGCCGCCGAGGTGCGGGTGGTGGGTCATCGCCGAAGGCCTCCTGGTTACGCGAGCTACGCCGCGAGCTCCGCGGGCGTGATCGTCAGGCGCAGCAGACGGTCCCGGTACACGGCGATCTCGATCGCTCGGCCCGCGAGCGAGCCGTCCATCAGCCGCTGCAGGTCGTCCATTCCCTCGACCGGCGTCCCGTGAACCTCGACGATGAGGTCCTCCGGCCGCAGACCGGCCGACTGGGCGGGACTGCCCGGGACGACCTGCACGACCTCGATCCCCCGCTCGCGACCGACCTCCCGGGCGACGCGCGGCGGGAGCGGCCGCGACCCTCCGGCGACGCCGAACCACGCGCGCCGCACGCGGCCCTCGGTCATGAGCGCCGAGACGATCTTCAGCGTCGTCTCGTTGACGGGGACGGCGAGACCCAGTCCCTGCCCCATGCCGGGTCCGACGAGGGCCGTGTTGATGCCGACGACGCTCCCACGTGACTCCACGAGCGCGCCACCCGAGTTCCCGGGGTGCAGCGCCGCGTCCGTCTGGATGACGTTCTCGACGTAGCGCGCGGTGCCGTTCGACTGGGTCACGAAGGAGCGGCCCACCGCGCCGACGACTCCCGCCGTGACGGTACCGCCGAAGCCAAGCGGGTTGCCGATCGCCACCACGAGCTGTCCCACTTTGAGCCGCGCCGCGTCGCCGAGCTCCGCGGGGACGAGGTCGTCGCCGCGGGCCCGCACGACGGCGAGATCCGACAGCGGATCCGAGCCCACGATCTCGAACGAGGTCTCGCGCCCGTCGGAGAACGAGGCGTTGCCTCCGTCCGAGCCGGCCACCACGTGCGCGGACGTGACGACGTACCCGTCCGACGTGATGACGACGCCGCTGCCGCTGCCGCTCATCCGCCGGCCGCCGCGCACCTTCCGGTAGACCGCGAGGTTCGCGACGGACGGCGCCAGCTTCTCCGCGATGCGCGTGACGATGCTCGAGTACGCGTCGAGGGCCTCGGCCTCCGAGACGTCTCGCTGCCGCAGCGTCATGCCGCCGGCCCTTGTGCCCGCGCCTTCTCCACCCCCGCCAGCGCGTCGCGCAGGGACTCGATCCATTCGGCCTCGTTGCGCCCGACGAGCCGGACGCACCACGCGAGGGCCTCGCTACGGCTGCGCGCGACCCCGGCGTCGATGAGCGTGTCGAGCACCGAGCGCTCGCGCAGACGGAGTCGCGTCATCACCGGGATCGCCATGTTCGTGAACACGCGGCGCACGCCGCCGCACTCGGCCCCCCACGCGACCTTGCGCCCGAAGATTCGCTCGGCCTCGTCGGCGATCCGCATGCGGGCCTCGCGCGTCTCCTCCCGGAAACGCTTGATCCGGGCGAGCCGCGCCGCGCCGGCGGCCTCGTCGGACGCGTCGGGGCCGAGGCCGACGTCGGCGAGGCGTCCGACGACGAGGATCTCGTCGCGGTCGGCCGTCACCTCGGGGGCGGCCTCGAACCACTCGTCCGGCAGGCGGCCTGCGAACCAGCCGGTCATCTCCTGCTCCATCTCGCCCTCCTGGTAGTGGGATTACGAGATTACATGATTACGAGAGCCAGAGAGCCAGAGAGCCAGAGTCAGAGCCAGGAGGCTTGTGCGCGACTCCTCCCCAACCGCGTCGTTCCAACGGGTAGAGGGATGGTGCTCAGGACGAGGGTGATCGCAGCAGCAGCAGCAGCGGTGGCCGGCGCGGCGGTCGCAGCCGGGACTGCCGTCGCGTCGCCGCCGGGGGAGCTCCGGCAGGACACGACGTGGACCCGCGCCCAGAGCCCGATCCGGCTCGACCATTCGCTGGTGGTCAACGAGGGCGTCACGCTGACGATCGAGCCGGGCGTGCGGGTCGAGGCCCAGCCCGCGGCGGCTCTGCTCGTGCGCGGGGCCCTCAGGGCCCAAGGGACCGTCGACGAGCCCGTGGTCTTCACCGGCGTCGAAGACATCGGCTGGGAAGGGATCAGGTTCCGCGACGCCGACGAGCCGAGGCCGCCGAGCGTCGTCGAGCACGTCCGGATCGAGGACGCGCGCATCGGGATGACGCTGCGCGCCGACGCGTTCCCGGTCCGCGACAGCGTCTTCGTAGGCAACGACCTGGCGCTCGAGGTGTCGAACCCGTCCACCGACGTGGCCTTCACCGGCAACGAGTTCTACTCGAACCAGACGGCGTTCTCGGGCAAGACGACGCGGGTCGTGGACGTCTCCGAGAACGACTTCTGGGACAACGACGTCAGCCTGCTGTTCCGCGCGCAGAACCCGTACGCCTGCTTCGCGGAGCCCGGCGCGTTCGAGGTCCACCGCAACGACATCCTGCGAGGGCCCGACGCCGGGTGGTACTCCTTCGACGTCCGCGCGTCGGACGACAGCGGGACGAGCGGGATGATCGTCGACGCGTCCGGCAACTGGTGGGGCACCACGAACGAGAGCGACATCGCGGCGCGGACGTTCTCGCCGTACGTATGCTGCCCCGTCAACGGATACGCCTTCGTCGACTGGAGAGATCCCGCTCCGGCTCCCCGGACACCGGCCGAGCCGCCGGGTCCCGTCGGCGCGCCGGACGAGGAGCTTCCCTTCCACGGCGATCCGGCGTGGATCGCGGACGTCCGCAGCCCCCGCGACCGCGAGTGCTTCGACGAGGGCACGCTGACGCGGATCAAGGGGAGCGTCCACCCCGCGCTGAGCGACGTCCCGAAGCGTCTGTCCGTCTCGCTCGTCCGGCTCGGACGCTGGTTGTGCCGGTCGTGGGATCCCGCCGCGGGGCGGTTCGGGCCGCGCCACGACTGCAGCGAGAGCTCGTCGTTCAAGGTGCCCGTAGAGGAATCGCGGCTCGGGAGAGGGCGGTGGCGCGTCGACCTGCCGCATCCGCTTCCCGCCGGCCGCTACTCGTTCACGGCCGGAACGGGCGCGGGCGCGGGATGGCCGGGTGTGGCGCGCTTCCGCGTCCTTCGCAGCTAGCCCGCCTCCGTCAGGACCCAGGTCTGCCCCCCGAACTCCCCCCGCGCCACCACGCGGCCCGCGTGAGGCGCGACGAAGCCGCCCACGATCACGTGTGTCGGCGTGAAGCCCGCGGCCGCGACCGCCTCGTCCCATCTCTCGGCCAGCTCCGCGTAGCGGATCCTCAGGTCGTTGCCGTCGAAGCGCGGGTCGTCGTACGCGGCGAGCCGGGCCCCCGACATCTGGAACAGCGCCCAGCGGACCTCGTCCGTGCCGCCCGCGACGACGTCGTCGGGGCCGAGGACGCGGGCGGCCTCGCGCACGAACGAGCCGCGCTCGTAGTCGTCGCCCCCGTAGACGTAGCCGGCCGAGCGCTCGTCGAGCAGCTCCTTCATGCGCAACGACGCCAGCACGGGCGAGGCGGCGGCAACCGCAAGGAGAACCGCGCCCGCCGCGACGGCGAGCGCCCGCGACCGCTCCCGCAGCCACCGCGCCCCGCGGGCGACTGCCAGGCCCGCGAGCGCGCCGGCCAGGAGGTGGACCGGCGGCCACATCCGTCCCTGGTGGAGCAGCGTCGCGTTGTTCCAGACGCTCCAGTCGAAGACGTGGCGCGCGACCGCCAGCGCGAGCAGCACCGCGCTGGAACCCGCCAGCACGAGCAGCACGCGCCCCGGCTCGCTGCCGCGGGCGGTGAGGATTCCGGCAGCCCCCAGCGGCAGCAGCAACCCGTACGAGCCGAGCGCCGTCAGCAGCGGCCACTCCATCCCCAGCCGCGGCGTGATGTCGACGAATCCTCCATGGTTCAGGTAGCCGACCGCGACCGGGACCGCCCACAGAGCGAAGACGGCGAGCGCCGGCAGGCACACGTCTCGGAGCATCGCGGCCCGGCTTCCCCTGGCGCACAGCGAGGCGCCCGCGGCCCACACCAGCGCGGTGAACAGCATCGGTACGCTGACGAGGCCGACCGCGCCCGTGACGGCGCCGGCGACGATGCGGCTGCGGCGCGTGCCGGTCTCGAGCGCGATCAGGAGGAAGACCGCCGCGGCCCCCGCGAGCACCAGGCCCACCTCGCGCGGCAGCGCGGGCGGCAGCAGCTCGTAGACCGAGTTCGGCGACGCCGCGACGAGGTCCGCGCCGTACTGCCCCTCGCGGGGGCTGGGCTCGAAGGCAGGACCGGACGCGAGGATCCAACCGAACCCGCCTATGAGTGACGTGCAGACGGCGGCGGCGGGCCCGGCGCGCCGGTCGGCGCGCCGCGCGACGCATGCTGCGGCGAGGGGGATCGACCCGAGCAGCACGAGGTGCACGGTCTCGTGCGCGAGCAGCGCGTCGGACGACGGGACGAGCCGCACCAGCGACGCCAGGAGCGCGTGATACCCCCACGGATAGGCGTTGCGCGCGTACTCCGCTGCGGGGCCCACCGGGACCTCCTCGCCACCGAGCAGCTGCGCCGTCCAGCCGAGGTGCCACGGTGGGTCGCCGGTCCTTACGCCCGAGCCCGTGAGCAGCACCGGCAGCAGGTACACGAGCACGAGCATGGCCCCGAGCAAGACGGGCGGAAGCCACGCCCGCGTCACCCTCACGTGCGCGCGGTCGTCGCGGGCCGCCCCGGTCAGCACCCATGCGGCGACGACGGCGAGCGCGGCAACCGGCACCGCGACGCCGTTGCCGAAGACGCGGCCCCCGGTCACGACGTTGCAGAGCTGCGCGACCAGAGCGAAGAACGTGAACCCGACGACCGCGGCGAGGAGACGTTCCGCAAGGCCGGCGGTTGCCGGCCTACTCCACCGGACGAGCAACGATCCCGCGCTCCATCCCACGAGCGTGAAGGCGCCGAGCTGCGCGACGAGGAGCGCGACTTCGCGCGCGGTCACTCGACCCGCGCCAGAAGCTGCCCCGCCCCCGCTGTCTCGCCCGGTCGGGCCCTGACCTCGACTACGGTTCCCGCCAGCGGCGCGGCGATCGCGTTCTCCATCTTCATCGCCTCGAGGACCACCACCGGCTGCCCCGCCTCGACGCGATCGCCCTCCGCGACCAGCACCTTCAGGATCGTCCCCTGCATCGGCGCGACGAGGTCTCCGCCGGACGCGGTGCCGTGCGTCGCGGCGGCCGCCGACGCGGCCATCGCGGGGTTCCACAGCCGCACCGGCTTGCCCGACACCATCAGCACGTCCTGCACCTCTTCCTGCGGGGCTGCCAGCCGCTCGAGGACGCCGCCGGACTCGACCGTGGTCGTGTCGTGCGTGCCGGCCACGAACGACGGCTCCTGCAGCAGCAACAGGTGCGCCGGGATCGTCGTCTCGACGCCGACGATCCGGTACTCGTCGAGCGCTCGCAGCATCCGGGCGCGCGCCTCGTCGCGGTCGGCGCCGCGCGTGACGAGCTTCGCGATCAGCGAATCGTAGGCACCCGGGACCTCGTCGCCGGCGGCGTACCCCGCGTCGACCCGCACGCCCATACCGTCCGGCTCCACGTACTCCACGAGCCGGCCCGGAGCCGGCGCAAAGCCCCGCGCCGGGTCCTCCGCGTTGATGCGGCACTCGATCGCGTGGCCGCGCGGCGCCAGGTCGGCCTGCGTGAACGGAAGACTCTCGCCCGACGCGATCCGCAGCTGGCAGGCGACGAGGTCCACCCCCAGCACCTCCTCCGTCACCGTGTGCTCGACCTGGAGGCGCGCGTTGACCTCGAGGAAGTAAAAGCTCCCGCTCCGGTCGACGAGCATCTCGACGGTCCCCGCGTTGACGTAGCCGCTCGCCTTCGACAGCGCGACCGCCGCCTCGCCCATCTCCGGCACGCGGTCCGCCCACCGGGGCGGCGGCGTCTCCTCGACGAGCTTCTGGTGCCGCCGCTGCAGCGAGCAGTCCCGCACCCCCAGCCACATCGCCTCGTCCGGGCCGGGCGCGAGGAGCTGGACCTCCAGGTGCTTCGGCCCTTCGAGGTAGCGCTCGACGAAGACGTCGCGCGACCCGAAGTACGCCTCGGCCTCCCGGCGCGCCGACGTCCATGCGGCCTCGAGGTCCCCCGCGGAGCGCGCGACCTTGAGGCCGCGGCCTCCGCCGCCGCCGGACGCCTTGATCGCGACCGGGTAGCCGTGCTCCGCCGCGAACGCCTCGACCGGGGCGAGGTCCTCGACCGGGTCGGTGATCCCGGGTACGACGGGGACGCCCGCCTGCTCCGCGAGCCGGCGCGCCGAGATCTTGTCGCCCAGCGCGCGGATCGCCTGCGCCGGCGGACCGATCCACACCAGACCCGCTGCCGCGACCGCTTCCGCGAAACCGGCGCTCTCGGAGAGGAACCCGTAGCCGGGATGCACCGCCTCGGCGCCCGTGGCGCGTGCGGCTTGAAGGATCGCCTCGACGTTCAAGTAGGTGTCGACCGGTGCGACGCCCGGCAGATGGACCGCGTCGGTCGCGGCGGCGACGTGGCGGGCCCGCGCGTCCACGTCCGAGTGCACCGCGACCGCGGCGACGCCGAGCTCACGGCACGTCCGCGCGATCCGGACGGCGATCTCGCCGCGGTTCGCGATCAGGACCCGTTCGAACATCAGGCCGGTCCCGCGACGGCCCAGCGGGGTCCGGCCTTCAGGACCTTGCTCGGGAGCGCCCCCGCGACGAGCCGCTGCGCGAGCCTCGCCGCCTCCAGCAGCTTGTCGAGGTCGACGCCGGTCTCGATCTGCATGTCGGCAAGCATATGGACGAGGTCCTCGGTCGCGACGTTGCCTGTCGCACCCGCCGCGTACGGGCTGCCGCCCATGCCCCCGATCGACGCGTCGAAGTAGTCGATGCCGAGGTCGAGCGCGGTGACGACGTTCGCGAGGCCGGTCCCGCGGGTGTCGTGGAAGTGCATGTTCAAGGTGAGCTCCGGAAGCTCCTCGCGCAGCGCCGTGACGACGTCCGCGACGCGCCGGGGGGTTGCCATCCCCGTCGTGTCGCCGTAGGAGATCGTTTCGATGCCGGTGTCGGCCACCCAGCGCGACACCTCGACCACGCGCTCGGGGGCGACGTCGCCCTCGTAGGGACAGCCGAACGCGGTCGAGATCGTCCCCTCGACGGGAATACCGGCCGCGCGCGCCACGTCCACCACGGTCTGCACGTCCTCGATCGAGTCGCGCACCTTCTTGCGGACGTTGTTGACGTTGTACGAGTCGGTCGCGGCGACGAAGACCTGCATCGAGTCCACGCCGACCTCGGCCGCCGTCTCCGCGCCCTTCCGGTTCGGGACGAGGGCCGAGTAGACGACTCCCGGGCGGCGCGTCATGCCCTCCCACACTTCGCGCGCGTCGGCCATCTGCGGGATGGCCCTGGGCGACACGAACGAGACCGCCTCGACGTAGCGGAGGCCGGCGGCGCTCAGCGCGTCGATCAGCGCGATCTTGTCGGCGGTCGCGATCGACGCCTTCTCGCTCTGGATCCCGTCTCGCGGGCCGACCTCGCGGATCCGGACCTTCATCGGTTCTGCCACTGCGGATCGCGCTTCTCGTTGAACGCCGCGATGCCCTCGGTCCGGTCGGCGCTGGCGATCACGGTCTCCCAGGCGCGATGCTCGATCTCGATCCCCTCTTCGATCGGGACCCCGAGGGCCGCGTCGGTCGCCGCCTTCGCGGCGCGCACCGCGACCGGGGACGACCTGCAGATGTCGGCCGCGAGCTCGTTCGTCGCACGCTCCAGCTCGTCGCGCGGGACCACGGCGTGGACGAGGCCGACGGCCTGCCCTTCCGACGCGTCGAGCCGGCGCCCGGTGTAGATCAGCCCCTTCGCGCGTGACGGGCCGGCCTTCCGGGTGAGGAGCTGGGTCCCGCCCCCCGCCGGCAAGAGACCCACGCGCGCCTCGGGGAGGCCGAGCTTCGTGCCCTCCGCCGCGACGACCAGGTCGCAGCTGAGCGCGAGCTCGAAGCCGCCGCCGAGCGCGAACCCGAACACCGATGCGATCACGGGCTGGGGCACCGCGCGCAGCGCCTCGAACATCCCGCGGACCTGGACGCGGTTCCGGTGGAAGTCGGCGAGGGAGAAGCCGGCGCGTTCTTTCAGATCGGCGCCGACGCAGAACGCTCTCTCGCCGGCCGCCGCCAGCACCACGACCCAGATCCCCTCGTCGCCCGCGATCGACCGAAACGCTCCGGCAAGCTCGTCCGCCATCGCTCCCGACACCGCGTTGAGCGCCTCGGGGCGGTTCAGCGTCACCGTCGCGACGCTCGAGTCTCTGTGGAGCCCGACGAGCTCGCTCACACCGGGGGCACGCCGTGCCGGCGCGACGAGAACGTGCGGTCCTTGCGCGCCGCGTAGTCGAGACGCCGGACGAGGTCGGCGCGCAGGTCGTCGGGATCGACGACCGCGTCGACGACGTTCTCCGACGCGAGATGGACGATGTCGATGTCCTTCTCGTACTCGGCCCTCTTCTCCGCGACGAACCGCGCGCGCTCCTCCGGGTCTGCGATCGCCTGGATCTTGTTGAAGAACACCGCGTTGACGGCCGGCTCGGGTCCCATGACCGCGATGCGCGCGGAGGGAAGCGCCAGCGTCGCGTCGGGCTCGAATCCAGGGCCCGCCATCGCGTAGAGGCCCGCGCCGTAGGCCTTGCGGACGATCACGCAGAACTTCGGCACCGTGGCCTCGGAAACCGCGGTGATCATCTTGGCGCCGTGGCGGATCATCCCCTGCCGCTCCACCGCGGTGCCGATCATGAACCCGGGCACGTCCGCGAGGAACACGAGCGGGATGTTGAAGGCGTCGCAGAGCCACACGAAGCGCGCCGCCTTGTCGGAGGAGTCGACGAAGAGCACGCCGCCCTTCTGCGCCGGCTGGTTGGCGACGATCCCGACGGTGCGTCCCTCGATCCGGGCGAGGCCCGTGATGAGCTCGCGCGCGAAGTCGGGCTTGATCTCGAAGAACGAATCCTCGTCGGCGATGCCGGCGACGAAGGCGTACATGTCGAACGCCTGGCTCTCGTCCTCCGGCACGAGCGCGCCGAGGGAGCCGCGGTATGCCGGGGGCCGCGCCTCCAGACGCGGCGTGGGATCCCGCCACGACTGCCCGAAGTACGAGAGGTAGCCCCTCGCCGCCTCGATCGCGGCCTTGTCGTCGGCGACGACCATGTCCCCGACGCCGGAGACCTCGCTGTGCATCCGGGCGCCGCCCATCTCCTCGAGCGTGACCGTCTCGCCGATGACCTCCTCGGCCATGCGCGGGGAGCCGAGGTACATCGAGGCGTTGCCCTGGACCATCAGCACGACGTCGCAAAAGGCGGGGATGTACGCGCCCCCCGCGGCCGAGGGACCGAACAGGCAGCAGACCTGCGGGATGGACCCCGATGCCTGGACCTGGTTGTAGAAGATCTTCCCCGCCCCCCTGCGCCCCGGGAAGAGGTCGATCTGGTCGGTGATCCGGGCGCCGGCGGAGTCGACGAGGTAGATCATCGGGTGCTCGTTCTTGCGCGCGAGCTCGATGATCCGGATGATCTTCTCGACCGTCCGCGCCCCCCACGATCCCGCCTTCACCGTCGGGTCGTTCGCCATCACGGCGACCGGCCGGCCGTCGATCCGGCCGACGCCCGTCACGACGCCGTCGGCCGGGAGATCGCCGGCGAGAGCGTTGACGAGAAGGCCGTCCTCGGCGAAGCCGTCGGCGGAGTCGAGCAGGAGCGTGAGCCGGTCGCGGACGAAGAGCTTCCCCTGCCGGGCGAGCTTCTCGTGGTACCTGGGCGCGCCGCCCTGCTTGACCTGTGCGGCGAGAGCGGCGAGGCGCTCGGTCTCTGCGGTCACGGGTTCTCCCCCGGCGTCGGTCCGGACGCCCGCATCCTAATTGCGGCCCTCCTCAGCTTCGCGAACTCCTCCGCCAGCTCCGGGAGCTGGTAGTGCGCGTTCAGCCCGCTCGGGTTCGGAAGCAGCCACACCTTCGTCTCCCCGATCGTCTCCGGCTGCGGGCCCACCGCCGCCTCCTTGGCCCCGAACGCCACCCGGTAGGTCCCCAGCCCCAGCACCCCCAGGTAGCGCGGCGCGTACCTCCGCACCTTGAGCCGCAGCGCCCGGCCCCCCGCCAGGACCTCGTCGCGAGTCAGCTCGTCGGCGCGCGCCGTCGTGCGGTCCACCACGTTCGTGATCCCTAGGCCGAGCGCGAGCAGCTCCTCCTTCTCCGACGGGTGGAGCGGTCGCGGGGTGAAGCCGGACAGGTGCAGAGCGGGCCAGAAGCGGTTTCCGGGCCGGGCGAAGTGGTTTCCGGTCGCGCCGGAGTAGAGGCCGGGGTTGATGCCGCAGAACAGCACGTCGAGCCCCGGCGCGATCACGTCGGGGATCACCTTGCCGTAGGCGGAGGCGAGGGCTTCCTTCGTCGGCTTCGGACGCGCCGTCAACTCTCGGTCCGGATGCGCTCGACCTCGCCCGCGGTGACGGCCCACGCGGTGCCGCCGGCCTCGACCTCGAGCGCGCCGTCGCCGCGCAACCGGCGCGCGGTCGCCTCGACCAGCGTCCCGTCGGTCCGCCGCAGCAACACGGGATGGCCGAGGATCGTCGAGCGCGCCTCGGCCGCGGAGACCACGTCCGCGCGGCCCTCGACGGTCTCCGCCCGCCGGTACCACTCCTCGATCGACGCGAGCATGCGCGCGATCAGCGGGCCGCGCGGCAGCGCTCCTGCCCCCGCGGCGGCGAGGCTCGTCGCCCCCCCGCGGATCTCGGCCGGCATCTCGTCGGGCGACCACGACACGTTCACTCCCACGCCCGCGACCGCGGCTTCGATGCCCGCTCCCGTCGAACGGCTCTCGACGAGGACTCCCGCGACCTTCCGTCCGTCGACCACGACGTCGTTGGGCCACTTGATCCCGCACGTGATGCCGGCCTCGGCCTCGAGGGCGTCCGCCACAGCGACCCCCAGCACCGTGGTCAGGAGCGCAGCACGCGCTTCGTCGGGGCGCAGGACGACAGAGAGAGAGATCGACCGTCCGGGAGGCGAATGCCAGCCCCGGCTCCACCGTCCTCGCCCCTTCGTCTGCCGATCGGCAGCGACCACGGCGCCCTCGGGAGCGCCCGCGGCCGCCCACTCGAGTGCGTCGTCGTTCGTGGACCCGATCGAGTCGTGCACGCGCAGCTCGCGGCCGAACGACCCGCCCAGCGCCGCGGTGATCGACTCGATGCTGAGGTCGTCCGCGATCACCCACTTAGGATACGGACCGTGATCAAGAAGCTGCTCGTCGCGAACCGCGGCGAGATCGCAGTGCGCGTCATACGCGCCTGCCGCGATCTCGACGTTGCGTCGGTCGCCGTCTATTCCGACCTCGACGCCGAAGCCGTCCACACGCGCCTCGCAGACGAGGCCTACAACGTGGGACCGGGACCCGCGGCGGAGTCCTACCTGCGGATCCCGGCGATCCTCGACGCCGCCCGCCGGGCAGGCGCCGACGCCGTTCATCCCGGCTACGGCTTCCTTGCGGAGAACGGCGACTTCGCGCGGGCCGTCGTCGACGCGGGTCTTACGTGGGTGGGGCCGGCCGGGGACGTCATCGACGCGATGGGCGACAAGACCGCGGCCCGGCGAGCCGCCGCCGACGCGGGCGTGCCGACGGTGCCCGGAACGACCGAGCCGGTGACCGACGCCGCGGAGGTGAGGGCGTTCGTGGCGCAGAACGGGCTCCCGATCGCGATCAAGGCGTCGGCCGGCGGAGGCGGAAAGGGCTTCCGCGTCGTCGTGTCGGAGGATGCGATCGAGGACGCCCTCGCGGGGGCGGCCCGGGAAGCGCAGGCGTACTTCTCGTCGGCGGACGTGTACCTCGAGCGCTACCTCGAGCGCCCCCGGCACATCGAGATCCAGGTGCTCGGCGACGCGAGCGGCGTCGTGCTGTCCTTCCCCGAACGCGACTGCTCGCTGCAGCGGCGCCACCAGAAGCTCGTGGAGGAGTCGCCCTCGCCGGCGCTCGACCAAAGCGTGCGCGAGGCGATGATGGAGGCTGCCGCGCGCGTGTCGAAGCAGGTCGGCTACCGCAACGCCGGCACGATCGAGATGCTGCTCGACGCCGACGGCAGTAGCTTCTACTTCCTCGAGATGAACACCCGGCTGCAGGTCGAGCACCCGGTGACGGAGCTCGTGGCGGGCGTGGACCTGGTCAAGTCGCAGCTGCTGATCGCCGCGGGCGAGCCTCTGGGGTTCGCGCAGGAGGACATCGAGCTGCGCGGCGCCGCGATCGAGTGCCGCGTGAACGCGGAGAACCCGGCCAAGGGCTTCATGCCGGCGCCGGGCCACGTCGGCCGCTACCGCGAGCCGCAGGGGCCCGGGGTGCGCGTCGACTCGGGGGCCGAGGCGGACTACACGATCCCGCAGGCGTACGACCCCCTCATCGCGAAGCTCATAACGAGCGGCGCGACGCGCGAGGAGGCGCGCCGGCGGATGCTGCGAGCCCTCGGCGAGTACGTCATCGAGGGCATCGCGACGACGATCCCGTTCCACCGCCTGATGCTGGCCGACCCGCGTTTCGTCTCGGGGGACTACCACACCGGAACCGTCGAGAAGGAGACGGACCTGTCGCCGCTGGCGGACGAGGCGACGCCGCTCGCGCGGCGGGGGCACGGCGCGACGGTCGCGCTGCGCAGCTTCGGCGTCGAGCTGGACGGGAAGCGGTTCGACGTGAAGCTGCGCGAGATCGTCGAGGAGGCGGGGCCGGAGAGACCGCGGCCCCCGGAGCCCGCCGGCTCCGTCGGTGGCGGCGCGACCGAGGCGCTGTCCGCGCCGATGCAGGGGACGATCGTAAAGGTGCTGGTCGCCGAAGGGGACGAGGTCGAGGCGGGCCAGGCCGTGTGCGTGCTCGAGGCAATGAAGATGGAGAACTCGATCCTCGCCGCCCACGCGGGGAAGGTAGAGGAGCTGAAGGTCGAGCCCGGTCAGTCCGTGGAGACCGGCGCGACGATCGCGATCATCCGCTAGCGCCGCGCGCTAGGGCTTTACGACGAACGCCTTCCGGATGCGCTTCTGCCCGTACTCGACCACGGTCGCGCAGGTGGTCTCCGCGACCTCGTCGTACGCGATTCCCACGAGCCGCGCCGGTCCCGGACGGACGTGCTCGCGCTTCAGCTTCAGCTTCGCGACCGCGCGCCCCGCCGAGTCGGTCATCTCGATGTCGACCAACAGCGCCTTGCGGTACGGGACGATCGCGACGAACTTGACGTTCGCCGCGGGCGTCCCGGTGTCACGGCGGGTCACCGTCGCCTCGACCCGCACCGTCTCGCCGATCCGGTAGACCTTCCGACCGACGTCCAGCGCGACGTCGTACGAGCGGACCCAGACGGTCTCGCAGTCCGGCGCGGCCACCGCCGCTCCCGAGAGGAGCCCGCCGCCGACCAGGGCCGTGCAGAGAGCCAGCCACAGCGAACGGAACCTCATCGGCCTCACCTCGCAAAAGAGCGGATGGGGGCGGCCGCACGCGCCGGCGACGCCCTTATGTCCGATTGTTCCCCATTTTCACGGGCCATTCCCCGGTGCGCCGTGGCCGGATTGGGTCACGTCCAGTATCTGGCGTCCTTGACCTTGACGCCCGGGCGCTCCCGGCGCATGTCCTCGGTCCCGACCACCATGTCGCCGTCCAGCGTCGAGTAGAGCACCTCGACGTTGCGGTCGGCCTCCTTGTACCGTGCGAGCGTCTCGACCATGCCGTCGCCGTCGGCGACCGGCAGGATCTCCACGTCATGCGCCGCCGCGACCTCGAACCCGGCATGCTCCAGAGCGCCGCGGGCGACCTCCCCGTCGGCGACGAGGAAGTGCAGGTATCCCCAGCGCTCGCCCGGGCGAAGGTCGCCGCACACGCCCTCGACGGCGATGCCCGCTGCGGCGAGGACGTCGCAGGCGGCGGTGACCATCCCGGGCCGGTTGGGCAGAGCCAGCCGCAAGTCCGTGCTCATCGGCGAACCTCCCGCTAGTCCGGCTATGCCGAAAGACTCCGCGCCCGTCTCGGCGCCGTCAAGTGGGAGAGCACCGAGATCGCCCTCGTACGGGCTCACGCGGTGATCACGCGGACGAAGTCGGTTCCCCCCGGCCGCGCGTCGGGGCCTCCCGCCACCACCACGACGACGTCGTCCGGCTTCACCGCGCCCGCGTCGAGCGCCGCCTTCAGCGCGACGTCGACCTCTTCCCCAGGGGCGCCGCGCGAGAGCTCGCCGGCGGAACCGAGCGGCACGACGCCCCACGCCAGCGCGAGCATCGCCCTCGGGTGCGAGAACGGCGATATCCCGACGATCGTCATCGGGGGCCGGAACGCGGCGACCCTCAGCGCGGTCGAGCCCGTCCGCGTCGGGCAGAGGATCGCCGCCGCCTTCAGGTCGATCGCGGCCTGCACGCCGGCGTGAGCGGTCGCCCACGACACGGGATCTTCGTCGTGCAGGTCGTCCGTCGCCGGCGCGCGGTGCTCGCGATGGGAGCTCTCAGCGGCCGTGATGATCCCGTCCATCACCTTCACCACCTCGACCGGGTGATCGCCGACCGCGGTCTCCTCCGACAGCATCAGCGCATCGGTCCCGTCCAGCACCGCGTTCGCGACGTCGGCGACCTCGGCGCGCGTCGGGAGCGGAGCCCGCGTCATCGACTCGAGCATCTGCGTCGCGGTGATCACGGGCTTCCCCGCGTAGTTGCACGCCTGGATGATCCTCTTCTGAAGCAGCGGAAGCTCCGACAGCCGCGTCTGGATCCCGAGGTCCCCGCGCGCGACCATGACCGCGTCGGCCTCATCGACGATGGCGGCCAGGTTCGTCACCGCCGACCGCGTCTCGATCTTCGCCACGAGCATCGGCGGGTCGGTCGTCGGAAGCTCCGCGCGCACGCGCCGCAGGTCGTCGTCGTCGCGCACGAACGAGAGCCCGAGGAAGTCGGCCTTGAGGTCGAGCGCGGTCGCCAGCGCGGCGCGGTCGCCGGACGTGAACGGCTCGATGCGGCCCTCGTGCTGGGGCAGGTGCATGCCCTTGCGCGACCGGAGCACACCGCCGCGCACGACCTGCGTGCGGACCTCGCCCGCATCCGCGGCCGCGACCTCGAGGACGATCTCGCCGTCGGCGAGGAAGATCTGGTCGCCTCTCGTCACGATCTGCGGCAACGCGGCGAGGGACGTGGAGACGCGACGCTCGTCGCCCCCGACGTGCTCGGCCGTCAGCACGAACGGCCGCCCGGGCTCGAGCGTGACCTCGCCCCCGGCGATCGGTCCCGTCCTGATCTTCGGCCCCGGCAGGTCCGCGAGGACGGCGACCACGCGGCCGAGCGCGGCGGCCTCCTCCCGGGCGATGCGAGCGGCCTGTGCGTGCGCCTCGGGGCTGGGATGGGCGAGGTTCAGCCTGACGACGTCGACGCCCGCGGCGACCATGTCGCGGAGCACCGGACGGCTGCGGCTCGCGGGCCCCGCGGTCGCGACGATCTTCGCTCTCCGCATGCCCGCTGGATACCACCACAATCGTGCCGGCGCGTATCCGTTCTCCGAAGACGCGTCAGATCCCCGTGATGCGGATGCCGCTCCTGTCCGTGTCGTACCGGTGGTTGATCCCGATCAGCAGGGCGGTCAGGGGCTCCACCAGGCGCGCGTTCTCCAGCGGCCCCGCGTCGACGAACCTCAGCCCCGGGATCGCCTCGACCAGCTCCTGCACCGCGGGCTTCGCCGACTTCGGCCCGCACACGAGCACGTCGCCCTCCATGTCGCTCTCCAGGTCGTTGAGCGCGACCGCGGCAAGCGAATGGAATGCCGCGCAGGTACGTGTTCCCTTCGGCAGGATCGCAGCAGCCTGCTGCGCAGCCGAGCCCTCCCAGACGCCGAGCGTGTGCGTCGCCCTCGCGCCCACCGCCGCCGCGACCGGGACGGTACCGTCGACCACCACCGAGTCGGGCCGGATGCTCTCGGCGATCGACCTGTAGATCGTCGCCTGCGCCGCGAACGGGACCGTTACGACCACGAGCTCGGACGACGCCGCGGCGGCCGCGTTCTCGAGCCCCGAGGCGGCGGCGCCGGCGACCCGGTCGACCAGCCTCGTCGCCGCGTCCCGCGCCCGGCCCTCGTCGCGCGAGCCGATGACGATCTCGATCCCCGCGCGCGCCCACCGCGACGCGAGACCGAAGCCCTCTTCGCCGGTCCCCCCGATGACGGCGACCTTCTGCGGGCGCATCAGAGCGCCTTCGGCTCGTACTCCCCGAACACCTCGCGGAGCACGTCCGAGACCTCACCGAGCGTCGCGTACGCCGCGAGGGCGTCGCGCATCGGGTACAGGAGATTGTCGTGGCCGCGGGCCGCCTCCCCGAGCGCCTTGAGCGCCGCGTCCACCGCCGCCCCGTCACGCTGGGCGCGGACCTTCTGCGTGCGCGCGACCTGACGCCGCTCGAGCTCCGGATCGAGCGCGTGCAGCTCGACGTCCTCCTCGCGCTCGGCGACGAACCGGTTGACGCCGACGACCACGCGCTCGCCGCTCTCGACGCCCTGCGTGATCCGGTACGCCGCGTCCTCGATCTCGTTCTTGATCCAGCCCGACTCGATCGCCTCGACCGCGCCGCCCAGAACGTCGATCCGTTCGAGGTACTCGCGCGCGAGCGACTCCAGCTCGTCGGTGAGGCTCTCTACGAACCACCCACCGCCGAGCGGATCGACCGTGTCGGTGACGCCGGACTCGTAGCCGATCACCTGCTGCGTGCGCAGGGCGATCGTCGCCGCCTTCTCGCTCGGGAGAGCGAGCGCCTCGTCGAAGGAGTTCGTGTGCAGCGACTGGGTCCCCCCGAGCACCGCCGCCAGCGCCTCGAGCGCGGTTCGAACGATGTTGTTCTCGGGCTGCTGCGCCGTCAGCGTCGCGCCGCCCGTCTGCGTGTGGAACCGGAGCATCATCGACTTCGCGCTCGTGGCGCCGAAGCGCTCCTTCATCACCTTCGCCCACAGCCTGCGAGCGGCGCGGAACTTCGCCACCTCTTCGAAGAAGTTCATGTGGCAGGCGAAGAAGAACGAGAGTCGCGGCGCGAACTCGTCGACCTTCAGACCTGCGTCCGTCGCCGCCTGCACGTACGCGATCCCGTCGGCGATCGTGAACGCGATCTCCTGCGCCGCGGTGCAGCCGGCCTCGCGCATGTGGTAGCCGGAGATCGAGATCGTGTTCCAGCGCGGGAGCCGGTCGCGGCAGTAGGCGAAGAGGTCGGTGACGATCCGCATCGAGGGCCGCGGGGGGTAGATGTACGTCCCGCGCGCCGCGTACTCCTTCAGGATGTCGTTCTGCGTCGTTCCTGAGATGCGCTCGGGGCCGACGCCTTGCTTCTCGGCCACGAGCTCGTAGAGGAGCAGCAGGATCGACGCCGTCGCGTTGATGGTCATCGAGGTGGACGCCTCCCCGAGCGGGATCCCGTCGAAGAGCAGCTCCATGTCGGCGAGCGAGTCGATCGCGACGCCGACCCGTCCGACCTCTGCCTCGGCCTTCGGGTGGTCCGAGTCGTAGCCCATCTGCGTCGGGAGGTCGAAGGCGACCGAGAGGCCCGTCTGCCCCGCGCGAAGCAGATAACGGAATCGCTCGTTCGTCGCCTCCGCGCTCCCGAACCCCGCGTACTGCCGCATGGTCCACAGCCGGTCGCGGTACATGCCCTTGTGGATGCCGCGGGTGAAGGGCCACTCGCCCGGCGTCCCGAGCTCGGAGCCGTCCGCGCGCGGTCCGTACAGAGGCTGTATCGGGATGCCGGAATCGGTGCGGCGTTGTTGGGTCACGATCACATGCTAAGCCTCCTCTGCGGACCGGGCGGGGAAGTAGGATGCGGCCCGATGGCGACCGTCGAAGAGGTCTACAAGAAGCACAAGCCGAAGGCGTTCACCGCGGAGAGACGTCCGACCTCGTTCGAAGTCTGGTCGTGGTTCTTCATGCGCCTCTCGGGGATCGTGCTCCTCTTCCTCGTCCTCATCCACCTCTTCGTGATGCACGTCGTGGGCTCCGGGGTCGAGCGCGTGAACTTCGCCTTCGTCGCGTCGCGGTGGGACAACGTCGGGTGGAAGACGTTCGACTGGCTGATGCTGTTCCTCAGCCTCCTGCACGGCGCGAACGGGCTGCGGATCGTCGTCGAGGACTACGTCCACAACGCGGCATGGCGCGTGACGGTCAAGTCGCTCCTTTACGCCACCGCCGCGGTCCTCATGGTGATGGGCACGGCCGTCATCGTGACCTTCGACCCGAACGTGGGCGGCTGAGCGAGTGGCGAGGTTCCACACCTACGACGCAGACATAGTCGGCGCCGGTGGGGCCGGGCTGCGCGCCGCGCTCGAGGCGGGCAAGAGGTGCAAGACGGCCGTCGTCTCGAAGCTCTACCCGACCCGGTCGCACACCGGGGCGGCGCAGGGCGGCATGTGCGCGGCGCTCGCGAACGTCGAGGAGGACTCCTGGGAGTGGCACGCGTTCGACACCGTGAAGGGGTCGGACTTCCTCGCCGACCAGGACGCCGTCGACGTCATGTGCAAGGAGGCGGTGGACGCGGTCCTCGAGCTCGAGCGCATGGGGCTCCCGTTCAACCGCACCCCCGACGGACGGATCGACCAGCGCCGCTTCGGCGGGCACACGCGCAACCACGGCGAGGCTGCGGTGAAGCGGGCCTGCTACGCCGCCGACCGGACCGGGCACATGATCCTGCAGACCCTCTACCAGCAGTGCAACAAGGAGGGGGTCGAGTTCTACGACGAGTTCTTCGTGCTCGACCTGATGATGGTCGACGGGTCGTGCGCCGGGATCGTCGCCTACGAGATCGCGACCGGCGACATCCACGTCTTCCACTCGAAGTCGGTCCTGTTCGCGACCGGCGGCTTCGGCAAGATGTTCAAGATCACGTCGAACGCGCACACGCTCACCGGCGACGGCCCCGGCGTCGCGTTCGACAGCGGTCTCCCTCTCGAGGACATGGAGTGCTTCCCGTTCCACCCGACGGGCCTCTATGGGCTGGGGATCCTGCTCTCGGAGGCCGCCCGCGGCGAAGGGGGGATCCTCCGCAACGCCGGCGGCGAGCGCTTCATGGAGCGGTACGCGCCGACGATCAAGGACCTCGCGCCGCGCGACATGGTGTCTCGGGCCGAGTTCTTCGAGATCCAGGAGGGGCGCGGGGCCGGGCCGAAGAAGGACTACATCCTGCTCGACCTCACGCACCTCGACGCCGAGGTGATCGAGACCAAGCTCCCCGACATCACGGAGTTCGCCCGCACGTACCTCAACGTGGAGCCGCTCAGCGAAGGCGTCCCGATCGTCCCGACCGCGCACTACGCGATGGGCGGGATCCCGACGAACGTGAACGCGGAGGTCCTGAGCAACCACTGGGGCGACGTCGTCGGGGGCTTCTACGCCGCCGGCGAGTGCGCGTGCGTCTCCGTCCACGGTGCCAACAGGCTCGGGACGAACTCGCTGCTGGACATAGTGGTGTTCGGACGCCGCGGGGGGCTGAACATGGCCGAGCACGCGGCCACGCACCCGCTGGTCGACATCCCGGAGGACCCGCACCTTCCCGCGCAGCGCCGGCTTGCGTCCTTCTACAAGACGGACGGCGTCGAGTCGACCGCGCACATCCGCAAGACGCTCCAGGAGGACATGATGGAAAACGCCTCCGTGGTGCGGACGGAGGAGTCGCTCGCGAAGGCTCTGGAGACGGTCCGCGAGCTGAAGCAGCGATACGCCCAAGCGCCGGTGCGCGACCGGTCGCGCGTGTACAACACCGAGATCGTCGAGCACATCGAGCTGGGGTTCCTCCTCGACATGGCGGAGGCTCTGGTCGTGTCGGCACGCGCCCGCACGGAGAGCCGCGGCGGCCACTACCGCGAGGACCACAAGATGCGCGAGGACGACCACTGGATGAAGCACACCTTCGCCACGCGCACCACCGACGGCGAGATCACGCTGGACTACAAGGACGTGACGATGGGGCGGTACGAGCCGGTCGAGAGGAAGTACTAACCATGGACGTGCGGCTCAGGATCCTCCGCTACAACCCCGAAAGCGACGAGCAGCCGCACTTCGAGGACTACACGGTCAAGGCCGAGCCGATGGACCGGCTGCTCGACTGCCTCCACGCCGTGAAGTGGTACATCGACTCTTCCCTCGCGTTGCGGCGATCGTGCGCGCACGGCATCTGCGGGTCGGATGCCATGGTGATCAACGGCGTCAACGCGCTCGCGTGCAAGCTCCTCGTGAAGAACCTCAAGCAGCCGATCACCGTCGAGCCGATCCGGGGGCTGCCCGTCAAGAAGGACCTGATCGTCGACATGGAGCCGTTCTTCGCGGGCTACCGCGCGGTCAAGCCGTGGCTGATCACCGACGACGACGACAAGGACAAGTCACGGGAGCGGATCCAGTCGCCGGAGGATCGGGCGCGCTACGACGACACGACCAAGTGCATCCTCTGCGCCGCGTGCACGACCTCGTGCCCGATCTTCTGGTCGGACGAGGAGTACGTGGGCCCGGCCGCGATCGTGAACGCGCACCGGTTCATCTTCGACTCGCGCGACCGCGGGGGCCGCGAGCGGCTCGAGATCCTGTCGCGCAAGGACGGAGCGTTCAAGTGCCGGACGGTCTTCAACTGCACCGAGGCCTGCCCCCGCGGGATCAAGGTGACGAAGGCGATCCAGGAGGTGAAGAGGGCCTCGCTGTTCCAGTCGCTCTAGAGCCGACGCCGGTGCGGCTGCCGAACTAGCCGCTAGCCGCGGCTCCTGATCTAACCTCGGGGCATGCGCCGCTTCCGCCGGTGGCTCGGCATCGCCGCGATCGTCCTCGCCGTCCTGCTCGCCTATCCCGCGTGGCTCGCCTGGCGGATCTGGGACCAGAGCCACAACGACGAGGTCCGGCCGGCCGACGCGATCGTCGTGATGGGGGCGGCGCAGTACAACGGCCGGCCGTCGCCGGTCCTCCAGGCCCGGCTCGACCACGCGCTCTACCTCTACGGCGAGGACCTCGCCGACCAGCTGATCGTCACCGGCGGGAAGCGCGCGGGCGACGAGTTCGCCGAGGCGGACGCCGCCCAGATGTACCTCGAAGGCGAAGGCGTGCCGAGTGCGGCGATCCTGGCGGAGGACGAGGGCACGACGACGCTCGAGAGCCTCGAGCGCGTCCGGGAGATGTCGGTCGACAACGGGATCGACACCGTGCTGCTCGTCTCCGATCCGCTGCACTCCGAGCGGATCAAGACGATGGCCGGCGACCTCGGGTTCGACGAGGCGTGGACGAGCCCGGCGTCGTACGTTGAGCTGAACCGGACGCGCGGAACGAAGGCGCAGGAGCTGCTGCACGAGATCGCGTCGCTCGCGGCGTACGAGCTGTTCGACCGCTAAGCCTCCCGGCGATCCTTCCCGCCGGACGCAGCGTCGTCTGCCCCGGGCGTGACGGGCCGCGCCGAGTAGATCGTCGTCCTGCCGCTCAGCCCCCGGATCTTCACGGCGCGGCGCGTCGTGAACTCGACCGAGCGCAGGCGCTTCTCCGCCAGCTCCTTCGCAGCCTCCGACACGACGACGCGGTCGGGCTTGCAGTGGTCGAGGAGCCGCGCCGCGAGGTTCACGTCCAGGCCGAGCAGGTCGTTCCCGCTGACCAGCGGTTCGCCCGCGTGAACGGCTATCCGAAGGCTGACGTGGAAGCGGGGATCCCTCGCCCGCTCGCGCCCGATCGCCTCACGGAGCGCGAGAGCCCCTCGCACCGCCTGAGACGCGGAGGGAAACGCGAGCAGGAAGCCGTCCCCGAGCTGCTTGACGCACTCGCCCTTCGCGCGGGCGAGCTCGCGCGCGATCAGGTCCTCGACCCGGGTCAGGATCCGGATCGCCCCGACGTCGCCGAGACGTTCGGTCATCGCGGTGAACCCCGCGACGTCGGCGAAGACGATCCCGACGGTCGAGCCGCGGGCGATGGAGGCCAGCTGCCGGCTCGAGCTGTCGTCCTCCGCGGCAAGACCCGCAAGCAGTTGCGCGCTCTTCAGCCCGAGCCGCTTGATCTTCGAAGGCCTCTTGCGCAGCGCGTCGGCGATCACCGGCTCGAGCGCCTCGGCGGCCTGCAGCACCGTTGCAACCCGGCCCTCCTCGTCGATGCGCTCGCGGAGGGAGCCCTTGACCTTCGGGACGAGGTCGGGGTCGCCGCGCAACGCGGCTAGCAGCGTCTCGCGGACGTTCATGCCCTCACCGTACTCAGCGTCTGTAACGAGGACGTTTCGTCACGCGACGAGGAGCCGGAACGACCCCACGACCTCGAACCTCGCCGGGCTCCGCAGGCCCACGAGCTCCCCGTCGACGTTGAGCTCGACCGGCGGGTCGGAGTCGATGTCGATCCGCGGCGCGGACGTCGTATGCACCCCGTCGAGCCCCTCGTGCGCGGCCCGGCTCACGTTCAGCAGGAGCCGGATCGCGGCGGCGGCGCCCCGCGCGCCGAGACCGCACGCATCCAGCCGCCCGTCGGACGGATCCGCTCGCGGCCACACCGCGACGCCCCCGCCGCAGGTCCTGCCGTTGCCGACCCCCACCGCGACGCAGTCGGGGACCTCGACGCCGTTGATCGTCACCGACCAGCGCGGGACGCCCGTGGCCGCCCGCTTCGCTCCTCCGGCCCAGAAGGCGAGGGCGCCGAGCCTCCTCTTGGTGTCCTCGTCGATCGCCTCGTCGACCTCGACCGGGAAGCCGCCCATGCACGCGTTGACGAACAGCCGCGACGCGCCGCCGCCGGAGGCGCGGGAGACGTCGAACGGGCGGGGGGTGCCCGACGCGACGGCGCGCGCCGCGTCGGCCGGATCCGCCGGGATAGCAGCCGTGCGCGCGAAGTCGTTGCCGGTCCCCGCGGGGACGAGCCCGAAGGTCACGTCGCCGAGGCGGTCCGCGAGGGCGTTGACGGCGTGGTTGAGCGTCCCGTCACCGCCCGCGACCACGACGAGGCGCGTTGCGCGCGCCGCCTCCCGCAGACCGGCGCCGGTCGAGTCGCCGGAGACGTCGAGCCACTCCACCGCGCCGAGCTCGCGGGCAATGGCGGCACGCGCCTCCGCGTCGAACCCGGCGGCCGCGGGGTTCCCGAGGACGAGGACGGCCACTACCGCGCGAGCTTCTCGAAGTGCCGGACGATGTGCGGCACGACGTCGACGGTCGACGGCCGCAGGGGCGGTTCGTCGAGCGTCGAGAGGAACGGCACCAGCGAGTCCTGCGCGTGCAGCGACGCGTGGTCGCCGCCGCCGCGGTGCCCGGCGCCGGCCAGGTCCTTGTACTCGTACGTGAGCTTCGGCGTCACCACCACGTCGCCCATCCGCTCGAGCGTGAGCGCGCACATCGTGCGCCACAGCGCGAGCGGGTACTCGGGCGTCCTGATCGCGTCCTCCTCGACGACTCCGCCGACCGCCTCGAGGTCGCCCTCGTACTCCCACTTGTTGCCGCGCTCGTCTACGACCGCGCCGTATCCCTGCGCCTCGCGGAAGCGCAGCGAGCCACGAGCGGACTCGACGTGGCACACGCCGTCTTCCGCCCACATCACCTGGTCGCTCGAACGGTGACCCAAAAGCGTCGCCACGACCGGCGGTCGCAGCGCGCGCCTGCGCTCCTCGTTCAGGTAGACGAAACCGACGCGGCCGTTCCCCGCGACCGCGAGGTCGGCGTCGCCGAAGCGCTCCTTGCCCCTCGCCGGACGGACCTGGGTGAAGTCTCCGAGGACCTCGCCGAGGTCGAGGACGTGATCGGCCTCGTCCGAGACCGGGCTCTGAGAGTGATCCGACGTCACGACGAAGCCGATCTCGTCGGCCGTCCGCTCCCAGGAGCCGAGGGAGCCCAGGACGTACGCGAAGTGCTCGTCGGCGGCGACGAGGTTGTCGACCTGGCTGCCGGGCCCGGCGCGATGCGACAGGTGGTCGTTCTCGTGCAGGTAGAAGAGGATCATGTCCGCCGCGTCGCGCTCCAGGAGCTCGCGCGTGACGCACGCGGCCCACCCGTCGGTCGCACGGATGCGGTGCTCCACCTTCCGGCCCCGCGGGAACGTCCGGCACCCGCCGGCGGGGCCGCTGACGACGTCGGCGAAGTAGTGCTCCTTCGGGCCGGGGATCGAGGACGGAAGGTGCCTCCGGAAGAGGAGCCTCTCGAGCATGCTCGGCTCGAGCCGGTGCTCGAACGGTCCCCTGAAGACCATGAAGTTGATCGAGGCCGTGGTCCGCCCGAGCTCGTGCAAGCGCTCGTGGATCGTCCGGACCTGGGGACTGAGGTGATGCGAGTTCAGGTTCTCCATCACGTCGCGCACGATCTGCGAGACGCCCTCGACGACCGCGGCACGCGGGCTCTGCCCGTAGTTGACGAAGCGCTCGGCCGCTCGGTCGTACCAGCACATCCCGGGGATGCCGTGGCGTGCAGGGGTCTCGCCCGTGACCAGCGACGCGGTCGCGCACGGAGTGATGGTCGGGAAGACGGCGACGCAGTCGCGGGCGTAGCGGGCGCGATCGCGGAGGAACGCGAACGCGGGGGCTCGCCCGGACGCGGTCGCCTGCTCGAAGGCGGTCGTGCTCATACCGTCGACCACGACGTAGACGACGCGCTTCCCCGGAGGCATCGTGGGTTCCTTCCCCGTACGGATCGTGTTTAACCCAATGCGGAGCGTGACGGCACGGGGTGTCCGCACCCGGCCGCGCGGCGCCCGCGGGCACCACCCAGCCGGCGCGCCCGGCCACGGGTACGCTCGTCCGATGGAGGACCTCGCCCGCCGCCGGCGGCTCCCGTTCCTCGCGTTCGGCTCGGTGGGGCTGGTCGTCTGCATCGTGGTCCTGGCGCTGCCCGAGAGCCTGATCGTCCAGCTCGAGCGCAACCGGGGGCTGAACAGCGGCCAGGCCGGATGGGCGTACCGGCTTCTGGTGCTGTTCGCTCTCGCGGGGGCCGCGTACAGCGTCTTCAAGGTCTTCACCATCGAATCGGTGCAGAAGGACCGCGAGCGGAACGAGAAGACGAGGGAGATGTCGCCGGAGCGCGTCGTGGACTCCGCATCGCAGAACGCTGCCGCGGTCCCGCTGCTCAACCTCGTGTACGGGGCTGCGTCGCTGCTGTTCACCGGGCAGCGCGGCGGTTTCTGGTTGTTCCCGCTGATCGCGCTCGCGCAGGGGGCGTGGCACTACCGTGCCGTCGGCGAGATCGCGCGGTGGCTGACGCTCGTGTCCGAGCCCGAACCGGAGCCGGACGTGTCGACGCAGTGGAGGCGCGAGCCGCCGGACTACTGCCCGCCGCTTGCGCGGGGGCTGGTGCCGAGCCGTCCGGACGCAGCCCCGACCGGATGACGTGGGAGGGATCGGAGGGCATGCGCGGGCTACGCCCGACGCGCCCGCGCTGCTCACGCTCGCGCGGCGTCTAACGTTCGCCGAGCTGGACGAGAGGCAGCGGCGCCTCGCGGGACTGCTCGCTTCTGGAGGTCTCGCGCCGCGCGATCGGATCGCGGTGTGGTCGGCGAACCGCGTGGAGTCGCTCGAAGTGACCACCGGGGCGCTGCGCGCCGGGATCGTGCCCGTGCCGGTGAACGCGCTGCTGACGGACACCGAGGCCGCGTACCTGCTGGAGGACTCCGGCGCGCGCTGGCTGTTCACCGACCGCGCCGTCGATCCCGGTCCACCGGTGGAGAGGGTCGTGACGTTCGGCGACGCGTACGAGCGGTGCCTGCACGAGGCGGCGCCCGCGCCGCTGGCGGACTACGCGCTCGGCCGGCCGATGCACTACACGTCGGGGACCACCGGACGACCGAAGGGCGTGTGGGTCGAGCCCGTCGCAGAGGCCGCGGCCGCCGCGATCTCGCGCGATTTCGCCGCGCAGTGGGGCCTCGCACCCGACGACGTCCACCTGGTGTGCTCGCCGCTCGCGCACAGCGCCCCGCACCGCTTCTCTCTGCGGACGCTCGAAGCGGGGGGCGCCGTCGTCCTGCAGACGCGGTTCGACGCGCAGGAGACGCTCGCGGCGACAGAGCCGTTCGCCGCGACGACGACGTTCATGGTCCCGACGCACCTCGAACGGATCTTCTCGCTCGAAGACAAGGCGCTGAAGCGCCACTACCCGAACTCGCTGAGGATGCTGGTCCACGCCGGCGCTCCGATCCGCGAGGTCACCAAGCGGCGCGCGATCGACTACTTCCCGCGCGGATCCGTGTGGGAGCTCTACGGATCGACCGAAGGCGCCGCGACGCGCATCTCGCCGGACGAGTGGCTGCGCAAGCCGGGCAGCGTCGGCACGCCGCGCCCCGGGGCCGCGATCTCGATCAGGGACGCGGAAGGGCGGGCGCTCCCCCGCGGGCAGGCCGGCCTCGTGTGGGTCCGCGACCCTCACGCGGAGCAGTTCTCGTACTGGGGCGACGAGGCGAAGACGCACGCGGCGTGGGACGGCGACGCGTTCACGGTCGGTGATCTCGGAAGTCTCGACGAGGACGGGTATCTGTTCCTCGAGGGCCGCGCCGACGACACGATCATCAGCGGCGGCGTGAACGTCTACCCGCAGGAGGTCGAGGCGGTGCTGCAGGAGCATCCGGCGGTGCGGGAGTGCGCGGTGTACGGGCGGGAGCATCCGGAGTGGGGGCAGGAGGTGTGCGCGCTGATCGTCCCGGCACCGGGAGCGTCGATGGACGAAGCCGAGCTGAGGGCGTGGATGCGGGAGCGGCTCGCGGGTTTCAAACGCCCCCGTCACGTCGAGGTCGTCGCGGAGCTGCCGAGGACGGCGACGGGAAAGGTGCTGCGCCGGGGGGCGTAGCAGAGCCTGATTCGTCCGAATGGGACCCCAAGGTCGACGTCAATGACCGCGAGCCCGTCGCCGCGTCTCTATTTCCCCTTTCACGCGAGGATGTGCAGCGAGCCATCGCTCCCGCGCTTCTTGTTGCGAGCCGAGCTCCTCCGCGTAGAAATTTTCAAGCTCATCCTGAAGCTCGTCGTAGGACACAGCGTATTCGAGAATGTATTCGTCCTGGGGCGGAAGCGGATCGTTGCGAAGGAACGCAGCAACGGCCTCGCGAGCATCTTCGCCGACAGTTCGAGTGATCGTCCATACCGAATGGTAGTGGGGCGATGGTCCTCTGGCGATATTGTCCGCGTCCTGCAACAGGTCAGCCGCCTGCCGCACCCGATCCCGAAGATTCACCGGAAGGTGCACACTCAGAAACCGCACCTGCTCGATTGCAGAAGACTTCTTCGCCGACAAGTCGGTGGATGCATTCCGCGCGTCGGCAACCTTGGGTACGAGCGACTGAAGGGTGATCAGTAGGCGATCGATCTCCTCGGCAGCCGCAACAGCTCGCTGGCGAGCCTCCTTTGCCTTCTCGTACTCTACCGTCTGCCTGTGTTGAAGCCACTGAGTAGCCACAACTGCGCCGGCCCCGAGAAGTGCACCTAGGAATCCGATCAGAGCGGCGCCGTAGTCGGTCGCCGTCCCCGGGCCAGGATCAAGCACCGCGGATACCCAATCCCAGGAAAATCTCGGGACGAACCCCACGGGCGCGGGACTAGAAGAGCGCCATCGACAGGTCGCGGCGCGCCGAGAGGGATCTCGGGTCGTCCGCCGGGAGCGTGTCGAAGAGGCCCAGCAGGTGCTTGCGCACCTTCTCGCGCTCCTCGCCGGTCGTGCGGCCGATCGCCTCGATCAGCCGTCCGAACGCCTGCTCGTGGCGTCCCGCCGCGGCGTCCACGTCCGCGAGGCCCAGCACCGCATCGACGTCGTCCGGGTCCGCGTCGGCCCGCTGCCTCAGCGCCGCCGCGTCCAGCCCCCGAGCCCTCAGCGCGAGGTCGACGCGCGCGAGTCCGCTCCGCGCCGCGAACAGCCCGGGCTCGGCCTTCAGCGCCTGCTCGTACGCGTCCCGGGCGCCCTCCAGCCGCCCCGCGGCCTCGGCCTCCTCGGCGGCGACGATCGCCAGCTCGCCCTCGGTCGGCCCCAGACCCTCGAGCCACTTCCGTACCTGGCTCTCCGGCAGCGCTCCCGTGAACTCGCCGACCTGCTTGCCGTCGCGGAACGCCTTGACGGCGGGGATCCCCTGGATGCCGAACGCGGCGGCGAGCCTCTGGTTGGCATCGACGTCGACCTTGGCGAGGAGCCAGTCGGACGACTCCTCCGCGAGTCTCTCGAGGACCGGCGTGAGGAAGCGGCAGGGACCGCACCACTCGGCCCAGAAGTCGACGACGACCGTCTGCTGGAAGGATCGCCTCAGGACGTCGTCCTCGAAGGTTGCGTCGGTGACCTCGTATCCGCTCATGTCAGTCGAGAACGCACGGAATGCCGTCAGTCTTCCCGGCGCACCACGTACTTCACGTGCGTCACGCCCGGCGCCTCGACGACGCGCACCTGGTCAAGCCGGATGCCGGTGCCGTCGAGGTTCTCGAACAGACGCGTGCCGCCGTTCAGCAGCACCGGGACGATGTCCAGCTCGATTTCGTCGAGGAGCCCGGCTGCGAGATATTGCCGGGCCACACTCGCACCTCCGCCGAGAGCGACGTCACGGCCCCCGGCCGCGGCACGCGCCTGGTGCAGTGCGGACGCGATCCCATCGGTGACGAAAGTGAACGTCGTCCCACCCCGCTTCTCGAGCGGCTCGCGCGGATGGTGCGTCAGCACGAACACCGGGTGGTGGAACGGCGGATCGTCTCCCCACCAGCCGTCCCATGGCTCGTCGCCCCACGGGCCCGGGCCGCCCCCGAACATGTTGCGCCCCATGATCGTGGCCCCGGCTTCGCTTCGCTCCTCGATGACGGAGCTGCTGGCATTTACCTCGCCGTCCTCCATCCCGTGCGGCCGGCGCCACGCCTCCAGCGCGAACACCCACTCGTGCAGCTGCTCGCCGCTCTCCCCCAAGGGGTTCTCGATGGTTTGGTTTCGTCCCGCGACGAAGCCGTCGAGCGACATCGCAATACCCAGCTTGAGCTTGCTCATCGACGTAGCGCCTACTTCCGCGGCGCGGTCAGCTCCTCGCACTTGCTCCGGATCGCGTTCGCCGCCTCCTCGAGCTGCGCCCGCTCGTCGTCGTTGAGCTCGAGCTCGACGATCTCGCTCACCCCTCCCGCGCCCAGCTTCGCCGGGACGCCGAGATAGGTGTCGGAGATGCCGTACTCGCCGCGCACCCACGCGCACGTGGGAAGGATCTCGTCGCCGTCCCTCAGGATCGACTCGACCATCGTCGCCGTCGACGACGACGGAGCGTAGAACGCGCTCCCCTTCTTCAGATACGCGACGATCTCGGCCCCCGCGTCGCGCGTCCTCGTGAACAGCTCCTGCAGCGTCGCCTCGTCGACGAGCTCCGGCAGGGGCTTGCCCTCGACCGTCGCGTGGCGCGGAAGCGCCACCATCTGGTCGCCGTGGGACCCGAGCGTGATCGCCTCGACGGCCGTGGGCGCGACGTTGAGCTTCTCCGCGATGAAGAAGCGCAGGCGCGACGAGTCGAGGACGCCGGCCATGCCGATCACGCGCTCCTTCGGGAATCCCGACACCAGCGCCGCGAGGTAAGTCATCTCGTCGAGCGGGTTCGACACGACGATGATCACCGTGTCCGGCGAATGCCGGACGATCTGCTCCGTCACTCCCCCGACGATCTCGCTGTTCGCGTCGAGCAGGTCCATCCGGCTCATCCCCGGCTTGCGCGGCAGCCCGGCGGTGATCACCACGACGTCGCTGCCGGCCGTGTCGGCGTAGTCGTTGGTCCCCGTGACGAGGGTCTCGAAGCGCTCGGTCGGAGCGGACTGGTTGATGTCGAGCGCGAGCCCCTGCGGAAGCCCCTCGACGATGTCGATCATCACGACCTCGTCCGCGAGGTTCCTCTCGGCGATACGGCGCGCGGTGTTGGAGCCGACGTTGCCCGCACCGACCACGGTGACCTTCTTCGTTGCGCCTGTCATGCGACTCGCCTCCCGTGCGGCCTAAGCGTTCAGCTTCTCGACGATCGCGTCGGCGACCTCCGCGGTTCCCACCGCAGTCGGATCGTCGCGCGTCGGCTTCAAGTCGTAGGTGACCGACTTCCCTTCCTCGATGACCGCTGCGAGCGCGGATTCGAGACGCTGGGCCGCATCGGTCTCCCCGAGGTGGTCGAGCATCAGCACGCCCGAGAGCATCATCGCCATCGGGTTCACCTTGTTCTGCCCCGCGTACTTGGGGGCCGACCCGTGGGTGGGCTCGAAGACCGCAGCCTCGTCGCCGACGTTTGCACCGGGCGCGACGCCGAGTCCTCCGACGAGGCCCGCGCCGAGGTCCGACACGATGTCGCCGTAGAGGTTGGGGAGGACCAGCACGTCGTAAAGCTCGGGCTTCTGCACGAGCTGCATGCACATGTTGTCGACGATGCGCTCCTCGAACTCGACCCCGGAGCCCTCGTACTCCTCTCCGACCTCCCGAGCGGTCTTGAGGAACAGCCCGTCCGTGTACTTCATGATGTTGGCCTTGTGCACGGCCGTGACCTTCTTGCGGCCGTGCTTGATCGCGTGTTCGAAGGCCGCCTTCACGATCCGGCGCGTCCCCGTGACGGAGATCGGCTTGATCGAGATCCCCGAGTCCTCGCGCACCCGGCGCGCGCCGAGGTCGGCCATGAAGTCGATGAGCTTGCGCGCGTCCGGCGAACCCTGCTCGAACTCGATCCCGGCGTAGAGGTCCTCGTGGTTCTCTCGCACGACGACGAGGTCGATGTCCTCGTAGCGGGAACGGACGCCCTTGTACGACTTGCAAGGCCGCAGGCACATGTACAGGTCGAGCTCCTTGCGGAGCGCGACGTTGACGCTGCGGAAGCCCGTTCCGACGGGCGTCGTGATCGGTCCCTTGATCGCCACCTTGTTCTCGCGGATCGAGTCCAGGACGTTCTCCGGCAGCGGCGTGCCGTACTCCTCCATGACGTCGGTCCCGGCGTGCTGGACGTCCCAGTCGAACGCGACGCCGGTCCCCTCGAGGACCCGCCTGGTTGCTTCCGCGATCTCGGGACCGGTCCCGTCACCGGGGATCAGTGTTACGCGATGGACCTTGGATGACATCGGAACGCTCCCGTCGTAGAGGCCGCCGACCAGGGAAAAGTGGGGATAAACCTACCTGATAGCCTTCGATGGCAGAGATGACGAGTGGCGCCTGCGAGCGCACGAGAGAAAGGCCCAGCCCTAGATGGCAACCCCGGGAAAGGGACTGGAAGGTGTCGTAGCAGCCGAGACCGCGCTCAGCGACATCGACGGCAAAGAGGGCCGTCTTTCCTACGTCGGCTACGACATCCACGACCTGGTCAACGCCACCTTCGAGGAGATCTGCCACCTCCTCCACCACCTCGAGCTACCGAACGCCGAGCAGCTCGACGAGATCCGGACGCAGCTCGCGAACGAGCGGGAGCCGAACGAGTTCGTGATGCAGCTCCTTCCCAGCCTCGCCGAGAACACCGCTCCGATGTCGATGCTGCGGACCGCCGTCAGCGCCTCGTCCGCGAAGGATCCCGACGGGTGGGATACGTCCGAGGCGGCGAACTACCGCAAGGCGATCCGCCTCATCGCGGTGTTCCCGACGCTGGTCGCGTACTACGACCGGATGCGCAAGGGGCTCGACCTCGTCCATCCCGACGCGTCGCTCTCGCAGGCGGCGAACTTCCTCTACATGCTGAAGGGCGACAAGGCCGACGAGGAGGAAGCGCGGATCTTCGACGTTTGCCTGATCCTCCACGCGGACCACACCATGAACGCCTCCACGTTTGCCGCGCGCGTCTGCGCGGCGACCCTGTCGGACATCCACTCCGCGATGACGGCGGCGATCGCCGCGCTCAAAGGCCCGCTCCACGGTGGCGCGAACGAGCAGGTCATGCGGATGATCAAGGAGATCAAAGAGCCGTCGAAGGCGCGCGACTACATCGTCACGAAGCTCCGCGACAAGGAGAAGGTGATGGGGTTCGGCCACCGCGTGTACAAGACGGAGGACCCGCGCGCCACGCACCTCCGTCGCATGGCGAAGGAGCTCGCCGACAAGACCGGCGACGGCAACAACTACGAGATCAGCCAGGAGATCGAGCGGGCGGTCATGGACGAGAAGGGGATCTACCCCAACGTCGACTTCTACGCGGCGTCGGTCTACGGGTACCTGCAGATCCCGACCGACCTGTTCACGCCGGTGTTCGCGTGCAGCCGCGTGTCGGGTTGGACCGCGCACGTGCGCGAGCAGTACTCGGATAACCGGCTGATCCGGCCGGACCACGCGTACGTGGGCCCGCCGCCGCGTTCGTGGGTCCCGCTCTCCGAGCGATAGACGTCTAGCTCCCGCTCTTGCGGGACGACGCGTTCTTCTTCGGCCGCGGCTGGGCCTTCGCCTCGCTGCCCATCGGTCCTACGCGTCGGACTGTGACACGAGCCCCCCTGTCTCGGTTTCACTCTTGGTGTCGAGGCTGGGGGCGAGCGGCACGATGCCGTAACGGCTGACGACCCCCATCGTCGGTTTGATGCCGACCAGGCTGTTGGCGTTCGAAGGACTCAGGATGCTTCCCGAAGTCTCCGTGCCGACCGTGGCCGCGACGAAGGCCCTCGTTCCGGCGACCCCCCCAACGACAACACCTGCCCGCCTTTCAGTTTCGAGCTGAACGTCAACTCACAGTCGACGACGGACGGAGTCCCGATCCTTGTCAACCCGAAGAAGCCCGGCAAGAAGGTGTTCACCCGCGACGTCACAAGCCTCGACTCGCCGCAGACGATCACCCTCAAGCCGCCGATCACGATCACCAAGTAACCACGTCGCACAAGGGCCTCCCGTTTGCACGGGAGGTCCCTATCGCGTGGTCCCGTTCTCGCAAACGAGCATGTAGTTCGAGACGTCGCGGAACGCCGGAAGTCCCAGGAACTCTTGTACTACCGACTCAGCGGTGCAGAACGCCCCTTCCACCCACGCCTGGTCGAACGAGTAGCACGAGCCGATGACGTAGAGGTTCGGCCCGGGCTGGCCCAGGATCTTCTGGTATGGCGCTCGGACGTTGTCCATGACCTGGCAGATGTCGTAGTGCGCGGCCCAACCGTGGTAGCCGCCGCCGAACGGGTCCTGCCCCCAGTCCTGGAAGTAGACGGCAAGGGGTTGCGGGATCTGGTCCGTCGTCATGCCGTGGGTCTCCGCCAGCTGCTTGACAAGCAGGCTTGCAAGCGGCGAGTCGCTGGCGACCTGCGTCGGGCCGATCAGCGGCTGCCGGTAGAGCGATGGAGCCTCGACGTAGTCGCCGGTGATCTCCACCTGCCGCCAGAAGTCAGAGTAGTTCATGTCGTCGTATGACGCGAGCAACACGTAAGGCCCCTGCGCGCTGGGCCCGTCGGGGGTGTTCGCACCGAAGTAGTAGATCTGCCGCAGGGGAAGATCGGTGATCGACGGGCCGCCGAAGTTTGGCGGGGTGGTGCCCGGGTTCAGCCTGGGGGCGAACGTGCATTGTGGCGACGTCCACCACTGCTCGGCAAAGACCAGCACCGCTTTGATCGCGGGCTGGTCGATGGAGGACTCGAGATAGAACCGCACGGACTCGTCGTTGAGGACGTAGTCCGGCGCGCAGGTCGACGCGACCATCTCGATCGAGCGGCGGGGCATCGCCAAGAAGCAGTAGTCCGCCGTCACCTCGAAGCCTCCGCCGTTGGAAGCTTCGAACTCGCACAGGGTCCGTGCCCCAGACTCCTGGAGCGAGATGAGTCGAGTGCCTTTGAGCAGCCGCGACCTTGGGAAGTTCCCCATCAGCGACTCAACTGCCGCAGCCAGCGCGTCGAACAGCACGCCGTAGCCGCCGTTGAGTCGCGAGTAGGACATCCCCGAGCCGTAGTCGTTGTTCGCCTGCATCGCGTCGGCGGAGTTCCAGTTGATGACGTTCGACGTGTAACCATTGCCGTCCGCTGCGTAGTCGAATCCCTCGTCGCCCAGTTGGTCGTACAGCAAGTTCCAGTACCCGATCTGGCTTACCGGCGTGCCCTCCGGGAAGCTCGTCGTGGCCGCGCCCTGCCCCACCGTCCCGTTCGCGAAATAGCTGCACCATTGAGGTCTGTCCGAGTTGGACCCCCACGTTCCCGGAACGAACGCGGTCGCCAGCCCGGCGAGTATGGCGTCCGCGGTGTACGGGGGCGTGACGTACTTCTCCAGGAAAGTTCGGAACTCGGCGTTGAAGTGGTATGGCAGCCCTGCAGGATCGATGATGTCGTTCTCGTAGACGTTCTGGCCGCGCAGGTAGTACATCCGTTCGGGCGATTCGAGAAAAGGCACCACCAGATCCTCGAGGCCGAGTTCGATGATCATGTTCTGAACGAGGACGTGACCCTCGGACGTTTCGGTGGGGAACTTCGAGTCGGTCGCGAAGCGCATACCCCCGAACTCGCAGTACAGGCCGTCCGACGAGATGCTCTCCGGGAACGTGTACGAGTAGATGCGCCCCCCTACCCGCTGAGCCCACTCGCAGACGGTGAGCGTATCGCCTTCGCGCATGCCTTCTTTCAACAGGCGGTACGCGGTGTACAAACCGGCTGGGCCGGCGCCCGCAATCACGTATTCGCTCATGCTGAGGGCTCCCATCCTGGGGCCAATGGCTTGAAGTACGTGCTGCCGAGGGCGAAGTGGGACACGTCGAAGGGCGTTGTGCCGTCGAGCGCGAGGTCGGCGAGGATGCGGCCCAATAGCGGTACGAACTTCCCCGCCCAACCCGTTGCGTAGACGACGACGTTCTCGTTTCCGGGGACGTACGGTGGCGCAAAGTCGATCAGGAGCTCTTTGTTCGGGATCGTGCTGAGGGCCATCAGGCAGGTGGACGCGTACGAGGGGACCGCCTCGAGCCCCGTCATGTGATCGCGCACCCAGGCGGCGGTGTACGCGAGCTCCTGCGGGTTGGGGATCGGGGTGCGTTCTGCCGGGGAGTCGAGTGGGTGTATGACGAAGTCGGAGGCGACGCGGACGTAGCCCGGATGATCCCACGACACGTCGGGGAAGCCGTAGAACTCGTTCCCGTTGTCGCCGATCGGGTTCTGGAACACGAACCACGTCGGGTACTGGATGCCAGGGGTAGTGACCCTGTAGTAGGCCGATGCCATGTTCCAGTACGTCGCCTCGATCGTGAAGCCGAGCAGTGCGAAGACCATGTCGGCGTACGGGCCGGGAGCGAGGACCAGCTTCCCGGCCGAGAATGTCCCCGCGGGCGTGGTGACGGTGAAGGCCGAGCCCGCATTCTCGATGTCGATCACCGGCGCCTCGGGCACCATCGCGACGAGGGGGGACGAGGCGTTCGCGTCGTAGAGCACCTGGCATGTCGCGGCCAGGTCGATGCTCGCTCCGTCCGGTTGGAACAAACCAATGTAGGTCTCCGGGAGGTCACGAAAGTTGTACTCGGCCTCGATCTGCGCCGCGGTGAGGGTCGAGAAGGGGATGTTTAGTGACGTCAAGGCCTTCTCGGCCGCCGCGATGTTGCCCTCGGTCGAATGGACAGAGGGGTCACCGAACCACAACGTGCCCACCGTGTCTTGCAGCGGGGCTCGGGTGAGCGATTGGAGCTCGTCCCAGAACGGGACGGAGTTCTTGACCAGCTGCACCATGTACGGCTCTGGGTAGGGGAAGCGGAACTGCCTCGACCGGCCCGCGGAGCTACCCAATTGATTGAAGAACGTGAACTGTTCGAGGACCAGCGTGCTTGTGCTCCGCTTAGTCAGCTCGTGGGCGGTCGCCAGCCCGATCGGACCTCCGCCGATGACGATGACGTCGTAAGAAGTGGACGAGCCTGGCATCCGCGCGCGCCTGCCTCAAGCAGCTCGGCTTCGCCACGGCGGGTTCACCGTCCACAACTCGATCCCCGTCCACCCCTCGAGCCACGCCTCGAGCGCATCCTGATCGGGGAGCCACCCACCGACGCGATGCCTGGTCGTGGTGCCCATCTGTGGCTGCACGGTCTCTCCTCTCGTGTTCGGCTCGCGCCGGATCAGACGACGGTCTCCACGCCGTGGAAGTTCTCGTAGAAGTCGAGCGGGACGCCGGTGCCGGGGGGGAGGTCGAAGGGTTGCCCCAGCCACCGGGCCACGAGAGCGGTCTGAGCGCCGTCGCCCTTCCATACAAGCCGCGCGATGCGGTCCCGGGGTTCCGGGGCGACGGTCCGTTGCAGGCGTTCGTTGCCGCGCCACACCTCTATCTCGACACTGCGCGAGTGGCCGACGGCCCACTCCAGCGTCGGCAACTCGAACGGACGACGGTCGACCGCCGCGATGACGTCCTCGGACGCGATTCCCGCGGCGGCCGCCGGCGAGTCGTCGAGGACCCCGTAGATCGTGGGCGCGCCATCGTTCAGGAAGACGACGCCGAGCGTAGGGACCTGCCCGTGGTGCACCTCGAATCCGAGGCGGACGAGAGCGTCGACGACCGGAAGCGCACCGGGCGCGGTCGCGGCCGCGTACGCGAGCTTTCCCGAGCCGGGATGCAGTTGCTCGAAGAAGTCGCGCAACGTCTCGGGCGTGTAGCCCGCGCCACGGCCTGCGAACTCCTTGTAGAAGGCCGCGAATGCGGTGTCGAGAGATTCGAGCGGCGTCTCGGTCCTGAGCAGGACGTCGGTTGCGAAGGCGATGAGCATGCCGGCGTCGTAGTAGTCGATCGCGTCGTTGACGCGCCCCGGGTACTTGTCGTCGTGGTTGAGGAAGGAGGCCAACGACGCGTCGACGGGGCTGACGCGCTCGTAGGCCGGAAGCGCCTCGAGATGCCGGTAATAGTTGACTACCGCGCTGAAGAACTGCGCGGGCGTGTACACGCCGGCCCGGGTGCAGCTGAGGAATTCGTAGTAGCGCGTGAACCCCTCCGCCACCCACAAGCCTTCGGTGAAGTTGCCCCCAGTCAGGTCGAGGTCCCCCAGCGGCGCGGGCCGGAGCCGGCGCACGTTCCAGGCGTGGAAGAGCTCGTGCGCGCAGACCCTCACTCCCGTCGCGTTCTGGTCGGCGTTCGTGAAGACGTCGGGCCCCAGGCCGACCATCGTGCTCGTCAGGTGCTCGAGGCCCCATTGCGCGTTCGGGTTCACGGAGCAGACGAACGTGTAGTCCTCGAACGGAACGACCCGAAGACGTCGTGGAACGTCGCTGCTGCGGCGTCCACGCGCGTCGTGAACTCCTCGGCGGCTGCGTCGGACCCGATGGTGGAGTCCAGGAAGACGTAATGGAACGGCGTGCCCTGCACGTCACGGACGACCATACGAAAGTCCCCTAACGAGACCGGCGTGTCGAGCAGGACCTCGTAGCTCGGGTAGAGCCACTCGTGCTCGCCGAGTCGCTCCGCGCCCGACGGATGGTGGACCGCCCACCCCGCCGGGAGCTCGTACGCCACGGCGCAAGGGCCCGGATGCACCGGGGCGCGGAGGTAGCGCGCGCCGGTGAGGACCGCTGTCGACTCCCCGACGATGCCGCACGCTTCGCTGAAGTCCCAGCTCGAGCAGTAGCCTGTGTAGGTGACGGTGACGTCGCCGGTCACCCTCGAGATCTCGTAGCTCTGCCACCCCGAGCGGCGGACCCGCAAGGGCCTCCCCGTAGCCGCGTCGGCCGCGCGCACGTCGAAGACGTCGCGGCCATAGGGGACGAACTCGTAGTCACCGGGAACCCACGTAGGCGTCTCCAGCGTGATCGTCCCATCCGCTGCAGCCGCAAGTGGAACGGTCATCGATACCTCGATCTCGTGCCGGGCCGGCAACAGCCGGACCCGGTAGCGAACGACGTCCAAGTCCCCACGCGTCCCCGCCGCGCCGGTCGTGACCATCGAGCCTTCCGTCCGTAAGTCTTGGTTACTACTCTTGTAAAATCGCGCCGTGGAATCCCTCCGTCAAGGCGATGGGCGATAACGCCGGAGGCGAGTCACGTAAGTCGTGCGGCGCTGACGAGACGTTCAGTGACGGCACGCGATCGAGCTCGAGTATCGGTGGATCGGCCCGGCGGTCGATTCGGACGGACCGCAGTGTAGCGGAACCACTCGAGATGCGAACCCCCGCCACCCACGACTCGGACACGTTTGGAGCGGCCTACTAAGAGCGCGAAGGAAGCGACGGTCTTGCGTCGACGCGCTACACGACCACGGGACGATCCAGCCGCGGGCATCCGTGTAGCGCACCGTCCTGCCGCCAGAGGCGTTGCTGCACTCGGTGTCTCCCAGTCCGTTGACCCGGATCCAGGGCCGCATGTAGGAGTAACAAACCCGACATCCTCGAGTTGGGTCCACCCGTCGCCTTTCGTATTCCCGAGAAGGGAGCGCGGAATCTAGTCTTCGTCGTCGTCGTCGTGGCTGCCCGGGCCGCTGTCGTCGTCGTCGTGTTCGTCGTCGTCGCCGTTGCCCGGGCCGCTGTTGTCGCCGTCGCCGTCATGGTGGGCGTTTCCGGGGCCGCTGTTGGCCGCGTCACCGTCGCCCGGGCCGCTGTTGTCGCCGTCGCCGCCGTCGTCGTCGGGGTCGTCGGTCGGGTCCGCCGTGGGGGCCGCCGTCGCCTGATCGTCGGGATCGCCGGTGGCGAGCTCGCCGGGATCGTCGGTGGCGAACGCGTCGTCGCCGTCGTCGTCGGGGCCGCCGGTCGGCGGAGCGGTGGGCGGAGCGGTGGCGGGCTGCCGGGCGTCCTCCGCCGCGGGCGCGTCCGCGCGGTCGTCGTCCGCGGAGCTCCTCTGTAGAGCCAGACGCTCCGGCGCGCCTCCATTCCCTGCGGCGGCGAACAGGGTGCCGCCCCCGATGCCGAGGATCGCTGCGAGGAAGAGACCGGTCGCCCTCTTGGGTCGGTCCATCGGAATACTCCTTCCGTCGTCTTGTTCGACCGTCTAACGTCCCGCGGCGCGGGCGCGTTACGGAGACGGACCGCGTAACGCGCTCCGGCGATTCCCCGTTTAGAAGGTGTTTGTGGACGAATCGGAGCTGAGGGCAGTCGTGCGCGCGGCCTCGCGTGGAGACGAGGACGCGGCGGCGCGGCTGTTCGACGAGTACTACCCGCGCGTGTACCGATACGCGGCGGGCCGCCTCGGCTCGGGCCCGGCGGCAGAGGACGCCGCCGCGGAGACGTTCGCGAAGGTGGTGCGGGAGATCGCCGGGTTCAAGTGGAGGGGCGCCGGCTTCGAGGGGTGGCTCTTCCGCATCGCGAGGAACGCGGTCGTGGACGTCGCGCGGCGCGGGGGCCGCGAGATCCCGGTCGAGACGATCGCGGAGCCGGCCTCCTCCGTCGAGGAGTCTCCCGAAGCCCTCGTCGCGGGCATCGAGACGGCCGACGAGCTGCGCGCGGTGCTCGACCGCCTCCCCTCCGAGCAGCGCGAGGTGCTGCTGCTGCGCTTCGGCGCAGGTCTGGACACGAAAGAGACGGGCAGGGCGATGGGGCGCAAGGCGAACGCGATCCGGCAGCTTCAGCTGCGCGCTCTGCGCAGCGTGCGGGCGATGATTCCTACGGAGGTGCGCTCGTGAGCGACGCGGAACGGCACCTGCGCGACGACGCGGGACAGACCGAGGAAACGGCTCGCCGCGTCGAGGAGATGCTGCGCGTCGACGCTCCCGACGCGCGTCGGGAGAAGGCCATGTTCGTCGCGGCCGTGGCGACCGCGCACTCGCGTCGCCGGCGATTCGCCGCGCTCGCCCCCGCGGTTGCCGCGGTGGCGCTGCTGACGGCGATCGGGATCGTCTCCAGGACGGCACAGCCCGGGCAGGCGCTGTTCGCCGTCCGCAAGGTGCTCGGCAACGTCGGCCTGGCGCCGTCGGCCGCTGCGGAGATCCGCACGGAGCTGGATCGGGCGGAGCGACTGATCGTCGCCGCGTCGAACAGCGCGACGACCGAGCCGGTTACGGCGCAGGAGCTCGTACGCGGGGCGTGGGCGGCGCTGGAGGCGGCGGAGGAGCTCGTCGGGGAGCTCGACTCGGATCGGCGAGACGCGTTCGACGACCGCATCGACGCGCTGAACGGCCGGGCCGAGGCCGCGCACGAGGCGGCCGAAGAGGCCCTCGAAGCGCGCGAGGAAGCCGCCGAGGAGGCGGAGGACGCGCGGAAGGACGACTCGAGCGGCCACGGCGCGGACGACGACGACTCCAGTGGCTCCGGCTCCGGGTCCGGAGACGACGATTCGAGCGGCCCGGGACCGGGCGGAGAGGGCGATTCGAGCGGGCCGGGATCCGGCGGAGACGACGCGGGATCGAGCGGGTCCGGATCAGGCGGCGGCGACTCGAGCGGCCCCGGCTCCGGCGACGGCTAGTCCGGCGAGGCCCCCGCGCGCTCCGCCAGCTTCACGGTGTTGCCGAGCAGCATCGCGATCGTCATCGGGCCGACGCCCCCGGGCACGGGCGTGACCGCGCCGGCGACCTCGACCGCCGCGTCGAAGTCGACGTCGCCGACGAGACCGCTCTCGGTCCGGTTGATCCCGACGTCGATCACCGTCGCGCCGGGGGCGATCATCGGTCCCGTTATCGCCTTGGCGCGCCCGATCGCGGCGACGAGCACGTCGGCCCTTCTCGTGTGTGCGGCAAGGTCCTTCGTGCCGGTGTGGCACACCGTCACCGTCGCGTTCGCTCCCGCCGCCTTCTGCACCAGCAGCGCGGCCAGGGGCTTGCCGACGATGTTCGAGCGCCCGACGACGACGACCTCGGCCCCCGCCGTCTCGACGTTCGACCGCAGCAGCAGCTCCTGGATCCCCGCCGGCGTCGCCGGCGCCACCACGTGGTCGCCCATGAGGAGCCGCCCCAGGTTGCACGGGTGGAACCCGTCCGCGTCCTTGTGGGGATGCACCGCGTTCAGCACCGTCTCCTCGTCGATGTGCTCGGGAAGAGGAAGCTGGACCAGGATGCCGTGGACGCCGGGATCATCGTTTAGCCGCGCCAGGAGGTCGAGCAGGTCCTGCTGCGGCGTGCTCGCGTCGAGGTCGTGGTCCCACGCCTTTATCCCCGTCTCCGCGCACGCCTTGCGCTTGGACGTGACGTAGACCTTCGACGCCGGGTCCTCGCCGACCAGCACCGTCGCCAGCCCCGGGACGACGTTCCTCTTGCCGAGCTCGGCGACCCGTCGTGCGACCTCTGCCCGTACCTCGGCCGCAATCGCCTTGCCGTCGATGATCCTCGCGGTCACGCGCTGCCCCCCGTCGTTTTCCGGCGATCCTACTGAGCCGCCCGCCGCCTAGTGCCGGAAGTGCCTGCGGCCCGTGAAGACCATCGGGATCCCGTGCTCGTCCGCGGCGTCGATCACCTCTTCGTCGCGCACCGACCCGCCGGGCTGGATCACGGCGACCGCGCCCGCGGAGACGGCCGCGTCGAGCCCGTCGCGGAACGGGAAGAACGCATCCGACGCGCAGACGGTCCCGGCCGCGCGCTCTCCCGCGCGGCGCGCGGCGAGCTCGGTCGACTCGACGCGGCTCATCTGCCCCGCTCCGACGCCGACGGCCATGAGGTCCTTCGCGAGCACGATGGCGTTCGATTTCACGTGCTTCGCGACGACCCACGCGAAGCGCAGGTCGCGCCATTGCTCCTCGGTCGGCTCCGCCCTCGTGACGACCTTCGCGTCCTCCGCCGGGTCGCGCGGGTCCGGCGTCTGAAGGAGCAACCCCCCGGCGACGCGCCGCACGTCCATCTCCGGCATCGAGTAGCCGCCGGCCTTCAGGATCCGGAGGTTCTTCTTCGCCCTCAGGACTTCGAGAGCCCCCTCGTCGTAGCCGGGCGCGACCACGACCTCGAGGAAGATCGGCGTCATCTCCTCGGCGGTCGGCCGGTCGCACGCGCGCGTCAGCGCGACGATCCCCCCGAACGCAGAGGTCGTGTCGCACTCAAACGCGCGGCGAAAAGCCGTGGCGAGGTCGTCCGCGAGCGCGACCCCACAGGGATTCGAGTGCTTGACGATCGCGGCCCCCACCCCGTCGAGGTCCTGCGCGAGCTTCCACGCCGCGTCGGCGTCGAGCAGGTTGTTGTACGAGAGCTCCTTGCCGTGGAGCTGCTCGGCGGCCGCGAGGCCGGTCGGCGTCCCGCGGTTCGCGTAGAACGCCGCCGATTGGTGGGAGTTCTCGCCGTAGCGCAGCTCCATGACCTTCGTGCCCGCGAACAGGACGCGATCGGGGAACATCTCCCGCTCCACCCTCGCGAGGTACGACGCGATCGACGCGTCGTAGGCGCCGGTGTGCTGGAACGCCTCGAGGGCAAGCCGGCGCCGGGTCTCGAGCGCGATCGAACCGTGCTCTCCGAGCTCCTCGAGGATCTCCCGGTAGCGAGCGGGGTTCACGACGACCGCGACGCAGTGGAAGTTCTTGGCCGCGGCGCGCACCATCGCGGGACCGCCGACGTCGATCTGCTCGATCGCGTCCTCCTCGGTCACCGAGGGGTGGGCGACCGTTCGCTCGAAGGGGTAGAGGTTGCAGACGACGAGATCGATGGGCTCGATCCGCTGTGCGGCGAGCTGGTCGAGGTGGTCCGGTTTGCGCCGGTCGGCCAGGATCCCGCCGTGGATCTTCGGGTGGAGGGTCTTCACGCGCCCGTCGAGGATCTCCGGAGCGCCTGTGACGTCCGGGACCGGCGTCACGGGAACCCCCGCGTCTCCCAGCGCCTTCGCGGTGCCGCCGGACGAGACGATGCCGACGCCGCGTTCCACGAGGCCGCGCGCGAGCTCGACGATCCCGGTCTTGTCGGAGACGCTAAGCAGTGCCCGGGTGACCTTCACGGCGGGCATCCTAGGTCAAGCGTGCTCAGGCGTCGGTTCGGCGCACGCCGTTCTCGTCGAGCACGACGCGTCCCGAGAGGACGAGCCTGCAGGCCTCCGGCAAGAGCCTGTGCTCCGCCGCCTTGATCCTGTCGTGCAGGGTCGTCTCGTCGTCGCCGGGCTCGATCGGGACCTCGTGCTGGAGGATCGCGGGGCCGTGATCGACCTGGTCGTCCACGAAGTGGATCGTCGTCCCGGTGACGGACACGCAGTCCTTCAGCGCGTCGCGCACCGCGTGCGCGCCGGGATAGGCGGGGAGCAGCGACGGGTGCAGGTTGATCAGCTTTCCCGAGAACGCCGAGACGAAGACGGGGGCGAGGATCCGCATGAAGCCCGCCGACACGACGAGATCGGGCCCGAACGCGTCGACGAGGTCGCGGAGCCGCGCGCTCCACTCCTCGCGGCTCGCGAACCCGTGGGGGTCGAGGACCGCGGTCTCGATCCCCGCGCGCTGCGCGAGGTCGATCCCGCCGCAGGGCCGGTCGGCGACGACGGCGACGACCTCGCCCGGGACGTCCCCGGCACGGCACGCCCCGACGAGCGCGATCATGTTCGAGCCGCCGCCCGAGACCAGCACGACGATGCGCGCTCCCATGCCTTCACCCTAGCGGGCGCGGCTACGCTCGCCGGGTGATCTGGCACGAACCCGTGCGCGGCGGATATCCGGAGTGGGAGCTGCTCGGGCTCTCGGGGCTCGAGCTCATGCAGGCGTTCCTGAAGCGCGGCGGCCCCGCGCCCCCGATCAGCCACCTGATGGGGATGATCCCGACCGTGATGGAGGAGGGGCGGTCGACGTTCGAGATGCCCGCCTCGAGCTGGTTCCTGAACCCCACCGGCTACATCCAGGGCGGTGTCCTCGCGGCGCTCGCCGACGGCCCCCTCGGGTGCGCGGTCCACACGGCGCTCCCGCCGGCGACGCCGTACACGACGTCGGAGCTCTCGATGACGTTCATCCGGCCGGTCACCGAGGCGAGCGGCACGCTGACGGCAGACGGGAGGTTGATCCATGCCGGGAAGTCGATGGCGCTGTCGGAGGTCTCCGTCACCGACGGGAGGGGACGGCTGGTCGCGCACGGCACGTCGCGCTGCTTCGTCTTCCCGCCGCTCGACCCTGCGCCCGAGCCGCCGGCGTCGCTCCCTCCGTTCGATCCGCCGGGCTACGACAGTCCCGACCCGTACCTGCGTCCCGTCGAGGGCGACACGCTCCCGCGGGACGTCTGGGAGGAGAGGTCGGGGCTGGACGTGCTCCGGGCGTGCATCCGCCGGGAGCTCCCCGCGCCCCCGACCTACTACCTGACGGGGATGCGGCCGGTCACGGCCGACGAGGGCACCGCGACGTTCGTCATGCCGGCGACGGAATGGCTGAACAGCCCGCTCGCGCGCGTGCAGGGCGGCGTCATCGCGTGGCTCGCGGACTCGGCGCTCTCGTGCGCGGCGCAGACGATCGTGCCGGCGGGAAGCACTTACCTGACGCTGGACCTGAAGGTGAACTTCCTGCGCCCGGTGGAGGCCGACGGGCGCGACCTCACCGCGACGGGCAACGTCGTGCATCGCGGCCGCACGCTCGCGATCGCGAACGCGGAGGTCGTGAACGCCGACGGCAAGCCGGTCGCGTTCGGGACGGGGACGATCATGCTCCGGGGGGCCACCGGTTCCTGATGTGCCTGCCCAGGTGTGGCCGTCGCGAGAGTGGTGGACCGCGAGAGGACCGCGGGCCACCGCAATCGCTCCCCCCGAGTTCAGGATGACACTGAGCAAAAACTCGCGCAGGTCGAGGTGCAGATGGAGCGGTTGATCGAGCTTTCGCTTTCTCAGACCGACCCCTTGGCGGCCAAGAAATTCGAGCAGAAGGCACAGGAGCGCGAGCGCGAGCGATTGCAAGCGCAGATCGCGACGACTGCCGTTGAAGGCGTCGCCCAGCGGCGCCGCGCCGGTGACATCGCCGCTCTTCGTAGACGGCTGAGCGACCTCCCTCGGATCTGGCAAGCGGCAACGGAGGCAGAACGAAACCAGATGTTGCGCCTTGCCATCGAGCGAATCGAGGTCACGGGCGAGGGTCGGCCGAAAAAGCTCAAGATTTCTTGGGCCGACTGGCTGCAGTAGAGGCGAGGCGGACTCACGATCTTCGTTGCGCTGCTCACTCTCGCGTCCAGGGGTTGATGGGAGCTCGATCAAATCCTGGTCCAGGACACCCACGCGCTTGGCAACCTCAGCAGCTATTGCAACGAGCCGCCCAAGTGGGTCTGGTGAAGGACGGGGTCCTTGCACCGGGGGGTCCGTGAGATTTCGCTTCGCCTTAGCCATGAGCCACCTCCCGCTCCCAGTCGCCGGTCGAGCGGGACGCCGAGCGGGGCCAGGACCAGCCAGCAAGGGGAGCGGTAGCTCTCTCGAAGAGACGCGAGTACCGGACCGCAGGGAGGAACGGAGCGCCCTTGCGGGCGGGGCCGGCTCTGCTAGGTGATTTGAGACCGGCGGCTGGTGGAGGTGGCGGCGGCGAAGCCCACGGACGGTGCTATAGGCGAGACGGTGTTATCGACTTATATGAGTGGGTTGAGGAGATTCGAAAGCTCATTCGAGATGCCCTCCTGCACTTCCATCAAGAGCGGCGGTTGCTTCCGTGGCGCTCGACAGTCGTCCTCGGCGAACCGCCAGTATTTTCACAGTTTGAAGATTTCACCGTAGTGGAGGGCGGGGGTTAACTCGCTCGCGTCCGCGTCATAACGACGGGAGTGTGTGCAGTTCTGGAGCGGCATATCGCTTCCGTGGTCACCCCGAACTACGGAGGTTTTGGTGATTACATCATCGAGCACTCGCATTCCAGGGCGGTAGAGCTTCAACACATATGCCGCGCCGCCGTTGCCGGTTACTCGATAGTTCTAATTGACCGCGCCGCCGAGACGCGTCGCCGCGGGCTCGATTCCGAGGTGCTCGTACCGGGCGAGAACCGTGGCCGACAGCGGGCTCGGCGAGGTTTCAGCAATCCCGCAGCTTACGATATATCGCGAATCGTTTTAAGGGGGCGCGCGCCGTTTTCCCTTGCCAAACCGGAAAAGCCCGAAGAAACTGCATCTGGCGGCCGGAACCATCGCCGTTATGCACAAAGGGAGGCCCGACGGGGCGGGTCCGGTCGGCGGGTGAGGGGAGTCCTGCGATGGCGACTGCGAAGTTCGGCCGGTTCACCGGCTCGACTTTCGACTTCTACAAGACCCACAAGAACTGGGGGCGCGACTGGCATCACATCGTCCAGATCCACGCTCCCGGGAGCGATGGTTTCTGGCTTCTGTTGTACAACCGGCTTGATGGCGTCATCAAGGTGATCGCCGTCGACCCGAACGGCTCGGTCTCAGAGGTGCGCACCACGACGGGAGTACACACCGGCTGGGACCTCATGGCGAGCCATGCGTACCTGTCAACCGCCGTCATGGGTCCCAAGACAGGTGTCTTCTGCTACGACCGCACCGAGGGTGAGGCGCAGTTCCTCACCGTTGACGAGAACGGGGCGGTCGGGAAGCTCAAGACGCTCACCGGCTGGCGCAAGACATGGGATGTCGCCGTCGCTGGTGACTGGGGACTCGGCTCGGGGTATGCCGACCTACTCCTGTACGACCGCTGGAACGGCGAAGCGAAGTTCTTCTCGTCGGACGGCGACGGCGGCATCAAGGAGATCCGTCACCACACGGGCCTGGCTCGTGACTGGGACATCATCGTGCCGGGCGACTTCGTCCTTGGTTACGGCTACCACGAGCTGCTGTTCTACCGGCGGGTCCGCGCCGACGCGAAGTTCTTCCATGTCGACGACGCCGGAGGGCTGCAGGAGCTGTCACGCACCAAGCTCCACCCCTATCTCGACCTGATCGTTCCCGGCAAGTTCACCACCGAAGACGGCAGTGACCTCTTCTGCTTCTCGCGCGCCAAGGGACGGGCATCGCTGCTGCACGTGAGCCCGGAGACGAAGGTGACGGAGGTCTGGCAAGACAGCGGCTGGCGGCGTACTTGGTGGCGAGCCGAGGCGGGCTGGTTCCAGCCTGGCGGCGACACGCCCACCGACGAGTTGCTGCTCTACGACAACGCAGTTCGCCTGCGACTGCAGGTCTTCCGAGTCACCGACGACGACGGCACACGTGCGCCGGTCATGACCGCAGACGACATGGTCACATGGGTGCGGAAGGCCAACGAGGTCTACGCGTCCGCGGGGGTTGTGATCGAGTACGACAAAGACACCGACTTCACCGACCTCGCCAGTTCCGCAATCAACCAGATGCACAAAGACCAGGACGACGCGCGCAAAGAGAGGACACAGGCTGCCGCCCAGGCCTACGCAGAAGATTTCCCGGACCGCGTCGTCGTGTTCGTCACCTTCGGTCCGTTCACGGCCGAGCAAGAAGGCGGCTTCAGCTCGGGAGACGCCGCCTATATCTGTATCTCCAGCTGGAATGTGTCTGACACGACCTGGTACTACATCGACGGCTCGACGTGGAGCGGCCCCGCGTCGTACTTCTTCGCCCACGAGCTCGGCCACTACCTCGGCCTCCACCACCCGTTCCGTAGTCCCGATTACAACAAGTACCCGGGCGATCCGAAAGCTGCAGTCGAGGCGCTCATCGCCAAGGTCGCCGAGCCGACGCTTCGCGACCTCGACGGCGACAAGGCGCACGTTCGCGACACACCGCCGGATGTGGGCGCCCGCTACTACACCGACCAGGGCCTGAATCCCGCCGACCCGTCGGAGATGGTCGAGGTGACCGGCGCCGACGGCACCGTCCTGCGGTTCAGCCCCGACCGCCACAACATCATGAACTACCTCCGGTGCGACGAGTTCTGTGACATCACCGCCGATCAGGCGCGCCGTGTTCGCGAGCACCTCCGCTCAGACGCACGCAAGTCCCTGGTCGACGGCTAAGACCTTCAAGGAGGGAGTCCGTATGCTCACCACCGACCCTCTGTTGGTGCAGCAGTTCGGAGGCGACCATCTTGATGTTGGAGAGGTCTTCTGGTCTGACGCGCGTGGGGTCAGCGGACAGAACGATGAAATCAGCCGCTTTACCAACCTCGATGCTTCCCACGGTTTCCTCCGTCCCCTACGCGAAGGCCGCGTCGATCGTTAGGGATCGGAGAACCTCCAGGACCGTCATTGCTTGCGATCGCATCCACCGGGGAGGCCGTCTGCCGCTCGGCCCCACCCGCGTGACCGCTTCTGCAATCGCGTCCATCGAGTCGCCGCTTTCACCAACGATCGCGTAGGGCCGGTCCGTACCTCCCGTCAGTTGGATGTCGGCATCAATCAAGTCGCGCCAGCGGCCAGCAAGAGCGCGCCGGTCGCGCCCCAACCAGCGTGTCAACGTCTTGGCCGCGCCGGCGTGGAACCAGGAGTGCTGAACCGATGCGATGAGGCGAAGACCCGCAAGTCGCGCGATCTGATCGTCCCGGACGATGCTCACATGCTCCACGCGGTGGCGCGCTTCGGAGATCTCCTGAGGGTCCAAACGATGAAGGCTTTGTGGAGCGACGATGTGAAGGCCGAGGGTGTCTCGCGGATCACTTGGGATATCCAAGCGATCAGCGACGACTCGTGCCGACCGTCACCCACGACCAGCTGCGCGAGGGAGCGAACGACGAGCTCTACGGCGGCTGGCCGATGATCCTCTCCGGCCTGAAGACGCTGCTCGAGACCGGTGAACAACTGACCACGCCGGGATCGCTCATGTACGACAGCTGAACCGCTTCTTCGAAGGCTGGGAGACACGATGAGCCAAAGCGAGACGCCGCGCATCACTGATGTGGGGACGGTGGGGATCCCGCTCGCAGACCCAGGATCGGGCGCTCGAGTTTCTCACCTTGCCGGCGACGGTCGTTCCGCTCGTGGCTCTACCGATGATAGTTCTCGCGGTTTCGCGGGAACTCGGAATGCGTGTTTGGCTCCCCTACCGCAATCGACAGGTTCCCGAGCGATGGCGGAACATGATGTCCCTGGATCTAGTTGCTCTCGCGTACGGAATCGCGCTTGGGTCTGGCTTCGCTGCTCCCTTCGTGTCTTCAGCGCAACTGACAATGCTGTGGGGCGCGGCGTTTGCACCGATCTGGGGACTGCCTATCGTGATCGGAGCGTTTGCACTAGGCAAGACGTTGATTCTGCTGTTGGCACTTCAGGCGGACACAGAAGACGAGATTCTCCGAGAGGTGAGAGCCGTCGAGTCGACGAGTATCCCCAGACAGTGGATTCGACGACTCTCGAGTATTGGAGCAAGTGTTCTCGTCGTTCTCGTCCTCATTGGCTCGACCATTCGTCCCTAATCGAGGAGGGATCATGAAGTCGCTCGATGAGCCAGTGCCGGCCGACGATGGATCACGCGGATCGAGAGGGATCCACTTGCTGAAGAAGCCTGCCGTTGCTGCCTTAATGGTGGTTGTGGTGATTGGGATCTTGGCCTCGTACACGTGGGCAGGGTTTTTTCAAGGTCAACAGGAGCACAATGCTTCGGGTCAATTCACCACGGCCCCGTCGCCTCCTCCAAGGGGCGCGGCCCCGGACTCGCTCCCCGCGGAGTCTTTCGTCCGTCGCCAGACGAGGCGGGAAGGCGGAGCAACGTCCTCGCCAACGTCCGGACCGAGATCGGCCTCCTCGCGAGACACGCCGGATTCCCTCCGGGTGCACCCGCACCCTGGGGCTCTGCCGGCTCGGGATGCTCGTCCGCACCGACTTTTATTGGCCGCGCCTTGCGAGTGCTCCCGAGCGCGGACATCGCTCGTGGTCCAGCCGACGAGCGGCCTCGCTGGTTGGCTGAGTTTTTCGGTGGCTCGCATGTAGGAGTAACCAACACAACCTCCTGATGCCGTGACTCCTGCTCGTCATCAGATCACGTAGGGGACGAGAATCTGCGGGCGCACTCGGCGGAACGTCACACGGTGCGCGGATTCGCTGGATGGCGCCGCGGCACTACGGAGGGGGCGCATCAACAGCGGGCAAAAGCCATCTCCTTCGGACGTACTTTCATCGCCTGCCCGAGTGATGCCAGCTTGAGTCCCAGCGCAGCAGTGCCTGCTGGAGCATTCACCCCTTCCGAATCACCGGCGAGACGGCCCAGGGCGCCCTCTGCCTGCCTCGCCACGCTGTCCAGGCCGTCGTTGCCTGCGAAGAGCTGTGATCTCAGCATGTCCGACTATTCAGGGGATGAAGGCGGTGACGGCCGCCTCCATGATCAGTGACACGGGCTCGAAGAGCTGGCGCCGGGTCTGGCCGTTCTGCACGACGTTCACCCAGGCGGCCACGAACTCTAGGTCGCGGAAGGTGTCGACGGCGAAGATCGCCTCCGAGAACACCGTCTTCCCCGACTTCAACGGTCCGATCCCGACCTTGCCGCCGATCGCGCGGAAGCGCCCGCCCGGGGGCCACAGCGGTGGCACGGTGATGGGAAAGAAGGTGCCGGCGCGGCTCATCAGCGCCTTCATCTCGCGGCTGCTCGTCGGGCCGACGAGCTTCTCGTCGGCCATCAGGGTCAGCAGCGACGCGAACTGGAAGGTCGTCGTCCCCTGCGCCGTGTCGACGTCGTTGACGCAGGCGACCCGAGCTGCGGGCCAGGTGCGCACGTAGTCACCGGCCAGCCAGATCCCGTCGGTGCCGTCGAAGAAGCCGTCGTCGGCGATCTTGCCGTTGAGCAGGGGGTAGCCGAGGTTGTGAATGGTCGTGCCCGCACCCGCGTTGTGCTGGTTCACCACGAAGTTCTCGAAGGCGGCCAGCTGGGCCCGGGTGAAGTCGACCGCGAAGACCCCGCCCGAGCCGGGTTGCAGCATCGCCGCATAGTTGGGCTTGCGAATCTTGTCCTCCGGCCTCAGGTGCGGAGACGCGCTGATCCTGAGCGGGGTGTGGGCATCGATCTCGGGGTTGAAGTTGGCGATCAGTGCCGCTTCCATAGCCGGCCACGACGACGACGTGAGCCCGAGGTCGGTCATGAGCACGTCGGCGCTCGACCGCAGGTCGAAGGCGGCATACATGCTGGCGATCTTGACCAGGCTCGCCGCATAGTGCGTCTCGTCGGAGCGCAGCCCGGCCCAGGGATGGTCGAAGGTGCCCTCGCTCCCGGTGATCACCACGACCGTCATGGCGAGGTTGTCGACATTGGGCGAACCCGCCAGCGACAAGGTGAGCCGAGTGGCGTCCATCGCGGCTTGCATCGTGGTGTGGGGCGAGGACGCCAACGGGTTGGTGTAGGCGCCGGTGAACAGGACCATGTCACTTATCTCCTCTCGTACACGTGCGCCGCGAGACCCCTCACGGCCGGATCGTCCCCAGGAACAGCGTGCGCTCCCGGCCGTCGGGGAACACCTCGGACTCACGGACGAGCAACCGGAACTGGGCCGAGTTCACGTCGTCGAAGTGGATTCTCGGCATCAAACGGGATGGTAGATCCGAGTAGTCCTCCCGCACAGCAATACAAGCTCACGTAGGAGTATCTGACCCAACCTCCTGACGTGCCTACCCAGGTGTCGCCCGATGTGGGGGATGTCGTGGACCGCGACAGGCCCGCGGGCAACCGCAGTTGAGAGCAATCAGAGGCGGTGGCCTGATAAATTTTGCCTGACCCGGCTCCGCGTAGGTTTCCGGTGTCCGTCCCATCAACTTGGACGTACCTTGACGCGGCGAAGATCACTGGTTCGATCCCAGCGCCGCCACAACGCTGTTTGTCCTGATCTCCGGGCCGCGTCCGATCCCCAGCGCAGCGTGAGGTTGCTCTCCTAACGCCTCGTGACCCATTCGACTGCCGTCCAGGCGCGGATCGCGAGCCGCTTGCCTAACTTGTGATCGTACTCGCCGTCCTGACCCTGGTCCAAGATCAACCCACTGCTCACAGAACAATTGCCGTCAGCGCACAGGCCAATGCGGAAGCGCGAACCAGTGCTGGAGTTGGACGATGGCAGGCTGTTGCACGCTCGGCCCGCACACTTGCACGAAGAAGTGGATCTGTTGCGACTGCTGGACCGCCTCGGACCAGCCTTGTCATTGCTCGGATACCTCGTGCGTTGAGCCATGCTTCGGCTTGGCCGCGTGACATGAGCGCAGGCGCAAGGGCAGCAGTCGGCGGCGCACGGGGGTCTGCCGCCGGCTGGTATGCGATCTCCGCTGTGGCCGCCGGCGCCATGCAATTCGTCGAGATCTCTCGAGCGCTCGGGATCGCCGGTTTCATCGCCGGGTTTCTGCTGTTAGGGACGGCATGAGGACAGAACATAGTCTTCACGATCCGGCCGCCCGGGAGGTGGCCTCAGCAATTTCAGGTCCTAGGTGGGTGGCTAAAGGCAGGGCTGTTCTTCGCTGCTGCTGCGGCCGGCGCCGCATCGATCGGGCTCGTCATCGCTGGTGCGGGCTACTGGATCGGGGTACACGAGACGGCCGCAGCCATCCCGTTGCTGCTGGCGAGTGCGACCGTGCTCGCCGCCATAGATCTCAAGCTCATCGACGCGCGGCTGCCCTCCCGCCATCATCAGGTTCGTCGCGCGACGATCTTGTCCCACCCATGGCTCGGGACACTCCCGTATGGCTTCGCGCTCGGGACCGGATTCTGGACATGGATCAGTGTCGGCCTGCCATTCGTCTTGTGCGTCGTTCTCCTGGTCATGCCCGATCCTGGACTGGCGATACATGCGGCAGTCGGCTTCGCCGCGGGGCGAGCCGCGCCCATTGCAGCATCTGCCCTGTGGCGCGACCTCCCACCCGGGTCATTCACCGCAGCCGTGAGTGGGTGGGAGACTGGTAGAGGACGAATCGTTTCAGCGATCGTTGCGTCCGGGGTCGTGGCCCGAGTGATCCTGGCGGCGCCACTGTGAAACCCGCGCTGGCCCCCGGAGCGTCTTATATCTGTGAACGACCTATATCCGACGACGTGTAGGCGACAGACATGCAACCTCCCCCGGAGCTGGTTGCTTTTTGCAGGGCGGAACACCCGCGCCTCGTCGGCATCCTCGGTCTGTACTGCGGAAGTGCAGACGTGGCGCATGAGCTCGCGCAGGAGGCCCTGCTGCGCGTGTGCAAGGAGTGGGGTCGTGTTCGCAAGATGGACTCCCCACAAGCGTGGACATATCGCGTCGGGACCAACCTGGCCCACTCCTATTTCCGTCGACGCGCCGTCGAGCGCCGGGCCCTCCGCCGGCTTGCGACGCGAGGAGACGCGGAACCCACCGCACCTCCGCCCGTCGACCCGGACGACGAGCTGGCTCGCGCTATCGAGCGACTGCCCCATCGGCAGCGCACGGCTGTGCTTCTCCGCTATTACCTCGACCTGTCCGTTCGGGATGCGGCCGAAGTGATGGATTGCCCTGAGTCGACGGTCAAGACGCTCACACGGCGAGCGCTGCGGGATCTGGGTTCCGTTGCCGGCGTGGCAACCCAGGAAGGAGCGGTGGCAGATGTCCGATGAGCTTCGACGGCGGCTTCGCTCGGCGGCCCCCCCCGCCACGCGGCAGTTCGACGTCGGTTCGGCATGGAAGTTGGCCCGCCGTCGCCTTGCGCTACGGATCGTGGCCGGCGCAGGAGCCGCGGTCATCGTTCTCGTGGCCGGCAGTCAATTGATCCAGGGCGACGGAGAGGGAAGCCGGATCGCGGCGCGGCCCGGCCAAGGACGAGACGCAGGAGGAGGCGCGATGGCAAGCATCATCGAGACCACGCCGGTCGGCGACTGTGTAACTCCGGACGACGAGTCGTATGGGACGACCGCCATGGGGGAGTGGTTGCGCGGGCTCCTCCTGGGCGTCGGTATGCCGCAGAAGCCCAGCGTCACGGGGGAAGAGATCACCGACACCGGGACGGCGTTGCTGGTAGATGTCTACGGAGGACGGCACCATGCTTATGTGACCGCATCCAAGCCTCCGGACCCCGAGTTCGAGACGGACGAGGCGGAGGTCGTAGGACAAGAGGGCGCCTTCGTCATCTACTACCGGGAAGGTCCGGCGTGGAAGTCGTTCAACGCGGTCAGCCCCGAGTGGCAGCTCAGCCTCGCCTTGTTCCCGGGAGCGGGCCACTCGGCCGTGTCGTGGGACAAGGGTGATCGAGCCGTGTCCGAGTGGTTCGAACGTGCCCTGGCCCGGGGAAACGAGAACCCGCCGCCCTGCAGCTAACGTCAGGCGCCGGCGCCCCTCGGCGCCCTGTTCCCTGACGCAGACGGTCAAGTTGCCTGGGAGGGCACCGGTCGAGAGGACGCAGACGCTCGACTACCGGGGCGGCTACCTGCTGGACGACTCGACTTGGGCCGGGAGACTCACCGAATACGACTACTCAATCGGCGGCGTGCTCGAGAAGGGTGTCGAACTTGGTGTCTTGGTTTTCCTGATGCCAACATCTAGACGGCCCAACATGCTGCTGCTCACTGGCGGGCTCTGGCAGCGCGTCCCGCGGGATTCAGGAAGGCCAGCAACGTCACGAGCGCGGCGGAAGTGAACGTCAAGTACGGGACCGCATTATGGGAAGCCGCAAGAGCGTCCATGCCAGCGAGTGCCGCAGCCACCGCAGCGGCTCCGTCGCTATGCGAACAAGAAGAGCCTCCATTCTGCCCTCTGCGTTAGCGGCTCTTTCGAGCAACCGCCATTGAACGTCGTCATCTCATCACGTAGTCCCCTTGAAGATCCTTTGTCCTTTATCGCGCCGATGGGACGAAAAGAGTCCAGACCTCGGACTAACCACACCCCCTGATGTGCCTGCCAGTGTGGGCCCACGACCATCCGCGGGGCAAGGGAGGCGGAAACGATCCCGCGTATGTAGCTGAACCGACCCTCGCCGTCGCACGAGGCCACTCACGGCTCATGAGACAGCCCCCCCCGCGCATGGGCGCCGATGAGGTTCAAGGTGCGCCCGCCATCTCCTCCGGCCTCGGCGACGATTCGAGCCACACCTGCGCCACGATCTTCCCAACGTTCCGAGCGATCAAGGTGTGGCCAAGCTCGGTTGGGTGAAAACTCCCACGGGTGCCGGTCCGGCTGATCGCCAGGATGTTGATTGCGGCCTCTCTGGGCTCCACTTCGCACAGTCGCCAGCGAGTGAACGCCTCGGCGACGTCGATCACCGCGACGCCGGCCGCAGCTGCGGCTCGATCGATCGTCGCGTTGAGGGCCGGGATGAAACGTTCCGACAGGAACTCGTACTCGCCACGGTTGATTGTGGGGACAGCGCGGCAGTACTTTTCGCCGAACGGATTCGGGTAGTTGACGACGAATACCTCGGCTTCAGGCGCCGCTGCGCCGACGGCTGTGTACACGCTCACTAAACGGTCTTCGACGACCTCGAGTCTCCGGAGCCACTCTTCTTCCTTCGAGACGCAGGGGCCTTTCAGCGGGTGACTGCATCTGACGCCGATCTCCGCAAAGCCAGCGTCGTTCCCTCCGATACTGAGAAGCACGACGTCGACATCCGTCGTTCGCTCCAGGACATCGATCTGCGGCTCGCCCCCGAACACCGCCGGCGGCGACTTGGGGTACTGCGGCACGTTCAGGATGTTGAACGTCCTGGCCCCCGAGCATGCAGCCGACACGGGCGTGACGCCGATGAACCGGCCGATGAAGTAGGGATACGAGGTCGGAGCCCGGCGGCAGCGGTTGGTCGGTTCGTTCGTGCCCTCGTAGAAGACCTCCGCTCCCTCTCCCGAGATGTATGAGTCGCCCAGCGCGACAAAGCGGAAGTCCCCCGGCTCCTCTGGCGGGGGAATCGGCTCGTCGCGCTCGACGAGCGCGTCCTTGGCGACCTCGATGCCCATGCCCCCGACCAGGAGCACCAGCGCGACCAACGCCCTGACCGTCCACGTGCGTCCCGGACTCTCAACCATTCGGTCCACCGTTCCCGTCGACAAGCAAAGACCACAGAAAACGCGCCCGACTATGTCGCGGCCCTAGCGGTCCCATGCGTTGACGAGCATCTGCATCCGATGGGACGACTCGGACGTCCTCAAAGCCCCGACTCCGTTTCACCCCCCAGGAACGTGTCTCCAGCGGATAGGCCGATGCCACCGCACGTGCGTAGGAGTTAGCTCCCGACATCTCACCGAGCGGCCTTCAGGACCTCCAGCAGGCGCGCCACGTCCGCACGCGTGTTGTAGACGTGCGGGGAGACTCTGATCGAGCTCCCGCGCACGCTCACGTAGACCTCTGCGGCCGTCAGCGTCTCGCCCAGCTTCTCCGGGATGCCGCCGGGCCGGCGCAGGCCGAGCATGTGCCGCGCCCGGCGCTCGCGCGGCGCCACGTCCCAACCTAGGTCGGCCGCGCCGGCCGCTATCTCGTCCGTCAGCGCGCCGGTGTACGACTCGATCGCCTCGACCCCCCACTCGAGGATCTGCTCCAGCGCGGCGACGGCCATCGGCAACAGCGCGAAGTTCGAGCGGCCGCCCACGTCGTAGCGACGGGCGCCCGGAGCGAACGCGTCGGTGTACTCGACCAGCCGCGTGAAGTCCTCGGAGCCTTCCCGGGCGATCCAGTTGTGCTCGACCGGCTCGCCGCGGCGGCGCTCGGGCGGCATCCAGCAGAACCCCACGCTGAAGGGCCCGAGCATCCACTTGTACGCCGCGGTCACGACCCAGTCCGGCTTCACCGCGCCCGCGTCGAACGGGCGCGCGCCGAGCGACTGGATGACGTCGACCACGAGGGCGGCCCCGGCGGCGCGGGCGGCCTCGCCGATCCTCACCAGGTCCACCAGCGTGCCGTCGGTCCAGTGGCAGTTCGGCACCGCCACGATCGCCGTCGACGCGTCGACCCGCTCCAGGAGGGCGGCCGTCCAGTCGTCGTCGGGGGGCCGCGGGACCGTTACGACACGACCTCCGGCCTCGGCCGCCGCGACGCGCCACCCGTAGAGGTTCGAGGGAAACTGCTCGTCGAGGACGAGGACGTTGTGCCCCCGCTCGATCGGGAGGTTGCGTGCCGCCAGGGCGATCCCGTAGCTCACCGACGCCGTGAGGGCGACACCGTCTGCGTCGCCGCCGATCAGCCGTGCGAAGAGGTCCCTCGCCGTCTCCGCTTCGGTGAAGAAGTCCGGCGGCGTGATCTGCCACGGGCGAGCCTTGCGCTCGACGCCGGCGCGCCCTGCGGCAAGGACCCGATGCATCGACGGAGACAGGTACGCGCAGTTCAGGTACGCGACTCCCTCGGGGATGTCGAAGGCCTCGCGCAGCGGCTCCATCACCCGTCCAGCGCCCGCGCCATGTCCACGATCGCCTTCGGATACCGGTACTGGAGCCCGCCGTGCGTGCCGTCGAACAGCACGAGCTCGTGATCGATCCCGCCGGACTTCAGCTCTTTCGAGAAAGCGGTCGCGCCGAGATCGAGGTAATAGTCGTCGGAGCGTCCGGCGTCGAGGTAGATGTGCCGCATCGATCCGAGGGCCTCCAACCGCTGGGGCGCGACCCGGACCGGGTCCCACTGCAGCCATCGGTCCCATACGTCCGGGTAGAGACGTCCGGTGTCCACGTCGATGGGCAGGATCACCTTGCCGGGGCTTGCCTCGTCGGGCGAGTAGGACGCCGCCATCGCGTACGTGTCGAGCGGATGACCGAAGAGGCCGAAGTCGAAGCGGTCGGCCGAGCGGAGGCGTTCCCAGAAGACGTCGTACGACCCTTCGAAGCGGTCGCGCAGGATGCGCGCCGTCTGGGGAAACTCCGGCTGATAGCAGACCTCGAACAGCGCGTCGCCCGCGTGCGACGCAAGCGCGCCGAACACGTCGGGCCGCAGCATCGGGACCATCATCGCCCCGTACCCTCCGCTCGACTTCCCGGTGATGCCCCGGTGGTCGCGGCCTGCGATCGTCGGATAGGTGGCGTCGACGAACGCCACGACCTCGTCGCACAGGTAGTCCATGTACCGCCCGGTCGCGACGGAGTTGACGAACTGGGACCCACCGTGGGAGGTCCACGCGTCCACGAAGACGACGACCGCGCGCGGAGCGCCGGGGGCCGCAAAGGCGGCGTCGATGCGCTCGACCATCGTCGGCTCGAACGCGCTGCGCCCCAGCCACATGTCGAGCTGCCCCGTCATCCCCTGGATGACGTAGACCGACGGGTACCGGTCGCCCGAAGAGCGGTCGACGCCCGGCGGCATGTAGACGTAGAGCGGGCGGCGCGCCGGGTCTCCCAGCGGGTTCCCCGCGAGCAGCTCGGACTCGACCGTGAGCTTCTCGAACGTGCCGGCCGGCTCCCGCTCCCAGGGAGGCCCCGGAAGCCCTTCGACCTGACGGAGCGTCACGCCTGCGAGCGGATGTCCGCGACTATCTCCGCGACCTCCGTGGGATTCTTCCCGACGCGGATGCCCGCGGCCTCGAGCGCGTCGGCCTTCGCCTGAGCCGTGCCCTTCGAACCGGAGACGATCGCGCCGGCGTGGCCCATCCGTTTGCCGGGCGGGGCGGTGAACCCCGCGATGTACGCGACGACGGGCTTGGTCATGTTCGCCTCCACCCACGCCGCGGCGCGCTCCTCGGCGTCACCGCCGATCTCGCCGACGAGGACGACGAGCTCCGTCCCGGCGTCCGCCTCGAAGCGCGCGAGGACGTCGACGAACTGCGACCCGGGGATGGGGTCGCCGCCGATCCCCACGCACGTCGACTGGCCGATGCCGCGCTGGGTCAGCTCGTGCACGATCTGGTAGGTGAGCGTCCCGGAACGCGAGACGAGCCCGACGGGGCCGGGGGTGCAGATCTCGCCCGGGATTATGCCGACGTTCGCCTTGCCCGGCGAGATGAGCCCGGGACAGTTCGGGCCGATCAACGCGACGTCCCGGCCCCCGCGCCGCAGGTACGGCACGGTCCGCGCCATGTCCATCGCGGGGATCCCCTCGGTGATCGCCACGATGACGTCGATGCCCGCCTCGTACGACTCGAGGATCGCGTCGGCCGCGAACCGCGGGGGGACGAACACCATCGACGTGTTCGCGCCGGTCCCCTCGATCGCCGCGCGCACGGTGTCGAAGACCGGTACGCCGTCGACGTCGCTCCCGCCCTTGCCGGGCGTGACGCCGGCGACGACGTGCGTCCCGTACTGCCGGTTGCGCCCGGCGTGGAACGACCCCTCGCGCCCGGTGAGGCCCTGGACGACCAGCTTCGTGTGGTCTCCGACGAGGATGGCCATCTAGGCGGCACCACCGGTCTTGTCCTGCGGCCCCGCCGGGCCGGCTCCGAGCGCGAGGTCCACCGCAAGCTGCGCCGCCCCCAGCATCGTGTCGGAGCTCTTCAGCATCGGGTGCGGCGCGTCGGCGAGCATCTTGCGACCCTGCTCCGCGTTCGTCCCGTCGAGGCGCACGACGATCGGGACCTTCACGTCCAACCGGCCGAGCGCGTCGATGATCCCCTCGGCGACGAGGTCGCAGCGCGTGATCCCCCCGAATATGTTGATCAGGACGCTTTTCACCTCTGGATTGGACGTGATCACCTCGAGCGCGGACGAGAGCAGCTCCGCCCCCGCGCCGCCGCCGACGTCGAGGAAGTTGGCCGCCTCGCCCCCGGCGGCCTTGACGACGTCGAGCGTGGACATGACGAGCCCGGCGCCGTTCCCGATGATCCCGACGTCGCCGTCGAGCTTGATGAAGTTGAGGCCCTTCTCCTTCGCCACCCGCTCCTGGGCGGGAATCTCGTGCGCGGCCTTGAGCTGCTCGAAGGTGGGATGACGGTAGAACGCGGAGTCGTCCAGCGACACCTTCGCGTCCAGCGCAACGACGCGGCCCTCGCCGCTCAGGATCAACGGGTTGACCTCGACCAGCGACGCGTCGAGCTCGACGAACGCGCGATACAGCCGGGGCAGGAGCGTGATCGCGTCCTTCCGGGCCTCGGGATCGAGCCTCGCGCCGAAGACCATCTCGCGTGCGTGGAAGTCCGAGATCCCCAGGAGCGGGTCGATGTGCACCATCGCGATCGCGTCCGGATCGGTCGCCGCGACCTCCTCGATGTCGACGCCGCCCTTCGCGCTCATCATCCCGAGGAAGCTCCGGTTCGACCGGTCGAGCAGGAACGAGCAGTAGTACTCGGCCTTGATGTCGCCCGCGCGCTCGACGAGCACGCGCTTGACCGTGTGTCCCTTGATGTCCATGCCGAGGATCTGCGACGCGACGTCGCGCGCCTCGTCGGGCGAGGCCGCGAGCTTGATCCCGCCGGCCTTCCCGCGGCCGCCGACCTGAACCTGGGCCTTGACGACGACCTTGCCGCCGAGGCCCTTCGCGGCCTCGGCCGCCTCGTCGGGGGTCGTCGCCACGCGGCCCTCGGGAACGGGCACCTCGAACTTGCGGAGCAGCTCTTTCCCCTGGTACTCGAACAGATCCAACTCAGCCCGCCCCTTCCGTGCCGGCCGTCTCGCCGGCCGCGGCCGCCGCCGGGACGCGCTCCCGCACCCAATCGACGATCGTCTTCGTCGGCGTGCCG
>JBHELD010000007.1:0-37303 GCA_046263255.1 Actinomycetota bacterium
GGTGGGGAGGAAGCCGGGGGGCCGGGCGGGGCCGAAGCCGGAGCGAGATCGTCCTTTCCTTCCTTGCGCACGCCGGACGCGTCGGCCTTCTCCGCTTCCATGCGCTCTTGGGTCCCGGCGTCCGGCCGGCCCCGCTGGGCGCCCTGGTCTCCGGCGGCGCCTTCTCGCTGGCGCTCCTGCGCGACCTGCTCGGCGCGGTCGCCTACCTCCTCTGACGCGCCCTCGTCGCCCTCGGGGACCTCTGCCGCGCCGGCCTTCGCCGGTGCCTCCGCGGCCGGCTCGGCTTCAGCCCGGGCTCCTCCGCCGCCGCCGTCCGACGCGACGTCGCCCGCGGCTCCGCCGGGTGCGGAATCCTCACTTCCCTCGCCGACGATCGCCAGCGGCGTTCCGACCTTCACGGTGTCGCCCTCCTGCACGAGGATCTTCTGGATCGTGCCGGACGCCGACGACGGGACCTCGGAGTCGACCTTGTCCGTCGAGATCTCTACGAGGAGCTCGTCCTCTTCGACCGTGTCGCCCTCTTGCTTCAGCCAGCGGGTGATGGTGCCCTCGACGACGGTCTCGCCCAGATGCGGCATCTTGATCTCGGTAGCCATGTGAGGCCGACCCTCCCCCTGAGAGAACGGTGGTTTCCTGCCGGATGCGATGACGCGCCCGACGTCGAGTCGTTCGGGCAGCGGTGCGACCGCGTGCGGAAACGATCGGGTTGGCGCCTCCTCAGGTTACCCGCGCGGCGGGCTTCCCCGCTCTTGGAAGGAGCCGTCGCCACCGCGGCGGCCGGGGGAGACGACGTGCAGCACCGTCCGGCGGTGGGTCAGCCGGCGAGGTTCTGGATCTCCTTGAAGTCCTCGGGGGGATCCACGTGGACCTCGACGCCGTAGTCGAAGAGATCGATCCGGACCTCGCTGGACAGCTGGCTCTCGCCGGTCCCTTCGAGCAGCAACCGGACCCGGCGCGGCAGGCCGTCGTCGCCGACCCACACCTCGACCGGGAACGACTCGACGTCTCCGAACACCGCGAAGCCGGAACGCAGGGCGTCGGCGGCGGCGTCGTCCGCGGCCTCCTCGACGATCCGGTCGATCGACAGGTCGGCCTTGTAGTGCGTCGTGGGGGTCCCGTCGATCTCCTCCTCGCCGACCTTCTCGACGTCGCCGCCCGCGCCGCGCAGCCACTCGAGGTACTGGGTCGGGTCCTGGTTCAGCTGGTTCGTGCCGGCCTTGCCCGCGGCCTCGAGGTCGATCCGGCCCCACTCCTCGCCTTCCAGCGCCGCCGCGAACGCCGCGCCTTTGACGTACATGTACCGGCCGTCGAGGATCATCTCCATCTCGCCGACGCTGGGCATTCCCGAGCCGCCTGCGGCCGCCATCGTCATGCGCCCGACGTCGTTCGCGAAGTCGAACTCGCCTTCGGCCTCGAGCGTCACGCCCTGCTCGCCGAGCTCGACCTCGGTCGTCATCTCAATGCGCGCGGTCCCCGCGTCCTCGGCGGCCTCCGCGGCGGTGAGGAGGGCGTTCGACAGCTCGCGTTCGCCGTCGTCGCCGCCACACGCCGCGCCGATCGCGGCGAGCAGCACCGCGACGACAACGCTTGCAAGCCTTCTCATGATTCCGCCTCCCCCGGCAGTGCCTATCCGTGCAGCGGCTTTCCCGCCAGCTCGAGGAAAGTCTCCCCCACGACCTCGGTGAGCGTCGGGTGCGGGTGGATGATCTCCGCGAGCTCGGACGGGTAGGCCTCCCACGACGTCACCAGCATCGCCTCCGCGATCAGGTCGGACGCGCGGGGGCCGATGATGTGCACGCCTACGACTGCCCCGCCCTTCTCCGCCACGGTCTTCACGAAGCCCTGACCGCCGCCGAGCATCAGCGCCCGCGCGTTGGCCGAGAACGGGTACCGCTTCGTCTCGACCTCCATCCCGAGCTCCTTCGCCTTGTCCTCGGTGAGGCCGACGGCCGCGCCCTCCGGCTGGCAGTAGATGACGTGCGGGATGTTGCGGTAGTCGACGGCGGTGGGGGCCTCGCCGGCCAGCAGCTCGGCGACCCGCATTCCTTCGGCGTAGGCGACGTGCGCGAGCTGGGGGTGAGGCCAGTTCGCGTCCGGCACCCAGATCGCGTCGCCGATCGCGTACACGCCGTCGACCGTCGTGCGGAACTGCTGGTCGACGACGACGAAGCCCTTGTCCATCTCGATCCCGGCCTCTTCGAACCCCATGTCCTTCGTGTTGGGGCCGCGCCCGATCGCGACGAACATCCGGTCGGCCGTCAGCGTCTTCCGCTCGCCGTCGCGCTCGATCTCCACTTCGACTCCGGAGTCGGTCGTGCTCGCTGCGGCGACGGAGGTCCCGAGGTGGAACTTGATCCTGCGCTTCTGCAGGAGCTTGTGCAGCGCCTCGGAGATGTCGGCGTCCTCGGCCGGCGCGATCTTCGGGAGCATCTCGACGACCGTCACCTCGGCGCCGAACGAGCGGTAGACGCTCGCGAACTCGAGGCCGATGTAGTTGCCGCCGACGATGATCACCGAGCTGGGAATGTCCTGCGCGGACAGGCCGTGCGTCGAGTTGTGGACCTTGTCGCCGTCGGCCGCGATGAAGGGGAGGTCGCGGGGGAACGAGCCGGAGGCGAGGACGACGCCCTTGCTCGCGGTCAGCGCGCGCTCGCCGTCGCCGGTCGTGACGGTGATCGTCTTCGCGTCCGTGAGGCGGCCCTCGCCCTCGACGAGCGTCAGCTCCTCCTTGCGCGCGACGAGGGCCGACAGGCCCTTGTACATGCGGCCGACCACGGAGTCCTTGAAGTTCAGGACCTTGCCCCAGTCGACCTGCGGCTCCTGGACGATCAGGCCGAAGTTGCCGGCCTCCTTGATCTCGTCGGTGAGCTCGGCCGCGTGGAGCAGGGCCTTCGTCGGGATGCACCCGCGGTGGAGGCAGGTCCCGCCGACCTTGTCCTTCTCGACCATCGCGACCTTGAGGCCGAGCGAGACGGCGCGAAAGGCCGCGGAGTAGCCGGCGTTGCCTCCGCCGAGGATGACTACGTCGAACGCTTCGGATCCCGCTGCCACTGCCGTACCTCCAGGATTTGAGATCGGTTCACGCCGGGATCACAGGATAAGGCTGGGCGCGGGGGCCGCCCGCAGGAGGCGCGTCAGCTCGCCGGCGACGAGGTCCGGCCGGTGGTGGACGTCGTGCCAGGTGACGCGCAGGACGCGCCAGCCGGAGGCGACGAGGAGGTTGTGCTTGACGCGATCGCGGGCGAAGTCGCGCTGTGTCGAGTGCCAGCGTCGACCGTCGGCTTCGAGACCGACGCGCATAGGGGGCCACGCGAAATCGAGCCGTGAGGGCCCGACCGGGAACTCCCGCTCGTATGGAGCGAGGCCGGAGCTGCGCAACAGCTCGTCCACCGCCCGCTCGAGTGCCGACCGCCAGCGGCCGTCGTCGCACCCGAGGTCGAGAACCTGCCTGAGACTTCGAGAGCCGCGTCGCCCCGGGGAGCGGTCGAGGGCGCCCGCGAGATCGTCGGGCGTGACGAGCCCGTTCGTGACCGCGGCATCGACGAGCGCCGCCAGGTCGGGACGCACCGCGAGGTCCAAGACGGTCCTGGCCGTCCCGGTCACGGGCACCCCGCGCAGCTTCCCGCGGTCGCGTCCCGGCAGCTGCGACACGTGCGTCCTGATCCCGCGGGGCGGCGATGTCAACTGTCTCGGTGCTGTCACGTGGACGACGCCGGGCGGTGCAGGACGCAGCCCCCATAGCTCGGCTGCGGTGTCGTGCGACGCAACCGATCCGCGTCCCGCCCACAGCGTCGCCGCCATCGCACGCTGCTCTCGCGACACCGGCGCGCCGGCGACGCGGTAGACCCGCGGGAAGACCTTCTCCAGCTTGCCGCTCCGGACGTGCCGGAAGAACGCGCTCCTGGTGCACCCGGCCTCGACCGCCTGCCCCAGCTCCACGACGCCGTGTTGCTTTCGCGCCAGCGCGGCCAGTCGGTCGCGTCGCCGAATATCGTTTCCGTCCCGCATTCCGGCACTATTCCGATATTCGCTGGCCGCCACGAAGCAACAACACTGGACGCGGCGACTCTGCGCGGTGGCGGGCGTCACACGGGGCAGGCAGGCCTGCGGCGGTCAGCCCCCGGAGCGGCTCCCCAGCTCCCGGTCGAACAGCAGCAGGCTCGCGGTCGAGTCGCCGACCATCTTCAGCGACTCCACGAGCGTGCCGGAGGTCTTCTCCTCCTCGACCTGCTCCTGGATGAACCACTGCAGGAAGACCTGGCTCGCGTAGTCGTTCTCCTTCAGCGCCTGGGCGTAGAGCGCGTTGATCGCCTCCGAGACCTGCCGCTCGTGCTCGTGCGCCTGCTGGAACGCGTCGAGGGCCGAGGCGAAAGCCGCCGGCGGCTTGTCGATCGCCATGAGCTCGACCGTCCCGCCGCGGTCGTAGATGTACTCGTAGAACTTCATGGCGTGCGTGCGCTCCTCGTCCGCCTGCGCACGCATCCACGCGGCGCAGCCCGGCAGGTTGTTCGCGTCGAAGTACGCCGACATCGCGAGGTAGAGGTGGGCCGCGTAGAGCTCCTTGCTGAGGTGCTCGTTCATCGCGGCTCCCAGGGACTTCGTCAACATCTCGAACCGGTCCTTTCTCCCGAGGGGCTCCGAGCATCCAACCAGACGCTCGCTTGCGCAACGGGGGGCGAACGAAGCCGCCGGGTTCGCCGGACCGAAGCGTGGGACGATGGCGGCATGAAAGGTGACCGGGTCGAGGTCGTGGTCGACATCGGCGACGGAACGCGGACCTACGAGATAGTGGCGTCCAAGGCGGGGCGGCGGGTCGAGGTCGCGACCGTCCGCGGCACCGTGGAGGTCTCGGAGGTCACCCGCACCGGCGTCGTCGTCCGGACGGGACGGTTCATGGCGTCCCGCGTCGTCGCGGTGATCGAGCATCCGTCGCTCGACGAGGAGCCGGCGGGACGCAGGCGGGTCGGCGAGGACCAGTCCTCCCTCCTCTAGAGGGCGGCCCGCCCTAGGGAACGCCGGCGCGGCGCGCGCCGCAGTGCTTGCAGTAGGGCGCGCTCCGGGCGACGAGGCCCCCGCACGACTCGCAGCGGCCCGGCGTGACCGCTCCGGCCTCGATCTTGCGCGCCGCGGCCAGCGCGAGCGCGCCGAGCGCCACGACGACCGCGGCGATGACGACCCCCGTCGCGTCGAGGCCGTTCGCCAGCGCGAGCGCGGCGACCGCGAGCAGCCCGATCCCGACGACGACCCGGAGGGCGACGATCACCGGCGCGGGAAGATCTCGTCGAGCCACGCGAGGACCACCTCGACCGCGCGCTCGTCGCGCCGGAGCTGATGGCCCGAGCCTTCGAGGATCTCGAGCCGCGCGCCGGGGGCGGCCGCCGCGAGCCGCGTCGCGTGGTCGACCGGGACCACGTCGTCGGCGGTCCCGTGGACGATCAGCACCGGCACGTCCACCTGTGCGATCGAGACCTCGGTCGTCACGCGCTCGAACTCCGCGGCCCATTGCGCCGGGTCCTCGAGCGCCTCCGGCGCCAGCTGCATCCCCGAGTCCGACGTCACCCGGACCACGCCCGAGACCGCATCCGCCGCGAACGACAGCCATGCCGCGGGGGCCGCGAGCAACGCCAGCGCGTCCGCCGCGGCGCCGCGGCGGACCGCCTCCGCGGAGACTGCGCCGCCGGCCGACGATCCCACCATCACGACAGGACCCGGCGACGGCGCCGCGGCCCGGGCCGCGTCGACGATCGCCCGCGCGTCCGCGACCCAGCCCTCGATCGAGAAGTAGCCGGGCGACCGCCGCACCGAGCGCATGTCCCCCCACGCGGCCGCCCACCCGCACGCGGCGAAGCGGCGGGCGAGGCCGGGATAGCCGTCGTCCGCGGGGTCGGGCGGGGCGATCGAAGGGATCCCGTGAAGGAGCACGGCCGCGCCGCGCGGCTCGTCCGGCACCTCGATCCCCGCGTCGAGGCGCAGCCCGTCGCTCACGACCTCGAGGGGCCGCGGGCTCATCCCTCCTCCACGACGATCGTCCCGGTCATCCCCCGGTCCTCGTGCGGGATGCAGAGGTACTCGTACGTCCCGGGCTCGTCGAGCGTGACCGCGTAGGTCTCGCCCTCGGCGAGGAGGGCCTCCGACAGCCGCTCGCGCGCCGCGTCCTCGGACGCGAAGCCGCCGCTGGAGAAGTAGTCGGCGCCGTCCGGCACCCGGTCCTCGTACGCCGTGACGGTGTGGGCCTCAGCCGACTCGTTCACGAACGCCACGGTCGTCCCGGCGGATACCGTCAGCGTCTCGGGGGCGAAGCGCTGCGCGTCCGTCAACTCGACCGTGTCCGGAGACGCGCCGCCGTCCGTGCAACCGGCGCAGGCGAGCGCGAGGACGAGCGACAGCGCCATCCGGTGCATCCGGTGAACGCTAAGCGGTGAGCAGGCCCGTCGAGTACATGACGAGCAGCCCGACTACGAACCCCGCCGCGCCCCAGCGCGACGTGAGGCCCTCTTCGTCCCGCGTCGACCGCGCGATCGCCCACACGACCTGCGCGATCGCGCCGGCGGCGACGCCGAACGCAAGGGCGGCGGGCGCCGGGGAGAACGCGAATCCGCCGGCCCACGCGCCGGCGATCGTCGGCACCCCCGCGAGGCATCCGAGCGCCGCGAGGTGCCGCAGCCCCGGCCTCTGCCCCTCGCGCCCCAGCGGCGCGACGATCGCGAGGCCCTCGGTCGTGTTGTGCAGCGCGAACCCGGCGACGAGGAAAGTCCCGAGCGCGACCTCGCCGGCGGCGAGCGCGGCCCCGACGGCGAGCCCCTCGCCGAGGTTGTGCAGCCCGATCCCGGCGGCGACCAGGTACGCGAGCACGAGTCCCTGCGTCGCCGTGGAGCGGCGCCGGAGCTCGGCCTCCAGGAAGAAGAGCGCGGCGAGCGCGATCAGCGCCCCGATCGCGAACAGCCCTGCACCGTCGAGCGCGGCGCCGGCCTCTCCCGCGAGCTCGAGCCCCTCGCCCACGGTGTCGACGAGCAGGAACGCGAGGAGGCCGACGGTGAACGCGAGGAAGAAGCCGATCGCGCGGCGCGACGCGCGCCTGAGCGACGGGAACCACAACAGGCCGATCGCGATCGGGAGCACGCCCATGTACACGCCGAGGAGGGCGTAGACGCCGAGCGTCCCGGCGTTCGACTCCGGCGTTAGCGCCGCGACCTCGATGGCGTGGTCGACGCGCGCGCCGGTGGAGGTCAGGAGCGAGACGTGCAGCGGCAGCCCGTCGTCCCACGGGTACGGGATGGAGAGCGTCGTCGACTCGAGGCGACCGAGCGTGGAGTCGCCGACGTCGAAGCTCCAGTACGCGTCGTCGACGAGGACCTGCGAGATCGTCACGGGATCCGGACCGTCGTTGCGGAGGTCGAGCCGGATCTCGCCCTCGTTCAGCACCGTCCTCTCGATCGCGACCTCCTCGACCGGGGGGACCTCCCGCAGGCTCCCGATCGGGTCGAGCCAGAGCAGCAGCGCGACCATGACCGCGGCCAGGAGCGCGGGGCCGGCCCATCCCAGCCACTGCCCTGCTCGCCCGCGGGGCGCCGCGCTCGTCGCCATCAGCTCACCTCGAAGAATCCCATCCAGCCGAGCTCGGTGAACTCGGTCTGGTGCGCGTGGAACATGAAGCGTCCGGGGTGGTCGTAGGTGAACTCGATCATGTGCCGCTCGGCCTGCGCCATCGAGATCGTGTCGGTGAACTCGTCCGGGGTCAGCGACGTGCCGGTGCGGTAGAGGTGGAAGAAGTTCGCGTGGATGTGGATCGAGTTCAGAGGATCAAACTCCGTCACGTTGACCACGTGCACGCGCTGGAGCCTGCCGCGCTCGATCGGGATCGGCTTGTCGTGATATCCGAACGCGACCGTGTTGACCGCGTAGACCTCGTTCTCGCCGTCGAAGTTCGAGTCGAACGCGTTCATGACCATGACCATCTCGTTCGCGTCCGGCCGCCCCTTGCGCGGGTCGACGACGAACGCCCCGTAGAGGCCGCGGTGGATGTGCTGGCGCAGCGGGAGCGAATGGCAGTGGTACAGGTGCGTCCCGAAGGGCTCGGCCACGAAGTCGTAGACGAAGGTCTCGCCGGGCGCGGCCTCGCCCGCGCCCGGCACCCCGTCCATGCCCGCGCTGTGGATGCCGTGGAAGTGGATCGTGTGCGGGTGGGCGCCCGTGTTGACGAGGCTGATCCGGATGCGGTCGCCTTCCGTGCAGCGGATCGTCGGACCGGGGACCCGGCCGTTGTAGGTCCACGCGGGGAAGAAGACGCCCGGAGCGATCTCGATCTCCTTGTCGATCGCGACGAGCTCGTACTCGCGCACGGTCCGGCCGCTCGCGTCGCGGGATACCTCGCCCCCGTCGAAGTCGGTCAGGAGCACGTGCGGGTCGAACCCGTTGCGCGCGTGGTCGACCTCGCCTACGACGCCCATGCCGCCATGGCCCGCGTGGGACATCCGGTGGGGGTACGGCCCCTGCGCGACGACGAGGTCCTTCCCGCTCAGCGCGGCCGCCCCGCCCAGCGCCCCCAGCGCCGCGGTCCTCTTCAGGAAGCGCCGCCTGTCTAGGAGACCCATACGCCCTCCGCCAGCTCACGCGACAGGGCCTCGACCCCGCCGGCACGGTCCGGGACGCGCACGAACAACGGCCCGGCCACGGGGCCCCGCCTGACGACCTCGACCCTCGCCCCCGGGGTCACTCCCACGCCGGCGAGGTAGCGCAGCACCTCGGGATCGCCGTCGGAGACGCGCTCGACGGCCAGGGTCTCGCCGTCCTCCCCGTCCCACAGGGTCCGGCGGGAGGCCGCCGGCATGTGCCCGTCCTTGCTCGGGATCGGGTCCCCGTGCGGGTCCCACGACGGGTCTCCGAGCAGCGCGGCCATGCGGTCCTCGAGCCGCTCCGACAGCACGTGCTCGAGGATCTCGGCCTCGGCGTGGACCTCGTCCCACGGCACGCCGAGGGCCTCGGCCAGGTACGTCTCGAGCAGCCGGTGGTGGCGCACCACCTCGAGCGCGATCTTGCGCCCCGCCGGGGTGAGCCCGGTCCCGCGGTACGGGACCTGAACCACCAGCCCCATCGAGTCGAGCCTCTTCAGCATGTTCGTCGCCGACGCCGCCGAGACGCCGAGCCGCTCCGCGACCGCCGTCGTGGAGACGGGGCCGGCCTCGGCGGCCTCCCACTCGATCGCGTGCAGGGCCTTCAGGTAGTCCTGCGCCGCGGGAGAAGTTTGGAGCGCCATGGAACCGAATTTAGCCGAAGCTAAAGGTTGCGACAACCGGCCCTCCTCCGCCTACGCTCGCGCCGTGACCCCCCCTGAGAGAGCCGCGGCCGGGGCCCTCGCGGTGACGCTCCTGCTCGCCGCGGCGAAGATCGCCGTGTGGGCGGCGACGTCCAGCCTGGCCGTCCTCTCCCAGGCGCTCGACTCGGTGCTGGACGTGGTTGCGCTCGGGCTGCTCCTCGTCGGTGTCGGGCTCGCCGGGAAGCCGGCCGACACGTCGCATCACTACGGCCACGCGAAGGCGGAGAACCTCGTCGCGTTCACGCAGATGCTCCTGTTGGGGGGCCTCGTGGCCGCCGTCGTGCTGGAGGCCGTGGGGCGGCTCGCGTCGGGAGAGGAGATCGCCGCGCCGCCGTGGTACGCGCTGGCTCTGCTGGCGGGCTCGGCCGCCGTCGACCTGTGGCGGGCGCGCGCTCTGCTGAGGGCGTCGCGGGAGCACCGCTCCCCGGCGCTCGAGGCCGGAGCGGTCAACATCGCGTCGGACGTCGGGACGGCGGTCGTGGCTCTCGTGAGCCTGGCCGCCGTGCATGCCGGGGTCGGGGGGGCCGATGCCGTGGGTGCGCTCGTGGTCTCCGCCGCCGTCGTCGTCGCGGGCGTGCAGGTCACGCGGCGGTCGGCGGACGTGCTGATGGACCGCGCGCCGGGGCGGCCCGTCGAGGACATCGAGGCCGCGGCGCGGCGCGTCGCGGGCGTCAGCGAGACGCGCCGCGTGCGCGTGCGCAGCGCCGGGGACCAGCTCTTCGCCGACGTGACCGTCGCCGCAGGGCGAACCGCTTCTCTGGAGCGAGCGCACGACATCGCGGAAGCGGTCGAGGCCGAGATCGAGAAGGTGGCGCCGGGGACCGACGTGGTCGTCCACGTCGAGCCGGTCGCGGAGACGTCCGGACTGGTCGAACGGGTACAGGCGTCGGCGAGCCGGACCGAAGGGGTGCACGAGGTGCACAACGTGATCGTGCACGCGTTCGACGAGGGGGGCAGACGGAAGCTCCACGCGACGTTGCACGCGAAGGTGGAACCCGGCACGTCCGTCGCCGACGCGCACCGGCTGTCGGACCTGATCGAGGCGGGCGTGCGCGCGGAGCTCGGCCCCCACGTCCGCGTGGACACTCACATCGAGCCGCTCGAGCCGTCTACGTTCGGACGCGACGTCACGTCCTCGCGGCCCGACGTGGTCGCGTCCGTGCGCGTCGCCGCGGCCGCCGAGGCCGACGTCACCGACTGCCACGAGGTGCTCGTGACGGAGGCGCCGTCGGGCCTCACCGTCGTCGCACATGTGAGGGGGCGCGGCGACCTGCCGCTGCGGTCGATGCACGAGGCGTCGAAGAGGATCGAGGCGGCGGTCCACGCGGCGCATGCGGACGCCGGGAGCGTCCTGATCCACTTCGAGCCGGCGTGACGCGATCTCTAGCGGGAGCGCAAGCGATCCCGTCTATGCGAGGCGCCCCCTCGCCGGGCTTCGCCGCCTGCGAACCCGGTTAGCCCTCGTCTCCCGCGCCGTGTTTGCCCACGAGGTACGCGGCCCCGAGACCGATCGCGAGGGCGGCCACCGCGCCGAGCGCCCCGCCGACGACCGGATACACCCCGGTCTCGAGCTCGGCCGCCGGGTTGGTCTCGTTCAGGTACCACGTCGCGATCTTCGAGCCGGCAAGCGCGCCGGCGACGACGAGAGGCATCAGCAGCGCGAGGCCCCGCATCAGGGCCACGTCGACACCTCTGCGACGTCCTCGGGGAGAGGGAACCACCTGAGATGCTCGAAGTCCTCGCTTAGGTCGTGCGACGGCAGCGGGCCCCGCACCTCGGGCTCGGCGAAGATGTGCTTCGCATACCTCAGGTAGTCGGCCAGCACCTCCTCCGGCTCGGTGGCGCGGCGCAGGCTGATCGCCGGGCGCCCGTCCTCGTACGACAGCGACCGCAGGCTCATGGGCGGCTCCGCGACCCCCTCCTGGTTCGTCCACAGTCCCGTCATGGGGTCGAAGTCGTAGTGCGGGAGAAGCCTCCAGCCGTCGTTCGCGACCATATGGACCGCCTCGAGGACGAACTCGAACACGCGCTCCGAGATGAAATAGTTGAAGTTGAGCCGCACCCACCCCGGTTTGATCCCCTCGCAGCCGCGGGCGATCTCGCGCTCGAACTCGTGCGACGTCTCGATGTCGATCCCGAGCAGCCGGTGTCCGTACGGCCCCGCGCACGAGCAGCCCCCGCGGGCCTGGATGCCGAAGAGGTCGTTCAACAGCGCGACGACGAAGTTGTGGTGGAGGTAGCGGTTCCCGTGACGGACGGTGAACGACACGATCGAGAGGCGCCGCGCGTCGTGGCTTCCGAGGATGTTGATGTTCGGATTCGCGTCCCACGACGCGATCGCCCGCTCGATGAACGACTCCTCGCGCCGCTGGATCTCGTCGCTCCCGACCCGCCGTTTGAGCTCGAAGACGAGCCCGGCGCGAATCGACTCGACGATGGCGGGTGTGCCTCCCTCCTCGCGGTGCTCGGGGTCGTCGAGGTAGCGGTGCTCCGACGGGTTGACGTACGCGACGGTGCCGCCGCCGGGGACGGTCGGGACGGAGTTCGTGAGCAGCTCGCGGCGCGCGACCAGGACCCCGGGGGTGCCCGGGCCCCCGATCATCTTGTGCGGCGAGATGAACACGGCGTCCTTGTAGGGACCGCCGGCGCTCCCGGACCCCATCTCGACGTCGACGTACGGCGCGGCCGCGGCGAAGTCCCAGAACGAGAGCGCGCCGTGCTCGTGCAGCAGGTCCGAGATCCCGCGCGTGTCCGAGACGATCCCGGTCACGTTCGACGCCGCGGAGAAGCTGCCGATCTTCAGGGGCCGGTCGCGGTGCCTGGCCAGCTCGTCGCGCAGCTGCGCCTGGTCGATCATCCCGTTGGAGTCCTCGCCGATCACGACGACGTCGGCGATGGACTCGCGCCACGGCAGCTCGTTCGAATGGTGCTCGTACGGGCCGATGAAGACGACCGGCCGCTCCTTTCCCGGGATGTGGCGCGACAGCCCGTAGCGGCGGTCGAGGTCGGCGGGGACCCGGAGGTTGAGCACCGAAACGAGCTTGTCGATCGCGCCGGTCGAGCCGGAGCCGCAGAAGATCACGGCGTGCTCCTCGGTCGCGCCGACGGCTTCGCAGATGATCGCCCGCGCCTCCTCGCGAAAGCGCGTCGTCTGCAGCCCCGTCCCGGAGGTCTCGGTGTGCGTGTTCGCGTAGAGCGGCAGGACGGCGTCGCGGATGAAGTCCTCGACGAACGTGAGGGCGCGGCCGGACGCGGTGTAGTCGGCGTAGGTGACGCGCCGGGGTCCGTACGGGCCGACGAGCACCTCGTCGTCGCCGATCACGGAGCTGCGGATGGTCTCGATCAGCCGGGCCGAGGTCACGGGATCAGGCTAGCGCGGCCCCGTCACCGCGTCTGGCTCCAGGTCCTCCACGGCATCCGCGCCGTCTGCACGAGGAGCCACAGCGGCAGCAGCGTCATCACGGCGAAGACGCCCGACTGCAGGAGCGCCTGGGAGCCCGGGAGCTCTTCGAGGTGCCGGAGGTGGAACACCGCATGCGGCACCGTCGCGACGAACCACGCGATCAGGGCGACCTGCACCACCCGCCTGCGCGCGACCAGCGCGGCCCCCAGGAGCAGCACCCCGTAGCCCAGGTAGAACGACCCGACGTCGCGCACGAGGTGCTCGTTGTACGGCGGCAGCGCCGCGACCCACGCCGCGCCCGTCCCCGGGAAGTCGTCGAAGAACGAGCGGGGCCAGAACGTCCCCCAGACGCCCGGGAGCAGCGCGGTCGCGGCCAGGACGAGCAGGCCGCCCCGCAGCTGCCGCATGTGGCGCCTGTCCCTGACGAGCCCTCCGCTCGAGCTGATCATCGACGATTGCATCGTGCGCCCATCCTGCCGCACCGGCGCACCGCGGCGGATCAGTCGACCGGCGTCTCGGCCGCCTCCCTGAGCTTCTGCTCGCGCTCGCGCCGGCACCGTTCGACGTGCGCGGCGTGCTCCGGCTCGTCGCCGGTCGCCGGCGCGTTCGCACGGAACGGGCAGTCGTAGCCGAACCTCGCCATCCCCTCGCGGCAGACGTGCGCGACGTGCGCGGTCTGCTCGGCCGTCAGCGCCCTCTGCCACGCGTCGGCGCGCCCGGAGTCGATGCACTCCAGCGACCGGTGCTTCCACGTCTCCCACGGGAGATACAGCGGACGCGCCGGCAGGGCAGGAGCCTGCGGCGTCTCGCGGCCGAGGAATCCCGCGAGCGCGGCCCGGGCCGCGCCGGGACGGCGCACGACGTCCTCGTAGCGCAGCACGAGCGACCGCGCCGGGCCGAGCGCGCCGACCATCTCCGCGATCCGCAGCTGGTCGAGCCGCCAGCGCTCCGCCGCCGCGATCCACGACTCGTACGGCCACGCCTCGAGCCACGACGCCACCACCGCGCCGGGGTGGCGGACGACCGCGACGAACCTCATCCACGGCGCCGCCTCCGCGAGCCTGTCCCACCACACGACGTGCGCGGGGGTCTTCTCGCCGTAGAGCTCGGCCGGCCCCGCCAGGTGCCGCACGAGCGCGGTGAAGAGGTCGAGGATGCTGCGGCACTCCCCGCCCAGCTCTTCCGCTATCGCGTCCGGATCCACCGCGAGGTCGCGGGAGTTGTCGAGCTCGAGGTAGAGCCGGATCTCGTCGCGTATGGCGGGTGCGTCGAGTGGGAACGCGCGCCGCCGGTGTAGGCCGGCGGCGAAGAAGTACAGGAAGTGCGTCTCGGGCGGCACGGCGACGCCGGGGATCTCGCACGCCAGCCGCTGCACCAGGGTCGTCCCCGAGCGCGGCGTGCCGACGATCATGAAGCCGACCCTGCGGTCCACCTGTGGCCCCCCGTCACGAGGCGCCGGTCGGAGACGGTCTACCAGGGGCGGGCCGTGAAAGGCAACGTCCTCCCGTGGATTACCGGCCACTCCCCGAGGCGACCGGCTACCAGCCGCGCTCCTTCCACTCCTGCAGGTGCGGCCGCTCGGCGCCGATCGTCGAGTCGTCGCCGTGACCCGGGTAGACGAACGTCTCGTCGGGCAAGACGAACAGCTTCGTCTCGATCGAGTCGATGATCTGGGCGAACGCCTGCGCGTTCCCCCAGGTGTTCCCGGGGCCGCCCGGGAAGAGCGTGTCGCCGGACACGAGGTGGCGACCGGAGCGGAAGCACACGCCGCCCGGGGTGTGGCCGGGGGTGTGCAGGACCGTGAGCTCGCGGTTGCCGAACGGCAGCGTCATCCCGTCGGCCAGCTCCCGGTCGACGGGCACGGGATAGGCGTCGCCGGGATGCGCGTGCACCGGCGCCTGCAGCCTCTCCACGAGGTCCGGCAGCGCCTGCACGTGGTCCATGTGCCCGTGGGTCTGCAGGATCCCGACCACGTTCGCGCCGGCGGCGCCGGCGACGATCGCCTCGGGCTCGAAGCACCCGTCCACGATGAAGGCGTCGTGGGTCTCCGGGCACTCGAGGACGTAGACGTTGTTGCCCATGGTTCCCACGCCGATCTTCCGGACGACGAGGTCGTCGCCCTCGTAGTGGTGGGCCACGTCAGCCGACCACCCGCGCCCGCACGTCGCCGACCGAGACGATCGCGTCGGGCTCGACCGTCCGCTTCACGATCGCGAGGCCCCGCCTCCCCGCCGCGCTCGTGACGACGCCCACCGGCGCACCTTCCGCTACGACGTCCTCCCCCGGCTCGAGCTCCGCGTCCGACTGGATGACCGCGACCCTCCGGTTCACCTTGCCCCTGAAGTGGATCTTCGCCATCGCCTCCTGTCCGACGTAGCAGCCCTTGTCGAAGTGCACGGCGCGCTCCTCGATCCCGGCCTCCTGGGGGATCGTCTTCGGGTCCATCTCGTATCCCCAGCGCGGCACGCGGTTCGCGATCCGCACCTCTTCGAGCTCCTCTTCCGGTGCCGCGCGGGCACCCGCGCGTCCCAGCTCTCCGGCGGCGCGAGCGACGTCGCCGGCCGGCACCCAGAGGTAGGCCGCGCCGATGCCGAGCGCGCCGGTGGGATGGACGATCGCGCCGGCGACCGCCGCGCCGGCGACCGCCGCGCCGGCGTCTTCCCATCCGGGACCCGCGACGAGGACGAGCCCCATCTCGGCGGAGACGTCCTCGATCTCGACCTGCGTCGCGAAGACGTAGCGCCGGATCGCGGCAGGCAGCGACTCGAGCAGGGACGGCTCGAAGTGCGCGAGCAACGCATCCTCCGTCGCCACGACCTCGAGGTACCCGACCATGCGGCCGTGCGCGGTGATCATCGCCGTCTCGCGCGCCTCGCCCGGCGCGATGTCCTCGAACGCCTGGGTCATGATCTGGTGCAGGAACCACGCGCGCTGCGGCCCGGTCAACCGCAGCTTCCCGCGGCCGGACCGGTCGGCGTAGACCAACCCGTCGAGCTCCACGACCCCATCTTCTATCCTCCGGCGGTGAACTTCGACCTGCCCGACGAGCTCGTCGCGTTCCGCGACGCGGCGCGGGAGTTCGCGCGGCGGGAGATGGCTCCGCGCGTGGACGAAGCGGAGCGGACGGAGCGCACGCCGCGCGACCTCTTCCGCGCCGCGGGGGAGGCGGGGTTCCTCGGCATCCGCTATCCGGAGTCCGTCGGCGGCTCCGCCGCGAGCTGCCTCGCCGAGACGATCCTGCGGGAGGAGCTCGGCTACGTCTGCTCGGGCCTGGGGGCCGCGCTCTCGGTGTCGTCGCACCTGGGGACGTACCCGATCCACGCGTTCGGCACCGAGGAGCAGCAGGATCGTTACCTGCGCGGCGCGCTGAGCGGCGAGAAGGTCAGCGCGTTCGCGCTGACGGAGCCGGACGCCGGGTCGGACGTGCGGGCGATAAAGACGAGGGCGGTGCGGTCCGGCGACGGGTGGGTCCTGAACGGCCGCAAGACGTTCGTCACCAACGCGCCGATAGCCGACTTCATGATCGTGGTCGCCTACACCGACCCGTCCGCGGGGACCGAGGGGATGGCGCTGTTCGTCGTCGACCTTCCGGCCGAGGGCGTCTCGATCAGCCGCATCTCGAAGATGGGCAACCTGTCGTCGGAGATCGGCGAGGTGGTCCTCGACGACGTGGCCGTCCCGGCCGGCGCGTGCCTCGGCGGCGAGCGGGGCGCGTTCAAGAAGGTGATGGAGACGCTCAACGTGGGGCGCGTGCTGGTCTCGGGAGGCGCGCTCGGCCTCGCGCGCGCGGCCCTCGACGCCGCGGTCGCGTACGCGAACGACCGTACGGCGTTCGGGCACCGCATCGGCGAGTACCAGGGCGTGTCGTTCCCGCTGGCGCGTTCCCACGCCGTCGTGGAGGGAGCGCGTCTCGCGACGTACAAGGCGGCATGGCTGTTCGACCAGGGGCGCAACCCGGTGCTGGAGACGTCGACCGCGAAGCTGCTGGCGGCGGAGGCCGCGCTGTTCGTCGCCGACGCGGCGATCAGGGTGTTCGGGGGCTACGGGTACATGCGCGAGTACCCGATCGAGCGCTATTACCGCGACGCGCGCTACTTCGCGATCGTCGAGGGCACGGGAGAGATACACCAGCGCGTGATCGCCCGGGAGCTGGGGCTCTAGGAGGCTCGGCGCGGCTCCGGCGCGTCCGCTCGCCCGTGCGCCGGCTCTCCCCGCGGTCTCTCCCGGAACGCGAGAGGAGGTCCGCCGAGAGCCAAGCCGGCGCGCCTCCGGCCCTTCAGCCCGCCTTGCGCCGCGACCCCACCGAGGCGAAGAAGGCCAGCATCGCCTCGGCCGTGCGCTCGGGGTGCTCGAGCTGCGGCGCGTGGCCGCAGTCGTCCCAGACCTCGACCTTCGCCGCAGGTAGAGCCCTGGCGACGCGGCCCCCGAAGCGCGGCGAGATCAACACGTCCTGCCGGCCGTAGACGTACAGCGCCGGAACCTGCAGCTTCTCGAGCCTCGACCAGAACCCCGCCTCCCCCTCAGGCTCCTCGACGTAGATGTTCTTCAGCGACGCGAAGAACGCCATCCGCGCCGTCGGCCGGCGCCACGTCTGGAGGAAGTCGTCGATCGCCGCCTCGTACCAGTCGTCGTGCAGCCGCTTCGGGTCGGCGAACAGGTGGCGGAGCTGGTCGGACAGGTAGGCCCGCGGGAGTCGCAGGGCGAGGATCCCCGCTTCGGGCCGCGCCCACCGCGCCGCCCACAGAAAAGGCCGCTCGTAGAAAGCGGCCACGGGGGAGAGGCAGGCGATCGCGCGGACCATGTGGGGCTCGCGCATCGCCAGCTCCATCGCTACGCGTCCGCCCATGGAGTTGCCGGCGACCAGCGCGTCGCGGAGGTTCGTCACCTCCATGAACGAGAGGACGTGCTTCGCGAACCACGGCGCGTCGTAGCGGCCGCGCGGCTTCGAGGTGGCGCCGAACCCCGGAAGGTCGACGGCGACCACGCGGTGGCGACGCGCCAGCCGCGGGACGACGGTGAGCCACGACGCCTTCGACGCGCCGAGGCCGTGGATCAACAGCAGCGGCGGCGCGGCGACCGGCCCGGTGCGGAGCGCCGAGAACCTCAGCCTCCCGACCCGCACGTCGCCGACCTCGTATTCGAGACCTCCCCCGCGCGGCCGGTCGAACAACGGCTCGAAGAGGAGCGATTTCTCGATGCTCCCGCGGACGACGAGCCTGCGCTGCGCGAACGCCTCGATCCCCGAAAGGTGTCCCGCATCTATCTCCGCCCACGTCCGTGAGTCGGTGACGATCTCGACGTCCGCGGCGCCCTCGGGCCTCGTGACGGAGCAGCCGGAGCGGGTGAAGGACACGTCGCGCACCGTGCGCCCTATGCGGAGCCGGTAGCGGGAAGCAGCCGGCAAGTCGACGTCGCGCAGCCTGTCCGGGAGCGACTCGATCAACGCTGCTGTTCGCGTGCCGGCCACGAAAAGACAATAAGCGAGGCGGCGCTTCGTTCCGCGTATCCCGCTAGTCGAGCAGAGCCGCCGCGACCCTCTCGCGGTGGCTCTGGCTCCGGCCCCCTCGAACGTCGCGATCCACAGCGCCCTCTTGTAGTAGCGGTGGAGCACGTGCTCCCACGTGAAGCCGATGCCGCCAAGGACCTGGATCGCCTTCTCGCACGCAGTCACGGCGGCGTCGCCCGCGGACGACTTCGCGGCCGCGACCGCGACGGGCGCCTGCGGGTCGTCCTCGTCCACGCACCACGCGGCCCAGTACGCGAGGGAGCGCGCGAGCTCGACCGCCATGTAGGCGTCGGCGACCTGGTGGGAGACCGCCTGGTACGCGCCGATCGGCCTGCCGAACTGCTGCCGCTCGCCGGCGTACGCGCGCGCCATCGCGACGGCCGAGGACGCGACGCCGACCGCCTCGACCGACACCGCGGCGAGCGCGCGCAGCCGCACGCTCTCGAGGACGGCGGCGGCCGCGCCGGGCTCGACGACGAGCTCCGCCGGCGTCGCGTCGAGCGTCAGCCGCCCCAGCCTCCTCGTAGCGTCGACGGTCGGCAGGACCCTGACGTCTGCGGCGTCCGTCTCTACGGTCCACAGCCCGAGGCCCTCGGCCGCCCGCGCCGCCACGACGGCGAACGAGCACGCGCCGAGGTCGGGGACGACGTCCTTGACGCCCGTCAGCGACCATCCCTCCCGGGAGTGAGTCGCCTTCGTCCCGACCGAATCGAGGTCGGCGAACAGGTACGGCCCGTCGGGCTCGGCCCACGCGAGCGTCGCCCCCTCGCCCTCCGCGATGCGCGCGAGGTAGTCGGTGCGCGACCGCAGCGCCGGCGCGGCGAACGCGACCGACGTCAGGTACGGGCCCGGCCACAACGCCTTGCCGAGCTCCTCGACGACGACGGCCTCGTCGAGGAAGCCCGTCGCCGAGCCGGCGGCCTCCGTCCCGTTCCGCCCCAGCGCCAGGCCCGTCCAGCCGAGGCCGGCCATCTCCCGCAGCGAGCCGGCGTCCCAGCCCGCCTCGCTCGTCGCGAGCTCCGCCACGCGGCCCTCGGGGAATCGGTCCCGCGACCACGACGCCACCGCGTCGCGGAGCATCTGCTGCTCCTCGGAGAAGGCGAAGTCCACTAGCGGCTCCTCGGGAGCCCGAGCACCCGCTCGGCGACGATGTTGCGCAGGATCTCGGACGTCCCCGCCTCGATCGTGTTGCCCCGGCTGCGCAGCTGCTGGTACTGCCAGTAGCCGCTCCACGGACCCTCGGGGCCGTCGAGCCCGGCGCGGGGGCCGAGGATCTCGACCGCGAGCCTGCCGAGACGCTGGTTGGACTCGGACCAGTGGAGCTTCGCGATGCTCCCCTCGGGGCCGGGTACGCCGGTCTTCACCAGCCCCGTCAACGCGCGGTAGTTCGTGAACCGGAGCTCCTGGAGCTCGATCCACTGCCGCGCGATCCGGTCGCGGAACAGCGGGTCTGCGGAAGCGGGACGGCCGTTCGTCCTAACCTCCCTGGCGAGCGCGACGAGGTTCCTCACCGCGACCTCGAGCCGCGCGGTCAACGCGAACCCGAGCGTGCCGCGCTCGTGCATCAGCGTCGTCATCGCGACGGGCCCAGCCGCCGTTGACCTCGCCCACCACGGCGGCGGCCGGAACCCTCACGTCCGTGAAGAAGATCTCGTTGAACTCGGGGTCGCCGGTAATCTGGCGCAGCGGCCGCACCTCGACGCCCGGCGCGTGCATGTCGGCGAGCAGGTAGCTGATCCCCTGGTGCTTCGGCGCGGACGCATCCGTCCGGACCATCAGGATGCAGTGGTCGGCGATGTGGGCGAACGACGACCACACCTTCTGCCCGTTGACGACGAAGTCGTCTCCGTCGCGCTCGGCCCGCGTCCGTAGAGACGCGAGGTCGGACCCGGAGCCGGGCTCGGAGAAACCCTGGCACCACACCTCTTCCCCCGAGAGGATCTTCGGGAGGCAGCGCGCCTTCTGCTCCTCTGTGCCGTGGGTGATGATCGTCGGTCCGGCCATCCCCAAGCCGATGATGCCTATGTGCTCGGGCGCCTCGGCGCGCGCGGCCTCCTCGAGGAAGATCGCCTGGTGGGTGTAGGGGGCCCCGGCTCCGCCGTATTCCTTCGGCCACGTCAGGCCCGCGTAGCCACCCTCGAAGAGCCTGCGCGCCCACGCGCGAGCCGTCTTCTCGTCGCCGCGGCCGCTCGAGCGGCCGCGGCTCGTCCACCCTTCGGGGAGGTTCGCTGCCATCCACGCGCGCAGCTCGGCGCGGAACGCGGCCTCGGAGGGGGTGTCGCGGAAATCCACGGCGGCATCCTAGGTGGTGTCAAACGCGTCCCGGTCCCGAAAAAACGCAGGAAAAGCGTGGCAACCCCACTGAGAGGAGCGGGCTTGGGGAGTAGGCTCTCCCTCCGGCCGCGGGTGGCGGCCACTCGCTCCTCCCGGGGGTCCTCCTGATCGCGCCGGGACCGGCCTCGGCCGGCGCGAGGCGCGTTCGACCGGGTGGAGACCATGCTCGAGACCGAGATCAGCATCAAGAACCTCACGAAGTCGTTCGGCCCGCAGACCGTGCTCGAGGACATCACCCTCGACATCCCCAAGGGCAAGATCACGCTGATGCTCGGCCCCTCCGGAACGGGCAAGTCGGTCTTCCTGAAGCACCTCGTGGGCCTGCTTAAGCCCGACCGCGGCGAGATCTGGATCGACGGCAAGAACGTCCCCGCGCTGAACGAGAAGGAGCTCTTCGAGGTCCGGCGCAAGTTCGGGGTCCTGTTCCAGGACGGCGCCCTGTTCGGCTCGATGAACATCTTCGACAACGTCGCGTTCCCGCTCCGGCAGCACACGAAGAAGAAGGAGTCGGAGATCAGGCAGATCGTCGACGAGAAGCTCACGATGGTCGGCCTGACGGGTGCCGAGAAGAAGCTGCCCGGTGAGATCTCGGGCGGGATGAAGAAGCGGGCCGGCCTCGCGCGCGCGCTCGTGCTGGATCCGGAGATCGTCCTCTTCGACGAGCCGGACTCGGGCCTCGATCCGGTCAGGACGGCGTTCCTCAACGAGCTGACGATGGACCTCAACCGCCAGCTGAAGGCGACGTTCATCGTCGTCACGCACGACATCGCGACGGCGCGGAAGGTCTCCGACTTCATCGGGATGCTGTACCGCCGCAACCTCGTGCGCTTCGGACCCGCCCGCGAGATGTTCGAGTCGGACATCCCGGTCGTCCGCCAGTTCCTCTCCGGCGACACCGAGGGCCCGATCGGCATGTCGGAGGAGAAGGACGCGACCAAGGGGATCATGAGCTCCTCCGGCATGACCGCGGAGGAGACCGAGGAGATGGAACGCGCGGCCGGTGCGCCCGGCCGCTCGACGACCGCCGGCCACAAGCAGGATGGGGCGCGGACCGGCGACGACGCCGCCACGCCGGGCGAGGAGGCCGGGCGCGGCGGCCCCGAGCAGCGAGAGGAACCGGCGCAGGTTCGGAGAAAGACCATCTAAGTGGGAGCCATGCGGACGCTCGTCGTAGAGACGGGCAACATGTTCGCCATCACGCTCGAGGCGTTCCGCATCATGTGGAAGCCGCCCTATCCCTGGCGCGAGTTCGTCCGCCAGTCCTGGTTCATCGCCAGCGTCTCGATGATCCCCGCGGTCCTCGTCTCGATCGCGTTCGGGGCGACGATCGCCCTTCAGGTCGGCAACGTCGCGCGGCAGCTGGGCGCCGAGTCGCAGACCGGCGCTGCCATGGTCCTCGCCGTCGTGCGCGAGGCGGCGCCGATCGTCGCGGCCCTGCTGATCGCCGGCGCGGGCGGGTCGGCGATGTGCGCCGACATCGGGAGCCGCAAGATCCGCGACGAGATCGCGGCCATGGAGGTCCTCGCGGTCAACCCGATCGCGACGCTGGTCGTGCCGCGCATCTGGGCCGCCGTGTTCGTCGCGATGCTCCTCGACGGGTTCGTGTCCGTTGCCGGGATCCTCGGCGGCTACTTCTTCAACGTGATCATCCAGGGAGGGACGCCGGGGGCGTATCTCGCGTCGTTCTCGTTGCTCGCGCAGACCGCAGACCTCGTCGTCGCGATCATGAAAGCGGGCGTGTTCGGCCTCGTCGCCGCGATGGTCGCGGTGTACTTCGGCTTCTACGCGAAGGGCGGGCCGAAGGGGGTCGGCGACGCCGTGAACCGGGCGGTCGTCGTCACGTTCATGCTGATCTTCTTCGTGAACTTCATCCTGACGGCCCTCTACTTCGCGATCGTCCCGCAGAAGTTCGGATAGGAGACGCATGGCTACGCAGGCCGGCCGCATAGCGAGGACGTTCGGGACGCCCGGACGGGTCCTCAACCGCGGCCTCGACGGCCTCGCGAACATCGGCCGGCAGCTCACGTTCATGGCGAAGTCGCTGTGGGACATGATCTTCGCCCTCCGTCACACCGGTGAGACGGCGCGGCTGATCTCGGAGATCACGCTCGGCTCCGGCGCGCTGATCGTGGGCGCGGGGACGGCCGGCGTGATCTTCTTCATGGCCTTCTTCACCGGGACCCAGGTGGGGCTGGAAGGTTTCAAGGGCCTCCAGCTCATCGGCGCCGAGGCGTTCACGGGCTTCGTCTCCGCGTTCGCGAACACGCGCGAGATCACGCCGCTGATCGCCGGCGTGACGCTCGCCGCGCAGGTCGGCGCCGGCTTCACGGCGGAGCTGGGGGCGATGCGGGTGAACGAGGAGATCGACGCGCTCGAGGTGATGGCCGTGCGCCCGGTGCCCTACCTCGTCTCGACCAGGATCATCGCGGCGCTGATCGCGATCACGCCCCTGTACCTGATCTCGCTGTTCTCCTCGTACATCGCGACGGAGCTCGTCGTGACGAAGCTGCTGGGCCTCTCCGGGGGGACGTACGCGCACTACTTCTCGCTGTTCCTGCCGCCGGCGGACGTCTTCTACTCGTTGATAAAGGCGGGGGTGTTCGCGGTCACCGTCGCGCTCATCCACTGCTACTACGGGTTCAACGCGTCCGGCGGCCCGGCCGGCGTGGGGATCGCCGTCGGCAAGGCGATCCGCGCGTCGATCGTCGCCGTCAACGTCTTGAACCTGATGCTGTCGTCGTTCATGTGGGGCGTGACGGACACAGTCCGGATCGCCGGATAGGCCCCTCCGGGGCGCCGGGAGGTATGCGATAACGAGGCTGCGGCACATACTGACGGGGCTGCTGGCGCTCTGCTTGATGGGCGCCGCGGCGGCGTTCACCGGGCTCACGTTGACCGGGAGCATCGGGTCGAACGCGAAGAAGGCGTTCGCGGAGTTCGCCAACTGCGGGCAGGGGCTCCGTGAGGGCGGCGACGTGAAGCTGCGCGGGGTCCTCGTCGGCCGGCTCGGCCCCCTCGAGCGCACCGGCGACGGCGGCTGCCGCGTGCGCCTGGACCTGTTCCCCGACGCGATCGCGCAGATCCCCGGGAACGCGGGCGCGGAGATCCGCGCGAAGACCGTGTTCGGGGAGAAGTGGGTGGAGCTGGTCTATCCCGACGACCCGCCGACGGAGACGATCGCCGCGGGCGACGTGATCCCCCGAGAGCGGACGCTCGACCCCCTCGAGGTCGAGACCATCCTCAACACGGGCCTGCCGCTGCTCGAGGCGATCGATCCCGAGAACCTGGCGGCGGCCCTCGAGGCGCTGAGCGAGGGGTTCGAGGGACAGGAGGACGACGCGGTCGCGGCGATCCGTGAGGGGATCCGCGCTCTGGAGCCGCTGAACGAGGACAAGGCCCTGCTCGCGAAGGGGATCGACCAGCTGAACGAGTCGTCGGACGTGCTGCGCGACGTCGACGACGACCTGCTCGCCGCGATGGCGAACCTCGACGAGGTCAACGAGTTCACGATCGCGAACCAGGGGCTCATAGACGAGAACCTCGAGCGCGCGCCGCTCCTCCTCGACGAGCTGTCGGTGCTGTTCGAGACCCGCTTCGCCGATCTCACGAAGCTCGTCGACCGCGGCGCCACCGTCATCGGGCTGATCTCGTCCCGCACCGACGACCTCGAGAAGCTGCTGACCGTGCTGCCGCAGTTCAACTCGAGGTGGATACGGAACCTCGCTCCCGTGTGCCGCTACCGGCAGGCGACGACGGAGCCGGGGCGCGAGGTGGGCGACCGCGTTCCCGGCAGGTGCTGGCGCGTCCACAACATCATCTCGCACAGCCAGGGGGCGTACGGGCCGAACGAGGGCCCGCACCCCCGCGCCGCGACCGCCGCCGATTACGAGGCCGTCGGGCTCGAGACGCCGTCGGACCTCGGCGAGCTCCTCTACACGCCGGCGATAGACCCGCTGCTGGACCGGGCCGGCGGACCTCGCAAGGACGGCGGGCGATGAGGAGCACAGGGATAAAGCTCGGGATCTTCACGGTCTTCACCGTGTTCATCACGTTCTATCTCGCGTCGATCATCGGCAACCTCTCACCGTTCAAGGACGTGTACTCCGTCGCCGCCGTCTTCTCCGACGCGACGGGAATCCTCGTGGGCGACCCCGTCAAGATCGCCGGCGTCACCGTCGGCAAGGTCACCGGCTTCGAGGTCGAGCGGGGGCAGGCGATCGTGACGATCGAGGTCGAGGGCGACGTCGAGCTGCCCGAGAACGTGCTGGCCGACATCAAGTACCGCAACCTGCTCGGCCAGCGCTCGATCAACCTCGTCCGGCCGGACGTGCCGTCGACGGAGCCGCTCGAGGAGGGCGCCACGATCCCGGTCGAGAACACGAAGCCCGCGCTCGACCTCGCGCTGGTCTTCAACAACCTCCGGCCGTTGATCCGGTCGACGAACCCCGAGGACATCAACACCGTCGCGCGCGCCGTCCTCAAGGTCTTCAAGGGTCGCGAGGACGACTTCGCCGCGACCCTCGGCAACGTCGGCGCCGTCACCTCGACGCTGGCCGAGCGCGACCAGCGCCTCGCGCGTCTGATCGTCGACCTCAACGACCTGACGAAGGTGCTGAACGGTCAGAGATCGAACATCCGGGTCTCGCTCGGGCGCTTCACCGAGCTCATGGAGTCGCTGGCGGAGGTCACGCCGACGATCGAGCGCGTGGTCGATCAGCTCGACGACGCGTCGGGACGGTTCGGCGGGCTCGTCGCGAGGAACCGGGCGAACATCGACCAGGAGCTCGCCGACCTCAACGTCCTGCTTACGATCGTGGACGAGAACCTCGGCCCCCTCGACAAGGTCGCAAAGAACCTGAAGGAGGTCCTGCTCGCCACCGCGCGCAGCCAGTCGTACGGGAAGTGGTGGACGTTGTACGTCGTGAACCTCTGTCCGGAGCTGGGGACCGAGAGGTGCACGGGCGTGGTGGAGGGGCTGCCGTGAGCATCAAGACGTTCCGCGAGCGCTCGCCCTTCCTGATCGGGATCCTGTCGATCCTCGGAATCGCGGCCGGCACGGCCCTCGCGTTCTCGCTCGACAAGATCCCATTCGTCAAGCAGGCGTACGAGGTCACCGCGGAGTTCGGCGACGCCGCGGGGCTGAACCCCGAGAACCAGGTGCGGGTCGCCGGCATCAAGGTGGGGACGGTCGAGTCGGTCGAGCTGGCCGGCGACAAGGTCGTCGTGACGATGGCGGTCGACAACGGGGTCGAGATCCCGAAGGACGCGGAGGCCGAGATCAAGCTCGCGACGCTCCTCGGCACGAAGTTCGTCGAGATCGACGGCGTGGGCGGCGGCCCGTTCCTCGAGGAGGGGGACGTGATCCCGCTCGAGCGCACCGAGATCCCGTTCGAGATCTACCAGGCGGCGAACCAGGGGACGAACGTCCTCGAGGACCTCGACGGGCCCGCCCTCAACAAGATGCTGGTCCAGCTCGCGAAGCTCACGGCCGCGGCCGAGGACGAGGTCGGCGAGGCCCTCGCGGGCCTGAACGACCTGGGTGCCGGCGTGGGCGCGCGCGACGAGCAGCTGAGGGAGCTGCTCGCCGGCGCCGACGATCTCACGGCGCTGCTCGCCGACGAGGGCGACGAGATCGTGCGCCTGGTCGACGCGTCCAACGACGTCCTGGGGTCGCTGGCCCGTAAGCGGGAGGAGATCCAGTCGCTGCTCGAGGTGACGAAGCAGATGGCCGGCGAGGTGACGGGGCTGGTCCGCGACAACCGCTCGAAGATCCACGCGATCGTGACGAAGCTCGACCGGGCGCTGAAGGTGCTCGACGCGAACATCCAGCACATCGACATCGCGCTCGAGTACGCGGGGCCGTCGTCGCGCTACTTCGGCAACATCACGAGGCAGGGCCGCTGGGCCGACATCTTCTCGTGCGTCCTGATCATCAGCGAAGCCTGCGAGACCGACGAATGAACGCGGCCTTGCTCAAGCTCACCAAGCCGCTGGCGGTCGTGGTAGCGCTCCTGCTCGCGGCCGGCGTCTACGCGGGCTCGGGCGGCCTCGACGAGGGCGACGAGACCTACACCGTCACCGCGTACTTCGAGAAGGCCATCGGCCTGTTCGAGAACTCCGACGTGACCATTCTCGGCGTGGCGGTGGGGAAGGTGACGGACGTCGAGCCGGTGGGGCGGCGGGTCCGCGTCGACATGGAGATCGCGAACGACCACCTCGTGCCGGTCAACGCGTTCGCGCAGATCGTGCCGATCTCCGTGATCTCCGACCGCTACGTGCAGCTCGAGCCGCCGTACACCGGCGGACGGACCCTCGGCGACGGCGCGGTGCTCGACACCGACCGGACGCAGATCCCCGCGGAGCTCGACGACGTGTTCCTCCAGCTGAAGAAGCTGCTCGACGCGATCGAGCCGGGCAGGGAGGGCGAGCCGGGCGCGCTGGGCGAGCTCGTGGTCCAGCTCGACCGCACGCTGTCCGGTCACGAGCAGGATCTCCGCGGCACGCTCGTCCACGGCGCGCGCCTGACGGAGACGCTGGCGGACGCGGAGGAGGACATCTCAGGGTTGCTCGTGAACCTCGACGACCTCTTCGCGACGCTGGCGACGAGGGCGGGGTCGCTCGACGAGCTCAACCGGAACTTCGCCCTCGTGATGGCGGCGCTGGCGGAGAGCCGCGACGACCTCCACGGGACGCTCGCCAACCTCGCGACGATGACTCACGAGGTCGCGCAGCTCGTCAAGGAGAACCGCGGGCTTCTCGACGACGACCTCGAGCTCGCGGCGAAGGTCACGCGCACGGTGCTGAAGAACCGCAAGTCCGTCAAGGAGTCGCTGGCGTGGCTGCCCGTCGTCGGCGAGGGCCTTATGCGCGCGTACAACCCCGATCCCGTCGACGCGACCGACATCCGCGACAACGCGAGCCAGCGGATCGAGTGCGAGATCCTCGACGCCGTCCCCGACGGCCCGATCAAGGACGAGCTCGAGCGGATCTGCCGCGAGGAGACGGGCGAGCCGCCCGGCCGGACCGTCGACGTCGCGCCCCCGCCGGCCCTGCCCGAGATGAAGCTCGACTGCGACGAGGGCGTGCGGAAGGTCCGGCGCCAGATCCGGCGGCTCGGCCGGGCCGGCATCCCCGAGGACCTGAAGCAAGACGTCGTCCGGCCTCTCGTCAAGAAGCTGAAGAGGCTCGCGAAGAAGTGCCGCGAGCTCGGCGAGGCCATCGACGAGGAGCTGCTCGACCGTCTGAAGGAGCTGACCGGTGAGATCCCCGACGGGATCGACCTCGACGACCTCGACGACCTCGACCTCGACGAGCTGACCGGTACCGCCGCGGGGACCGCCGTCGCGCCTGCGGAGGAGGAGGGGGAAGCGGACGAGGAGAAAGAGCCGGATGACGACGGCGCGTCCGGGTGGCTCGACGGCCTTCTGAGCTTCGTGGGGTGGTCGGATTGATCCGCCGCGCCGCGCTGGCCGCGCTCGTCTGCGCCACCGCCTCGTCCTGCGCCGCGCTCGGGTTCCCCGGCGACTGCAGGGGGACGCGGTTCATCGCGAACTTCGAGCAGGTGGGCGATCTCGTCGAGGCGGCGAACGTCCAGTCGTCCGACGTCGTGATCGGGACGGTCCAGAAGATCGAGCTGAAGGGCTGGAACGCGGCGGTGACCATGTGCCTCGACGAGGGCGAGCGCGTGCCTGCCGACGTCGAGGCGGTCGTCCGCACCACGTCGCTGCTCGGCGAGAAGTTCGTCGACCTGCGCCCGCGCTCGGCCGGCCCCCCATACCTCGAGGACGGCGCGGTGCTGGACGTGGAGGACACGGGCAAGGCGACGGAGCTCGAGGACGTATTCGCGGAGCTCGCGTCGGTCCTCGGCTCGGGGAACCTCGAGGACCTCAACAAGTTCACCGCCTCGCAGGCCGACATCCTGCGCGACAACGCGGACGAGCTGCGGACGGTGCTGTCGGAGCTGCGCGAGTTCACCGACACGCTGGCCGTCCGGAAGGACGACATCGCCGGGGCGGTCGACTCCCTCGACGCGGTCGCGCGCAACATCGTCTCCCAGCAGGGCATCCTCCGGAGGTTCCTCGACTCCTTCGCGGGATCTTCGAGCGTGCTGGCCGACCAGAAGACCTCGCTGCAGGACCTGTTGTTCTCTCTCGATCGCTTCACGCGCATCAGCGTGCGGCTGCTCGAGGCGACCGAGGCGGGGCTCGACCGGCAGTTCCGGGGGCTGCGCCCGGTGCTGAGGACGGTCGTCGAGAACTCCGAGCGAGTGAGGGAGACGCTCCAGACGCTCGCGGTGTTCGCGCAGTGGTTCCCCGAGAGCATGCCCGGCGACTACCTCCAGCTCGACGTGTGCCAGGCGCTGCCGGAGGAGTACGGGCAAGGAACGACGTGCCCGCAGGCGGAGGGCGTCGACGACCCGAACGGGCGCGCCCTCCGTCCGGGTGACGGCGCCGGCGACACGGCGAGCGACCTCGAGACGATCCTGCACCGGCCCCTCGACGCGGGCCGCCTCGGCAGGACGCCGGGAGCGGGCAAGGGGGGACGCTGATGGCTCTCGGCCCCAAGACCAAGGTCAAGATCAACATCGTCGCGTTCGTCGTGCTCGGGCTCGGGCTGTCCTACGCGATGGCGACCCAGGTCCTCTCGGTCCTGAAGGACCGGTTCTCGGTCTTCGCCACGTTCCCCGACGCGGGCGGCGTCTTCACGAACCAGGAGGTGACCTACCGCGGCATCACCGTCGGGCAGGTCGGCCGCATGACGGTCGTGGAGGAGGGGGTCCAGATCGAGCTCCTGATCGACGACGGCACGAAGGTGCCGGCAACCGACGTCGAGGCCCGGGTGATGTTCAAGAGCGCCGTCGGCGAGCAGTTCGTCGACCTGCTTCCGGCGGCCGACGACGCCCCCTTCCTGACCGACGGCTCCGAGATCCCGCTCGAGCAGACCTCGATCCCTGTCAGCACGCAGGACCTGCTCGCGACGCTGCAGGCGGTGCTCGAGGGCGTGCCGCCGGAGGCGCTTAAGAACGCGATCGACGCGGCCGGTGAAGGTCTCGCGGGGCGCGGCGACGACATCGCGACGATCCTGCAGTCGATGGCGCGCCTTGCGGAGCTCTTCGGCGACCGCGCGCCCGAGATCCGGGGGATCCTTCGCAACGGGACGAAGGTCGGTGCCGCGTTCGTCCGTTCGAAGGAGGACTTCGCGAGCGCGATCCGCGACCTCGTGGTGGTGAGCGAGGCGCTGGCGAACGACACCGACGAGCTGAAGCGGCTCTTGGAGGGGACGAACCTCACGTCGGAAGAGCTCGTCGGCCTGATCCGCGAGAGCCGGCCCGACCTCCACCAGACGATCGTGGAGCTCGCGGAGATAAACGACATCCAGGCCGACAAGGCCGAGGCCCTGAGGGCACTGTTCGAGTTCCTCCCCCGCGGGCTCGGCAACGTCGTCAAGACGTTCGAGCCGGACACCGGGATGATCAGGTTCGGGCTCGTCGACGACGGCGAGAACCACGCTTGCAGCTACGGCACCGAGCGCCGGCCGCCGGAGGATCGCGAGGAGCGGTTCCCGCCCAAGAACGCGCGCTGTAAGGCGTCCGTGGGGCAGCAGCAGCAGCGATCCGGGAGCTCCGCGCCGCGCGCCGTCCCGCCGCCAGCCGAGACGGTGCCCGACGCCTCGGCCCTTCTCGGCATCGACTCCGCGGCCGCCGCGGACGGCGCGCTCCCCGCCCGGATGAACGACTGGTCGTGGATGCTGCTCTACCTGAACGCGTTGTAGCCGCGGCAACCTAGGATCGGCCGGTGGACGCGAGCCTCGAAGGCCCCCAGACCGACGCGCCTGCACCGGCGCGGCCGCGCGCCCTTCCGGTCCTGGCGGGGCTGCTCGTCTTCGCCCTCGTCGCCGCCGCGGCCTTCGCGTACCTCTGGGCGACGAAGGAGGACGCCGTCACCGCGCAGGAGGTCGCCTCCTATCTCGCCGCGCGGGAGGAGGCGGTCGCCGAGCAGGCGGGCGAGGTCATGGGCCTGATGCTCACGTACGACGCCACGAACATCGACGAGGTGAGCGAGCGGGTCCTCGGGCTGGCGACGGGAGACTTCCGCGACGACTACGCCGCGCTCGTGGGCGGGGGCAACCTCGAGCGCGCGCTCCGGCGCAGCGCGTCGTCGTCGCGTGGTCAGATCGTCGGCGATCCCGACGTGTCGTTTCGCGCGCCGAACGAGGCGATCGTGATCATGACCGTGACGCAGACGGCGCAGTCTCGGGAGAACCCCTCCGGCACGACGACCGACTACGTGATGCGCGTGGTGATGCTGCTCACCGGCGGCGAGTGGAAGGCCGACGGCGTGGACGTGCTGAGCGAACAGACGGTCTAGCCGGCCGGCGCCGCGGCCTTTCTCCCGAACGTCTCGAGGATCGCCTGCCCGTTCTCGAGGATCCTCTCGAAGCTCGGCCCGTACCACGGGCCCGCCATCAGCAGGCGGTCCGCGACGCCGTCCCAGCGGGAGACGGCGTCCTTGACCTCGTCCGCCCGGCCCGCGACCGCGATGGCGTCGCACAGCTCGTCGTCGATGAGCCCCGCCATCCGCTCCTTGTCCCGCGCGTCGAAGGCGGCCCGCAGGTCGGGGACTATGTGGGCGCGGCCGTGCAGCTCGAGGATCTTCGTGTACGTCCGGGTGGTCGCGTAGAACGCGATCTGCAGCTTCACCTCGCGGCGCGCGAGGTCGACGTCGTCGGAGATCGAGATCATCGGCGACGCGGTGACGTTGCACTCGTCGGGCTTGCGGCCCTCGCGCCGTGCGCCCTCGGCGATCGCCGGCCGGACGACCTCCTCCAGGTACTTCGGCGACGCCAGGGGGTGGCCCAGCAGGCCGTCGGCGACCTCGCCGCAGACCCGCGCCATCACGGGGCCGACGGCGGCGAAGTAGACCGGGACGTCGCGCGGGGGCGGGATTCGCTTCCCGCCGAACACCGGCATCGTGACGTTGTAGAAGCGGCCCTCGAAGGTCCTGTTCTCACCGCGGTTCGCGCCCCAGACCGCCCGCATGACCTGCGCGTACTCGCGCAGCTTCGGCGCCGGGTGCTCGAACCGGACCGAGAAGCGGTTCTCGTTCACGCGCTTGACCTGCGATCCCAGCCCGCAGACGAACCGGCCGCCCGACAGCTCGTCGAGGTCCGCAGCCTCCATCGCCGTGATCGTGGGAGACCGCGGGAACGCGAGCGCGATCGCGGTCCCGACCTTGATCCCGGTCGTCGCCTGGATCGCGGCCGCGGCCGGAACGAACGCCGAGTGCGTGGTCTCGGCCGCCCAGCACGACTCGAACCCCGCGTCCTCGGCCGCCTTCGCCATGGCGCCGATCATCATCAGAGGGCCCCCTATGCCGATCCCGTAATCCACGGCAACAACCCCTTCTCGACCGGCGCCGGGCGACGGCGCGCCTGCTCTTCTCGTCGGCTCTGGCGGGACTATAGACGGCAGTGCCGCGGACGCTCGCGGCGGGCTGGTTGACCCGGCCCCCCGGCGCGGTATGGTCGCCCCGATTGCGTGGCGGCCATCGATCCGGGAGGTACCGACGAAGTGGCGGAACTGCTCGACGACGAAGAGATCGAACAGCGACTCGACGAGCTCGGCGACTGGGAGCGCGAGGGCGACGAGATCGCAAAGGTCTTCGAGTTCGACGACTTCACCACTGCGATCAAGTTCGTGAACGACGTCGCGAAGCTCGCCGACCGCTACGACCACCACCCGGACATCGACATCCGCTGGAACAAGGTGAAGCTGTCGATGTCGACCCACTCGGAAGGTGGCCTCACCTCGCTCGACTTCGACCTCGCCGGCGAGATCGAGCAGTCGATCAGCTAGGCCGCGCCCGAATCCTCCGGCCTTCGCTCCAGGCCGCGCCTACGGGCACTCGAAGCTCTCCAGGACCCACAATCCCGCGCGGAAGACCTTGCACGCTTCGTCCCCCCGGCCCTGGTCGACGAGCATGTCCCCGAGCACCCTGTGGGCGCGGGCCGCGCGGAGGAAGTGCTCGGCCTCGGTGTAGAGCCGGACCGCCTCCTTCAGGTGTCGCTCCGCGGCCTTGGGGTCCTCCTCCTGGATGCACAGCCCGAGCTCGAGGTGCGCGAGCGCGAGCTCGCCGACGTCCTCGCTCCCTTTGAGGATCTTGAGCGACCGCTTCAGGTGAGCCTTGGCCGTGACGACGTCGCCCTCGACGCGGGCGACGTGGGCGAGCTCGTTGAGCGCGTGGGCCTCGGACGGCGCGTTCCCCACCGACACGAACAGCTCGCGCGCCTGCTCGAGCTCGGCTTTCGCCTGAGCGAGGTCGCCGCCCCCGTGCGCCAGCGTGTACCCGCGGTTCATGTGCGCCGCGGCGCTCTCCGCCTGCAGGTCCAGGTTGCGGAAAAGGTCCTCCGCCCGTAGGAGCGAGGCATCGGCCTCCTTGCCCCGGCCCTCCCGGAGGTAGGCGCCGGCGAGGTTGACGTGCATCACCGCCTGGTTGAACGGGTCGGCGACCTTCGGGAGCATGTCGAGGGCCGCCTCGGCGTACTCGCTCGCCTTCGAGTGGACCCCGAGCTGCACGTAGGCCCGGACGAGCGGCGCGTACAGGCGGACGAACGCGTCGGGATCGGAGAACCCCTCGCGTTCCATCCTCTCGATCAGGCTCTCGAGCAGGTGGATCGCGTAGCGGACGTCGCCCGTGTCGGTGAGACAGCGAGCCTGCCCGGCGATGCAGTCGGCGAGCATCGGCGGGGGGTCTTCGATGAGGATCTTCTCGACGTCCTCGTAGAGCTCGAACGCCTTCTGCATGTTTCCCCGCCGCTCCTCCTTCAGCGCGCGGTACTCGACCGCCTTCGCCTCGAGGTGCCTCATCTTGTAGCGCTTCGCGTCGCGCAGCACCTGCGCCAGGGCGTTCTCGGCCTCGTCGAAGGCGCCGGCGGAGATGTCCCGCCGCGCCCCCTGCAGCTTCAGCCGTAGCTTCGCCTCCAGATCGGGGGGGCGGCCCGTTCGAAGCTCCTCGACGTCCACCGAGAGCTTGCTCGCGAAGTGCTCCAGCGCGGTCGGCGAGGGTTGTCGCCGTCCCGCTTCGATCGTGCTGACGTACGCGTGGGTGTAGCGCGGGTCCGCCAGCTCTTTCTGCGTCAGGCCACGCTGCAGGCGCAGCTTTCGAAGCCGAGTTCCAACGCTCATATCAGCCCTTTCACCGCCCGCTTGCGGAGTTTAACGCGCCGGCCCAGCACTCTCTTGCGGTGGTGGCCGGCAAGGGTAGCTTAAGCCCATTGCTGCCGCACCGCTAACGACTTCGTTACACCTCTTCGCGCTCTGGCCCTATTAGTCGCGAAAGGAGGTGTGTATGGCACGCGTAAGCAGGACGTTCCGTCTGGTCGTGATCGGCGCGGCTGTGTGGCTCACGGCCTCCGCCGAGTTCCCGATGGACCTGATCGGCTGGTTGCTCGGCGAGGTCGGCTGCTGCTAGTCCGGCACTCCCGCTGACGCCGAGCGCTCCTCGCGAAGCCACGGCGGCAGGGAGAACGTCACGTCCTCCGTCGTCACCTCGCGCGTCTCGACGTGGTCGTAGCCGAGCGCGGAGAGCTTGTCGAGCAGCCGCTCGACGAGGACTTCGGGAGCGCTCGCGCCGGAGCTGACGCCGACGGTCTCGGCCCCCTCCAGCCACTTGGGGTCGAGGTACGTCTCGTCGGGAACGAGGTAGCCCGGGGTGCCTGCGCCTCGGGCTACCTCGACGAGACGGTTCGAGTTGCTGGAGTTGATCGCGCCCACGATCAGCACGACGTCGGCCTCGGGCGCGATCGCCTTTACGGCGACCTGCCGGTTCTGCGTCGCGTAGCAGATGTCGTCCGAGCGAGGGCCCTTGATGTCGGTGAAACGGTCGCGCAGCGCCTCGACGACGCTCAGCGTGTCGTCCACCGAGAGCGTGGTCTGCGTGAGGTACGACACGGGCTCGTCGGGATCGAGACCGAGCTCGTCGATCTGCTGGGGCCGCTCGATCACGGTCGTGGCAGCGGGGGCCTCCCCCGCGGTCCCCTCGATCTCCTCGTGCCCCTCGTGGCCGACGAGCACGATCCGCCGGCCGTCCCGTGCGAAGCGCTTGGCCTCGAGGTGGACCTTCGTCACGAGGGGGCAGGTCGCGTCTATCACGCGGAGCTTCCGGGCCTCGGCATTCCGCCGCACCTCGGGCGACACGCCGTGGGCCGAGAAGATGCACACGGCGCCCTCGGGGACCTCCTCCTCGGAGTCGACGAAAACCGCGCCCCTGCGCGCGAGCTCCTCCACGACGTGGCGGTTGTGGACGATCTCCTTGCGCACGTACACGGGCGCGCCGAGCTTCTCGAGCGCGCGCTCGACCATCTGGACGGCGCGGTCGACGCCGGCGCAATAGCCGCGCGGCGCGGCCAGGATGACCTTCTTCATGTTTCCATCGTAGGGCGTCAACGCCGGTACAGGTCCGGCCGTCCCGCTTCTTGACTCGAAGGACACAACGGCTCCACAGGGCAACGGTCGCACAGCGGCTTCTTCGCGAGGCAGATCGTCCGTCCGTGCTCGATCAGCAGGTACGGGAGCTGCGGCCAGCTCCTGCGCGGCACGAGGTCCATCAGGTCGCGCTCGACCTTCTCGGCCTCCTTGGAGCCGTGGGCAGTGAAGGCGAGGCGCACGGCGAGCCGCCCGACGTGCGTGTCCACTGCGATGCCGGCGTCGGGATCTCCGGCAGCCTCCTCCGGATAGCAGTTGACGAGCACGATGTTCGCCGTCTTGCGAGCCACCCCCGGCAGCGTCACCAGCTCGGCGATCGAGCGCGGGACCTCGCCGCCGAAGTCGTCGAGCAGCTTCTGCGAGAGCCCCCGCAGCGAGCGTGCTTTCTGCCGGAAGAAGCCCGTCGGGTGGATGTCCCGCTGCAGCTCCTCCTCCGGCACCGACAGGTAGTCCTCGGGCCCGCGGTACTTGCGGAAGAGGTCCGCGGTCACCTCGTTCACCTTGGCGCCGGTCGACTGCGCCGACAGCACGGTCGCTACGACGCACTCGAGCGGCGTCGTGTAGTCGAGGGCGATAGCGGCCTCCGGGTAGGCCTTGCGGAGCCTCCGCAGGATGTGGGCCAGCCGCTCGGTCGCCGGGGCGTCGCGATCCGGGAGGGCCATGGGCGAAGGGTATCTGGTAGGCTTTCCAAACGACTGTTTGTTAGGAGATCGGAATGGCGCAGAGGGCACGCGACGAGGTGAACCGCACGTCCCGCCGGGCCGAGGTCGTCCGCGCGGCGGCGCGGCTGTTCTCGGAGCGCGGCTACCACGGGACCTCGATGCAGCACCTGGGCGACGCCCTCGGGCTCCAGCGCGGGTCGCTCTACGCGCACATCGGATCCAAGGAGGAGCTGCTGTTCGACGTCGTCGACGAGGGAGCCGGCCGTTTCCTCGAGCGGGGACGCGAGGCGCTCGAGCTGCAGGGCACCGCGAGCGAGCGGCTGAAGGCGCTGCTGGTGGGACACGCCGAGACGGCCGCCGAGCACCTCGACGCGGCGACCGTCTTCTTGAACGAGTGGCGCTACCTCTCCGCGGACCTGCGGGCCGCGGTGCAGGCGAAGAGAGACGGCTACGAGGCGATGGTGCGATCGATCGTCGAGGACGGCGTCGCGTCGCGCGAGTTCCGGCCCGACGCCGACGTCAGGTTCGCGGCAACGCTGGTGCTCTCGGCGGGCAACTGGTTGTTCTCGTGGTACCGGCCGGGCGGCGAGCTCGGTCCGGCCGAGATCGGCGAGAGGTTCGCCGAGCTCATGACAAGGGGGTTGGCGCGGTGACGTACGAGGAGAAGCTCGTCCGGTTCAACGAGCACATCGAGGCCGGCGGGAAGGTCGAGGCGAACGACTGGATGCCCGACGACTTCCGCCGCGGCGTCCTGAAGTTCATCGAGATGCACGCGAACTCCGAGATCATGGGGGCGCTCCCCGAGCGGGAGTGCCTTCCCAGCGCGCCGACCCTCCGGCGCAAGATGTCGCTGTGCGCCAAGATCCAGGACGAGGTCGGCCACGCGCAGCTCCTCTACCGCGTCGCCGAGGACCTCGGCAAGAGCCGCGTCGCGATGTACGAGGACCTCGTCAACGCCAAGGCGAAGTTCCACAACGTCTTCCACTACCCCGTGAGGCACTGGGGCGACGTGGCGATCATCGGCTGGCTCATCGACGGCGCGGCCCTCGTGACGCAGGCGGCGCTGCTCGACTCGTCGTACGCGCCCTACACGCGCGTGCTGAAGCGCATCTGCGCGGAGGAGCAGCTGCACCTCCGCCACGGCGAGGACATCACGCTCGAGCTCGCGTCCGGCACCGACGAGCAGCGCGAGATGTTCCAGGAGGCCCTGAACCGCTGGTGGCTCCCGATCATCCATTTCTTCGGCCCCCGCTCGAACGTCTCGAAGGACCTGCTGCTCCGCTGGAAGGTCAAGACGCGCACGAACGAGGACCTCCGAGCCGAGTTCCTGGACCGTTACGTCCCGAAGATCCTCGAGCTCGGCTTTTCGATCCCGGCGCCGACTCCCGTGAAGACCGAGGACGGCCGCTGGGTGCTGGTCGAGGAGGAGATCGACTGGGCTCCGCTCGACGCGATCAAGCGGAACGAGGGCCCCGAGACCGCCCGGCGTCTGGGGCTCCGCAAGAAGATGTACGACGACCACAGGTGGGTGCGAGAGGCCCTCTCGACATCCGCTACTCATGCAGCATGAATCGAGAGAGAGGGGGGTGCGGGGGGATTAGCG
>JBHELD010000008.1:0-22984 GCA_046263255.1 Actinomycetota bacterium
GCGTTCCTGCTGCTCGGGGGGTCGCTCGGCGACATCTACGGGCGGCGCCGGATGTTCGTCTACGGTCTCGCCGGCTTCGCAGCCGCCTCGCTGCTGTGCGGCGTCGCGCCGTCCACGGAGCTCCTCGTCGCGGCCCGCGCGCTGCAGGGGGCCGCGGCCGCGCTCCTCGTGCCGGGGAGCCTCGCGATCATCTCGGCGAGCTTCACGCCGGCCGACGCGGGGAAGGCGATAGGCGCCTGGTCCGGCCTCTCCGGCGTCACCACCGCGCTCGGGCCGTTTCTCGGCGGGTACCTCGTCGACGCGGTCTCGTGGCGGTGGATCTTCGTCATCAACCTGCCGCTCGCGGCCGCGGCGATATGGGTGGCGGCGAAGCACGTCCCGGAGACGATGGCCGGCGGCGCGAAGCCCGACGCGATCGGTGCGGTCACGGCCGCGCTGGCGCTCGGCGGGATCACCTACGCGCTTATCGAGGGTCCCGGCCGCGGCTGGAGCGCGGCGACGGTCTTGGGTGCCGGTGCGATCGGGTTCCTGTCGCTCGCCGCGTTCGTACGAACCGAGCTGACGCACGAGGATCCCATGCTCCCCTTCGGCATCTTCAGGTCGCGGCAGTTCTCCGGCGCCAACGCGGCGACCTTGCTCGTGTACTCGGCCCTCGGTGGCGCGTTCTTCTTCCTCGTGATCGAGCTGCAGCGCGAGCTCGAATACTCCGCGCTCGAGGCCGGCGCGGCGTTGATCCCGATCACGCTCCTGCTGCTGTTGCTCTCGTCGCGCGCGGGCGCGCTCGCGAGCCGGATCGGCCCCCGCGTTCCTATGACGCTGGGGCCGCTGGTCGCCGCCGCCGGGCTCGCGCTCCTCACTGCCGTCGGCCCAGGCGCCGCATACGCCACCCGCATCCTGCCGCCGGTGATCGTGTTCGGCCTCGGGCTGTCTCTGACGGTCGCGCCCTTGACGACCGCGGTCCTCGCGGCGGTGCCGTCGGAGCACGCCGGGATCGGGTCGGGAGTGAACAACGCGGTGGCGCGTGTCGCGGGGCTGCTGGCCATCGCGCTCCTGCCGCTGGTCGCCGGGGTCGGTGGCGCCGAGGAGATCGGCGGCGCGGACTTCACCGAGGGGTTCCGGCGCGCGCTGTGGGCGTCGGCGCTCGTGTGCGCGCTCGGAGGCGTGGTGTCGTGGCTCACGATCCGCGGTCGTGACGGCGCCGCCGTTGGCGCGGCCCCCGCGCCCGAGCACCCGCCCGAGAGCACCGTCGCATGACGGACCCACAGGAGGTGCTCGACCTCCTCGACTGGAAGCGGCGCGTCTTCGAGGTCTACGCGGACGTGCGGGCGGCGGAGCCTCTCGAGGCGTGGCAGCGATGGAGGAACGTGCGCGACGAGCTCTTCCGCTCGCACCCGCAGTCGCCGCTGCCGGCCGGCGACCGGGAGACGTTCCAGAGCCTCGACCTCTACGAGTACGACGAGACCTGGCGCGCCACGGGCGCGATCGCGAGCGCGCGCGTCGAGGAGCTACGTATCCCGTCGAGCCGCGACGAGGAGATGGTCTTCACGCGCCTCGGTACCGTGCGCTTCGCCCTGCGCGGCGGCGATCACTCGCTCGACGTCTTCTGGATCGGGGGATACGGGGGAGGACTCTTCCTCCCGTTCCGCGACGCGACTACCGGCCGCGAGACCTACGGCGCCGGTCGCTACCTCTACGACACGATCAAGGGCGCCGACCTCGGCACCACCGAGACCGGCGCCCTCGTGCTCGACTTCAACTTCGCCTACAACCCCTCGTGCGCCTACGACTCCCGCTGGTCGTGCCCGCTCGCACCGCCCGGGAACGTCCTGGAGCTGCCGGTCGAGGCCGGAGAGAAGGCGCCGCGGCGGGGCTAGAGCAACCCCTGCTCCGAGAGGAAGTCCGCGGCTACGTCCTCCGGATCCTCCTGGTCGTTGTTCACGCGCGAGTTGAGCTCGGTCATGATCTCCGTCGTCAACGTCGCGCTGACCGCGTTCAGCAGCTCCGCCACCTCGTCGTCGAGCACCTCCTCGTTGACGAGCGGCGTGATGTTGTCCGCCGCCTGAAGGTCTTTGTCGTCCTCCAGCACGACGAAGTTCCCGCGCTCGACGGAGCCGTCGGTGGAGAACAGCAGCGCGACGTCGACCGCGCCGTTCTCCAGCGCCGCGGCGGTCGCGGGTCCGTACTCCAGCGGCTCGAACTCACCGAACTCGATCCCGTATACGTCTTTCAGCCCCGGGATGCAGTACGGGCGCTTCGGACACTCCGCCGGCGCCCCCAGTGTCAGCTCGTCCGCGACCGGAGCGATATCGCTGAGCGTCCGGTACGTATCCGCGGTCTCCTGCGTCACGGCGAAGATGTTCGTGTCGACGGCCTCGGAAGGGTCCAGCACCGCGAGGCCCCTGTCGGCGAGCAGGGGCTCGAGGATCCCCACCGCCTCCTGTGGATCGTTCACGCGCCCCGCGCTGGGATCGAGCACCGAGATGAGCGTCGCCAGGTACTCCGGCGCGACGTCGATCTCGCCGCTCTCCATCGCGGGCAGACGGACCTCGCGCGACTTGGTGCTCTTCCGCTCGACGTCGTAGCCGGCGTTGTCGAGCACCTGCGCGTACATCTCGGCGACGATCTGACTCTCGGCGAAGCTGTCGTCGCCGACCGTGATCTGCCCCTTCTCCTCCGCGCCTCCGCCGCCCGCAGAGGATTCGTCGTCGTCCCCACCCGACCCGCAGGCGCCGAGCAAGAGCCCGATCGCCAGCAGAGCCGCCCCGAGGACGTAGCTGCGGGATGTCCGCATGGGTAGCTCCTTCCGTGGCTCGCCCGGAGCGCCTTCCCGGCTCCGGTCCGCGACGGAACCATAAGCGGACCGAGCGCGCTAGCCGCCGGGGATCACGTCCGCGGCCGGCCGTCCCGCCTCGGGCAGGTCGATCCGTCGCGTCCTCGTCGTCGCGAGCCCGCGGCGGGCGTGCGCGGGAGCCGTGGCGCGCTCGACGAGCCCGAACCCCAGCTCCGTCGCGACCGACAGGGCCGCGACGACGATCGCGCCCCCCACGATCATCGCGTCGTCGCCCTGGGCGAAGCCGTCGACGATGAACCGGCCGAGGCCCCCTCCCGCGACGAGCGCGGCGAGCGTGGCGGTCGCCACGACCTGCACCGCGGAGATCCGGATGCCCGCGACGATCAGAGGCGCGGCAAGCGGGACCTCGATCGAGCGGAGGACGTCGCCGCCCGACATCCCCATCCCGCGCGCGGCTTCGAGCGTGTCGGCGTCCACGCCCTTCACGCCGACGTAGGTGTTCGTGAGGATCGGCGGGATCGCGAGGAGGAACAGCGCGGCGACGGTAGGCCAGATGCTGAGGCCGAGCCCCAGCTGCAGCGACAGGGGAAACGCGAGCGCGAGGATCGCGAACGACGGGATGGCGCGGCCCAGGTTCGCGATCGTCACCGCGACGACCTCGCCCCTCCTCGTGTGCCCGATGAGCAGGCCCGCCGGCAACGCGACGAGCACGGCCGCCGCGAGCGCGATCCCCGAGATCTGGAGGTGCTCGAGCACGCGGACCGGGATGCCGCCGTCGCCCGACCAGGTAGCAGCGTCGGTCAGCCACGCCAGCGCGTCGCTCAGGATGCTCACGACGGCGCCCTCGCCCAGGGGGTCAGCACGCGCTCGCCGAGCGCAAGGAGCCTGTCCGCCAGCACCGCGAGCAGCACCGACAGAACAGCGCCGAGGATCGTCGCGGTCGGGAAGAAGCGCTCGAGGCCCAGCAGGATGAAGTCGCCGAGGCCCCCCTGGTCGATCATCGCGGTGACGGTTACGAGACATTTCACGGTGACGGTTACGATCCTCAAGCCCGCGACGATGACCGGGAGGGCGAGGGGCAGCTCGACCCGCCACAAAAGCTGGCTGCGGCTGAAGCCCATACCGAGCGCCGCCTCGCGCGCGTCCTCCGGGACGCCCTGCAACCCCGCGACGACGTTCCTGATCAGGATCAGGAGCGTGTAGCTCACGAGCCCGATCTCCGCAGTCGTAGCGGTGAGCCCCGTGAAGGGGACGAGAAGCGCGAACAGCGCGAGGCTCGGGATCGTGTAGAGGATGCCGGCGACCGAGGCGATGGGGCCGTAGAGGCGACGGTGGCGGAACGAGTACACGCCGAGCGGGAACGAGATCGCGAAGCCGATACCGACCGCGAGGAACGTCAGGAACAGGTGCTCCCAGGACCGCGCGCCGACCTCGTCGAGGTGGTCGACGACCCAGTCCCAGCGGAACAGCTCGCTCACGCGCGGAGCTCCTTCCTGATCGCCTCGAGCGTCACGACGCCGGCGGGCGCGCCGTTCGGATCGATCACGGCAACCACGTCCGCGGACGACGCGATGAGCGCGTCGAGCGCCTGCCGCAGCGACGCCTCCTGCGTCACGCTCGGACCGTCCGCAGGCGCCGGCGCGCCGGCCAGCGCGACGTCGCGGACCCGTAGCAGCGAGAGCCGCTTGAGCGCGCGCTCGCCGCCGACGAACCGCCTGACGAACTCGGATGCGGGCGCACGCAGTATCTCCTCGGGCGGGGCGAACTGCTCGAGGATCCCGCCCTTGTTCAGGATCGCGATCCGGTCCGCCATCTTGATCGCCTCGTCGACGTCGTGCGTCACGAACACGATCGTCTTGCGCAGCTCGCCCTGGATGCGCAGGAACTGGTCCTGCAGGCGCTGGCGCACGATCGGGTCCACCGCGCCGAAGGGCTCGTCCATCAGCATCACCGGCGGGTCCACGGCCAGAGCGCGCGCGACGCCCACCCTCTGCCGCTGCCCCCCCGACAGCTCGTTCGGGTACCTGCCCAACAGGTGCGAATCGAGCTCGAGGATCTCCGCCAGCTCCGCAACGCGCGCCCTAGCGCGTGAGTCGTCCCACCCCACGAGCTTGGGGACCGTCGCCATGTTCTCGGCAACCGTCCGGTGCGGCATCAACCCGATGCTCTGGATGACGTAGCCGATGCGCCGGCGGAGCTCGACCGGGTCCTGGCGCATCACGTCGATGCCGTCGACGACGATCGTCCCCGACGTGGGCTCGACGAGCCGGTTCACCATCTTCATCGTCGTCGTCTTGCCGCAGCCCGAGGGACCGACCAGGACGACGGTCTCGCCGGCCGCGATCTCGAGCGAGAGCGACGAGACCGCGGGGGCCGCGGCGCCCGCGAAAGTCTTCGTGACGTCGCGCATCGAGATCATCGCGGTAGTCGCGCCGGCCATAGCCCTCAGGAGGAGTCGCGCTCTACGAACGTCAGCTCGAGTCCTCCGATCAGGTCCGCAGCGACGTTGTAGAGGAAAGCGAGGAAGACGTTGAGCAGCGAGGTGACGAGCGCGAACGTGAGCCCGATCAGAAACGCCCACTTCTCGACGACGCCGAGCGTGATCTCGGGCGACTCGACCTCGATCGCGGACGTAAAGTCCTCGATCGTGTCGAACCACCCCAGCCCCTCGACGAACGAGTAAAGGACCGCGACGAGCCCGAGCCACACGACGAGGAAGATCGCCCAGTAGAACGCCGAGAGCTTGAGGACCGTCAGCGGATCGACGTGGCGGAGCGTCCGTTTCACGCGGCGCACGGGAACGCGCCGGCGCACCGTCTTCTTCGCGGGACCCTGCCGGTCGGCGGCGCGCCGGCGCAGGGTCTGCTCGGACGGCGGGAACATCTCCGTGCGCGCCCGCGAGCTCACCGACCCCATCGCGCGCTCCCGCTCCGGACGGGCGCGCTCCCGCTCGGCACCGTCGAGCTCCGAGGGGAGCGGCGCGGTCAACGGGTCCGGCCACGCGTCGGCGGCGACCGGATCGGGCGTCAGATGGCCGCCCGAGGCCGCAGCCGTCTCGGGATCGGTGCGCCAGCCCCTCTCCCGCTCTTCGCTAGAGGACAACGGACTCCCCCGTCTCCGTGCGTTCGCCGGATGGCCCGGCGTCTGCTCAGTATGGGCTAATCGGCCGCCGGTCGCCCGAGATCTCAGTCGACGAGCCTCGGCTGACCGTTGTCGCCCGGCTCGTAGACGACCGGTGCAAGAGCTGAGACCGACGTTCCACCCGAAAGGTTCATGACCCTCACGCCGGTCGTGGGCCGTCCCTGGCGGGAGATCGTCTTAACGGGGATCCGGATGACCTGGCCGTCGTCGGAGATGAGGAAGACCTCGTCGTCCGCGCGCACGATCGTCGCGCCGACGATCGGCCCCCTCGGCTTCGTGAGCTTCGCCGCGATCACGCCCTTGCCCCCGCGTCCCTTGCGCGGGAAGTCGGAGATCCGCGTCCGCTTGCCGTACCCGAACTGCGTCACGACGAGCAGCTCGCCCTCCGAGTCGGCGCCGGCGACTACGTCGCAGGACACGACCTCGTCGTCGCCGTCGAGCCTGATCCCGATGACGCCCGTCGCGGTCCGGCCCATGGGGCGCACGGCGTTCTCGGAGAACCGGATCGACTTCCCCTTCTTCGTTATCAGCAGCACGTCGTCGTTCCCGGAGGTCGGACGGACCCGCACCACCTCGTCGCCCTCCTTGAGGTTGATCGCGATGATCCCCTCGCGGCGGGAGGAGTCGTACTCGCGGAACAGGGTCTTCTTGACCATCCCGCCCTTCGTCGCGATCAGCAGGTACCGGAAGCTCTCGTAGTCACGGGTGTCGATCACGGCCGCGACCTTGTCCTCCGGACGCATCGGCACCACGTTCACCACCGCGGTGCCGCGCGCGGTGCGGTCGCGCTTCGGGATCTCGTGTGCCTTCAGCCGGTAGACCCGGCCGTTGCTGGAGAACATCAGCAGGTACGCGTGCGCGGTCGTCGTCAGCAGGTGCTCGACGATGTCGCCCTCCTTCAGCGCCGCGCCCTTGACGCCGCGGCCTCCGCGGCCCTGCCGCCGGTAGGTGTCGAGCGGCACGCTCTTCACGTAGCCGTCGCGCGAGGCCGACACGACCAGGTCCTCGTCCGCGATCAGATCCTCGATGTCGAACTCGCCCTCGTCGGGGACGAGCTTCGTTCGCCGGTCGTCCGCGAACCGCTTGCGGATCTCCTTCAGCTCCGTCGCGATGATCTCGCGGACCCGCGCCGGGTTGGCGAGGATGTCGGTCAGGTCGGCGATCGTACGCTGAAGCTCGGTGTGCTCGTCGCGGATCTTGTCCTGCTCGAGCGCGGTGAGACGCCGCAGCGGCATGTCGAGGATGTGATTCGCTTGGATCTCGGTGAGGCCGAAGCCGGCCATGAGGCCGCCGCGGGCCTCCTCGGTGTCGGCCGCGGCGCGGATCAACGCGACGATCTCGTCGATGTTGTCGAGGGCGACGATCAGCCCCTCGAGGATGTGCGAGCGCTCTTCGGCCTTGCGAAGGCGGTAACGCGTCCGGCGGGTGACGACCGTGATCTGGTGAGTGATGTACTCCTGGACGACCTCGGCGAGGTTGAGCGTCCGCGGCACGCCGTCGACGAGCGCGAGCATGTTCACCCCGAAGTTGTCCTGCAGCTGCGTCCGCTTGTAGAGGGTGTTCAGCACGACCTGCGGGACCGCGTTCTTCTTCAGCTCGATCACGAGACGCATCCCGCCTCGCTCGCTCGACTCGTCGCGCAGGTCGGCGATCCCCTCGAGCCGTTTCTCCTTCGCGTTCACCAGCTCCGCTATCTTCAGCGCGAGCCGGGCCTTGTTCACCTGGTACGGGATCTCGGTGACCACGATCCGCGGGTTCCCCCGCGGCCCCTCCTCGACCTCGCACACCGCGCGCATCTTGATCGACCCGCGACCGGTCGTGTAGGCGTCGACGATCCCGTGACGGCCGAGCACGAGTGCCCCCGTGGGAAAGTCGGGGCCCTTGATGTGCCGCATGAGGGCCGGGAGCATCTTTTCCTTGTCGCCGCCGATCTCGGGGTTCTCGAGGATCTCGACGATGGCGTCGACGACCTCGCCGAGGTTGTGCGGCGGGATGTTCGTCGCCATCCCGACGGCGATCCCGCCCGAGCCGTTGACGAGCAGGTTCGGGAACCGGGCCGGGAGGACCTTGGGCTGGATCTCGTAGCCGTCGTAGTTGGGCTCGAAGTCGACGGTCTCCTCGTCGATGTCGCGGACGAGCTCCATCGCGAGCTTCGAGAGGCGGCATTCCGTGTTGTGGCTGACGAATCCGTTCGTGAGGAACGAGTGGTCGTCGGAGTCGACGCGGATCGAGTAGACGGACTGGACGCCGGCAGGTTCGACCGAAGCGACGCGGGCGTAGAAGTACCGGCCGTCGACGAGCGGCTCGACGACCTTTCGGACTTCGTCCGACGTGATCTTCGAGAGGATGACGTCCCGGTCGCGCTCCCACCGCTCGATGAGGTCGATGTCGTGCTTTGTCAACCATTCCCGATCGCGCCACGCCGTCGCGCCCTCGGCGCGGACGTACTCGGCAACGAACGGCACCAGGTCGCCTGACAGCGCGCGGCTGGTCGTCGGAACAGTCTCCAGCTTCCGGACGAGCTTCATGTGCTTGGCGCCCAGGAACCCGACGCGGGCCGCGAACAACCGGGCTTCCCGCCGGTTCGTGATGACGACCTTGATCTCGCCGCGGCGCGCGAGGGACTGTCTCGACACGATCCCGAACTCGAGCAGCAGTCGCTGGACGTCCCCGGCCAGCTCCCCGCTGCGCGTCGAGTAGCAGACCTGGATCGTGTTGCGACCGAGCAGCGAACAGCTTCCGTCGCCCTCGAACAACGCCTGGAGAAACACCCGCTTGAAAGCGAGAGATGCATGCCACACGAACGACGGGATCCGCTTCGCGTCGCGACGATGGCCGACCATCTCGCCGAGCGGGCTCGCCGCAAAGGCGGTCATGTCCTGCAGGTCGATCTCGTGCAGGACACTGCCGGACCGGATGACGCGCGCGGACACGTATCGGGGGCCGCCGACGATCTCGTCGTATGCCGGCAGCACGATGTCGAAGTAGCTCTTGTCGAGGGTATTGAAGCCCCCCCTGGCCGCGGATGCCCACCCTTCGGAAACCCAAGCGCCTGCGAGCACCGCCAGGCCACGCTGCGCCGAGGAAAGGCTTCCTCGTTCCGCGGCGTCTCCCCTGTGGACGACGACGTGGTCGCCCGGACCGATCTCCGACAGGAGCTTCCACAGCAACATCGGCACGCCGGCGACATCCACGAGGCAGAGAAGCGGATGATTGGCCGTGCCGGTCAGCTCGAAGCCTTCGCTTGTCCTCAGTCGCAGCGTTTCGTGCGTTCCGCTGTGGAAGAGCTTCGTCGCCCGTACCGGGTTGCCGGCCCGGTCGATCACCTTCAGGTCGAGATCGGCCTCGGAATCCGGCGCGACCTCGGCGAGCTCGTCGATCCGGTGCGTTCCCGCGACCGTGCGAACCAGGGTGGCGCCGGCTACGCAGTACCGCATCGCCGCCGGCGCGTCGCCGTCTATCGAGCCGAAGTTCCCCTGGCCGTCGATCAACAGGTTGCGCGTCGAGAAGTCCTGCGCCAGGCGCGCCAGCGCGTCGTAGATCGACTGGTCGCCGTGCGGGTGGTACTTCTTCATGACGTCGCCGACGAGGGCCGCGCACTTGCGGAAGGGGCGGTCGGGCCGCAGCCCTGCCTCGAGGCCCGCGTACAGGATGCGCCGGTGCACCGGCTTCAGGCCGTCGCGCACGTCGGGCAGCGCGCGCGAGACGATCACCGACATCGCGTACTCGAGGAACGAGTACTGGACCTCCTCCTCGATCGTTATGTCGCTGATGGACGTGCCGTCGTCGTCGTCGGGAAGCCTGTCCTGGATCGGGTCGTCGGGCATGAGCCTCTTAGATGTCCAGGAACCGGATGTCCTTGGAGTTCTTTTGGATGAACTCCTTGCGAGCCTCGACGTCGTCGCCCATCAACCTCGAGAACATGTCGGCGGCGAGAGAGCTCTCCTCCAGCGTCACGCGAAGGAGCGTCCTTCGCTGTGGGTCGAGCGTCGTCTCCCACAGCTCCGACGGGTTCATCTCCCCAAGGCCCTTGAAGCGCGAGGCCTCGATCTTCGACCCGTTGTTCGCGGCCTTGAACGCGTCGAGCTCCTCGTCGTTGCGGAAGTAGTGGACCTTGCCCTTGTAGGGCACGCGGTAGAGCGGGGGCTGCGCGACGTAGACGTATCCGTTCTCGATCAGCGGGCGCATGTGGCGGAAGAAGAACGTCAGCAGCAACGTCTTGATGTGCGCGCCGTCCACGTCCGCGTCGGCCATCGAGACGATCTTGTGGTACCGGCACTTCTCGAGGTCGAACTCCTCGCCGATGCCCGTGCCGATCGCGGTGATGATCGCCTGGATCTCCTTGTTCTCGAGCATCTTCGCGAGCCGCGCGCGCTCGACGTTGAGGATCTTGCCCCGCAAGGGGAGGATCGCCTGGAACTCGCGCTGGCGCGCCTGTTTGGCGCTGCCGCCGGCGGAGTCGCCCTCGACGATCAGCAGCTCTGCCTCGTCGGGATTGCGCGTCTGGCAGTCGGCCAGCTTGCCCGGCAGAGTCGACGACTCGAGCAGCGACTTGCGCCGCACGAGGTCACGCGCCTTGCGTGCCTCGAGACGGGCCCGCTGAGCCGACACGGCCTTGTTGCAGATCGCACGCGCCTCGGCCGGGTGCTCTTCCATGAACTCCGCGAACTTCTGGTTCATCGACGTCTCGACGAACGAGCGGATCTCGGTGTTGCCGAGCTTCGTCTTCGTCTGGCCCTCGAACTGCGGGTCGCGCAGCTTCACCGAGACGATGGCGGTGAGGCCCTCGCGGCAGTCCTCGCCCGTGAAGCTCTCGTCCTTCTCCTTCAGGATGCTCTTGTCGCGCGCGTACTTCGAGATCACGCGCGTGAGCGCGCGGCGGAAGCCCTCTTCGTGCATCCCGCCCTCGTGCGTGTTGATGTTGTTCGCGAAGGTGAAGATGTCCTCGTTGAACAACGACGTCCACTGCATCGCGATCTCGACCTCGTGGCCCTCGGCCTTCGCCTCGAAGTACACGGGACGCTTGTTGACCGGCTCGCGAGCGGAGTTCAGGTGCTTCACGAAGTCGACGATCCCGCCGGTGTACCTGAAGGTCTCCTCCTCGGCGGGCTCGACGCGCCGGTCGATCAGGCGGATCTCGAGGCCGCGGTTGAGGAACGCCATCTCGCGCAGGCGCTGCGCGAGCGTCTCGAGCTTGAACTCCCGCTCCTCGGTGAAGATCAGGGGGTCGGGCCAGAACGTGACGGTGGTGCCCGTCCGCTTCGCGGGTTTGACCTTCTTCAGCGGCGAGAGCGGGCGGCCGCGCTCGTACTCCTGGCGGTGAAGGAAGCCGTCGCGCACGATCTCGAGCTCGAGGCGCTCCGACAGAGCGTTGACGACCGACACGCCGACGCCGTGGAGGCCGCCCGACACCTGGTACCCCTTGCCCTCGAACTTCCCTCCCGCGTGCAGCGTCGTGAGGACGACCTCGGCCGCAGGAACCTTCTTCTTGCCCTTCGCCTCGATCGGATCGACCGGGATGCCGCGCCCGTCGTCCGAGACGCGGCAGCCGCCGTCGGCGAGCAGCTCGACGACGATCCTGTCGCAGAAACCGGCCATGGCCTCGTCGACCGCGTTGTCCACGACCTCGTAGACGAGGTGATGCAGACCGCGGACGCCGGTCGACCCGATGTACATCCCCGGTCGCTTTCGGACGGGATCGAGGCCCTCGAGGACCGTGATGTCCTGACCGGTGTACGAGCCGTGGCGGCGCGCCTTGGCCGTCTCGGATGCGCTGTTGGGCACGCTCATGTACCTCTATTCCGAACGGTCGGACCGCTGCCGCGTATGGCGGCCGCCACACCCTGGTGAAGCGTCTCTCACAGGCCGTCGAGGACGCGCCGGCGAGAGGGTCCGAGAGGTGGGTTCACAGGCTGAAATCCTATCATCTACCAGGGGATTTAGAGGATTCGACCGGCGGCGAAGCGGCCCTTACGAGCGGCGCCTGGCCCATGCCCGGCGCGCTCGTTCGAGCGCCTCGGCAGGGTCTGCCGGCCGCTCCCGCGCGGCTCCGTCGGCGGGCTCGCCCGCGGCGTCCGAACGGGCCGCGGGGACGTGGGCGCGCGCGGGGCGCGGCCCCGTCCAGACCCTCACCTCCTTGACGAGGGGCAGGCCCGTCACCGCGTTGACGCGGCTCCGTATCTCGGCCGCGAGGTAGCCGATCTCGGTCGCCCACGCGGGCGAGTCGGCGCGGACCCTCAGCACGCCCGCCCGGAGCGACGTCGGCTCCGCGTGCGCCGCGACGTCCGGCCCGACGACGTCGTTCCATCGCGCCCACACCCGCCCCGTCGCCTCCGGTGACGGGATCCCGAGGCGCTTCGTCGCGTCTGCCAGGACGTCCTTCAGCCGGAGCGGCTCGTCATCCACGCGCGCGCACCCTGCCCGCCGATACCTCGAGGACCCTCTCGGGCGCCAGCGCCTCGACGCCCTCCGGCTCGGCCGTAGACACGACCGTCTGCCCGATCGACCGCACGGCGTCGGCGAGCCAGGCGCGCCGCGACGGATCGAGCTCTGAGAACACGTCGTCGAGCAGCAGGACGGGCTCCTCCCCCAGCGCGTCGGAGAGCAGGTCGTGCTCGCCGAGCTTCAGCGCGAGCGCGCACGTGCGCTGGTCACCTTGCGACGCGTACGTCCGCGCGTCGACCGGTGAGCCCTCCCCTGCACCGAGCAGCACCGTCACGTCGTCGCGCTGGGGACCGACGAGGCTCACCCCGCGCTCGACCTCGCGGGGCCGAACCGCCGCGATCGCATCACGCAGGCGCTCCTCGAGGACCGGCGCCTCCGAGGGGACGGTCTCGACGACGCCCGTGGCGTCCTCGCCGGCGATCCAGGAGCTCGCGTACTCGAGCTCGAGCCGTCCGGCGCCCGCGACCTCCTCGTACCGCTTCGCCGCCGCCGGCATCAGCCCGGCGAGCGCCTCCAGGCGCGCCGCCGTCAGCGCGCCGCCGGAACGCGCGAGCGCGGAATCCCATACGTCGAGGGTCGCCCCGACGCTCGCCGAGCCGGCGCGCGGCGCGGTCTTCAGAAGCGCGTTGCGCTGCTTCAACGTCCGCTCGAACTCGCGCCTGAGGCCGTCGCGTGCAGGACGCAGCTTCACCACGAGGTCGTCGATGAACCTGCGCCGGCCGTCCGGTGAGCCCTTGATCAGCGAGAGCTCGTCGGGGCCGAAGAACACGCTCACGCAGACGTCGCCCAGGAGCCGCGGCTGCACCGGCGTCTTGTTGAGCAGCGCGCGGGTTCCCTTGCCCGGCCTGATCTCCAGATCGATCCGCAGCGCGCGCCCGCGCCGCTCGGCCCCCGCGTGCAGCAGCGCGCGCTCGCACCCGTGACGGACGAGAGCCGCATCCGCGGCCCGGGGAGATCCGAAGCCGCTCAGGCAGTGGACCGCCTCGAGCAGGTTCGTCTTTCCCTGCGCGTTGGGCCCGACGACGAGGTTCAACCCCCGCGACAGCTCGAGGGACTCGCGCTCGTAGTTCCGCCAGTCCTCGAGCGTCAGCGCGTCTACCCGCACGTGCCTCCTACGACAGACGTACCGGCATCAGCAGATACGTGTAGTCCTCGTCGTTCTCACCACGAAGGATCGCCGGCTTCAAGCCGTCGGAGACCTCGATGACGATCCTCTCCGACAGGATCCCGGACGCGCCGTCCTGGAGGAAGCCGGGGTTGAAGGCGATCACGAGCGGCTCGCCCCGGTACTCGGCGTCGACGACCTCCTGGCCCTCCCCCACGTCGGGCGTGTGGGCCGAGACCTCGAGCTCCGCGCCGAGCTGGAGCTTCACCGGCAGGTTGTTCTGGGCCAGCAGCCCGACGCGCTTCGTGACCTCGAGCAGCGCCTCGCGCTCGACCGTCAGCGCGTTCGGGTAGCCCTGCGGGATGAGCTGGCGGTAGTTCGGGAACTCGCCCTCGATGAACCGGGAGCCGATCACCGACTCGCCGCCCCCGGAGCCCTCGCCCGCAGCCGGGATCGCGAACGCGACCAGGTTCTCCTTCACGGTGGCCCGCACCGCGCCACCGGCGCCTTGAAGCGCCCGCGTCAGCTCGTGGAGCGCCCGCGCCGGGAGGATGACCTTGCGCAGCTCGGCCGGCCCTCCCTCGACCTTCAGGGACCGGACTCCCAGCCGGTACGAGTCGGTTGCCGCGAGCGTGAGGCTCCCGGACTCGATCTCCCACAACACACCCGTCAGCACCTGGCGGCTCTCGTCGCCCGACGCGCTCCTGACGACCTGCGACAGCGCCGTCGCCAGCATGCCGGCGTCCACGTCGACCACGACGCCCTCGGCGTCGTCCTCGTCGCGGCCCTCGATCGGGAGCGTAGGGTAGTCGTCGGGCGCCAGCGACTTGACGCGGAAGTTCCCCCGGCCCGACCCGATCTCGACCTCGCCCTCACCCCCGCCCACGCTCACCTGACCGGTCGACAGGCTTCTGCTCATCTCGCCGAACAGACGGCCCGGCACGATCGTCTTCCCCGGCTCGTCGACGCCGGCCTTGAACGACGTCTCCATCGTGAGCTCGAGATCCGTGGCGGCGACGGTCACGGCCCCGTCCTCCGCGGCCTCGATCCGCAGGCCCGACAGCACGGGCAGGGTCGCGCGATTGGAGATCGCGCGCGACGCGAACTGCACCGCCTCGAGAAGATCGTCGCGCTCACACCGGAACTTCATAGTGTTCCTCCCATCTGCCCGTTCGGATACACCCTAGAGAATCGCTGTGACAAGAAATCTCGTACGACGAGCTCGGGACTCACTGCTTCGGATACTGATTTAGATCTTCTGGTAGTCCTTCGTAGGTCTTGTTGGCCATGCGGATAAGCTTCGTCGCCGCTGGTCACGCCCGGTGTCGCAGAGCGCGTCCGGTGTTTGCAACGACGTCGAGATTCGGGAGAAACGTCGCGAAAGGCCGTGAGGAAGGCATTCGCTCCACAGTGCGCGCAGCCGGCGTCGGTGTTATGCACGAGCGGCCTGTTGGCGGATCCGCGTGGTCAGCTCTTCGACCTGCTGGTAGCAGCTCTGACGCTCCTTCATCTGCTGGCGGATCTTGTGCATTGCGTAGAGGACGGTCGAGTGGTCGCGGCCCCCGAACCGTTCCCCGATCTTCGGAAGCGAGAGGTCGGTGAGCTCCCGGCAGAGGTACATCGCCATCTGACGGGCGTTGACGAGAGGTCTCGAACGGCTGGAAGAGCAGATCTCCTCCGCGGTCACGTCGTAGTAGTCGGCCGCGACGGAGACGACGAGGTCGGACGTCACCCGGGCCTCGCGCGTGTCGGGGAGAAGCGTCTTCAGAACTTGTTGGGCGAGGTCGAGCGAGAGGTCGGAGCGCGTGAGCGACGCGTACGCCGCGACGCGGATGAGGGCGCCCTCGAGCTCGCGGATGTTCGTCTGGATGCGGCTGGCGATGAACGACATGACGTCGTGCCCCACGACCAATCTCTCGGTCTCGGCCTTCTTCTGGAGGATGGCGAGACGCGTCTCGAGGTCGGGTGGCTGGATGTCGGTGATGAGCCCCCACTCGAAGCGCGTCCGGAGCCTCTCCTCCAGCGTCGAGATCTTCTTGGGGGGGCGGTCCGACGTGATGACGATCTGGCTCTTGGGATGGAGCGCGTTGAACGTGTGGAAGAACTCCTCCTGCGTGCGCTCCTTGCCCTCGAGGAACTGGATGTCGTCGATCAACAGGAGGTGCGCGACGCGGTAGCGCCGGTGGAAGCTCGGGATGTTGCGGCGCTGCAGGGCGACGATGAAGTCGTTCATGAACTGTTCGGTCGACACGTAGCGGACGACCGTGCGGGGGTGCAACTGCTGCGCGTAGCGGCCGATCGCGTGCAGGAGGTGGGTCTTCCCGAGACCGGCGCCGCCGTAGATGAAGAGCGGGTTGTAGGCATGAGCCGGAGCTTCGGCGACCGCCAGGGCTGCGGCGTGCGCGAACCGGTTGGACGAGCCGATGACGAACGAGTCGAAGGTGTAATTGGGGTGGAAGACGTCGTCGGGGACGAGCGTGTCGTCCTCGCCGGCGGGAAGGGTGACGACTGCGGGGGCGGGAGAGGGTTCGTCGCCGTACGAGGGGTCCGCGAGGATCGCGACCTCGAGGGGGCGGCCGGCCGCGGCCGTGACCGACGTGACGAGCGGTTCCAGGAAGCGGCCCTCGATCCAGTCCTTCGTGAAGTGGTTGGGGACTCCGAGGACGAGCGTGTCGCCGTCGAGCCCCACCGGAATCGTGCGTCCGAACCATGCCGAGAAGTTGCTCTCGGTGAGCGCGCCCTTCAGGTCCTGCGCGGCGCGGCTCCAGATCGCGGCAGCCGGCGAGTCTTCGGCGGGCTCTCCGTCGAGCGTGACAGACGCAGACGAAGCTTCACCGATCGAGGTGCTGTGCATGCGATGCCCTCCCCGTTTGCGCTCGTTTTCCACATCCCCCGCGAGCTTCAGCGCGGTAGAGCGCCCGAGACCACCGCGCCGCCGCGATGCCACTGGGAGGACCAAAGGTAGGTCTGAGCAGGGAGAACCGCGGGGGCTAACAGGTATATCCACAGGTGTGGACACGTATTCGAACCCTGCGCGGCCGCGCGTTGCTCAGCCGGTGAAACCGAGGGGAAGTGCCACCAGTCGCTCGCCCGATCCTCGAGGGCTCAAGACCGCTCCGTATCCTAAGCAGCAGTCGTCCGGGGGCGTCAAGACGGTCGTCGAGGGGTCGCGACGAAACTTGGCGAAGGCCTCTCGACGTGCACGAACGCGCCTCCGCTATACTCGCCCGGCACCTCGGACGGCCCGGCGGATTTCGCGACCACGTCGCCACCGCCGAGAAACGGCCTCTCGAACGACACCGGAACGGAAGATGTCCGCATGACCAAAAGAACCTTTCAGCCGAACACGCGCCGCCGGAAGCGCAAGCACGGCTTCCGCGCACGCATGAAGACCCGGGCCGGGAGGGCGATCCTCAAGGCGAGGCGCGCAAAGGGCCGCGAGCGCCTGTCCGCCTAGCCGGCGGATCCGTCTCTATGCCATCGATCGAAGCCCTTTCGGGGAGGCCCCACTTCCGGCGCGTCCACGCGTCGGGGCGCCGGTGCAGCCGCGACGGCGTGACCGTGATCGCGTGCCCGCGGGAGTCGGGGGCCGTCCGCCTCGGGCTGTCGGTCGGCCGGACGGCCGGCAAGGCTGTCGTTCGGAACAGGATCCGCCGCCGCCTGCGAGCTGCGGTCCGCAGCTACGGTCCCGCGCCTGCCGACATCGTCGTGGTGGCCCGGCCGCCGGCCGATAGCGTTCCGTTCGCCCTACTGGAAGAATATGTAACAGAGTGCCTGCAGAGGGCGGGGGTCGCGCGGGCATGAGCCCCGCCGGTCGCCTGCTGCTGTTGCTCGTCGCCCTCTACCGAAGGGTGGTCTCGCCGCTCCTCGGCCCGCACTGCCGCTATGCGCCGACGTGCTCGGAGTACGCCGCGGAGGCGATTCGGAGCCACGGGGCGCTGCGCGGCGGCTGGCTCGCCACCAAGCGGGTGGCGCGCTGCCATCCCTGGGCCCCGGGCGGAATAGATCCCGTTCCGGCGGCCGACAGGCGGGCGTCGTAGATGGGCTTCTTCGAGCTCTTCTCCACGGCCCTCGCCGGGTTCTACGCGGTGATCCCGAGCTACGGGCTCGCGATCATCCTCCTGACCCTCGCCGTCCGGCTCCTCCTGCTCCCGCTCTCGATCAAGCAGACGAAGTCGATGCGGGAGATGCAGGCGATCCAGCCGGAGATCAAGCGCCTGCAGGCCAAGCACAAGGGCGACCGCCAGAAGATGAACGAAGAGCTGATGGCGCTCTACAAGGAGCACGGCGTCAACCCCTTCGGCGGGTGCCTCCCGCTCTTGATGCAGTTCCCGATCCTGATCGGGCTCTTCTACGTGATCCGGACGCCGCTGAAGTACATGGGCGACGTGGTCGAGGGGTCGGCGCTCGCCGACGCGCTCAGCTCGATCCCGTCTGCCCTCGACATCAACCGCTTTCTCGGGATCCGCCTCAACTGCTCCGCGAGCGGGACGCTCACCGGCACCAGCACCGCGGACCTCGACGGGCTAGACCGCGCCCTCGCGGACGCCTGCGGAAGCGGCTTCGGCACGTCGGTTCCCTATCTCGCGCTCGTGCTGGTGATGGGCTTCACGACCTACTACCAGCAGAAGCAGATGCAGAAGTCGACCCCGGACAGCCCTCAGGCGCAGCAGATGCAGATGTTCGCCAGGATCATGCCGCTGATGCTGATGGTGTTCTCGTTCAACTTCCCGGCCGGAGTCGTCGTGTACTGGGTCACGACGAACCTGTGGACGATCGTCCAGCAGCGGATCATCCTGAAGGCCCACCCGCTGCCGGCGGCCGCAGGTGGGCCTGCTCCGAAGAAGAAGACGGTTCCGGCGACCGCGAAGGCCGCGGCCCCGGCCTCGTCGAAACCCTCCTCGGACGGCGGCAAGCGCCCGGCGACGGCCGCGTCGAAACCCCACCCGTCGAGCAAGAAGAAGAGGAAGAAGTGAGCGAGCAGCGCGACGAGCCGTACGCCGACGAGGAGATCGAGGTGCCGCTGGAGGCCGCGGACGAGCCCTCGCCCGAGCCGGCCACGGGCGCTCCGGCCGACGAGGGCGAGGTCTCCGAGCCGGCCACGGGCGCTCCGGCCGACGGGGGCGAGGTCTCCGAGCCGGCCACGGACGCTCCGGCCGACGAGGGCGAGGTCCTGGAGCCGGCGACGCCGGAGGACGTCGCGGCTACCGCGACCGAGTTCGTCTCCGGCCTCCTCACGTCTTTAGGTCTGGAGGCCGAGGTGAATTCGTCGATCGAGGGCGAGACGGCGTCGATCGAGGTCTCCGGCGAGGCGCTGGGGGGCCTGATCGGGCGGCGCGGGCAAACGCTCGACGCTCTCCAGGAGATCACGCGAACGGCCGTGCAGCGACGGCTGAAGGCGCGCGTTCGGGTGCTCGTCGACGTCGAGGGGTATCGAGCCCGGCGCCGGGCCTCGCTCGCCGAGTACGCCCGCTCGATCGCCGAGAGGGCCAAGGAGCGCGGGACCGAGATCGAGCTCGAGCCGATGTCCGCGTACGAGCGCAAGGTCGTCCACGACGCCGTGGCGGAGATCGAGGGGGCCACGAGCTTCAGCGAGGGCGTGGAGCCGAACCGCAAGGTCGTGGTCCGGGGCGAGTAGCCCGCGACCCTCTGACGCGAGACGTCGCCGCCCCGCGATGATGTTTCACGTTTTACATGACCTCTCCTGACGAGCTGCTGCGGCGGTACGCGGCCCTCATCCGGCAGTGGGCCCCCCGGCTCGACCTCGTGTCGCCGGGCGACCTCGACCGCCTGGAGGAGCGACACATCGACGACTCGCTGCGCGCCGTCCCGCTCCTGGACGAGCTCCCGCCGGGCGCGTGCGTCGACATCGGGTCGGGGGCCGGCTTCCCCGGGATCCCGCTGGCCATCGCCCGACCGGGGCGTCGCTGGACCCTGGTCGAGCCGCGCCGGCGCCGGGCGGCGTTCCTCGACGAGGTCGTTCGGGACCTGGGGCTTCAGTGCGTCGTCGTTGCTGCGACCGCCGAGGAGTGCGCGTCCGACGACCGGCTCGCGCACGCGCACGTCGTCGCAACGGCCCGGGCTCTCGCCGACCCCGCCTCGATCAGGGCGCTGGCGGAGCCTCTGCTCGCCCCGGGAGGCGTCACGATCGTCTTCACCGGGAGGACCGCGCAGGTCGCCGAAGTTGCCGAGGAATGGGCGCCGGGGCTGGCTATCATGAGGAAGGCGGGCCGCGACCGGGGAGCGAGATGACAGATCCAGTCTCCAAGAACTGGAAACTCCTGGAACGCCGTCGCATCGAGACCGGCAGCGGCCGGCTCGTGTGCGTGGCCAACCAGAAGGGGGGCGTCGCCAAGACGACGACCGCGGTCAACCTCGCCGCGGGGCTCGCCCTCAGGGGCCACCGGGTGCTGGTGGTCGACGTGGACCCGCAGTCCAACGCGGGGACGGGCCTGGGGATCGACCACCGCAAGGTACAGCGGTCGACCTACCACCTCCTCCTGGGGAACGCGTCGCTGGAGGAGGTCGTCGTCCCGACCGCGATCGCGCACCTCGACTGCGCCCCCGCGTCCCTCGACCTCGCCGGAGCCGAGGTCGAGCTCGTGAGCGCGATGGCGCGCGAGCGGCGTCTGGGGGAAGCGTTGCAGGGCGCCGGCGAGCGCTACGAGCTCGTCTTCGTCGACTGCCCGCCCTCGCTCGGGCTTCTCACGGTGAACGCGCTCGCGGCCGCGCAGGACCTCATCGTCCCCGTGCAGTGCGAGTACTACGCGCTCGAAGGGCTCGGGCAGCTCCTCGGGACCGCGGAGCGCGTGCGCCGCAGCCTCAACCCGGAGCTGCGGATCGCCGGGGTGCTGCTGACGATGTACGACGCGCGGACGAAGCTCTCGAGCCAGGTCGAGGACGACGTGCGCGCCCACTTCGGCGAGCTCGTGTTCTCGACGCGGATCCCGCGCAGCGTGCGGCTGTCCGAGGCGCCGTCGTACGGGGAGCCCGTCCTGACGCTCGACCCCTCGTCCCGCGGCGCCGTCGCGTACCGGCTCCTCGCGGCCGAGGTCGAGGCGCTGTACGGCCTCGAGGTCCACCGCCCCCCGCCGCCGCCGCTCGATCAGGAGCCCGCGCCGCCCGATCGGGCCGGGCCGCCGCGGGTTCCGGCCGTCGCCGCGACGCGCCCCTCCGAGCCCGGGCCCGGGGGCCGCGGCTACGGCGTGACGACCCCGCGCCCGTCGTTCGACGAGTCGATCTGGCCTCGGCGCGAGCCGTGGTCGGCGCCGTTCCCGGCGGAGACGCCGTGACCCGCAGGACCGGGTTGGGCAGGGGCCTCGACGCGCTGTTGCCGTCGAGCGGGCGCGGCGACGAGCTGGAGAGCCGCGGGAGCCTCCTCGAGGTCCCGCTCGACGCGATCGCGACGAACCCGAACCAGCCGCGGCGGTCGTTGGACGCTGCGGCGCTTGAGGAGCTCGCGGCGTCGGTCGTCGAGCTGGGGATCCTCCAGCCGCTGCTCGTCAGGGAGACCGGCGGAGGCTCGTACGAGCTGATCGCGGGGGAACGGAGGTGGCGCGCGGCCGGCGCCGCAGGGCTCGAGTCGGTCCCGGTGATCGTCGTGGAGACCGACGAGAGGGGATCGCTCGAGCGAGCGATCGTCGAGAACATCCACCGCGCGGACCTCAACCCGATCGAGGAGGCCGCCGCGTACCGCCAGCTCATCGCCGACGCGGGGCTCACGCAGGAGGAGCTCGGCGACCGCCTCGGCAAGAACCGCGTCACGATCACGAACGCGCTGCGGCTGCTCGATCTCCCGACCTCGATCCAGCGCCTGCTCGTCGAGGGCCGGCTCACGGCCGGCCACGGGCGCGCTCTGCTGAGGCTCGACGGGAACCCGTTCCAGGAGCGGATGGCGCGGCGCGCCGCCGAGGAGAAGCTGTCCGTCCGCGAGACAGAGGACGAGGTAGGACGCTACGTGGCGATGACGGAGGGAGTCGCGCCCCGGGCGCGGTCGCGCGAGGCCGCGCGGGAGTCGGCGGCCGCGAGCGAGGCGCAGCGCCGGTTGAGCGAGCGCCTCCAGACGCGGGTCAGGGTCCAGATGGGGAAGCGAAAGGGCAGGATCACGCTCGAGTTCGTGTCGCCCGACGACCTCGACCGGCTGGTGAGGGCGATCGCCGGCGAGGATCAGGCGGACGACGCGCCGTAGTAACGGCTGATCCCGATCGCGATCGCATCGCCGAGGGCCGCGCGGAACTCCGGCTCCTCCAGCCGCTTGGCCTCGTCGGGGTTGGTCGCGAAGACGGGCTCGACCAGCACCGCCGGCATCCGCGTCTCCCGGAGGACGGTGTACGAGCGGGCGTGGCTGCGGCAGTCCCTCACGCCGAGATCCGCGAGCGCCTCCTGGATGCCCTCCGCGAGGGCCCGCCCCGCGGCCGACGTGTGGAAGTAGTAGGTGGACGCGCCCTCTGCCGTGGCCTCCTCGTGCTCGTTGAGGTGGAGCGACACGAACAGGTCTCCCCGCACCTCGTTCGCCCGCCGGGCCCGCTCCGACGCGTCGGGACACTCCGCCTCGGTTCTCGTGAAGCGCACCCGGGCGCCCATGCCCGAGAGCCGGTCGGCGACCCGCAGAGCGAGGTCCCAGACGACGTCCGCCTCCGCGAGGCCCCCCGAGCTGCGCCGGCCGAGGTCCTCACCGCCGTGGCCGGGGTCGAGCACGACGAGCGCGTCGCCGAGGTCGGGCGCGCCGGAGCGGCGCAGCTCCTCACGCAGCTGCGCGGTCGTCCCCGGTCGATCGACGCGCAGCCCCGCGAGCGCGGCCTGCGACCGCGGCCCCCAGATCCCGTCCTCCGCGACCCCGTACTCCTTCTGGAACGCCCGCACCGCGCGGCCCGTGTCGTCGCCGAAGATGCCGTCCTCCCGACCGGCGTCGAAGCCGAGCGCGTTGAGCCGCTTCTGCAGCAGCGCCACGTCGTCCCCGCGCAGCGGCGGGTGTTTGAGGTAGAGGTTCCGGTCGCCGAGGCGCCAGGAGGCCTCGACCAGCTCGCTCCAGGTGTGGGACCCGACGATGCCGTCGACGAGGATCCCGCGGCGCTGCTGGAAGGCGCGGACGGCGAGACGCGTGGAGTTCCCGAACCGGCCCGCGTCGTCCTCGATCGGAAGGCCGAGCGCTCGCAGCCGCGCCTGGACGTCGGCGACCTGTTGCGACCGGTCGCCTTGCCTGATCAGGCCCTTCATCCGCCGCGGGACTCCCCCGTGCGGGACATCGTCGATGCGTCCACGGCCGCATCGTAAAGGCGTTGGACGAGCGGGTAGGGGTTGACCCAGGTGCCGTCGGCCTCCTGGATGCCGACGTGAAGGTGATAGATGAACTCATCCGAATGCCCTGGGGTGTATCCGTAACCGGTGTTCCCGACCTCTCCGAGAACCGTTCCCGGCCGCACGCGCCGGCCCACGACCGCGTCGGGTGCGAACCGGCTCAGGTGCGCGTAGAACCAATAGCGGCCGTCGTCGCTGCGCACGCC
>JBHELD010000009.1:0-39629 GCA_046263255.1 Actinomycetota bacterium
TCGGGCGGCTGCTCGAGCCCCTGATCGAGGGCCTCGACTTCGTCCCCGAGCGATCGGCGCTCGCGGTCTCGGTCGCGCTCGCGCTGATCCTCGCGACCGCGTTCGAGATGGTCGTGGCGGAGCTGATACCGAAGAACCTCGCGGTCGCGAAGCCGCTGCCGGTGGCATTCGTCGTCGTCCGCCCGCTCATCACGATCAACCGCCTGTTCCGGCCGCTGATCGTCTTCCTCAACAACTCGGCGAACTGGACGGTCCGGCGCCTCGGCATCGAGCCGCAGGAGGAGCTGACGGCGGTGCGGTCGCTCGAGGAGCTCGACCTGTTGATCCACTCGTCACGGCAGGAGGGCGCTCTCCCCAAAGAGGAGTTCGAGCTCCTGGCGAAGTCGATCGACTTCGGCAGCAAGTCCGCCGACGACGTGCTCGTCCCCCGGGTGTCGGTCATCGCGCTCCACGAGGACTAGCCGGTGACGCGCATGTTCGACGTCGCCGTCGAGCACGGCTACTCGCGGTTCCCGGTCTACGGGCGCGACCTCGACGACATCGTCGGCATCGTGTACGTGAAGGACGGATACGGCGTGCCGCTCGACGGCAGGGGGACGACGCCGGTGTCGGAGGTGATGCAGGAGGCCCTCGTAGTGCCGGAGTCGCGGCCGCTCAACTCGCTCCTGCTCGAGATGCGCGGCCAGCGCAAGCACATGGCGATCGTCGTCGACGAGTACGGCGGCACGGCAGGGATCGTGACGCTCGAAGACCTCCTCGAGGAGATCGTCGGCGACATCGAGGACGAGCACGATCCCACGTCGGGAGCGCGCCTCACGCAGCCCCCCGAGGGGATCCACGTGCTGTCGGGACTGCTCCACCGCAGCGAGGTCGAGGACGCGACCGGGTTCGAGATGCCGGAGGGGCACTACGAGACGCTCGGAGGGTTCCTGCTCGACCGTTTCGAGCGCATACCCGAGCCGGGCGACCACGTGTCGTACGCCGGCTGGGAGTTCAAGGTCGTCGAGATGGACGGCCGCCGCATCTCGCAGGTGCTGTGCGCCGCGCCCCTCCGCGAGCCCGAACAGGAGGCCACTCCGTGACGTGGTGGTACCTCGCCGCCGCCGTCGGTCTCCTCGTCGCGAACGGGTTCTTCGTGGGCGCCGAGTTCGCCGTGATCGCCGCGCGGCGGACGAAGATCGACGGCCTCGCAGACTCCGGCGACCTGCGCGCGCGGCTCGCGCAGAAATCGATCAGGGAGCTGTCGTTCATGCTCGCCGGCGTCCAGCTCGGGATCACGATGGCGTCGCTGGGCCTCGGGGCCGTGGCGGAGCCGGCCGTTGCGCACCTGATCGAGAGAGCCATCGAGTCGGTCGCGGAGCTCCCTCCCGGGCTGCTCCACTCGATCTCGTTCGTGGTCGCGCTGACGATCGTCGTGTTTTTCCACATGGTCGTAGGGGAGATGGCGCCGAAGAACGTCGCGATCGCGGAGCCCGAACGGAGCGCGCTGTGGGTCGCGATCCCGCTCCGGATCTACGCGAACCTTTTCCGCCCCTTCATCCGCCTGCTGAACGGCATCGCGAACGCCGGCATCCGCGCGCTTGGGGTCGAGCCGCAGGAGGAGCGCACGGAGGTGCACACGGCCGGCGAGCTCCGGGCGATGATCGCCGACTCCGCGCGCGAGGGCATGGTCGGCGCGTTCGAGGAGCGGCTGCTCTCCGGTGCGATCGGGTTCGGCACCCGCGACGTCGCGTCGATCATGGTGCCGCGCACGCAGATGGTCGCAGTGCCGGCGACGGTGACGCCGGCGGAGCTGGAGCGGTGCGTGCTCGACACGGGCCACTCCCGCTTCCCGGTCTATGCCGGCAACCTCGACAACGTGATCGGCTTCGTCCACGCGAAGGACCTCCTGAAGATCGACGCCTCGAAGCGCGACCACCCGATCGACCGCCGCTGGATCCGGCAGATGCTCGTGGTGCCCGAGTCGCTGCGCCTCCATCCGCTGCTCGTCAACATGCGGCGCGAGCGGCGACAGTTCGCTCTCGTAGCCGACGAGCACGGCGGCACCGCGGGGATCGTCACGCTGGAAGACCTCCTCGAGGAGCTCGTGGGCGAGATCCGCGACGAGTACGACTTCTCGGAGGCCGGAGTCGAGCAGCTAAGCGAGCGGAGGTTCCTCGTACCCGGCAGCTACCCGATCCACGAAGCGGACGAGCGGCTCGGCATCGACCTTCCCGAGGGCGAGTACGAGACGGTCGCGGGCTTCCTGATGGACCGGCTGGGCCGGATCCCGAGGCGACGCGACGTCGTCGAGCACGACGGGTGGCGCCTGCGCGTGAGGGCGATGCACCGGCGCCGGGTAGTGCAGGTGCTGATCGAGCCGAACGAGGACGGGCCGCCGGGGGCGCGTTAGCCTGCGCGCATGGACACGCAGCGGATAACGGCGCCCGGCCGGGCGGCGAGGCCCTTCATCGTGCGGGGGCTCCTCTACGCGGCGGTTGCCGTCGCCGGGCTCGTCGTCGCCGCGAGCCTCGGCCGGCTGTTCGACGTGCGCGTCGACGGCCGGAAGGTCGGGCCGACCGCCCCCGACATCGCGTTCGCTGTCGCCGGCGCCGTCGTCCTGCTCGGCGCGGGGGTCGCGGCGACGCGCTCGTTCGCAAAGGCAGTGAGGCGCGCGATGGAGGAGCACACCGGCGACGCGCGCGGAGCGGCCCTCGGTACCGTCGTCTCGTTCGTCGGCTACGGGATCGTCGTGCTGTCGACTCTGTCGGCGCTGGACGTCGAGCTGCAGGGCCTGCTGCTCGGAGGCGCGCTCACCGGCGTCGTCGTAGGCATCGCGGCCCAGCAGACCCTGGGCAACTTCTTCGCCGGGATGGTGCTGCTGATGGTGCGGCCGTTCACGCCCGGCGACTACGTCGTCCTCCGCTCCAGCCCCCTCGGCGGCGAGTACGAGGGCACCGTCACGGACATGAGCCTGTTCTACGTGCGGATGCTCACGAAGCGGGGCCCGGTGGTGCTGCCGAACGCGGGGGTCCTGGCCGCCGCCGTGGGCCCGGGAGCGCGTTCGGCGGACCCGGAGCCCGACGCCGGCGGCGAAGATCCCGCCGGCCCGCCGGCCTGATCCTCCGGCCGCGCACCGCCGAACCCGTCGGTTGCTCCCGGGAGGCGGGAGAAAACGACGCGTTCGATCATGAAAGAGCGGCCCCCTCGGGGGCCGCTCTTTCGTCAACCGTGCGTACCTACAGAGGCGTCGTCGTCGTGGTCGTCGTCGTGGCGGCCGGCGCGTCGCCCTCCTCGCGCAGCGTCATCACCCAGCCCACGGCGGCCACCGTGAACGCGATCCAGCCCACGATCGCCATCGGCGAGTCGACGTCGGCCGCCTCGTCCCCGAGGACGAAGGCGTAGCCCCACAGCGCGAACATCAATCCCGCCAGAGCCGCAGCCGCCCGGGCCCACACCGGAGACCAGTCCTGCGACGCGATCAGCCACACCGCCGGCCAGTGGAGAACGGCCAGGCTCCCGAACACGCTCTCGGGGCCCGCGCCGGTGAAGCCGGCAACCGCGCCGGCGACCGCCAGGACCCCGAGGCCGCCGAAGCCCGCTGCGGAGAGGTCGAGCCTCGACCGCGCGTGCCGCACGGCGAGAAGAAGCCCTGCGATCATCCCGCCGATCGCGCTGAGCGAGTAGAGGATCGCCTGCATGTCGTCCCCGGCGTCGAAGAAGCTCCCGAGGATCCCCCCGAGCACCGACACGGCGATGCCGCCCATGATCCACAGCGTCGGGGTCCCGACCGTGCCTACGGCCGGCATCCCGCCCCGCGAAACGTTCGTTGCCACACGAACCTCCTTCTTCCGGCTGCTGCCTTGTGCCAGAGTGCGCCCCCGCGGTCACCGAATCAAGGACCTTCGCCGCACGGCCTAGCCGAGGCCCCCGAAGCGGCGCTCGCGCCCGGCGTAATCCGCCACCGCCTCGAACAGCGCGCCCCGGTCGAAGTCCGGCCACAACGTGTCCGTGAAGTAGAGCTCCGCGTACGCCGACTGCCACAGCAGGAAGTTGCTCAGCCGCCTCTCGCCGGACGTCCGGATCAACAGGTCGACGTCCGGGGCGTCGGGCGCGTACAGGTTCTCCGCGATCGATCCGGCGGCGGCCGCGTCCTCGAGCTCGGCCCGGCCCCCGTAGTTGAAGCACACGAGGAGGTCCATCCGCTCGTTGGCCGCGGTGAGCGCCTCGGCCTCGTCGAACTCGTCGAGCACGTCCTGCGGCACCGGATCGCGGCGGCCGATCCGCCGGATCCGCACACCGCGCTCGTGAAGCTCCTCCCGCCGCTGCCGCAGCAGCGCGCGATTGAACCCGAGCAGGAAGTCCACCTCGTCGGCCGGGCGCGCCCAGTTCTCGGTGGAGAACGCGTAGACGCTGAGGAAGCGGATGCCGGCCTCGAGCGCGCCCTCGACCACGTCGAACAGCGCCCGCTCCCCCGCCTCGTGACCCTTCGTCCGCGGGAGCCCCCGCGCCTCCGCCCACCGGCCGTTGCCGTCCATGATGATCGCGACGTGCCGCGGGACGCGTCCCGGGAGGGACGAGGGGTCCGGCTCGCTCACCGCGCGGTCGGGCTCGGCCGCAGGCTGCGGAGCGGGCGCTCCAGGTGGTATTCCGCGTACCGGCGCAGCACGTCCGTGACCTCGACGGCCTCGCCGGGACCCGCGGGCTCGCCGAAGTCCGCCGCCAGCAGGCGCCCCAGCAACCGCAGCCGCTCCACCGACACCTGCAGCGCGTCGCGGTCCTCTCTCCAGCACGCCGCGCATACCGCGCCGCCCAGCGCAGGGCTGAAGCCCCCGAGGCCCGCCGCCGTCTCGCCGCACCCCGCGCACGTCGTGAGCTGCGGGTGATAGCCGGAGATGGACAGGAGCTTGATGACGAAGGCCGGCACGATCGTGTCGCCCTTGCCGCTCCGCAGCGCGTCGAGCCCCTGCAGCAGCAGCCGGTACGTCGACGGCGCGCGCTCACGGTCGGGGGTCACCTTCTCGACGAGCTCTGCCAGGGCGGCCGCCGCCGTTAGCCGCGTGTAGTCCGTGCGCACCTCGTCGAACGAGGTCAGGATGTCCGCTTGCGTGATCGTGTCGAGGTTCCGGCCGCGGTAGACGATCAGGGCCGCGTGGGTGAAGGGCTCGAGGCGCCCGCCGAAGCGGCTCTTGGTCTTGCGGATGCCCTTCGCGACCGCACGGACCTTGCCGTGGTCGCGTGTGAACAGGGTGACGATCCGGTCGGCCTCGCCCAGCTTGATCGTCTTCAGGACGACGCCCTCGTCCTTGTACAGCCCCGGCATGAGAAGGACAGCGTAAGTGCGGTGCGGGGGCAACGGACGGATTGGCGTGGCACCGCTCCCCTCGACGAGCGGGCCGCGACTCAGGAGATGCCGATGCGCAGGTTGCGCGGCGCGGCCGCGCCGGTCTTCTCGACGAGGTCGAACGTCACCCTCTGGCCCGGACGAAGGAACCGGAACATGGACCCCGACATGGCGTCGGCGTCGATGGCCCACTCGGTCGCGCCGTCGTCGGAGACGAGGACTCCCGTCTGCGTGACGGAGTCGTATCGCTTGACGGTCGCCTGGGGCACGAGCTCTCCTCTTGTCGGGCTGTTCGTCCGCGCTACTCGGCACGGGGCCACAGCGGCCCGCGGACGGCCCAGAAGGATATCGCCCCGAACGCCGCCAGAACGAGCAGGTCCCAGACCTGCGAGCCCGCGACGCCGCCGGCGAATCCCGGCTTCAGCGCGTCGGCCGCGTACGTCGACGGCAGGACCGCCCGGACCGGGCCGAGCCACCCGGGGATGCGCTCGAGCGGCAGGATCCCGAGGAACAACGCGGCCATCATCGCGAGGTTCGAGTACATGCCGGCGAGCTGCTCGTCGGGTGCGGCGAAGCCGATCGCGACCCCCAGGCCGGCGAGCGCGAACGAGCCGAGCGCCCACACGGGGATCGCGGCCCACAGCGCGGCCAGCGACAGGTCGAACAGCAGCGCGCCGAGCGTGAGCACGACGATCGTGCCCGGGAGGGCGAACACGGCGAACGAGAGCAGCACCGCCCCCACGAGGGAGCCGCGCCCCGCCGGGAGAGTCGCGTAGTAGTCGAGCGCGCCGGTCTCCTTCATCCACGCGACCCGCTGCGCGAGCATCACGATCGCCGTCATCGCGATCGCGAGCACGGCCGAGCCTGCGACGATCTGCTCGCCGAACTCCTCGACCTGGTCCGGCTCCATGACGGCGCGCAGCAGCACGGCGATCCCGAGAGGCATCGCCGACGACACGATGAGGTACGGCCGCCAGGCGGTGCGGATGCGCGCCATCTGCATCCGCACGAGGACGGCGAGCTTGCCCGCCGCGGTCGTCCGGGTCACGTGACGTCCCCCCGTCGCTCCCGCAGGTCCGACGACTCCTCCTCTTCCTCGAAGGTCCGGCCCCCGACGTCCAGGTAGACGTCCTCGAGCGTCGGCGTCACGAGCCTCACGTCCTCGAGCGACTCGAGCCCTGCGGCCGCGATCAGCTTCTCGAGCGCCGGGATCGCGTCCTCCGCGGGCACCCACGCGCTCAGGTGCTTCCCCCGCACGCGCGCCTCGCCGCCGACGTGGCCGACCAGGGCCTGCGGGTCCACGGTCGCGTCCTCCGAGACCACGACCTCGAGCCGCGTCCGGTGCGACAGTCGCGACTTCAGCTCGGCCGGCGTCCCGGCGGCGACGATCCGGCCCCCGCCCATGATCGCGACGCGGTCGAGCACGTGCTCGGCCTCCCCGACGTCGTGCGTCACGAGGACGACGGCCGCGCCGGCGCGCGCCCGCGCCGCGATCAGCTCCCAGATCCGCATCCGCAGCATCGGGTCCACGTCCGCGGTCGGCTCGTCGAACACCAGGACGGGGAGCCGCCCCACGAGCGTCATCGCGATCTGCACCAGCCGCCGCTGCCCACCGGAGAGCTTCCGCAGCTGCCGGTCGGCGACGCCCGTCAGGGAGAGCGCGTCCATCAGCTCCTCGGCGTCCGCGGTCGCGGAGCTCCGGCCCAGCCCCCGGAGCATCCCGGTGCAGGAGATCGCCTCCGCGACCTTCAGCTCGCCCAGTGCGGTCGCGCCCTGCGGCAGGAACGCGACGGTACGTCCGAGACGCGGCTCCGGCTTGCGCCCGTACCGGACGAGCTCGCCGAAGAGCCGGACCTCGCCGGAGGTGGGCCGGAGGAGCGCGACGAGCTGGCGCACGAGCGTGGTCTTCCCGGCGCCGTTCGGCCCGAGGAGGCCGAACGCCTCGCCCGGATGAACCGACCAGGAGATCCCGTCGTTCGCGACGACGTCGGGGTCGCGGTAGACCTTGCGGAGGTCGCGCACCTCGTACGCGGGAGCGTTTCGCATGCCCCGGGAGGCTACTTCAGCCGCGCCCGCGAGGCGTCTGCGAGGACTGCTCGCCACCCGCGCGGGTTGACACGCGTCGACCGAGTAGGTAGACATCGCCTACCTCATCAAGAGGGGTGGAGGGACCCAGCCCTGCGAAGCCCCGGCAACCATCTCCGCGGAGACAGGTGCCAAATCTGGCCCGGTAGAGCCGGGGAAGATGAGTGGCGCTCCCCAGCGTCTCCTCGGCGTAGTGCACACGAGAGAGGCGGCGAGATGAGCGCAGAGGCCCTTCCAACCGACCACGACGCCGTCCTGGACGCGCCGTGCCCCCGCGGCGGCCGCTCGGACGCAGCGGCCCGCGACCTCGGTATCTCGTGGCTCGCCTGCCGCGAGTGCGGTCGCGAGCACGCGGTGTCGCCGCGGCACGTCTGCGACTTCTGCTTCGGTCCGCTCGAGGTCGTCTACAACTACGGTGCGATCGCGGCGTCGCTCTCGCGCGCGAGCATCGCGGCGGGGCCGCCGTCGATCTGGCGGTACGGGAAGCTGCTGCCGTCGCCCCGGGCGCGGGTCGACCTCGGCGCGGGCTGGACGCCGCTGCGGCCGGCGCCCCGGCTCGCGGCAGAGCTCGGCCTGAAGAGGCTGTGGATCAAGAACGACTCGCTCAACCCCACCAACTCGTTCAAGGATCGCGTCGTCTCGGTCGCTCTGAGCGCGGCCCGGTACTTCGGGTACGACACCGTCGCGTGCGCCTCGACCGGAAACCTCGCGAACTCGGTCGCCGCGCACGCTGCCGCGGCCGGGCTCAGGAGCATCGTGTTCATCCCGAAGGACCTCGAACGCGGGAAGGTCGTGGCGACGGCGGCCTTCGGCGGCGACGTGATCGCGGTCGACGGCTCGTACGACGACGTGAACCGCCTGTGCTCCGAGCTCGCGGAGGCATACCGGTGGGCGTTCGTCAACGTCAACGTCCGCCCCTTCTACGCGGAGGGCTCGAAGACGCTCGCGTTCGAGGTCGTCGAGCAGCTCGGGTGGAGGACGCCCGACGCGATCGTCGCGCCCGTCGCGTCCGGGTCGCTGTTGACGAAGGTCGCTCGGGGTCTGAAGGAGCTGCATCTCACCGGCCTGATCGAGGATCCGCCGGCGACCGCGGTGCACGGGGCGCAGGCCGCGGGGTGCGCGCCCGTCGCGGCCGCTTTCGACGCGGGCGCGGACGACGTGACTCCCGTCAAGCCGCAGACCGTGGCGCGCTCGCTCGCGATCGGGAGCCCCGCGGACGGCCACTATGCGATCCGCGCGTCGCGCGAGTCGGGCGGCCGCATCGCCTCGGTGCCGGAGGCGAGCGTGCGAGAAGGGATCGAGCTGCTCGCCGCGACGGAGGGGATCTTCACGGAGTCGGCCGGGGGCGTGACGATCGCGACGCTCGCACGGCTCGTGCAGGAGGGCGCCATCGCGCGCGACCACGAGACGGTCGCGCTCGTCACGGGTCACGGGCTGAAGACGCTCGAGGCGCTCGGCGAGAAGGGCCCGACGCACTTCGTCGCCGGCTCCCTGCATGCAGTCGAAGAGGCGCTGGGAAAGGAGAAGGTCACATGACCGTGAACGTGAAAATCCCGACGCAGCTCCGTCCGCTCGTCGGCGGGGTCGCTCAGGTCGAGGCATCGGGCGCGACGGTCGAGGGGGTGATCGCCGACCTGGGCGAGCGCTTCCCGGGCGTGACCCCGCGGCTGATCGACGAGAACGGGGCGCTGCGCCGGTTCGTGAACCTCTACGTCGACGACGAAGACGTGCGCTTCCTCCAGGGGCTCGACACGCCGGTGCGCCCCGGGGGCAACGTCACGATCCTCCCGGCGATCGCCGGGGGATGACCGCCGCAGAGGGATCCGTGACGTGACGTGACGCTAGAAGTCCCGGCCGAAGCCGAGGCGCTCCAGCGCGTGCGCCCGCCGCTGCCAGTCCTTCTCGACCTTCGCGCGCAGCTCCAGGAAGACCCTCCTCCCGAACAGCGCCTCGACCTCGAGCCGGGTCTCCGTGCCTACGGCCTTGATCGCCTCGCCTCCCCTGCCGATCACGATGCCCTTCTGCGACTCGCGCTCGACGAAGATCGTCGCGCGGATCCCGAGCAGACCGTCCTCCCGCTCCTCGTACTCCTCGGTCACGACCGCGATCGAGTGAGGCAGCTCCTCGCGCGCCCGCGCCAGGAGCTTCTCCCGGACGAGCTCGGCCACGAACACCGGCGGGGGCTGGTCGGTGCGCGTTCCGTGCGGGTAGTACATCGGCCCCTCGGGCATGCGCTCGGTCACGAGGTCGGCGAGCAGTCCCACGCCCTCGGCGGTCTTCGCCGAGACCGGAACGAACTCGTCCAAGTCGCGGAGCGCGGCCGCTTGCGTGAGCGCGACCGCGAGCTCGTCGCGGCTCATCTTGTCGACCTTGTTGACGACGCAGAAGATCGCACCCACTCCGGCGCCGGCGAGGTCGGTGGCCACGCGTTCGTCGCCGCGGCCGATTCCCGCCGCGCCGTCCACGACGAACAGGGCGAGGTCGACGTCCTTCCACGCCGCCCTCACGACCTCGTTGAGCCGGTGGCCGAGGAGGGTGCGGGGCTTGTGGTAGCCCGGCGTGTCGACGAGGACCACCTGCACGCCCTCGCGGTCGAGGACGCCGCGGATCGCGCGGCGCGTCGTCTGGGGCCTGTCCGACGTGATCGCGACCTTGCCGCCCACCAGCGCGTTGACGAGCGTCGACTTGCCGACGTTGGGCCTCCCGACGACCGCGACGAGCCCGGATCGGAATCGCCGGCTCGCCGCGTCCGCCGAACCGGCCGGCAGGTCGCTAATCGGCCTCGTCTTCCCGATCGGGGCGCTGCGTCTTCGTTATGAGCACCTTCTGGACGCGCCGGCCCGTGACGCGCTCGGTCTTGAACTCCAGCGAGTCGAGCCGGACCGACTCCCCCACCTCGGGAACCCGGCCCGTCAGCCCGAACACGAGACCTCCGACGGTGTCCCACTCCTCGTGCGGGAGGTCGACCTCGAGGAGCTCGTTCACCTCGTCGATCGGCATCTTGGCGTCGACGCGGATCCGGTGCTCGTCGACCGGCTCGACCAGCGGCTCCTCCTGGTCGTACTCGTCTACGATCTCGCCGACGATCTCCTCGATGAGGTCCTCGATCGTCACGAGTCCCGCGGTGCCGCCGTACTCGTCGACCACGATCGCCATGTGGACTCGCTGCTCCTGCATGTCGCGCAGCAGCTCGGCCACCTTCTTCTGCTCGGGGACGAACAGCGGAGCGCGGCCGAGGCCGGGGACCCTGGAGTCGCGCCGCTTCTCGTGGATCCGCTTGAGCAGGTTCTTCGCGTAGAGGACGCCGATGATGTTGTCGGTGTCGCCCTCGTAGATCGGTACGCGCGAGTAGCCGGCCTTGATGATCGTGTCGAGGGCCTCGTCGAGCGTCGCCGTCGCCGGGATCGTGATCATGTCGGGCCGCGGGACCATCACCTCACGCACGACGGTGTCGCCGAACTCGAAGACGGAGTGGATGAGCTCGCGCTCCTCCTCCTCGATCTCCTCTTCCTCCTCGGCCACGTCCACCATGTGGCGGATCTCCCCCTCGGTGACGAACGGACCCTTCGGGAGGCCGCGCCCGGGCAGCAGCACCATCAGGGCGTTCGCGACGAGGATCAGCGCCTTCGCGAGGGGCATCAAGAGGCGGCCCAACAGGTAGACGGGGCGCGCCGCGGTCAGCGCGGCGGTCTCGGTCCGCTGCACCGTGTACGTCTTCGGGACGACCTCCGCGACCACGAAGATCAGGAACGTCATGACCCCGACCGCGACCGCCTCCGCGCCGTCGCCGATCGTGTCGAGGGCCAGCTTCGTCGCCAGGGTCGTCCCGGTGACGTGCGCGAGCAGCGTGACGAGCAGCACGACGTTCAGGAACGGCGCCGGGTCCTCGACCATCTTCACGATCAGCGCCGAGGCCCGGCCCGGCCGTTCCTGCGCGAGGTGCAGAGCCTTGACGCGTCCGATGCGGGAGATCGCAGTCCCCGCCACGGCCGCGAACGCCGCCAGGAGCAGGAGCAGCGCGATCACGACGAGAGTGACGACGGTCCCCACCTAGCTCGTCACCCGCCGGCCGAACCCGGCGATGAGCTCCTTCGTCCGCTTGTCCATGGCGGCGCGCTGCGAGTCGTTCTGGTGGTCGTAACCGAGGAGGTGGAGCGTCCCGTGGACGACCAGCGTCCGCAGCTCCGCGTCCAGCCCCCCTCCCGCCCGCGCGGCGTTGTCCTGCGCGACCTCGGGGCAGACCACGACGTCGCCGAGCAACACCGACTCCTCGTCGTCGTCCATCATCGGGAACGCGAGCACGTCCGTCGCGTTGTCGTCCCCCGCGTAGCGCGCGTTCAGGCGCCGGATGTGGTCCGGGCCGACGAACAGGATCGACAGCTCCGCGGCGGGGTCGACGTCCTCCGCCTGTAGCACGTGCCTCGCGAGCGCCGCCAGCTGCGGCTCGTCTAACGGGACGGCTTGCTCGTTCGCAAGGAACACGTCCATCAGCGGCGCTTCGAGGCGTCGGAATAGAGCCGGTACGCCTCCACGATGTCCTGCACGATCTTGTGCCGGACGACGTCGCGCGCGTCGAGGTGGATGAATCCCACCCCGGTGATCTCCTTCAGGATCTCCTCGATCACGATCAAGCCCGACCGCGTTCCCGACGGCAGGTCGACCTGCGTCACGTCGCCTGTGACCACCGCCTTGGAGCCGAAGCCGAGCCGGGTGAGGAACATCTGCATCTGCTCGGGGGTCGTGTTCTGGGCCTCGTCCAGGATGATGAACGAGTCGTTGAGCGTCCGCCCCCGCATGAACGCGAGCGGCGCGATCTCGACGGTTCCCTGCTCGACGTAGCGCTGGAAGACGTCGGGCTCGAGCATCTCGTAGAGCGCGTCGTACAGCGGCTTGAGATAGGGATCGATCTTCGCCGCGAGGTCGCCGGGAAGGAACCCGAGCCGCTCGCCGGCCTCGACCGCGGGCCGCGTGAGCACGATGCGCGAGACGTCTCCGCGCTGGAGCGACCGGATCGCCGCGGCGACCGCGAGATACGTCTTGCCGCTGCCGGCGGGGCCGATGCCGAACACGATCGTGTTCTTCCGGATCGTGTCGACGTAGAGCTTCTGGCCCTCCGTCTTCGGGCGGATCGGCTTGCCGGTGTGGGTGACGACGACGGTGTCCGAGAGCACCTCGGAGGGCCGGAGGCTCTCGTCTCGCTTGACCATCTCGATCGAGCGGCCGACGGCGTCCGTCGTCAGGACCTGGCCCTTCTCGAGCAGGTCGAGCAGCTCCTCGAACAGGATCGAGACCCGCTCGGCCTCGGCGGGCTCGCCGCTGATGACGATCTCGTTCCCGCGGACGAGGATCCGTGTGTCGAACGCGGCCTCGATGACCTTGAGGAGCTCGTCGCGGGCGCCGACGAGGCGGACCATGTCGTGGTGGCCCGGGACCAGGATCTTTACTTGGGTAGTAGTAAGCATGTCCGTAAGAAACAAGATTGTACTTTGTCCCCAGTCCCGGGGCGAAAGGAAAGGCGCGCACGCTCCGCCCTCGTTGTGCGAAAACCGCCGCCGTGCGTACGTTTCCGCACAGAGAACGGGTGTTGGAGCGTTATCCCGGGGGCCAGGACATCGTCCGGCCCCCTATCAGGTGGAAGTGCAGGTGGTGCACGCTCTGGCCCGCGTCGCCCCCCACGTTCGTCACGACCCTCCAGCCCCCGCTCAGGCCCTCGTCCTCCGCCAGCTGCGCCATCGTCCGGAAGATCTCGCCGAGGAGCTCGCCTTCGCCGGGCCCGAGCTCGGCGGCGGACGCGATGTGCCGGACGGGGATCACGAGGACGTGCGTGGGGGCCGCGGGGTTGATGTCGCGGAACGCGACGAGGGTCTCGCTCCTGTGCACGGTGTCGGAGGGGATCTCCCCCGCCGCGATCTTGCAGAACAGACAATCGCTCATGACGCCTCCCTCAGACCATCAGCTCGGCGCGGACGCCCGTGCCGCGGACGGTGGCGAGGGACCCGAGCAGGCCCGCGCCCTCGAACCACACCCTCACGTAATCCGACGTCTGCCCCGACGACACGCCGATGCCGTCGATCTCGCGCTCGTCCTCGACCAGGATCTCCAGCGGGATCCCGAGGTGCGCGTCGAGGAACTCCGCCCGGATCGAGTTGCCGAGATCGATGAGCCGCTTCGACCGTTCCTTCTTCACCGCCGGCGGCACGGCGTCGCGCATCTCGGCGGCCGCGGTGCCGGGACGCGGCGAGTAGCGGAAGACGTGCAGCTTCGAGAACCTCAGGCGTCGCACGACCTCCATCGTGCGCTCGAAGGCGCCGTCGGTCTCGGTCGGGAAGCCGACGATCACGTCGGTCGCGAGCGCCACGCCGGGGAGCACGTCGACCGCGCGCTCGACGTGCTCGAGGAACTCCCCGATCTCGTAGGAACGGTGCATGTCGGCGAGGACCCCGGGGTCGCCCGACTGCAGCGGGACGTGGAGGTAGCGGCACATGCGCTCCTCGGCCGCCATGAAGCCCAGCACCTCCGGCGTGAGATGCCGGGCGAAGATCGACGACAGCCGCAGTCGCAGCACGCCGTCGATCGCGAGCAGGCGACGGAACAGGCGGACGAGACTGCGTTCGTCGCCGCCGGTGTCGAACGTGTACTTGCCGAGGTGGACCCCGGTGAGGACGAGCTCGCGCGCGCCGGCCGCGACGCGCGCCCGCGCCTCCGCGACGAGCGACTCCTCCTCCGTGCTCTTCAGAGGGCCGCGGGTGGTCGGGATGATGCAGAACGTGCACCACTCGTCGCAGCCCGTCTGCACCTTGAGGTTCGCCCTGACCTTCGGAGGTGCGGCGGGGTCGCGTCGCATCCCGAGCTGCAGCAGAGGTCGCGGCGCCGGATCGAGGCCGAGGGCCTCGGGCAGAGCCTCCTTCGCGTCGTTGCCGAGGACGACGTCGACGCCCTCGATCGCCCGGACCTCGTCGGGATCCGAGACCGCGTAGCAACCGATCACGACGACCTTTGCGCCGGGGTTGGCCGCGACCGCCCGGCGGATCGCCGTGCGGGAGGCCTTGGTCGCCTCGCGCGTGACGGTGCAGGTATTGACGACGACCACGCCCGCGTCGGCGGGAGACGCCGTGCGGCGGATGCCGAGGGCCTCGAGCTGCTCGCCCATCGAGTCGGTCTCGGCCTGGTTCAGCCTGCAGCCGAGCGTGGAGAAGGCGACGCGCATGGGGGCGAAGCTATCCGATGACGCGGTAGTGGTACTGCAGCGCGGCGACGGTCACGAGCGCCGCGCTCTCAGTCCGCAGGATGCGGGGGCCGAGCGACACGAGCTGTCCTCCCGCGCCGGCGAGCGCCTCCGCCTCGGCCGGCTCGAGGCCCCCTTCCGGACCGACGACGACGGCGAGACGGTCGACGTCGTCGAGCAACGCGGTCCGGAGCGGAAGCGACGCCTCCTCCCACAGGACGACGGCGGCCGGCTCCGCGGCGATCCGCCGCACCAGGCCGTCCCACGACAGCCCCGCGGCCGCCTCCGTCACGAACGGGTTGCGCGACTGCTTCGCCGCGGCGCGCGCGACGGCCGCCCACCGCTCGTTCAGGCGCTCGACCTTCGCGCGGTCCCAGCGCGCCACCGAACGCCTCGACTCGTAGACGAAGACGCCCGCGACGCCGAGCTCCGCGAGCTTCTCGACGACCTCGTCGGTCTTGTGGCCCTTCGCCGCCCCCTGGAACACCGCGATCTCCGGCCGCGGACGCTGGAGCGTCTCCTTCTCGAGGATCTCCAGCACGACGGCCGGGCCTTCCACGGTCGAGACCGCGCAGCGCGCGACGGTGCCGCGGCCGTCCGTCGCCGTCACGACGTCGGGAGGAGCGACTCGCAGCACCTTCGCGGCGTGGTGGGACTCGTCCGGCGGGAGCACGACCGATCCGGCCGCCCACGCCCCGGGAGGAGCGACGAACCAGGGGCCGCGGTCGACGTATTGCCTCACGGCCCCGCGCCTACTGGAAGGCTTCCTTGATGCGGTCGAAGAAACCCCTGCCCCCGGCGCGCTCGTCGCGCAGCCTCGCGAAGCGCTGGAGGAGCTCTGCCTGCTCGGCGTCGAGGTCCGTCGGCGTCTCTACCTTCAACAGCGCGACGAGCTCGCCGCGACCGCGGCCCCCGAGGTGGGGCATGCCGCGCCCCCGCAGACGCTTGACCTCCCCGGACTGCGTCCCCGGCGCGACGTCGACCTCCACGCCTCCGGCGGGGGCGGAATCGCCGTTTGCCTTCTCGCCCTCCAGCGTGGGGATCGTGATCCGCCCCCCGAGCGCCGCGACCGTCATCGGCACCGACACCTCGCAGCCGAGGTCGTCGCCGGCGCGCCGGAAGACCTCGTGCGGCAGCACGCGGATCGCGACGTAGAGGTCACCCGAACGGCCCCCGCGCACGCCTGCCTCGCCGCGCCCGGACACGCGCAGCTGCGCGCCGTCGTCGACGCCGGGCGGCACCTGGACCGTCAGCACGTCGGTGACCTCGACGCGGCCGCGGCCCCGGCAGCTCGGGCACGGCGTCGCTATCTCCTGCCCCGCGCCGCCGCACCGCGGGCAGGTGGTCGCGGTCATGACGTTGCCGAGCATCGTCCGGCGCACGGTGCGGATCTCGCCCGTCCCGCCACAGTCGCTGCAGCGCGTGGGGAACGTCCCGGAGGCGGCGCCGCCGCCGTCGCAGTCGGGGCAGCTACCGAGCGTCGTCACCTCGACCTCGCGCTCGACTCCGGACGCGGCCTCCTCCAGGGTGAGCTCGACCTCCGCCAGCACGTCCGCGCCGCGCGCGGCGCCGCGGCGCGCGCTTCCTCCACCGAAGCCGCCGCCGAAGAACGTCGCGAACAGGTCCGAGATCCCGCCGAAGTCGCCGAACCCCGCCGCGCCGGCACCCACCTTCTCGTCGCCGAACTGGTCGTAGCGCGAGCGCTTCACCGGGTCCGAGAGGACCTCGTTCGCGCGGTTGATGTCCTTGAAGCGATCGGCCGCCGCCGCGTCGCCGGGGTTCGCGTCCGGATGGTATTGCCGCGCGAGCTTCCGGTACGCCCGCTTGACGTCCTCGGCGGTCGCGTCGCGCGGCACCCCGAGGATCTCGTAGTAGTCCGCCATCCGGCTATTCGATCCCGAGGCCCGCGAGCATCTGCCCGAGGTGCGACGACACCTCGTGCACCGCGGCGATCGTGCGGCGATAGTCCATCCGGGTCGGGCCGACGATGCCGAGGGATCCCAGCGTGCTGTCGCCGGTGCCGTACGGCGCCGCTACGACCGAGCACAGCTGCATGTCGGCCGACTGGTTCTCCGCGCCGATCCGCACCGAGACGCCGCCGAGCGAGAGCGCGTCGGCGAGGACCTCGAGCAGCAACCGCCGGTGCTCGAGCGCGCTGATGACCCTGTGCACGCTCTCGAGGTCGGAGAACTTCGCCTCGTCGACGATGTTCGACGTCCCCTCCAAGAAGAAGCGCTCGTGCGCCCCCTCCTCGTCCGGGGCATCGAAGGCATCGGCCGCGAGGCGCAGGAGCAGGGCCTGGTCCTGGGGAAGGTCGTGCGTCCGGATCGTCGCCGACGCGTCCTCGAGGGCGACGCCGGCCAGGATCTCGTTCAAGGTGGCGGTCGCCGCGAGGAGATCCGGCTCCCGTGTGCCGTCGGGCACGAGCACGACCTGGTTCTCGACACGCCCCGTGTCCGTCACCGCGATCAGCATCGCTCTCTCGCCCGCGAGCCCGATCAGCTCGACGTGCTTGATGAGGCTTCGGTCCAGCGCCGGCGCGAACACGACCGCGGCGTGGTTCGTGAGTGACGAGAGCAGCGACGCGGTCTGCCGCAGCGCCTCCTCGAGCTCCCACCGCGGCTCGATGAAGAACTGCCTGATGCGATGCGCTTCGGCCGCGGGGAGCCGCGCCCCCTCGGGCATCTCGTCGACGAAGTAGCGGTACCCGACGTCGGTGGGGATGCGGCCGGCGGACGTGTGCGGGTGGTAGATGTAGCCCGCGTCCTCGAGCGCGGCCATCTCGTTGCGGACGGTGGCCGGAGACACGCCGAGCCGGTAGCGCTCGACCAGCACCTTCGAGCCGACGGGCTCGCCGGTCCCGACGTAGTGGGAGACGATCGCGCGCAGGATCAGCGCGCGGCGGTCGGTGAGTGGGCGTTCCGTCTCCGGGGGCATGGTCGTAAGCGTACCGGAATTAGCACTCGCGGGGAGAGAGTGCTAGCCCACCAGGCCGGCGAGGTGGACGTCGTGGTCCCGGCCCCCGCAAACCGGGCAGCTCGGGAGACGGCCGGTCGCCAGCTCCGTCGCGCACTCGGGGCAGCGGCCGCGCAGCTCCACGAGGGTCGCCTCCGCGCAGGCGCACCCGTCGACGGCGAGAACCGTCCCCGAGCGCGGCTCTACGTGGACGACGTGGTCGTTCGAGCAGCGGTACTCGTCGGCGGAGGGATAGGAGCCCCAGACCGACGTGAACGTGAGCCCGCAGTCGCGGCAGATGAGGTTCCCCGCGTAGGCCATCGCACAAGCATGGCAGCCCCGGCGGCGTAGCGGGCGGAGCGTGCCCGGACGCGGGGAGTGCCCAATCCCCGACACCCCTCGCGAGAGCCCCTATGGACCTTTCGGAGATCTTCTGAAAGGAGCCTAGGGCGAATCGGCCACGACGCACGGCCAGGGGGCGGAGAACCGCGAACTTTCGCCGGGCCTCCTCAGTCTCACTGTCGGTGGAGTGGCAGGATGAGATCTACGGCTGAGTGCCCTTGGAGGGCGCCGTGGACGAGCCCGATCCGAGTGTTGTGGGCGCCGCGCGCAGCGGCGACCTCGGCGCGTTCGAGGACCTCGTGCGGCGCTACCAGGGCCACGTCTGGCGCCTCTCGCTCCACCTCCTGCACGACCCCGACCTGGCATCCGACGCGACGCAGGAGGCATTCGTCCGTGCGTACCGGTTCCTTCCCCGCTACCGCGGCGAGTCGAAGTTCTCGACCTGGCTCTTCTCGATCGCCCGCAACTGCGCGCTCGACGAGGCGCGGCGGGCGGCGAGGCGCAGGCGGATCGCCGACCGCGCCGAGGCCGAGCCCGCCCCTCCGCCGCGCGAGCCGGGCGCGGCGGTCGAGGTCCGCGAGGCCGTCGCCGCGCTGCCGCTCGACCTCAGGGAGCCGATCGTGATGATCGACATGTTCGGGATCTCCTACAAGGAGGTGGCGACGATCCTCGGCGCGCCCGAGGGGACGATCAAGAGTCGCGTGCACCGGGCGCGCGAGCTGCTCGTCGAGTCGCTGTCGCCCCGCTCCGGAGAGGACGCCGGTGTCAACTGACCGCGGCTGCGCGTGGGCGCGGGTCGAGCTGTCCGCCCGGCTCGACGGCGAGACGTCGCCGGAGGCGGCGAGCGCGCTCGACGCGCACCTGGCGGATTGCGCGTCGTGCCGCCTCCACGCCCGGGACCTCGAGAGCGTGAGACGGGCTCTCCGGGTACAGCCCGCGGACGACGTCCCCGAGGACCTGGCTCCCGCGATCGTGCGTGCGGTCGCGGGCGCTCGGCCGCCGGCGTGGCGGACGAGGATGCGCGCCGCCACGATGGGCGCGGCGGCGGCTGCTGCCGTTCTCCTGGGCGCGTCGCTTCCCTGGGGGCAGGATCCTCCCGACGCCGCTGCGGCAGCCGAGATCGCAAGCGGCGTGAGGGCCGCGGCGCGCACCCTGGAGTCCTACGAGGCGACCTTCGACATCGAAGAGCGCGGATGGCACCCGCTCGTGGGCACGAGGCGCATGACCGCCCACGTGGTGTTCGACGCGCCGGAGCGGTTCCGCCTCGAGATCGACGACCACACCGACTATCCCGCCGGGAGGTGGCCGTCGAACGACGTGCTGGTCGTCGCGACGGGGCGCCGGTGGTGGATCCGCGAGGTGACTTCCTGCCCCACCGCCGCGCTCCCCGCCTGCAACGTCGTCAGCGTGGAACGGCGCGGGATCGCCGGCCGCCAGCCGTTCGACGGGACGACCGCGCTGCCGACGGACATCGTCGTCCCGCTCGAGACGATCGCGTCGTCGGCGCGGTTCGAGGTGTCGGGCCGCCAGACGCTTCTCGGCCGCAGGGCGCACCACGTCGTGCTCGACTACCGCCGCGCTCTCCCGCTCGTCGGCGCGATCCAGGCCGGCGGCTCCTGGCGCCCGTTCCGGGCGGACGATCGTGTGGACGTGTGGGTGGACGAGGAGACGTGGTTCCCGCTGCGGTTCGCCGTCTCACGGGCATCGGCGCCGCGCGTCCTCCTCGACGTTCGTGCGACGAGCTTCTCGGCCCCCCAGAGCGTCCCCGCCTCCACCTTCGACGCTCGCCGGGCCGGTCTCGTCAAACCCGGCGGATGGCAGGAGCGGCCTCCCGATGCGGTCCCGGACGACCTCGTCCCGCGCGACACCGCGGGCCTCCCGCGGCACCGGGCGGGAACGACGGCCGACGGCCGGTGGATCGTGAGCTACGCGCGCGGGATGACGTGGTTGAAGGTGTCGGGCGGCCCCGCGAGACGGTCCGACCTCGGGTACCTGCTCACGGCCGAGGAGATCCATTCGGACGAGGGCTGGCTGTACTACCAGCCTGCCGCCGAGACGCTGAAACGGCGGGTCGACCTCTTCGCCGGAGGCCGGCACGTGCAGCTCGAGTCCAACCTCGCCCGCGCCGAGCTGCTGCGCGTGGCCGCGTCGCTCGACGTCGACGGCGTGAAGCTCCCGCGTCGCGTCACCACCTCCGACGGAGCGACGGTGGAGCGCGTGCACGCCGCCACCGCGCTGGCGCGCGCCCCCTTCGCCCGGGCGGTGACGTACGTGCCGGAGGGATACACCGAGGCGACGGCGCTGCTCTCGACGTCCGACGACGAGGCGTCGGTGACGTTCTTCTTCCGCGGTCCCGAGGCCGAGTACGGAGGAGCCGGCATACAGGTGACGCAGTCGTCGCCGGCGCGGCTCCTCGCTCCGACGTCGGAGACGCCGGTCGCCGTGGGGATGCGGACCGCAGGATCGCCGGGCACCGTCACCGCGAGATGGTTCGCCGACCGCGGCGTGCTCGAGTGGATCGAGGGCGACGTGCACACGGCCGTGACCGTGCCCTTCGGCGATCTCCACACTGCGAGCGCCGTGGCGGCCGGGCTCCGATGACCCGGCTGCGCGCGGCCGCGGCGCGCGCCGGATGGGTCGTGATGGGCGCGCTCGCCGCAAGCGCCGTCATCCTGGGCGCGGAGAGCATCGGCCGCACGCCGGAGGTTCCGCCGCCGCCGCGCCCGTCGATCGACCCGCGTCCGACCGTGCCCGCGGCGCCCGTGGCCCGCGACGGCAAGGTGCTGCTCGCGTGGGCGACGGGCGCCGGTCTCCCGCCGCGATCGGAGCGGGTCCTCGAGGGCCTGCGCGGCGTGACCGACGTGACCGTCGTGGAGGCGGGAGTGGAGTGGCTGCGGGCGTCGTTCGACGCCGACGGAACGCTGCTGGACCGCCCGCGCAAGCCCTTTGCGATCCCGCTCGAGGTCGCCGCGGTCGAACCCGACGACTACGCGAAGTTCGTTCCGGCGGGTGAGCGCGACCTCGTCCTCGCGATGGGGCCGCGCGACGTCCTGTTGCCGCAGACGGGCGCCGAGCTCCGCCGCGCGGCGCCGGGATCGACGCTCGCGCTCGAGGCCGGGCGCTTCACCGTGAGCGGCGTCGTCAGCGACGCGGCCACCGGAGGCTACGAGGCGCTGGTGTCGCAAGCCGCGCCGAGACAGTGGGCCGACGTCGAGACGTACGCGCTCGTGCGCGTGCGCAAGCCGCGCCTGAGGAGCCGCGTCCGGGAGACGCTGAAGTCGTTGCTCGGCCCCGGCGACCTGCTGCAGATGCGCGCCGAGGGCGAGAACCCGTTCCTCCGGTACGGGGACGCGGTGCTCCCGCAGCTCATCGTGAAGTCGGTCTTCGGCGAGTTCGCGGCCGCGCCGCGCGCCGACGGTTTCCTCGACGTCGACCCCGCGTGGAAGCGGGCGCACGTAAGGACCGCGCCGGTCCCGCTGCTCGGGCACGTCACCTGCCATCGCGCGCTCTTTCCGCAGCTGCGGCGCGCTCTTCGCCGGGTCGCGTCGTCGAACCTCGGGTTCGCAGTCGATGCGGGCGACTTCGGAGGGTGCTACAGCGCCCGGTTCATCAACCGCAATCCCTCCGGTCGTATCTCGCACCACTCGTGGGGCATCGCGGTGGACGTCAACGTGGGCGAGAACGCGTACGGCACGAAGGCCGATCAGGACCTCAGGGTCGTAAGGATCATGGAGCAGGCCGGGTTCACCTGGGGCGGCCGGTGGGTCGTGCCGGACGGGATGCACTTCGAGTGGAGCGAGTTCCCCGCCCCCGGGCCGAAGGGGTGAACCCGCAATCTCGTTGACGACTCGCGTTCATTAGGCGCGTCGAACGATCGTCAGCACGCGCAAACGCGAGCGATCGCGCACGGTCGTCTCATGCTCGTCCCGCGCGCGGCGGGATGGCTTCGCCAGGAAGTCGCCACGCGGTAGCCAGGATCGTCAGATAGCCCTTAACTCCGCGTCACGAGCACCTCTACTGCACGCATGGCGCGGAGGTGGGTGGGCGAACGCGGCCCCCTTGCTGTCGGGGAATGAACGGCGCGCCCACGGTAGACGAGGACAGGGTCAGGCGCTGGCTCGCCCTTCTCCGCCATCCCAACCGTCTCGACTCGCCCGAGATACGAGCTCTCCTGCGCGCGCACGGGCGGCTGCCGGTCCAGGCCAGCCCGCTGGACGTCGGGCGCGCCGCGGCGCGGTTCCTCACCGACACGATCGACCGGCTCGCGGCTCCGTCCGACGCTCCGGCCAGCGAGCGGCTGCCGCACTCCGTGCTCCGCACCTGCTTCGTCGACGGCGCCAAGCTCTACCAGGCGGCGGCGAAGCTCGGCCTCTCCGAGCGGCAGCTCACGCGCGAGCGAGGCCGCGCGATCTCGCTGCTGACGGCGCAGCTCGCTCTCGGGCCCATCCGAGCCCGCTTCGTCCCCGAGGAGATCCCGACGATCGACGACTTCGTCCCTCGCCCGGACCTCGTCGCTCTCGTCCACGACGCGCTGGCGAAGGCGCGGGCGGCACGCGTGCACGGACCGCCGGGGATCGGCAAGACGACGCTGATCGCGGAGATCGCAACCGAAGAGAGCAGGCGCAGCGCGGTGTGGTGGCACCGATTCCGGCGCGGGGTCAACGACTCGTTGCGCGCCGTCATCTTCGAGCTCAGCCACTGGCTCGAGAACCAGGGCGTGGGAGAGCTCGCCCGCTACGTCGCCCCGAACCTCGCCGACTTCGACACGACCGTCGCGGCCCGGCTCGCGATCAGGACGCTCGGCGAGACCACGGCGCTCGTCGTCCTCGACGACTTCCAGACCGTCGGGGACGACCTGCCGATCACCGGTTTCTTCGACGAGGCGCTGATCCGTGCGCCGACCCTGCGCCTCGTCGCGCTCAGCCGGCACCGTCCGGCCGCGGCCCACGCGTCCGCGACGATCGAGGTTCCCCCGTTCCGCCTCGACCAGACCGAGCGGCTCCTGTCACATCTCGGGCTGAGACGTCCGCGGGAGACGGTCGCGAAGATCCACGCGTGGACGGGTGGGAACCCGCATCTGATCAAGCTGTCGGCGTCGTGGCTCAAGACGGCGACGCCGGAGGAGATCGCCCGCGGGGTCGAGGGTCTCATCGACCAGGAGGAGGTGCAGGCGTTCCTGCTGAGCAACATCACCGAGCTGCTCGACAGCGACGACCGGGAGATCCTCCAGGCCGCGAGCATCTTCCGCGGAAGGTTCTCCGACGATGCCCTCGCGTACGTGGCGCGCCAGACGCGTGGGGCCGTCCAGGACGCGAGCCACCGCCTCGTGCGGTCGTACGTAGCCACGCGGAGCCGCCAGCGGATCAGCGCGTTCTTCCACGGAAGCGTGCGCGACTACGTCTACGAGAGGCTCGACCCCGACATTCGCTCGGCGCTGCACCTGCGCGCCGCGGCGTGGTTCCACCGAGCCGGCGACGAAGACGAGACGGCGTACCACCGGGGCCGCGCCGGCCTGGAGGCGCTTTAGAGCGGTCAGGCGAAGCGGGGGCTGCGGCCGAGCAGCTCGAGCAACAACGACGTCGCGGCCCGGTAGCGCTCGAGCGCCTCCGCGGTCTTGCCGTCGCGCACGAAGAGCGCCCCCAGACCCGCGTGCGCCTCCGCGCGCTCCGCGAGCATCGTCTCGTCGTCTCCCGCGAGCTGCAGGCACTTCTCCAGGTGCTCGGCCGCTGCACCGGGATCGCTCTCCATCTCGATGCGCGCGAGCTCGCGGTGGAGGACGACGAGGACCCGCGGATGCAGCTCTCGGTCCCTCTCGAGGTTCCCGAGCGTCTTCTCCAGCAGCGCCCTGCTCTTAGCGTGCTGGCCCTCGGCGCGCAGGTCCTCCGCCATCTGCAACGCCCACGACGCGCCCTTCTCGCTCCACAGCTCCTCGACGGCGACGCCCAGCCGCTGGGCGAAGTAGTCGACGGCGGCCCGCGACGGCTCCCGCCGGCCTGCCTCGAGAACGCTGACGTACGCATGGCTGAACCGCTTTCCCGCCAGCTCCGCCTGCGTGAGCCCGGCGGCGAGGCGCAGCTCGCGCAGGCGGCGGCCGACGCGCGTCAGCTCGTCGTGCGACATCCGGCGCCGCCGCGCCATCTACGGACGGCCCCTCATACGACCGCGATGCTGGCGCGCCTTCTCATCCCCTGCAGCGCGGTCGTCAGGTCGCCGGCGGTGAGGCGGAGATCCCCGGCGTCACCCACACGCGAGGCGCGGCCCAGCGCCTTCATCCCCGCCAGGTCGCGCAACCGCTTCAGGTCGGCTCCGGACATGCCCTCGGTCGCGACCGCCAGCTCCCGCAGGTCGACGTCGGGTGCAAGGTTCGTTCCCGCAAGAAGCACGCGCAGGAGCCGCAGACGCCCGGCTCCGTCGGGAAGTCCGATCTCGATCGGGGTCAACCTTCTCTGCCGCATCGCCGGATCGACGACGTCGAAGCGATTCGTCGCGCCCACGAGCAGGACTCCCATGCCGCTGCCGAGGCCGTCGAGCTCGCGCAGGAACTGCGACACGACCCGCTCCTCCCACCGGTTCGCGGAGTCCGCGCTGCGCGCCCGCAGCAGACCGTCGATCTCGTCGATGAAGATGATCGACGGCCGCTTCGCGCGCGCCTCAGCGAACAGGCGCGCGACGCGTTCCTCGGACCCGCCTGCCGACTTCGACAGCAGGTCGGCCGCCGACCGTTCGTAGAAGCTCGCCTCCGCCTCGGTCGCCATCGCCTTCGCGACCGTCGTCTTGCCCGTCCCGGGCGGCCCGTGCAGCAGGATTCCCGGCGGCGGCTGGATCCCGAGCGACCGCGCCAGATCGGGCCTCACGAACACGTTGACGAGGTCCATCAGCTGCTCGCGCGTCTCGTCCGGGAGCACGACGTCCTCCCACGTGACGCGCTGCTCGAGCACCGTCCGGTCGCGGCCCTCTCTCCGCCGCACGGCCGCCACGAGGTCCGGCTGCGCGATGCGGCCGCCCCCCGCCAGAGCGGACTGCGCCGCGAGCGTCACGACCTGCTCGAGAGCTGCGGCGTTCCGTCCGGACGTCGCCGCTACCAGCGCGTCCAGATCCAGGTCGTCCCACGCGACGGCGTCGCCGCGCCGGCGCAGGTGGAACGACAGCACGTCGCGCCTCGCCTCGGCGTCGGGGAGCGGGACACGGATGCGCGCCTCGAACCTCCCGTCCCGCAGACCGGGGTCGAGCCTCTCGATGTCGTTCGTGGCCGCGCAGATGACGAGCCCCGGGACGGCTCTGTACTCCTCGAGGGACGCCATCAGCTGCGTCGCGATCTCGCGCTGCTCTCCGGCGGGCTGCTCGTCGCGCGCGCCGGCGATCGCGTCGACCTCGTCGAGGAACAGCAGGCACGGCACCGACTCGGCCGCGAGCTCGAAGAGTCGCTCGAGGTTCGCGGCGGTCTCGTGCGTGAGGCTGCTGCCGGTCGCCGCAGGCGTGAACCTGAGGTATCTCAACCCGTACTCCCCGGCGAGCGCGCGGCTCAGCAGCGTCTTCCCCGTCCCCGGAGGGCCGTAGAACAGGATCGCGTTGTGGACGAGCCGGTGCCGCGCCGCGTCCCCCGGGTTCGCGAGGATCGCCCCGACGGTCGCGCGCAGCTGCTCCTTAACGTCGTCCAGGCCCGCCACGTCCTCGAACGTCTCCAGCTCGTGCGGTGGGAGAGGCCGGATCCCCGCGGCCCGCCCAGGCCGCGGGGGCGGTGCAGGAACCTGCGCGGCCAGCACGTTCGCGGCGAGCTCCAGCCCCGCCGGCTCCGTCAGGTGCACCGCGGCCGCGGCGTCGATCGCCGCCGCAGGGCCCCGAAGCCGCGCCTGCTCGAGCGCGTCCTTCGCCGCCTCGCGCGCCGCGATGTTGTCGATCAAAGCCTGGCGCTGCGACCGCGCCACGGCGGCGCGCGACAGCATCTCGATCAACGCGACGACCAACGGGCCGCCGGTCAGCCACAGCTCGCGCCCGGCGCGATCCACGGCCGTCCCCGCCGCACCGAAGTCGAGCTCCTCGAGGGCCTCGCGCGCGGCTTCCAGGTCGCCCTGGACGCTTCGCACGCGCTGCAGCTCGGGCTCGACCTTTCCCAGGAGCGCCGGCGACCCGACGGCCGCCAGCTTCTGCAGCGAGGCCTCGAACGCGGCGGCGGCCTCCGCGAGGCGCAACACCGACACCGAGGCGTCGGCGGCGGCTGCTCGCTCCACCTCCGCCCACTCGCGCTCGAGGTCGGTCCGCCTCGACCTCCTGCGCAGGAGGGGCAGCGACGCCAGGGCCTCGCGCTTCTCGAGCTCGTGCAGCACCGGGCGGTCGGTCAGGTGCCCGGCGTTGCGCCGGTACAGCGACACCTCGGCGCGGCCCCGCCCGCTCATCGCGCTCCCCCCACCGCGCCGACCGGAGAGACGCGCGCGTCGACCACGCCGCCGAAGGGCGCCACCTCGGGCCGCACCGGGGCCGGGATCGCCTCGGGGTCCGGCCCCTCGCCGGTCCGCGGCGGGCGCAGGTACGCGAGCGCGGCGGCGAAGGCGGCCGTCGGCAGCACCAGCGAGGCCAGCAGCGCGAGAACCTTCTTGCGAGCCCCGCCCTTCTTCCGAAGCGCCCGGTCCCGGCAGCGTCGCAGGAACCACGCGCGCACGCTCCTCCGCGCGGACGCGACGAGCGACCGTGCACGCGCCGGAACGCGTGGCACGCTTCCTGCGGCGGTTGCCATGGAGCGAGTGTGCGAGCCGTCGCGGCGTACCCGTTCGCCAACACGCCGCCAGGCGCTCGCCAGCCTTCGCCTTAGCCGCGCCTCGGGGCCGCGGCAACGGTCGCTCTGCGCGCGGTCCCGGAGAGCGCCGGCGCGAGCCCCCATCCCCACAACGGCGCGAGCGCGCCGACTTCCGTCGATGCCTTCGCCGTCGAGCGGGCGCCCGGCGCGGTGCGACCATCGCGTGCTGCATCTGCGTCTGCGACCGGACCTGTTGCGCGGTCGCGACGAACGCAAGCTGCGGCCGTTCCCTTCTCTACGGCGACACGGCGGTCTGTGGTTGGCCTCCGGGCGCCCGTGCAGGAGCGGGCACCTGCACAGGCGCCGGGGCCGTAACCGATCCCGGCTCCAATCCGGGAACCGAGTGGGGCGGCGGCGGTGGAGCCGGGATCGGAGGAATGAGCGGGACGCGGGGCGGCGCAGCCGGGCGATCGCCGTGGCCGGCCTGCGCCGCCGGGAGCGGCCTCCGCATCGTCATGAGCTGAGGTTTCGGCCGCGCGCGAGGCGGGCCTGGCGCGTGATCGCGACTCATCACGATCACTTGTGATCACCCAGGCGGCGCGCCCGCACCGCGGGATGCTCGAGCCACCCGAGCCCCGCGCCGATCGCGACGGCCTCGGCCCGGTTGCGCGCGCCCACCTTCGTCCGGAAGCTCGTGGCGCGGCGGCGGACCGTCACGATCGAGACCGACAGCCGCCTGGCTATCGCATGATCGGTGAGACCGTTCGCCACCAGCTCGATCACGTCCAGCTCGTCGGTCGTGATCGCGTCGCGGTCGAGCTCGTCCCCGCGGGTGTCGTCGATCGCCGCCTCCGAGGATGTCGTCGAGGATCACGTTGCGCCGCGCTTCGTTCCCCTCCGCCGGTCACGACTATGGGAGCGGAAGGTCGCCCGCGACTCGCCGCGGGGGCGCCAGGCGGTCGCCAACGGCGTACCGACCCGTCGTTCTCTCAGACGTCCAGCGCGCTCAGGTCGCGAGGCGGACCGCGGCGGCCACCGCGGCCTCCGCGGAGTCGACGCGTACGATCGATTCGTCGGCCATTCCGCGCTTCGAGAGCTCCCACGTGTCCAGCCCCACGACCGGGCGGCCGATCTTCAGCGCGAACGCGATCTCCGAGAGCGTGCCGTGCTCGCCTCCGACCGCGAGCACGACGTCGGAGGCGCGGACGACGAGCGCGTTGCGCATCTCGCCCATCCCGGTCGCGAGAGCGACGTCGACGAAGCGGTTAGCGTCGGTGCGCCGGTCGCCCGGGAGAATGCCGACGGCCGTCCCGCCGGCGGAGCGGCAGCCGCGGCAGACCGCCTCCATCACGCCGCCCAGCCCGCCGCAGAGCACCACTGCCCCGTTCTCGGCCAGCCCGCGCCCGACGTCCTCTGCCAGGGCCGCGAGGGACGGGTCCGCGTCGCCGGAGCCCACAACCGCGACGTACGGCTTCACGCGCTACAGGAACCTGCAGAGGATGTCGTTCGCGACGAGCGTCCCGCGGCGCGTCAGCCGCAGCCATCCGTCGGCGCGCTCGAGCCATCCCGTCGCGCAGAGCTCGTCCGCCGTTCGTTCGATCGCAGCGGGGGCGTTCGGGTAGCGCACATGGAACGCCCGCTCGTCGACCCCGGCCGTGAGGCGCAGGCCGAGGACCATCGCCTCGCATGCCCGCTCCTCCGGGTCGAGGCGTTCGTGACCGGCCTCGGTCGGTTCGCCGGCTTCCGCCGCCGCCACGAAGTCGCGCGGCAGGCGTTTCCTCCAGTAGCGGCGCCCGCCGGCGTGGCCGTGCGCGCCGGCGCCGAATCCCGCGTAGTCGCCGGCGCTCCAGTAGAGGACGTTGTGACGCGACGCACGGCCCGGACGCGCCCAGTTCGACACCTCGTACCGGACGAACCCCGCGGCGTGGAGCACGTCGTCTGCGACCGCATGCCGCTCCGCCTGCACGTCGGGGTCCACGTCGGGCTCGCGTCCCGTTGCCACGAGCGTCGCGAGGGGCGTCCCCTCCTCGACCGTGAGCGCGTACGCCGAGACGTGCGCGGTGTCCGCGGCGACGATCCCCTCCAGCGAACGCACCCAGTCGTCCGGCGCCTCCCACGGCGAGCCGAAGATGAGGTCGGCGTTGACGTTGTCCGCCCCGGCGCGCCACGCGGCGGCCAGCGCGCCGAGCGCCGTCTCCGCCGAGTGCGTCCGGCCCAGCCGTTGCAGGACATGTGGGGCGAGCGACTGGATGCCGACGGAGAACCTGTTGAAGCCGGCGTCGAGGAGGCGCTCGAACCTTTCCTCGTCGACCGTCTCCGGGTTCGCCTCGATCGTGACCTCCGCTCCCGCGGCAATTCCGACCGTCTCGCGGATCGCGCCGAGGACGCGTCCGAGCTCCCCGGGTTGCAGGAGCGTCGGCGTCCCGCCGCCGAAGAAGACGGACGTCGCCGGCCCCGGGTGACTGCCGGAAGACCCGATCTCGCTCTCGAGCGCGGCGACGTACGGCTCGTGGAGCGCGTCGAGCCCCTCGTAGGTGTTGAAGTCGCAGTAGCGGCAGCGGTGCCGGCAGAAGGGGACGTGAACGTAGACGCCGTAGCCGGGGTGGGCCTGCCACGCGCCCTCGTGGGGGCCGCACCGCTGCCTTGCCGCCGTCTCCGTCACGTCGGGACTCCTCCATCTCTGCCGGCAGCCGAGTGACGCTCTCGGCCATGACGGGGATGTCGTTCTCGCTGGTGGACCTCACCACCGCGGGATCGGTCAGGAAATAATGATGGACTACCGGGTCGCGCATCTTCGCCGCTGCCGTCCAGTCGGTCTCGGGAGCCCGATCCAGGGTCTCCCGCGGAGACCGCCTTTACGGCTTCACCAATCACAGTGAGGTTGTACAGGATCGCCTCTCGAACGCGATCCGAACACGCTTACGGACATATGCCGTGGTCGTGCGCGATCGCGAGGATCCTCTCTACCTGCGCGGCATCGGACGGGAAATCGCCCATACGATCGAGCATACTCAGCACCGACTGCCTGCCGGAGCGTCAGGCTCCCTTCTGGTCGGTGTCCACGCGCAGCGCCTCGATGAACGCGTTCTGCGGCACCTCGACGGACCCGATCTGCTTCATGCGCTTCTTGCCCGCCTTCTGCTTCTCGAGGAGCTTGCGCTTGCGCGTGATGTCTCCGCCGTAGCACTTCGCGATCACGTCCTTGCGCTTCGCCCGGACGGTCTCGCGCGCGATCACGCGCGAGCCGATCGCAGCCTGGATCGGGACGTCGAAGAGCTGGCGCGGGATCAGCTTGCGCAGCCGCTCCGTCATGGTCTTGCCGTAGCCGTAGGCCTTGTCGCGGTGGACGATCGTCGAGAAAGCGTCTACCGGCTGCGCGTTCAGGAGCACGTCGACGCGTACGAGGTTCGACGGGTTCAATCCCACGGGCTCGTAGTCCAGCGACGCGTAGCCCTTCGTTCCGCTCTTCAGCTGGTCGAAGAAGTCGAAGATGATCTCACCGAGCGGCATGTGGTAGCGGATCTCGACGCGCTCCGGAGACAGGTAGTGCATCTCCTTCAGCTCTCCCCGCCGCTCCTGGCACATCTGCATGACGGCGCCGACGTACTCCGGGGGCGTGACGATCATCACGGAGACGTACGGCTCGTAGACCTCGGCGATCTGCCCCGGGTCCGGCATGTCGGTCGGGTTGCGCACGACGCGCTTCGTCCCGTCCTCCATCTCGACCTCGTACCCGACCGACGGCGCGGTCGCGATCAACGAGAGGTCGAACTCACGCTCGAGCCGCTCGCGCACGATCTCCATGTGCAGGAGCCCGAGGAAGCCGCAGCGGAACCCGAACCCGAGCGCCCCGGACGATTCCGCCTGGTAGACGAGCGCGGCGTCGTTCAGCTTCAGCTTCTCGAGCGCGTCGCGCAGCAGCGGGAAATCGTCCCCCTCGATCGGGTAGATGCCGGCGAAGACCATCGGCTTGGGCTCCCGGTAGCCCGGCAGCGGCTCCGCGGCGGGATCGGTTGCGGACGTGACCGTGTCGCCGACCTTCGCGAGGCTCACGTCCTTGATGCCCGCGATCAGGTAGCCCACCTCGCCGGTGTCGAGCATGTCGCCCGGCGTGGCCTCGGGGGCCATGATCCCTATCTCGTCGGCGTCGACGTCGACCTCCGCGGCCATGAACCGGATCGGCTGGCGCCGCTTCAGCTGCCCGTCCACCACGCGCACGTAGGCGACGACGCCGCGGTACGCGTCGTAGTAGGAGTCGAACACGAGCGCGCGCAGCGGCGCCGCGGCGTCGCCGGAGGGGGACGGCACCTGCGCGACGATCGCCTCGAGCAGCTCCGGCACGCCCTCGCCCGTCTTGGCGGAGATCCGGTGGACGTCGGAGGGGTCGCACCCGATCAGCCCCGCCGTCTCCTCGGCGTACTTGTCCGGCCGCGCCGCGGGGAGGTCGATCTTGTTGAGGACGGGGATGATCTCCAGACCCGCGTCGACCGCGAGGTACAGGTTCGTCAGCGTCTGCGCCTCGATCCCCTGCGCGGCGTCCACGAGCAGGAGGACGCCGTCGCACGCGGCCAGCGACCGCGACACCTCGTAGCCGAAGTCGACGTGCCCGGGGGTGTCGATGAGGTTGATCTCGTACGTCTCGCCGTCGGCGGCCTGGTACTGCATCGTCACCGCGGCCGCCTTGATCGTGATCCCCCGCTCGCGCTCGAGGTCCATCTTGTCGAGGAACTGCTCGCGCATGTCTCGCTCGGACACCGTCCCCGTGAGCTGGAGGAGCCGGTCTGAGAGCGTGCTCTTGCCGTGGTCGATGTGCGCGATGACGGCGATGGCGCGCTGGTGGGCCTGTTCCATACGCGACGAACCTACTAGAGGGGCGATTCGCCACCGCCGCGCCGGCCCGCCGGTCCGGAGGGGCCGGCTCTGCCCCCGGCGACCCGAGCGCAGGCGCCGTTCTGCTATCCTCTGCCACCTACCCGAAGAGAACAGGTGTTTTCGGCATGGCCAACATCAAGAGCCAGATAAAGCGAAACCGTCAGAACGAAGAGCGGCGTCAGCGCAACAAGTCGACGCGCTCGGCGCTGAAGACGCGCATCAAGCGGTTCGACGAGACGGTCGAGTCGGGCGACGCCGCCGCCGCCGAGCAAGCGTTCCGCGAAGCGACGCGGGCGCTGGACAAGGCCGCCGCGAAGGGCGTCCTCCACAAGAACACGGCGTCGAACAAGAAGTCGCGCCTGGCCAGGCGCCTCGGTCGCTCGGCCTAGCCGCGCGTTCGCCTTAGCCGATAGGCGACATCTGACCGGTGACGATCTGCACCACCGCGCGCTCGAGCGCGGCCTCCGGGGGAACGTCCCCGCCCTTCATCTCGACGTCGGTCGCCGCCAGGACCGTCATCGCCTCGACCAGCTCCTCCTCGCGATAGGAGCGGCACTGCCGCTGGAGCCGCTCGGCGCGCCAGGACGGCAGTCCCATCGCGTCGCCGACGGCCTTTGCGTCCAGGTCGGCGAAGCGCCGGGCGCGCAGCATCCTGCGGACCTGGGAGCCGAGCGCGCCGAAGACCATCAGAGGCTCGTCGCCCTGCTCGAGCAGCCGCCTCAACGCCGTCATCGCGACCGCGAGCCGCCGCTCCCCCACCGCGTCCTGGAACGCGAACACGCGCTCGTCCGCGAGCCGCGGGAAGGCCTTGCGGACCTCGGCGGCGCCGACCGGCGCCCCGTCTCCCAGCGCGGTCGCCAGCTGCGTCAACGCGCCGTACAGGTCGCGCAGCTCCGTTCCGACGGAGTCGACGAGCGCCCACGCGCCGCGGTCGTCGACGCGGAGCTTGTGCTCGCGGCCGCGCTCGCGGATCCAGCCGACGAGCCGCCGTCCCTTCGGCGCCTCCAGAGCGAGGACCGTTCCTGCCGCGCGTACCGCGGCGTCCAGCTTCGTCCGGCCCGCCGCCACGAGCACGAGCACCGCCGACGGCGACGGCGCCTGCAGGTAGCGCGTGAGCGCGTCGACCTGCTCCTTTCCGAGGTCCTGGGCATCCCGGACGACGACGAGTCGCCGGCCTCCGAGCAGCGAAGGGGTGTCGAGCGCGCCGAGCACCTCCGCGGCGGGAACGTCGCCGCCGAAGGCCGCCTCGGACAGAGGGTCGGTCCCGGCTTCGGCGCGGATGCGGTCGATCGCCTCCTCGGCAAGGAACGTCTCGCCGGCCAGGAGGTACACGGGCGACGTCATCCTTCGCGCAGCCCCATCCGGTACAGCGGCTCGTCGCCCTCGACCAGCGAGACCGTCTCGGCCCCCTCGTCGAGCAGCGACGACCACTCCGACGCCATCCACGCCTCCGCCTCCTCCTTCGAGGCGAACGCGTCCGTCTGCCTCATCTCCTCGCCGCGGGGGCCGTGCAGCTTCCAGACGTAGCCGGGCATGCCGCCGACCCTACGTCAGCGCACCGCCTCGAACAGGAGCGTCGCGGCCGTCAAGAGGACGCCGCCGACGACGATCCCCCACACGGCGAGCTCCCACGACGACACGTCCTCGACGTCGGGGTGCTCGGTCGCGATGCGCGCGACGATGCTGCGGCGGCCGAACTGGCCGCGACCGGTGCCCTTGCCCGTCATCCACCCCTCCGGCGGCTCGGTCGCGCCCAGGAGCCCTCCCGCGAGCGCGATCAGCCCCGCGACGAGCAGCCCCGTGGCGATCCCGTAGAGCAGCACCGCGTCGGCGAGCACCGCGTACAGGAGGCCCCCCAGCGTTCCCAGGGCGGCCGCGAGCGCGATCGAGACCGCGATGGACTTCAGGTGATAGAGGCTCACCGGCTCTCCGGGCTCTTGTGTGCGCCTGCCTCAAGACTACGTTCTCGCCGTCGCAACGCGACCGGAACGGCGCGGACCGCGGCCGCCACCGCGGGCACCGCGAGGACGGCCCCGAGCCGTCGCGGCACGGCGACCGACGCCCAGGCGGGAGCCCCGAACGTATCGCCGACGTAGAGGATCCACGCCGCGAACGGCGAGGCGGCGCGCGCGAGAAGAGCGGCCGGGGCCTCGGCTACGGGCGCGACCGCAGCCGCGGCGAGCCCGAGGACGGTCGCTGGGGGGACCGCGGCGACGGCGAACACGTTCGCCGGGAGCCCGCCGAGCGGGATCCGGCCGAAGACTGCCACGAGCAACGGCGCGACGGCACACTGCGCTGCAACCGTCGCGGCCAGCACCGTCGCGGCGGGGCGCGGCAGGCGGCCGAGGCGCGCTGCGAGCGGGCGCGTCCACAGGACGATCCCTGCCGTCGCCGCGGCGGACAGGTGCAGCCCCGTCGAGTACACGATCCCGGGACGCAGGGCGACGAGCGCGACGAGCGCGAGCCCGAGCGCGTGCAGGGGCTCGTTGCGCTTCCCGTACGCGAGGGCGGCGAGCGCGACCGCTCCCATCGCGGCGGCGCGCAACACCGACGCATCCGGTCCGACCACGAGCACGAAGACGGCCAGCGTCGCGGCGCAGACGCCGACCCGGGCTCTGAACGGCGCGCTCCGCAGCGCCAGCGCCACGGTCCCGAGAAGAATCGCGACGTTGCTCCCGGACACCGCGAGCAGGTGCGCGAGACCGCTACGCCGCAGCGACCCCTCCGTCCGCGGGTCGATACCGGCGGTGTCGCCGATCGTCAGCCCGCGTAACAGCTGCCCCGCCCGGCCCAGAGGCGCGGCCGACGTGGCGAGCCCGGCGCGCACGCGCCCCGCCATGCCGTGCAGCGCGCTCGCGGGGCCGAGGTCTTCGGTCGCGGTCGCGCGGAACGCCGCCGCGGCCCCCGCCCGACGCCGGGCGGAATCGAACGGCCCGTCGCGCAGGGGGATCAACCAGCCGCTCGCGGCGAAGCTGCGCCCGGCCGCGAGGTCGGCACCGTCGAGGAAGGCCGCCCCGGCATCGTCCGCGCGGCCGTTCGCGCACTCCGCGCGGTCCAGGGCCGCGAGGACGCCGAGACCTCCGGCGTCCTCCAGCGTCCGGCCGGCGATCCGGCAGGACGGCACGCCGCGCGCCAGCACGTCTGCGACCTCTTGCTCGGGGGCCCGGAGCGTCGCGTTCAGCGCGCCGAGGGCGAACGCGATCGCCACCACGCCGAGGGCGCGACACCCGCCCCGCCGCCGCGCGCAGCAACCCGCCCCGGCGGCGGCTGCGAGGACCGCGACGTATCCCGGGACCGGCGCCGCCAGGACGCCCGCGACCAGGCCCCCGAGCGCGATCCAGGTCCGCGCCAGCGCAGCCACCCGCTAGAGCGTCACGTACGGGCGCAGCGACTCGAGCGTCGCCGGCCCGATCCCGGACACCTCCAGCAGCTGCTCGACCGACGTGAAAGGTCCCGTCTCGTCGCGATAGGCGAGGATCGCCGCGGCCGTGACCGGTCCGACGCCCGGGATCGTCTCGAGCGCGGCCTGGTCCGCGGAGTTCAGCGACACCGCAGAGGGAGACGCGCCGGGGGCCGCGGGGGGCGGCGGGGCGGGCTGCGCGCCGCGCTCGAGAACCTCGATCTTGATGCCGTCGACGAGCGGCTCGGCGAGGTTGAGGAGGCCCAGGTCGCCCCTGCGGGTCGGTCCGCCCGCGGCCTCGACGGCGTCGGCGACGCGCGCCCCTGCCGGAAGCGCGTAGAGCCCGGGCCGCATCACCGCGCCGGCGACGTGGACGAGCAGCTGCGCGGGAGCGGGAGCCGACGGCGCGGAGGCCGGCGGCACCGTCGCGGGCGGGGCGATCGCCGCGGCGGGCTTGCGGCCCGAGACCAGCAGCCCGACACCCACGAGCAACGCGACGACGGCGACGACGACGCCGGTGTCGATGCGGCGCCCGACGATCTCCTCGAGCCGCGCCTTCAAACCACCCCCGACGACGACCTCGTCCACGACCCCGACGTTGCCGCGCGCGCCGCCGTGCCGCAGTGACGGGCGCCACCGCGGCCCGTGCCATCATCTGGGGCCATGAACATCCGGCTCCGCACGATGACCCCCGACCAGGGCCGCGCGTTCCTCGAGGTGACCGAGGCGGCGTTCGGCGCGGGGCTGACGGACGAGGTGTGGGACGACCTCAAGCACATCGTCGAGACCGATCGCTCGATCGGCGCGTTCGACGGTGACCGGCAGGTCGGGAGCGCGAGCGCGTTCACCCTCCGGTTCACGGTTCCCGGAGGAGAGGTCGACGCGGCCGGCGTCACGATGGTCGGCGTCCTCCCGAGCCATCGCCGCCGCGGCGTGCTGCGGACGATGATGTCGGCGCAGCTCCGCGACATCGCGGAGAGGGGCGAGCCCGTCGCGGCCCTGTGGGCGAGCGAGGACGCGATCTATCGCCGCTTCGGGTACGGCGCCGCCACCGTGCAGGCGCTGATCGACGTGCCCCGCCACCGTGCGGCGTTCCTCGACGACTCCCCTATCCGCGGGACGCTCCGCATCGTCGAGAACGACGAGGCCGCTCGGGCGTTCCCCGCGGTCTACGAGCTCGTCCGCCGGCAGACGCCGGGGACGTTCGTCCGTTCCGAGAGATGGTGGCGACACCGGATCCTCCGCGCGCCCGGGCGCGACGAGGGCGGGCCGTTCTTCAAGGCCCTGCTCGAGGACGACGGCGCACCGGCGGCGTACGCGGTCTACCAGGTGCACCAGCGGTGGGAGCAGGGGTTCTCCCGCGGCTCCGTCGACGTGCGCGAGGTGATGGCGGCGACACCGCAGGCGCACCTCGACATCTGGAAGTTCCTCTTCGGCATCGACCTGGTCGAGTCCGTGCACTCGCAGGGGTTCTTCCTGCCGTCGGATCACCCGCTCCAGCTGATGCTCGCGGAGCCCCGGTACCTGCGCTTCATGCTCTCCAACGGCCTGTGGCTGCGCATCGTCGACGTCGCGGCCGCGCTGGAGGCACGCACGTACGCGCGCGACGGAACGATGACGCTGGAGGTCAACGACCCCGTGCTTCCTGAGAACGCCGCCACCTGGCGGATACAGGTCGAGGCCGGTCGCGCGACCGTCACGAAGAGCGACGGCGACGGCGACGTGAGGATCGGGATCGCGGAGGTGGCGTCGCTCTACCTCGGGCAGTTCACGTTCTCGCAGCTCGCCTCCGCCGGACGGATCGAGGCGCCGGACCCGTCGGTCCTCGAGCGCGCCGACGACATGTGGCGCACCCGCGCCGCGCCGTGGTGCCCCGAGATCTTCTAGAGGGCTAGCAGCTAGCGGGCCGCGACGAGCGATACCAGCTTCGGCGGCTTGACGATGATCTTCGCCGGCGGGTTCCCCCCGAGGTGTCCCGCGACCTTCTCGGACGCGAGCGCCAGCTCCTTCATCCGTTCCTCGGTGACGTCGACCGGCACCCGGATGGTGTCGCGGACCTTGCCGTTGACCTGCACGACCATCGTGGTCTCGTCCTCGGCCGCGAGGTCCTCGTCGTAGACCGGCCACGGCTGTGCATGCACCGAAGTCTCGTGCCCGAGGCGGTGCCACTGCTCCTCCGCGACGAAGGGAGCCATGGGCGCGAGAAGCTTCAGCAGCGTCTCGACCAGCTCCCGCATGACGCCCGGATGACCGCCGCCGACGGTCTTGTACCGTCCGGCGTTGTTGACGAGCTCCATGAGCCGCGCGATGGCGGTGTTGAACGAGAACGTCTCGTAGTCCCGGGTCACCACCGCGATCGTCCGGTGGATGTGCCTGCGAAGCGCGGTCTCGGCGGGACCCATGTGGAGCTGCCCGACGGAGACGACGTCGCGGTTCTCCTCGCAGAGGCGCCACACGCGCTTCAGCCACGGAAACGTCACCTTGCCGATCGCGGTGACTCCCTCCTCGGGCCAGTCGAAGTTCTGCTCTGGGGGTCCCGAGAACAGCATGTAGAGGCGCAGGGCGTCCGCGCCGTACAGCCGGAACGCCTCCTGCGGCTCCACGATGTTGCCGCGGGACTTCGACATCCGCTTGCCACCCATCGTCACCGTCCCCTGGTTCAACAGCGCCGGGAACGGCTCGGGGTCGTCCGCCATGCCCATGTCGACGAGGACCTTCTGCCAGAAGCGCGCGTAGATGAGGTGAAGGACCGCGTGCTCGATCCCGCCGCTGTACTGGTCGACGGGCATCCACGCCTTCGACACCTCGGGGTCGAACGGCATGTCCTCGTTGTGGGGGTCGAGGTACCTGTGGAAGTACCACGACGAGTCGACGAACGTGTCCATCGTGTCGGTCTCGCGTCGCGCCGGCGCTCCGCACTGCGGGCATGCGACGTTCACCCATTCCTCGGCGGTCGCGAGGGGAGAAGCCTCGTCGCGCGGCGTGAAGTCGACGGCCTCGGGGAGCACGACCGGCAGCTGGTCGTCGGGCACGGGGACCTCGCCGCAGGAGTCGCAGAACACGATCGGGATCGGCGTCCCCCAGTAGCGCTGGCGGCTGATCAGCCAGTCGCGCAGCCGGAAGTTCACCGCCGCGCGGCCGAGCCCCTGACGCTCCAGCCACTCGGTGACCGCGCGCACCGACTCGGTCGTCGGGGTCCCGTCGAAGGGGCCGCTGTTCACCACCGTGCCGGGCCCGGCATACGGCAGCTCGCCGGCGCCCTCGAGTGGTTCGATCACCCGCCGGACCTCGAGACCGTGCTTGCGTGCGAAGTCGAAGTCGCGGTCGTCGTGCCCGGGGACGGCCATGATGGCCCCGGTCCCGTACTCCATCAGCACGTAGTCGGCGACCCACACCGGGATCCGCTCGCCGTCGACGGGGTTCGTCGCGTGGACGCCGAGGAAGATCCCCGTCTTCTCTCGCTCCGCCGACACCCGGTCGACGTCCGAGAGCCTGTTGACGTCCGCGCGAAACGCCTCCAGCTCTGCGGTCGTGCCCCCCGCCGCCGCAAGCTTCTCGACCAGCGGGTGCTCCGGCGCCATGACGAAGAACGTCGCCCCCCACAGCGTGTCCGGGCGCGTCGTGAAGACCACGACGGGCTCGGGCGCGCCTTCGATGTCGAACGAGACCTCGGCCCCCTCCGAACGCCCGATCCAGTTGCGCTGCAGCGTCTTCAGGTGCTCCGTCCACCCCGTGTTCAGCTCGAGGTCGGCGACGAGCTGCTCCGCGTAGTCGGTGATCTTGAAGAACCACTGCGTGAGCCAGCGCTTCTCGACGACGGCTCCGCACCGCTCGCAGCGGCCGGCGACGACCTGCTCGTTCGCGAGCACGGTCTTGTCGTTGGGGCACCAGTTCGCCGGAGCGGCGCGCCGGTACGCGAGCCCCTTCTCGTAGAAGCGCAGGAAGAACCACTGGTTCCAGCGGTAGTACCTCGGGTCGCAGGTATAGAAGACGCGATCCCAGTCGAACGAGTAGCCGAGGCGCTCCATCGACGCCCGGTGCTTCGCGATGTTGTCGTACGTCCACGTCTTCGGATGGATGCCGCGCTTGATCGCCGCGTTCTCGGCGGGGAGCCCGAACGCGTCCCACCCGATGGGGCTCAGGACCTGGAACCCGTTCATCCGCCAGAAGCGGGCGATCGAGTCGTGGATCGAGAAGATCTCGACGTGGCCCATGTGCAGGTCGCCCGACGGATACGGGAACATCGTGAGCGCGTAGCGCTTGTCGCCCGCCGGGACCCCGGGGGCCGCGTTCGCCCTCGTGTCCCGCCAGACCTTCATCCACCGGTCCTCGATCGACCGGAAGGTGTACTCGCGCTCCATAAGGCGGCAACCCTAAAACGTCGTCGCCGTCAGCCGCTGCAGCTCCCGAACGGCGACGCGGCGTATTCCGGGAACCGGTCGAGCTCTTCGAGCGGCGCCCGTTCGACCTCGACCCGGTCCTCCACGAGGCGCGGCCCGTCGAACACCAGGAAGCGCCGTTCGATCCGGTACGAGCGGCCGTCCGGGGCGGCGAACGAGGAGACGATCCCGCCGCCGGGCGCGCAGTCGACCGCCTCGAGATGGCCGACGCTGCCCCCGAACCCGAGCAGTCCCTCCGCGACCGCGCTCTCTCCCGGCTCCGCCGTCACGAGGCGCAGCGACCCCTCCTGTGCGAC
>JBHELD010000010.1:0-69568 GCA_046263255.1 Actinomycetota bacterium
CGTCACCGGCATCGAGATGTTCCGCAAGATGCTCGACAGCGCGCAGGCGGGCGACAACGCCGGAATCCTGCTGCGAGGCACGAAGAAGGACGAGGTCCAGCGCGGCCAGGTGCTCTGCAAGCCCGGCTCGATCACGCCGCACACGAAGTTCCAGGCGCAGGTCTACATCCTCAGCAAGGACGAGGGTGGCCGCCACACGCCGTTCTTCAACAACTACCGGCCTCAGTTCTACTTCCGCACGACGGACGTGACGGGCTCGGTGCAGCTTCCCGGCGGGACCGAGATGGTCATGCCGGGCGACAACACCGAGATGGAGGTCACGCTCATCCAGCCGGTCGCCATGGACGAGGGCCTGCGCTTCGCGATCCGTGAGGGCGGCCGCACCGTGGGCGCCGGGCGCGTCACCAAGATCCTCGAGTAGAGACGGCCGGCGATCGCCTCGGCGATCGCGCAAACAACCAGCGATCGCCTCGGGGATCGCGCAAGCAAAGGACAGCTGTGGCGAACGGCATGAAGATAAGGATCAGGCTGAAGGCGTACGACCACGAGGTCATCGACCAGTCTGCGAAGAAGATCGTCGAGACGGTGACCCGCACGGGCGCAAGCGTCAACGGCCCGATCCCGCTGCCCACCGAGCGCAGCGTCTACACGGTCATCCGCTCGCCGCACAAGGACAAGGACTCGCGCGAGCACTTCGAGATGCGCACGCACAAGAGGCTGCTCGACATCGTCAACCCGACGCCGAAGACGGTCGACTCGCTCCAGCGGCTCGATCTTCCCGCCGGCGTGGACATCGAGCTCAAGCTCTGACAAGAGGAGATACCCAGATGGCGGAGGTGAAAGGCATCCTCGGTCGCAAGATCGGGATGACCCAGGTCTTCGACGAGAACGGGCGCGCGGTGCCCGTGACCGTCGTCGAGGCCGGGCCCTGCCGCGTCGTGCAGGTGAAGACTCCGCAGACCGACGGGTACTCGGCGGTGCAGCTCGCGTTCGGGACGCCCAAGCAGACGAACAAGCCCGCGGCGGGACACTTCGCGAAGGCGGGGGTAGATCCTGCCCGGCACCTCGTCGAGCTCCGCCTCGACGACCTCGGCGACCTCGCGCCGGGGTCCGAGATCAGGGCCGACGTCTTCGAGCCCGGCGAGGTCGTCGACGTGATCGGCGTGACCAAGGGCAAGGGGTTCGCCGGAGGGATGAAGCGCCACAACTTCAAGGGTCTCGGGAGCAGCCACGGAACGCACAAGAAGCACCGCTCGCCGGGATCTATCGGCGGGGCCTCGACGCCCGCGCGTGTTTTCAAGGGGCAGCGGATGGCGGGGCATCTCGGCCACGTCCGCGTGACGACGCTGAACCTCAGGATCATCAAGGCCGACGCCGAGCGCAACCTGCTGCTCATCCGCGGCGCGGTGCCTGGGCCGAAGGACGGGATCGTGATGGTCCGCTCGGCCGTCCGGCTGCGCCGGCGCGGCGCCGGGACGAGGAAGGCGAGCTAGACGTGCCGTTCACTGCGAAGGTCATCGACGCGACGGGGGCCTCGACGGGCACCCGCGATCTCCCCGACGAGCTCTTCGGCGGCGGGGTCAACGTGCCGCTGATGCACCAGGCCGTGACGGCGCAGCTCGCCGCGGCGCGCTCCGGGACGGCGTCCACGAAGACGCGCTCCGAGGTGCGCGGGGGCGGCAAGAAGCCGTGGCGGCAGAAGGGAACCGGTCGGGCCCGTCACGGCTCGACGCGGAGCCCGATCTGGGTCGGCGGCGGGACCGTCTTCGGCCCGAAGCCGCGCGACTACTCCGTGCGGCTCCCGAAGAAGATGCGCCGCGCCGCGCTCCGCTCGGCGCTGGCGTCCAAGGCCGGCGACGGGCGGGTCTGGATCATGGACGGGTTCACCGAGCCGAAGACGAAGGCCGCCGCGGCGGCGCTGAGCGGCGCCGGGATCGACGGCCGGATCCTGGTCGTGCTCGACCCCGACGCGGAGAGCTCGCGGACGGTCGACCGAGCCTTCCGCAACCTCGGTAAGGCGGCGTTCTCGCTGTCGTCGTCGCTCGGGACGTACGACGTCCTGGTCGCCGACCACGTGATCTTCACGACCGAGGCGTTCGGGGCGTATACGAGGAACGTCCGCGGGGCCGCCTCGGAGGCGGGACCGCAAGACAAAGAGGGGGCCGCCTCGGAGGCGGGACCGCAAGACAAAGAGGGGGCCGCCTCGGCGGGACCGCAAGACAAAGAGGAGGCCGCCTCGGAGGCGGGACCGCAAGACAAAGAGGGGGCCGCCTCGGCGGGACCGCAGGAAAAAGAGGGAGCCCCCTCGGCGGGACCGCAGGACAAAGAGGGGGCCGCCTCGGCGGGACCGCCGGACGAAGAGGGAGCCCCCTCGGCGGGACCGCAGGACAAAGAGGGGGCCGCCTCGGCGGGACCGCAAGACAAAGAGGGGGCCGCCTCGGCGGCGGGACCGCAAGACGACAGGGGGGTGAGCGCGTGAGCACCAAGAACGATCCGCGCGACGTCGTCCTCGCCCCGGTCGTCAGCGAGAAGAGCTACTCGCTGCTCGACCAGAACGCTTACACGTTCAAGGTCCACCCCGACGCGAACAAGACCGAGATCCGCCAGGCCGTCGAGGCGATCTGGGGCGTCAAGGTCCTCTCCGTCAACACCCAGAACCGCAAGGGGAAGCTGAAGCGCTTCCGCTTCGTGGAAGGACGGCGGCCGGGGTCCAAGCGGGCGATCGTGAAGCTCGCCGAGGGCGACAAGATCGAGATCTTCGAGACGCAGGGTTAGGGAGCGAGATGCCGATTCGTAAAGCCAAGCCCACATCGCCGGGACGGAGGTTCCAGACGCACTCCGACTTCTCGGACCTCACCCGGTCGGACGCCGAGAAGTCGTTGCTCGAGCCGAAGCCGAGGAAGGCCGGCCGGAACGCCTACGGTCGCATCACGGCGCGACACCAGGGTGGCGGAAACAAGGTGCGGTATCGCCGCATAGACTTCCGGCGCGACAAGGACGGCGTGCCGGCAAAGGTCGCGCACGTCGAATACGACCCCAACCGCAACGCCCGCATCGCCCTGCTGCACTACGTCGACGGCGAGAAGCGGTACATCCTGATGCCGAACCGCGTGAAGGTCGGCGACGTCGTCGAGTCGGGCCCCGGCGCCGACATCCGGCCCGGGAACGCGCTTCCGCTGCGGAACATCCCCGTCGGCACCGTCGTCCACAACGTCGAGCTCCGCCCGGGCGGCGGAGGCAAGATGGCGCGCTCCGCCGGCTCGTCGGTGCAGCTCGTCGCCAAGGAGGGAACCAAGGCGACGCTGCGGCTCCCGTCGGGTGAGATGCGGATGGTGCCGATCGCGTGCCGCGCGACCGTCGGCGAGGTCGGCAACGCCGAGGCCGAGCTGATCTCCGTCGGGAAGGCCGGGCGCAACCGCTGGAAGAACAAGCGGCCGTCCGTCCGGGGCGTCGCGATGAACCCGGTGGACCACCCGCTGGGCGGCGGCGAGGGCAAGTCGTCCGGAGGACGCCACCCCGTGAGCCCGTGGGGCAAGAAGGAGGGCCGCACGCGCCGGTCCAAGCCGTCCGACTCGATGATCGTCCGGCGGCGAGGGAAGAAGAGAGGTCGGTAATGCCGCGGAGCTTGAAGAAGGGCCCCTTCGTCGACGACCACCTGCTCCTGAAGGTGGACGCGATGAACAAGCGCAACGAAAAGCGTGTGATCAAGACCTGGTCGCGCCGGTCGACCGTGATCCCCGAGATGGTCGGGCACACGATCGCGGTCCACGACGGGCGCAAGCACGTCCCGGTCTACGTCACCGAGTCGATGGTCGGCCACAAGCTCGGCGAGTTCGCGCCCACGCGTGCGTTCCGCACGCACGGTGGTGCCGCCGAGCGCACGACGAGGGCCCGCTGATGGCGCGCAAGATCGCTCCCGACGCGCAGGAGGCCATCGCGACGGCCCGGCACATCCGGATCTCGCCGACGAAGGCGCGCCAGGTCGTGGACCTGATCCGCGGGCGTCACGTCGACGACGCCCGGCGCGTGCTGCGGTTCAACGAGCGCGCGGCGTCGACGACCGTCGGCAAGGTGCTCGACTCCGCGATCGCGAACGCGGAGCACAACCGGAGCCTTCCCGCCGACGAGCTCGTCGTCGCCCGGGCGTGGGTCGACGAGGGGCCGACGCTGCGACGGTTCCGGCCGCGCGCGCAGGGTCGCGCGACGAGGATCCGCAAGCGCACCTGCCACATCTCGGTCGTCGTCGGACGGCCCGAGGAGGTCGTCGAGCAGCTGCCGGAGGCGCCGGCGGCAAAGCAGGCGGCGCGCCGGGCGAAGAAGCCGCCGGCCGAGGGCGCGGCTCCCGAGGCCTCCGCGAGCGTGGCTTCGCCTGCGACCGAAGCGTCTCCCGAGACGACCTCGAAGAAGACGACTGCCAAGACGACCGTGGAGAAGACGACGGCCAAGAAGACGACCAAGCGCAAGAGCACCGAGAAGAAGTCCGAGAGGACGTCCGAGAAGAAGTCCGAGAAGGAGGCCGAGTAATGGGTCAGAAGGTCCACCCGTACGGCTTCCGCCTCGGCATCCACACCGACTGGAAGTCCCGCTGGTTCACCGAGAAGCAGTACAAGGAATACCTCGTCGCCGATCTCAGGATCCGTGAGTACCTGATGGGCCAGCTCCCGCACGCCGGGATCAGCCGCATCGACATCGAGCGGACGCGCGAGCGGGTCCGCATCGACGCCCACACCGCGCGGCCCGGGATCGTCATCGGTCGCCGTGGAGCCGAGGCGGAGCGTCTGCGCTCGCAGCTCGAGCACATGGAGTCGAAGATCTACGGCAAGCCGACGGACGTCCGCCTGAACATCATCGAGGTGAAGCAGCCGGAGCTCGACGCGCAGCTGATCGCGCAGGGCGTGGCGGAGCAGCTCGTCAGCCGCGTCTCGTTTCGCCGGGCGATGAAGAAGGCCGTCGGCACGGCGATGCGCCACGGCGCCAAGGGCGTGCGGGTCCAGTGCGGAGGCCGTCTCGGCGGCGCCGAGATGAGCCGGACCGAGTGGTACATCGAGGGCCAGATGCCCCTGCACACGCTGCGGGCGGACGTCGACTACGGCTTCGCCGAGGCGCGCACGACGTTCGGCCGGATCGGCGTCAAGGTCCTGATCTACAAGGGCCCGTTCCAGGACATCTACGCATCCGCACGCGACTCCGCGCGGCTTCGCCGCGAGGCCGCCCTCGCCGCCGGGGAGACCGTGGGGCGGGGCGCCGAGGAGCGGGCCAGAGGCCGCGGCCAGACCGCGACCGGCAAGCCCCGCCGGACGAGCTCGGCGCGCGGCGCCTCGTCGTCGCCCCCCAAGACGACGGCCCCCGAGCTCGCGGAGGGCACGCCGCCGTCGGCAGAGGTGAAGTCCGAAGAGGCGCCTGCCGAGCCCCCCGAGGACGCGGCGCGGCCGGACGCGCCGCCTGCCGCGGGCGGCGAGACGACGGCCCCCGAAGGAAGCGAGTCGTAGCGATGCTGATGCCGAAGAAGGTCAGGCACCGCAAGCAGCAGCGCGGGCGCATGCGCGGGCAGAGCAAGGGCGGCACCGCCGTCAACTTCGGCGACTTCGGTCTGATGGCGGTCGAGCCCGGATGGATCACGAACCGGCAGATCGAGGCCGCGCGTATCGCGATGACGCGTCACATCCGCCGCGGCGGGAAGGTCTGGATCAACATCTTCCCGGACAAGCCCTACACGAAGAAACCCGCCGAGACCCGGCAGGGATCCGGCAAGGGCAACCCGGAGGGCTGGGTCGCCGTCGTCAAGCCCGGCCGCGTGATGTTCGAGATCGGAGGGATCCCGGAGCCGCTGGCGCGCGAGGCGATCCGCCTCGCGGCGCACAAGCTCCCGATCAAGTGCCGCTTCGTGGCACGCGAGCAGTCGATGGAGGTGCAGTGATGAAGGCCTCTGAGATCAGGGACCTCCCCCTGGACGAGATCCGCCAGCGGCTCGTCGACACGAAGGAGGAGCTGTTCAACCTGCGGTTCCAGAACGCGACGGGACAGCTGGACAACTACAAGAGGCTGACGCAGCTCCGCAAGGACGTCGCCCGACTGAAGACGATCCTGCGCGAGCACGAGCTGGAGCAGCAGGGAGAACCTAGATGAGCGCCGACGAGGCACAGTTGACGAAGGAACGCGGCAAGCGCAAGAGCCGCACCGGGCGCGTCGTCTCCGACGTCATGGACAAGACCGTCGTGATCGAGGTCCGAGACGCGGCCGCGCACCCCACCTACGGGAAGATCGTCCGCCGCAACAAGCGCCTCAAGGCCCACGACGAGGCCAACGAGGCGAGGGTCGGGGACACCGTGCGTATCGCCGAGACCAGGCCGCTCTCGCGCACGAAGCGCTGGCGCGTGGTCGAGATCGTCGAGAAGGCAAAGTGATCCAGCAAGAGACGAGGTGCAGAGTCGCCGACAACACGGGCGCCCGTGAGGTCCTCGTGATCAAGGTGCTCGGCGGGTCGCGGCGCCGGTACGCCGGCGTCGGCGACATCGTCGTGTGCACCGTGAAGGACGCGATCCCGGGGGGCGCCGTCAAGAAGTCCGACGTCGTCAAGGCGGTCGTCGTGCGGACGGCCAAGGAGCGCCGCCGCGGCGACGGCTCCTACATCAAGTTCGACGACAACGCGGTGGTGATCGTGGACGGCCAGATGCAGCCGCGCGGGACGAGGATCTTCGGTCCCGTGGCACGGGAGCTGCGCGAGAAGCGGTTCATGAAGATCATCTCGCTCGCTCCGGAGGTGATCTAGGTGGCGCCGAAGATCAGGAAGGGCGACCAGGTCGCCGTCGTCTCCGGGAAGGACCTGGGCGCGCAGGGACGCGTGCTCGAGGTGCTGCCGCGCAAGGGCCGGGTGATCGTCGAGGGCGTGAACCGCGTCACACGCCACGAGAAGGTCCGGATGAACCGGCGCGGCGGGCAGGAGGGCGGCATCGCGCACAAGGAGGCGGCGATCGACATATCGAACGTCGCGCTCGTGTGCCCGACCGACGGCCCGACGCGCGCGGGATACAGGATCGAGGAAGGCAGCGGCGCGAAGGTCCGCATCTGCCGCAAGTGCGGAACCGAGCTCTAAAGGACGGGATCATGGCAACCAGGACGTACACGCCCAGGCTGAAGGAGCGCTTCCACGCGGAGATCGCCGCGCGCCTCCAGTCGGAGCTCGGCCTCGGCAACATCATGCAGGTCCCGCGGCCGGTGAAGGTCTCGGTGAACATGGGCGTCGGCGAGGCCCCCAAGGACGCGAAGATGCTCGAGGGCGCGGTCAGGGACCTGACGACGATCACCGGGCAGAAGCCCGCGATCCGCCGGGCGCGCAAGTCCATCGCGACGTTCAAGATCCGCGAGGGCATGCCGATCGGCGCCGCCGTCACGCTGCGCGGCGACCGCATGTGGGACTTCCTCGACCGGCTCATGTCGATCGTGTTCCCGCGCATCCGGGACTTCCGGGGGCTGGACCCGCGGTCGTTCGACGGGAACGGCAACTACTCGTTCGGCCTCACCGAGCAGCTCGTGTTCCCCGAGATCGACTACGACGACATCGACGCGACGCGCGGCATGGACGTCACCATCGTCACGACCGCGAAGGACGACGCCGAGGGGCGGGCACTGCTGACGGCCCTCGGCTTTCCGCTGAGGCAGCAGGGAAGCAGGCAGGAGGCGTAGGAGCGTTATGGCGAAGAAATCTCTCCGAGTAAAGGCCGAGAGGAAGCCGAAGTTCAAGGTGCGGGCGTACTCGCGCTGCCAGCGGTGCGGCCGGCCCCGCGCCGTCTACCGGAGCTTCGGGCTCTGCCGCCTCTGCTTCCGCGAGATGGCGCACACCGGCGAGATCCCCGGCATCACGAAGGCGAGCTGGTGATGGCCCTCCTGGCGACACACGTGGGCTTCTGGACGGCTGCAGAGCTTCGCCATGCGGCGTCCTCAGTCGCCGCCGTAGCTCCACTACGGCGGCTCCCTGCGTCCTTGCCTGACTCGCTCTTCGCGCCCCAGAAGCTCGACAGCGCCACCAGGAGGACCATTCCATGTCGATGACCGATCCCATCGCAGACATGCTGGCCCGCATCCGGAACGCGTCGACCGCGATGCACGACGACGTCGTGATCCCGGCCTCGAAGATCAAGGCGAACATCGCCAAGATCCTCGAGGAGGAGGGCTATGTCGACGCCGTCGAGTCGATCGAGGTCGAGGGGCATCCCGCGATCAAGATCAAGCTCCGGTACACCGAGACGCGCGAGCGTGCGATCTCGGGCATCCGGCGCATCAGCAAGCCCGGGCGCCGCGTCTACCGCGGTTCGCAGGAGCTGCCCCGCGTCCTCGGGGGTCTCGGCGTCGCGATCATCTCGACGTCGCACGGAGTGATGACCGACAAGCAGGCTCGCCGCGCCAAGGTCGGCGGCGAGGTCCTGGCGTACGTCTGGTAGGAGCGGGTTATGTCACGAGTAGGACAGGCGCCGATCACCGTCCCGTCGGGGGTCGACGTGGCTATCGCCGGACGAGCCATCCGGGTGAAGGGCCCGAAGGGCGAGCTCGAGCGCGTGCTGCCGAAGGAGATCACGATCGAGCAGTCCGACGGCGAGCTCCGCGTGTCGCGGGACGGCGAGACGAACGCGGTGAAGGCGCTGCACGGGCTCGTCCGGACCCTCGTCGCGAACATGATCCGCGGCGTCACCGAGGGATACGAGAAGAGGCTCGAGATCCACGGCGTCGGCTACCGCGCTCAGAAGCAGGGGACCGACCTCGAGCTGTCCGTCGGCTACTCGCACACCGTCCGCAAGCCGGCGCCCGCGGGCATCGAGTTCGACGTCCCGGCGCCCACGCGGATCACGGTCCGGGGCATCGACAAGGAGCTCGTCGGCCAGACGGCGGCCGAGATCAGGGCGATCAAGAAGCCCGAGCCGTACAAGGCGAAAGGCATCCGGTACGAGGGCGAGCACATCCGCCGAAAGGCCGGCAAGGCCGCGAAGGCCGGAGGTTAGGCATGACGACGACGAAGAGGACGACGCCGCTTCAGCGGAGGCACCGCCGGGTGCGCAAGAAGGTCACCGGCTCGGCCGAGCGGCCGCGGCTGGCGGTGTACCGGTCGAACCGGCACATCTACGCGCAGGTCATCGACGATGTCGCGGGCCGGACGCTCGCGGCGGCCTCGTCGCTGGCACTGGCGGCCTCGGCCGGCGGCGCTGGTGACAAAGCCGACGAGGGGGAGGACCCGAAGGCGAAGGCCAGGGCGGTCGGCGCGCAGGTGGCCGAGAAGGCGAAGGCGGCCGGCGTCAGCCGCGTCACGTTCGACCGCGGCGGCTTCCGCTATCACGGCCGCGTCCAGGCACTGGCAGACGGCGCCCGCGAAGCCGGGCTCGAGTTCTAGCACGAGGAAAGGGAGACGGTATGGCAAGAGGAGGCGGCCCCCGCGGGCGGCGCGACGACGACGACAGGACGCAGTACGAGGAGCGCGTCGTCTCGATCAACCGCGTCGCGAAGGTGGTGAAGGGCGGGCGGCGCTTCTCGTTCACGGCTCTCGTCGTGGTCGGCGACGGCGCGGGTCAGGTCGGAGTCGGCTACGGCAAGGCGCGCGAGGTCCCCGCGGCGATCCAGAAGGGCGTCGAGGAGGCCAAGCGCAACTTCTTCCGCGTACCGATGGTCGGCAACACGATCATCCACGAGATCATCGGCGAGGACGCTGGCGGCGTCGTCCTGCTGAAGCCGGCGTCGCCCGGTACGGGCGTGATCGCCGGCGGCCCCGTCCGGGCCGTCGTCGAGTGCGCCGGGATCAGGGACGTCCTGTCGAAGTCGCTGGGCTCCGGGAACCCGATCAACATCGTCCACGCGACGGTGAAGGCGCTGAAGAGCATCAGCACGCCCGCCGGGGTGGCGGCGAAACGCCGCAAGGCGCCGGAGGACGTGGCGCCGCCGTGGCTGCTGAACGCTCCCGCTCCTGCCGCGAGCGGCAACAGATAGGGACGAGGACGGTTCAAGATGGCGAAGCTGAAGATCACCCAGGTCCGGTCGGTGCTCGGCCGCGGCTCGAAGCAGGAGGGGACGATCCGCGCCCTCGGCCTCAAGCGCATGGGCCAGACGGTCGTCCAGGAGGACCGGCCCGAGATCCGCGGGATGATCCGCGCAGTCCAGCATCTGGTCGAGGTCGAGGAGACGTCGTAGATGAAGCCTCACGAGCTGAAGCCCGCAGAGGGCGCCCACCGCCGGCGCAAGCGCGTCGGTCGCGGCGAGGGGTCGGGCAAGGGCAAGACGGCCGGCCGCGGCACCAAGGGTACGAAGGCGCGCGGCGAGGTCCACCTGTTCTTCGAGGGCGGTCAGATGCCGCTGGTCCGGCGCGTCCCGAAGCTGAAGGGCTTCACGCCGCCGAACCGGAAGGTCTACGGCGCCGTGAACCTCACGGACCTCGCCGAGGTGCACGGCGACTCGATCGGACCGGACGAGCTGCGGGCCGCCGGGCTCGTGCACAAGAGGGACAAGCTCATCAAGGTCCTCGGCGACGGTGACATAGACCGCGCGGTGACGGTCACCGCCCACGCGTTCAGCGCGTCGGCGCGGGCGAAGATCGAGGCCGCGGGCGGCAGCGCGGTCGTGCTCGACGAGGTGCCGCCGAAGGGACACGGCCGGAAGGGCGGTGCCGGCCGGTGAACCTCCTCAGCGCGTTCGTCAGCGCGTTCAAGATCCCGGACCTTCGCAAGAAGATCCTGTTCACGCTGATGATCATCGCGATCTATCGCTTCGGCGCCCACGTGCCGACGCCGGGCATCGACGTCCAGCGGGCTCAGGACTTCGCCGCGAACGCGTCCGGCGGGATCACGCAGTTCATCAACCTGTTCTCGGGCGGCGCTCTGACGCAGCTGGCGGTGTTCGCGCTCGGGATCATGCCGTACATCACGTCGTCGATCATCATGCAGCTGCTCACGGTCGTCATCCCGAAGCTCGAGGCGTGGTCGAAGGAGGGCGAGACGGGGCACAAGAAGATCACGCAGTGGACGCGGTACCTCACGGTCCTGCTCGCGATCCTGCAGTCGACCGGGCTCGCGTTCCTGTTCCACAACGGGACCCTCACCGACGCCACCGGCGCGCCCGTCGACCTCATCCCGAACTTCAACGCGCCCCGCGTGATGCTGATCGTGCTGTCGCTCACGGCCGGCACCGCGTTGATCATGTGGCTCGGCGAGCTCGTGACACAGCGCGGGATCGGCAACGGGATGTCGATCCTGATCTTCGCCTCGATCGTGTCGACGCTGCCGAGCGAGCTCGCGCTTATCTTCCGCCAGAAGTCACTCGCGGTGTTCCTCGCGATCTGCCTCATCGGCATCATCGTGATCGTCGCGATCGTGATCATGGAGCAGGGCCAGCGGCGGATCCCGGTCCAGTACGCGAAGCGAGTCGTCGGACGCCGCGTCTACGGCGGGTCGTCGACGTACATCCCCCTCAAGGTCAACCAGGCCGGCGTGATCCCGATCATCTTCGCCTCCAGCGTCCTCTACATCCCGACTCTGCTGCAGAACGTGATCCACCAACAGGGGGTCCAGGACTTCATCGAGAGGTACCTCGTGAACTCGGCCAGCCTCGTGTACATGGCGCTGTTCGGGCTGATGGTCGTGTTCTTCGCGTACTTCTACACGGCGATCTCGTTCAACCCGGTCGACGTAGCCGACAACATGAAGAAGTACGGAGGGTTCATCCCGGGCATCCGGCCGGGCCGCCAGACGGCGGACTACCTGTCGCGGATCCTCAGCCGCATCACGCTTCCGGGGGCGCTGTTCATCGCCGCGATCGCGTTGATGCCGTCGATCTTCCTCGCCACTCAGAACATCCAGCAGCTGCCCTTCGCGGGAACCTCGATACTCATCGCCGTCGGCGTGACCCTCGAGACCATGAAGCAGATCGAGTCGCAGCTCACGATGCGCCACTACGAGGGCTTCCTGAAGTGAGGGGTTCGTGCGACTGGTGATCTTCGGCCCCCAGGGGGCCGGCAAGGGGACGCAGGGCACCGCGATCGCGGAGAAGTACGGGATCCCGGCGATCTCGACCGGCGAGATCTTTCGCTGGGCGGTCGCCGGCAAGACCGCGCTCGGGCTGCGCGTCCTCGAGTACGTGAACGCGGGGCAGCTCGTGCCGAACGAGCTCACCATCCAGGTCGTGAGGGAGCGTCTCGAAGCCGCCGACGTGAAGGACGGCTTCATCGTCGACGGCTTCCCGCGCAACATCCCCCAGGCCGAGGCTCTCGACGAGCTCCTCCGGGGGCAGGGCTGCGGCCTGGACGCCGCGCTCGTGATCGACGTGCCGCAAGAGGTCTCGGTGCAGCGGATCCTCGGCCGGATGGCCTGCACCAAGTGTGGCCGGAACTACAGCGTCGAGGCGCCGCCGGAGGAGGACCGCGTCTGCGACGCGTGCGGCGGCGCGGTCGTAAGGCGGACCGACGACGTGGACGAGAGGACGGTCCTCAGCCGCCTCGAGACCTACCACCGCGAGACCGAGCCCCTGAAGGCGTACTACGAGAAGCGGGGGCTGCTCCGCGAGGTCGACGGGATCGGCACGCCGGAAGAGGTCTTTGGGCGGATAGTCGCAATCCTGTGATCTACAAGAAGTCCGCCGAGGAGCTCGCGATCATGCGTCGCGGGGCCAAGGTGCTCACCGACACGCTCGACCGGCTCGAGGAGGCGCTGCGCCCGGGAATCACGACGGGCGAGCTGGACGACATCGCCGAGGAGGCGATCGGCGCCGCCGGGGCCAAGGCCTCGGCCAAGGGCTACCGCGGGTTCCCCGGCTCGATTTGCACCTCACCGAACGACGTCATCGTCCACGGGATCCCGGGGCCGGTCGTCCTCCACGAGGGCGACGTGGTCTCGCTGGACGTGGCGGTCCTCTACGAGGGCTTCCACGTGGACTCCGCGGTGACCTTCCCCGTCGGCGAGGTCGACCCGGCCGCGTCCGAGCTGCTGAAGGTCACGCAGGAGGCCCTCGAGGCGGCGATCAGGCACTGCAGGCCGGGCAACCGCCTTGGCGACGTCGGCCACGCCGTGGAGCAGACGGCGGCCGCGGCGGGGTTCTCCGTCGTGCGGGAGTACGTCGGCCACGGCGTCGGACGCTCGTTCCACGAGGACCCGCACATCCCGAACTACGGCCCCCCCGGCCGGCGCGAGGTCCTGGGGGCGGGGATGACGCTCGCAATCGAGCCGATGATCAACGCCGGGAAGGCCGCGACCAAGACCCTCGACGACGGCTGGACGGTCGTCACCGCCGACGGGTCGCTGTCGGCCCACTTCGAGCACACGGTTGCGATCACGCTGGACGGCTGCGAGGTCCTCACGCGCAGGGCGCCGAGATGAGGCGGGCCGCCCGCGCGGGAGGCCGGAGCAGATGAAAACCGCAGGTCGTGCGCCGTTTTCGCCGGTTGGACAGGCCCTGGAAGTCTGCTATTCTTGCCCGTCGGCCCGTCCTCGTGTATCTGCGCGCCCCCTCGGGGGCGCTTCTCATGGGCGGGCATCACAGTCGGCGCACACGGGAGAAGGCTGCCGTGGCTAAAGCAAAGAACAAAGAGAAGGCCGCATCGACGGCGAAGGAAGAAGGCATCCAGGTAGAGGGGACGGTCATCGAGCCCCTCCCGAACGCCATGTTCCGCGTCGAGCTCGACAACGGGCACCGGGTGCTGGCTCACATCTCCGGCAAGATGCGGATGCACTACATCCGGATCCTTCCCGGCGACCGCGTCCTCATCGAGCTGTCCCCCTACGACCTCACCCGGGGCCGCGTCGTCTACCGGTACAAGTAGGGGAGCGGCTGATGAAGGTCCAACCCAGCGTCAAGAAGGTCTGCGACAAGTGCAAGATCATCCGCCGGCGCGGCAAGGTGATGGTGATCTGCACGAACCCGCGGCACAAGCAGCGGCAAGGTTAAGGACGACCGATCGCCTCGGCGATCGGCCAAGGATGGACGACCGATCGCCTCGGCGATCGGCCAAGAACGGACGACCGATCGCCTCGGCGATCGGCCAAGGAGGGACGACCGATCGCCTCGGCGATCGGCCACGAACGGAAGGAACGAAGTGGCACGTATCGCCGGAGTCGATCTCCCTCGGGAGAAGCGCCTGGACATCGGGCTGACGTATATCTACGGGATCGGCCGGACCAAGGCCCTCGAGACGTGCATCGGCGCACGGGTGGACCCTTCGACGAAGGTGCGCGACCTCACCGACGAGGAGATCGTCGGCATCCGTGACTGGATCGGGAACAACTACCGGGTCGAGGGCGACCTGCGCCGCGAGGTCAACCAGCACATCAAGCGCAAGGTCGAGATCGGCTCGTACCAGGGGCTCCGGCACCGGCGCGGGCTCCCCGTCCACGGCCAGCGGACGCACACGAACGCCCGGACCCGCAAGGGCCCGAAGAAGACCGTGGCCGGGAAGAAGAAAGCCAAGTAGTAGTTGGTGCCTGCGGGGATCGCGCTGCGGTTCTCCGGCGAGGCGTGAAGGCGGGAAGGAAGGGTTTTGGCAGCTCCGAAGAAGAAGAAGGTACGGCGCAGGGAGAAGAAGAACGTCGTGCACGGCGTGGCCCACATCAAGTCCACGTTCAACAACACGATCATCGCGATCTCCGACCTCGAGGGGAACGTCCTGTCGTGGGCCTCGGCCGGCAACGTCGGCTTCAAGGGCTCCCGTAAGTCGACGCCGTTCGCGGCTCAGCTCGCGGCCGAGGCGGCCTCCCGCCGGGCGCAGGAGCACGGCGTCCGCCGTGTCGACGTCGAGGTGAAAGGCCCGGGCTCGGGCCGCGAGACTGCGATCCGTTCGCTCCAGGCGTCCGGCCTCGAGATCCTGGGAATCAAGGACGTCACGCCCGTGCCGCACAACGGCTGCCGCCCCCGCAAGAGGAGGCGTGTCTGAGTGGCCAGGTACGTCGGTCCCGTCTGCAAGCTGTGCAGGCGCGAGAAGACCAAGCTGTTCCTGAAGGGCACGCGCTGCGAGTCGCCGAAGTGCCCTATCGAGAAGGGGCGGCCCCCGCCCGGCGAGCACGGCCGGGGCCGCGTCCGCGAGTCCGAGTACCTGCTGCAGCTGCGCGAGAAGCAAAAGGCCAAGCGCTTCTACGGGATCCTCGAGAAGCAGTTCCGCGGCTACTACGAGGAGGCCGCCCAGTCCAAGGGCGTCACCGGCGAGGAGCTGATGCGAATCTGCGAGTCGCGGCTCGACAACGTCGTGTACCGCGCCGGGTTCGCGATGAACCGGCCCATGGCGCGCCAGCTCGTCTCGCACGGGCATTTCGAGGTCAACGGCCGCAAGGTCAACATCCCGTCGTTCCGGGTGAAGCCGGGCGACGTCGTGACGGTCAGGAACCGCTCCAAGACGATGGGACGGATCGTCGAGAACACGTCCTACGCGGAGGGCAGGGAGATCCCCGAGTGGCTGGGGTCGAACCTCCGCGAGATGCGCTGCGAGGTGCGCGCGCTCCCGGAGCGCGGGCAGATGGACATCCCCGTCCAGGAGCAGCTCATCGTCGAGTACTACTCGAAGTAGCGCACGCACCACAACAGAAACGCTGAGAGGAGCCCGATGGATCTGCTTATCGTTCAACGTCCTCAGATCACGGAAGAAGTGATCTCGGACATCCGCCACAAGTTCACGATCGAGCCGCTCGAGCCCGGCTTCGGGTACACGCTGGGGAACTCGCTGCGCCGGACGCTCCTCTCTTCGATCCCGGGGGCTGCGGTGACCCAGGTGAAGATCGACGGGGTGCTGCACGAGTTCTCGACGATCGACGGCGTCTCGGAGGACGTCACGAACATCGTCCTCAACCTGAAGGAGCTGGTCATCCGGAGCGACAACGAGGAGCCGTCGACCGTGCACCTCCGCGTGACGGGCCCCGCGACCGTCACCGCGGGCGATATCGAGCTCCCCGCCGGCGTCGAGATCCTGAACCCGGACAAGGTCATCGCGACCCTCAACAAGAACGCGACGCTCTCGATGGAGGTCCGGGTGCAGCAGGGCCGCGGCTACGTTCCCGCCGCGTCCGCCGCGAAGGAGGCCATCGGGACGATCCCGATCGACGCCCTCTACTCGCCGGTGAAGCGCGTCACCTACGAGGTCGAGCCGACGCGCGTCGAGCAGATGACGAACTACGACCGGCTGATCCTCGACGTCGAGACCGACGGGTCGATCAGCCCGAGCAATGCCCTCAGCGCCGCCGGGTCGACGCTCGTCAACCTGTTCCAGCTGTTCGCCGGGATGGGCGAGGGTCCGGGTCTCGACCTCGGTCCGGAGCCGGGCGAGGAAGAGGAGTCGGGCGTCCTGGCGCAGCCGATCGAGGACATGGACCTCACCGTGCGCTCCTACAACTGCCTGAAGCGCGAGGGCGTGACGTCCGTCGGCGAGCTCGTCCAGAAGACCGAGGACGACCTCCTCGAGATCCGCAACTTCGGCCAGAAGTCGATCGACGAGGTCAAGGCCAAGCTCGAGGAGATGGGCCTCGGCCTCCGGAGGAAGGACTTCTAGATGCCGGTGCCCAAGAAGGGCCCGCGGCTGGGGTCCGATCCTTCCCACCAGGGGCGGCTGCTCTCGAACCTCGCGCTCTCGTTGTTCGAGCACGAGCGGGTGAGGACGACGGAGTCGAAGGCGAAGCTGCTGCGTCCGTTCGCCGAGCGTTTGATCACGAAGGCGAAGAAGGGCGACGTCCACAACCGCCGGCAGGTGCTGTCGACGATCGAGGACCGTGCGGTCGTGCACAAGCTGTTCGCGGAGATCGCGCCGCGCTTCGCGGACCGCAACGGCGGCTACACGCGCATCCTGAAGCTGGGCCCCCGCAACGGCGACGGCGCCCCGATGGCGTTGATCGAGCTGGTCGAGAGCGCCCCCGTCGCCACCGTCGAGTCGACCGAGGACGCCGGAGGGCGCAAGCGCCGCCTGCCGCGGCCGCGCCGCCGTGCGGGCTCGGGTGACCTGCCGCAGGACAAACCGGTGCGGTCCCGTGCCGCCGACGCAGCGGCCGCCGGATCGGCCGCTGCCGTGGGCGCCGGCGAGGACGAGGAGCCGGCGGACCTCGACGCGCATGCGGCCGAGGCGGCCGCAGCCGAGGCCACCGAAGGCGCGGAAGAAGCGGAGGCTCCCGACGACGCCGCGCCGAGCGCAGGCGGGGCGGGCGCCGACACCGACGACGACACTTCGTCCTGAACCTCCGGCTCGACCTCGCGTACGACGGTGAGCCCTTCCGGGGGTTCGCGCGCCAGCCGGGCGTGCGGACGGTCCAGGGAGACCTCGAGGACGCGCTGACGCACGTGCTCGGGACGACCCCGCCTCTGACGGTTGCGGGCCGCACCGACGCGGGCGTGCACGCGCTCGGCCAGGTCGTCTCGCTTGCGGACGTCCCCGACGGGACCGACGCGGCTCAGCTGAGGACGTCGCTGAACCGGATGTGCGCGCCCTCGATCGTCGTGCACGGATGCACTCCGGTCCCCGACGAGTTCAACGCGCGCTTCGACGCCCGTTCCCGCACGTACGTCTACGCGATCGTGACCGGCGAGCTGCCCGACCCGTGGGTCGGGCGCACCGCGTGGCACCATGCCGACCCGCTCGACCTCGACGCGATGGTCGAGGCGGCCGGCCATCTCGTGGGGCGGCACGACTTCGCCTCGTTCGGCCGCCTTCCCGTGCCGGACGCACCCGCGGAGCGGACGCTCTACGAGCTCACGTGCTCGGTCGGCGGAAGCGTCGTCCGCGTGCGCGCGCGGGCAGACGCCTTCGTCCAGCAGATGGTGCGCTCGCTCGTGGGCACGCTCGTAGCGGTCGGCGAGGGCAAGATGACTGCGGACGCGATGCCGGCGATCGTCGCCGCACGGGATCGCTCCGCGGCGGGACCGGTCGCTCCTCCGCACGGGCTGTGCCTGATGTCGGTCGAGTATCCGGAGGGGTGGAGCCGTCCGTTTGACCCCTTCGAATAGGGCCGATATCCTGCGCTTTCCCAATTTTGGGGCCCGCGTGCCGCGACCGCCGCAGTCCGGCTTCGGCGCGGAACGACCGAGGACTGAGATGAAGACCCACGTAACCAAGTCGAACGAGATAACGCGCGAGTGGTGGCTCGTCGACGCCGACGGCGTCGTCCTCGGCCGCCTGGCCTCCGAGGTCGCGAAGCGACTGCGGGGGAAGCACAAGCCGTCGTACAGCCCCCACCTCGACACGGGCGACCACGTCGTCGTGATCAACGCGAGCAAGATCGTGCTTACCGGGAGCAAGCTGACCGACAAGCAGCACCACCGTCACTCCGGCTATCCCGGCGGTCTCAGGTCGGTCCCCTACTCCAAGCTCATGGCCGAACGTCCCGACGTCGCGGTCGAGAAGGCCGTCAAGGGGATGCTCCCGAGCAACCGTCTCGGGAGGGCGATGATCAAGAAGCTGAAGGTCTACGCGGGGGCCGAGCACCCGCACGGCGCGCAGTCGCCGAAGCCGCTCGACATCACGGACGTCGCCGCGCCGCAGCACCCGGAGCAGGCGCACACGATTGAGGAGGTGACCGGTGGCTGAGCCCCTCGTCCGCGCTACCGGCCGGCGCAAGGAAGCGGTCTGCCGCACGCGCATCGTCCCCGGCTCGGGGCGCTGGGAGGTCAACGGCCGGCCGATCGAGGACTACTTCCCGAGCGCGACCCACCGCATGATCATCACGGAGCCGCTCCGTCTCACCGAGACCGAAGGGCGGTACGACGTCATCTGCAAGATCGAGGGCGGCGGCGTCAGCGGCCAGGCCGGCGCGCTGCGGCACTCGATCTCGAAGGCGCTGGTCGAGCTCGACCCGGACCTTCGTCCGGTCCTGAAGCGCGCCGGCTTCCTGACGCGCGACGCGCGCGAGAAGGAGCGGCGCAAGTACGGGCTGAAGAAGGCGCGCAAGGCGCCTCAGTACAGCAAGCGGTAGCACCCTCTTCACCTCCGTGGACGCCCGCGCGGACCGGCGCGATCTCGTCCCGCGGCGCGACGCGTTCCTGTGGTGGCTGAAGCTCGGGTTCGTCAACTTCGGCGGCCCCGCCGGACAGATCGCGATCATGCACGACGAGCTCGTCGACCGGCGGCGCTGGATATCGAACGACCGCTTCCTGCACGCGCTCAACTTCTGCATGCTCCTGCCGGGTCCGGAGGCGCAGCAGCTTGCGATCTACGTCGGGTGGCTGCTCAACGGCACCCTGGGCGGGATCGTCGCCGGCCTCCTGTTCGTGCTCCCGGCCTTCTTTCTGATCCTCGGGCTCTCGTGGACGTACGCCGTCCACGGCGAGGTCTCGTGGGTGGCGGCGGTCTTCTACGGGCTCAGGTCCGCCGTCATTGGCCTCGTCGCCGCGGCCGTCATCCGCGTCGGCGCGAAGGCCCTGAAGAGCCGCGCCGCCTGGGCGGTCGCCGCGGCCGCGTTCGTCGCGATCTTCTTCTTCAAGGTCCCGTTCCCGCTGATCGTCGCGGCGGCCGCGGTCGTGGGGCTCGTCGGGTCCCGCACGCACCCCGGGCAGTGGCGTGCGCCGGGACATGGCGGCGTGTCGGGAAGCGACTCCGAGACCGTTCTCGGCGCCGCGCCGGCGCGCGCCGCGCCGACGTGGCGGAGGAGCATGGTCGTGGTCGCGATCGGGCTCACGGTGTGGTGGGGGCCTCTGCTGCTCGTGCTCGCGCTGCGCGGCACCGACGACACGCTGAGCAAGGAGGCGATCTTCTTCAGCCAGGCGGCGATGGTGACGTTCGGCGGGGCGTACGCGGTCCTGTCGTACGTCAACCAGGCCGCCGTCCAGCAGTTCGGCTGGCTCGCGCCGGGGCAGATGGTCACCGGCCTAGGCCTTGCCGAGTCGACCCCGGGCCCGTTGATCATGGTCACGGAGTTCGTCGGGTTCCTCGGCGGCTACAACTTCCCCGGCGGCCTCGACCCAGTCGTCGCGGGCGTGCTCGGCGCGACCGTGACGACCTGGGCGACGTTCGCGCCGTGCTTTCTGTGGATCTTCCTCGGCGCTCCGTTCGTGGAGCGTCTGCGCGGGCAGCGGGGGCTGAACGCGGCGCTGTCGGCGATCACCGCCGCGGTCGTCGGCGTGATCCTGAACCTGGCGGTCACGTTCGGCACGTTCGCGCTGTTCGAGGGCGTGCGCCGCGGGCGCGTGCTGGGCGCCGAGTTCCCCTTGCCTGACCCGTCGTCGATCGACGTCTTCGCGACGATGCTGGCGGCGGCGTCGTTCGTCGCGCTGTGGCGTTACAGGGCGAACGTGGTGTACGTGGTCCTGGCCTGCGCGGCGGCGGGCCTCGTCTACAGGGTCGCGTTCTAGCTGGAGCCCGCCAGCATCCGCCACAGCACCATCTGCAGCACGCCCCCGTGGTGGTAGTAGTCGAGCTCGACGGCCGGGTCGATGCGGCACTCCACCGTGAACTCGACTCCGTCGGCGCGAACCGTCAGCTCCGCGTGCGGCTTCAGCCCCCCCTCGATCCCCGTGATCTCGTACGTCTCGTGGCCCGTGAGGCCGAGCGACGCCGCGTCGTCGCCGGCGCGGAACTGCAGCGGGAGGATCCCCATGCCGACGAGGTTGCTGCGGTGGATGCGCTCGAAGCTCTCGGCGATCACCGCCCTGACGCCGAGCAGCGCCGGCCCCTTCGCCGCCCAGTCGCGCGAGCTCCCCGACCCGTACTCCCTGCCGGCGATTATCAGCAGCGGCGTCCCCTCGCGCCGGTAAGCCTCGGACGCGTGGAAGATCGTCGTGACCTCGCCTTCGGGCAGCTTCTTCGTCCAGCCACCCTCCTTGCCCTCCGCCAGCGCGTTGCGGAAACGGATGTTCGCGAACGTGCCGCGCATCATGACCTCGTGGTTCCCGCGTCGCGAGCCGTAGCTGTTGAAGTCGCGCACCTCGACGCCCTGCTCGGTGAGCCACTTTCCCGCGGGCGACGCGGGAGCGATCGATCCGGCCGGCGAGATGTGGTCCGTCGTGACGGAGTCGCCGACTAGGCAGAGGACGCGCGCCCCCACAACGTCGTGGGGCTCTGACGGTTCCGGGCGGAGGTCGGTGAAGAACGGCGGCTCCTGAACGTACGTCGAGCCGGGATCCCACTCGTAGAGCGCGCCGGCCGGCGACGGCAGCTGCTGCCAGTGGTCGTCGCCCTCGAAGACCTTCGCGTACTCCTTCGTGAAGAGCTCCGCCGTCACGGAGCTCATCGCCTCCTCGACCTCTTCCGGCGAGGGCCACAGGTCCTTCAGGTAGACGTCCTTCCCGCCGGCGGACTTTCCGAGGGGCTCGGACGTCAGGTCGATGTCCGCGCGGCCCGCGAGCGCGAACGCGACGACGAGCGGAGGCGACGCGAGGTAGCTAGCCTTCACCTGCGGGTGGATGCGGCCCTCGAAGTTGCGGTTGCCCGAGAGCACCGACACGACGGCAAGGTCGTTCTCGTCTACCGCCGCGGCGACCTCGTCCGGGAGCGGACCGGAGTTGCCGATGCACGTCGTGCAGCCGTAGCCGACGACGTTGAACCCGAGCTTGTCGAGGTACGGCAGCAGCCCGGAGCGCTCGAGGTACTCGGTGACGACGCGGGACCCCGGCGCGAGGCTGGTCTTCACCCACGGCGCCGGCTGGAGGCCCGCGTCCACCGCCTTTCTCGCAAGGAGGCCGGCGCCCAGCATCACGGAGGGATTCGACGTGTTCGTGCAGCTCGTTATCGCCGCGATCACGACCGCGCCGTCGCTGACGTTCTCCCGATCGATGCTCTTCGGCGGGTAGACGCTCGTGAAGCTGTCCCAGATGCGCGCGAGGGGCACGCGGTCCTGTGGCCGGCGCGGTCCGGCGACGCTGGGCTCCACCGTCGAGAGGTCCAGCTCGAGCGTCTCGGTGAACGTGGGGTCGGGCGTGTCGTCGGTGCGGTAGATCCCCTGCTCCTTGCAGTAGCGCTCGGCGAGCTCGACGACCTCCTCGGAACGCCCGGTCAGGCGCAGGTACTTGATCGTCTGGTCGTCGGGCGGGAAGTACGCCGCCGTGGACCCGAACTCCGGCGACATGTTCCCGATCGTGGCGCGGTCGGCGACCGCGAGGCTGCCGAGCCCCCGACCGTAGAACTCGACGAACTTGCCGACGACGCCGTGCTTGCGAAGCATCTCCGTCACCGTCAGGACCAGGTCGGTGGCGGTGACGCCCGTCTGCAGCGCGCCGGTGAGGCGGAACCCGACGACCTTGGGAGTGACCATCGGCAGCGGCTGTCCGAGCATCGCCGCCTCCGCCTCGATGCCGCCGACGCCCCAGCCGAGCACGCCGAGCCCGTTGATCATCGTGGTGTGCGAGTCGGTCCCGACGAGCGTGTCGAAGACGACGGTCCGCCCTTCCGGCGTCTCGATCGTGTGCGCGACGCGGCCGAGGTGCTCGAGGTTCACCTGGTGCACGATCCCCATGCCCGGCGGGACGACCCGGAACCCGGCGAACGCCTGCTGCGCCCACCTCAGCAGCGAATACCGCTCGTGGTTCCGCTCGTACTCCCGCTCCACGTTGATCGTGTACGACATCGCGCTGCCGAACGAGTCGACCTGCACCGAGTGGTCGATGACGAGGTCCACCGGCACGAGCGGGTCGACCTTCGACGGGTCGCCGCCCGCGCGCTCGATCGCCGAGCGCATCGCCGCGAGGTCGACGGTCGCGGGGACGCCGGTGAAGTCCTGGAGGATCACGCGCGCGGGCGAGAACGGGAACTCCCGGCCGGCGAGATCGCCCCGTCCCCACCCCGCGAGGAACGCGACGTCGTCCTCGGTGGCATGGCCCGACGTCGCCGCCAGACGCAACAGGTTCTCGAGCAGGATCTTGACGGTGACGGGGACCGCTTCGAGGTCGGCGATCCCCTCGCCGGCGAGCGCGGAGAGGCTGTAGTAGGTGTGGTCGCCGGCGCCGGTGGCGAGTGTGTTCCGGGTGCCGAAGGGCGAGGATGCGGTGGGCATGGGTCCCTCCTTGGGTGTCGGACCCACGCTACCGCGCTTATCCGGCGGGTCCGCAGGGCAGATACGTCGCGAACGAGCAGCTACGGAGGAGGCACATGGACGCCGACCGCTGGCGGATCCAGGGCTTCGACGAGCCACCGCCCGAGGACCTTGCCGAACGGATCTGGAAGCGCGATCCGTCGGTGTGGGGGCCGGGCGACGACGACCCCGTCGAGCGCCTGGGGTGGCTCGACCTCCCCGAGACGATCCGCGGCGAGCTCGCTCCCGTGGAGGCGTTCGTGCGCGACGCCGGCAGCTACTTCGAGCGGGCAGTCCTGCTGGGGATGGGGGGGTCGAGCCTCGCGCCGGAGGTCTTCGCGACGTGCTTCGGGGCGCGACCGGGCCACCCGCAGCTGATCGTGCTCGACTCGACGCACCCCGCACAGGTGCACGCCGTGGCCGAGGCGCTCGCCGGATCGGAGAGCCTCTTCGTGGTCTCGAGCAAGTCCGGCGGGACGGTGGAGACGACGTCGCTGTACGCGTATTTCCGCGACCGCGCGCCCGACGGGCGCAATTTCGTGGCGATCACGGATCCGGGGACATCGCTCGAGGACCTCGGGAGGACGGAGTCGTTCGGCGGCGTCTTCGTGAGCCGCCCCGACGTCGGCGGCCGCTATTCGGCGCTCTCGCTGTTCGGGCTCGTACCGGCGGCGCTGATCGGCGTCGACCTCGACGAGCTGCTCTCGCCTGCAGCAGAGGCGGCCGCCGCCTGCGGGCCATCGGTGCCCCCGGAGGAGAACCCCGGCCTCGCCGTCGGCGCAGCGGTAGGGCGGCTGGCGGAGAGCGGGCGCGACAAGCTGACGTTCCTCACGTCTCCGGCGCTGGCGCCCTTCGGTGAGTGGGCGGAGCAGCTGATCGCGGAGTCGACGGGCAAGCGGGGCCGCGGGATAGTGCCGGTCGTCGGCGAGCCCCTGTTCGAGGCGTACGCAGAGGACCGCGCGTTCGTCCACCTGAGGCTCGGGGACGACGCCGCGCTCGACGAGCCAGTGGACGCGCTCGTCTCCGGCGGCCACCCCGTGATCCGTCTCGACGTGCGGGGGCCGCAGGAGCTCGGCGCCCTCATGTTCTTGTGGGAGTTCGCGACGGCCGTAGCAGGCTCCGTCCTCGGGGTCAACGCGTTCGATCAGCCCGATGTCGAGGCGGCGAAGAAGGCGGGCCGCGCGGTCCTGGAGTCGTCGGAGCCTCCGGGCTGGCCGGAGGACGACGTCGACGGGCTGTTCGACGGTGCGGCGCCTCCCGAGTACGCCGCGCTGCTGGCGTTCGCGCCGCGCACCGCCGAGGGACGGGAGGTCCTCGACCGCGCCCGCTCGAAGCTCGCCCGGACCTACGGCATCGCTACGACGGCGGGCTTCGGCCCCCGCTACCTCCACTCGACGGGCCAGCTGCACAAGGGCGGACCGGACACCCTGAGGGCTCTGGTGGTCCTAGACCGGCCGGCCGAGGACGTCGAGGTCCCGGGGCGGCCGTACACCTTCGGGCGGCTGCTCGTCGCGCAGGCCGCAGGCGACTACCAGGCGCTCGCCGCGGCGGGCAGGAAGGTCGGGCGGACGACGTGGGAGCGCTTCGAGGAGTGGGCAGGCGCCTAGCCCCGCGTCGCGCGCGCCGGCTCGAGGACGATGCCGCCGAGCGGCCCACCGCCCCGGCTCAGACCAGGTCCGCGACTATCTCCGCAAGCGGCTTGCGGATCCCCGTGATGAACGGCGTCTCGAGCTTCGTGAAGCGGCGCGCCTCCGTCGCCCGCAGCCTCCGGATCAGCTTCACGATCCGCTCCGGCGAGTCCGCCTCGAACGCGAGGATCCACTCGTAGTCGCCGAGCCCGAACGCGCTCGTGGTGTTCGCGAGCACCTCGGGGAACTCCCGGCCCCCCTCGCCGTGCTCGCGCAGCAACCGGCCCCGCTCCTGCGGGTCCAGCAGGTACCACTCGGGCGTCCGGACGAACGGGTAGACGGTCGCGTACCTCTTCGGCGGCTCGCCCTTTGCGAACGCGGGGAGGTGGTCCTTCGCGAACTCCGCCGGCTGGACGACGCCGAGGAACGAGTGGACGGGCGTGCACAGCGCGCCGAGGTGGGTCCTGCGGAACTCGATCGTGAGCTGCTGGAGGTCGTCGACCGAAGACGAGACCCACCAGAACATCAGATCGGCTCCGGCGATGAACCCCGCCGTCGAGTACGCGCCGCGGAGCTGGACGCGGCCCTCCCAGTCGGCGAACAGCTCCTCGAGCTGCTTGGCCGCCAGCTCCCGGTCCGGCCCGGCTTCCGTCGTGAAGCCGCGGAACACCGGGTAGCTCGCGTACAGCAGGTCTTCGGACATTCGGACTGCCTCTCTCGTGCTCGGGGAACGGAGGTATCCGAGAAGCCTAGCCCTCCCGCCCCTGCGAAGATGACGCGATGAACGAGCAGGCGATCGTCACCACGACCGACTACCACACGGGCGGCGAGCCGTTCCGTATCGTCACCGGCGGCGTCCCACCGCTTGCGGGCGACACGATCCTCGACAAGCGCAGGTACGCGCGCGACCACCTCGACGACGTGCGGAAGCTGCTCGTGTTCGAGCCGCGCGGTCACGCCGACATGTACGGGTGCTTCGTGACCGAGCCGGCCGACGGCGACGGAGACCTGGGAGTCGTCTTCTTCCACAACGAGGGATACAGCACCGCGTGCGGCCACGGCACGATCGCGCTCGTGACGTGGGCGCTCGAGTCGGGGCGGATACCACGCGACGGCGACGGGGCGGTCGTCGTGGTCGACGCGCCTTCGGGACGCCTGACGACCACTGCAGCGGGCGCCGGCGACAAGGTCACGTCCGTTCGGTTCACGAACGTGCCGTCGTTCGTATGGGAAACGGGGCTGAAGGTCGAGACGGGCGCCGGCCCCGTCACCTGCGACGTGGCGTTCGGCGGCGCCTTCTACGCCTCGGTCGCCGCGGGCGACGTGGGGCTGAAGGTGACGAAGGAGGACCTGCCGCGGCTGATCGAGCTGGGCCGCGAGATCAAGCGGACCATCGAGCGGGCGCACGACGTCGTTCACCCGCTCCAGCCGGAGTTGCGCGACGTGTACGGCGTGATCTTCTTCGAGGACGCGCCGGGCCGCGCGGGGCTCGGCCAGCGCAACGTGACGGTCTTCGCCGACGGCGAGGTCGACCGGTCCCCGTGCGGGAGCGGGACGAGCGCCCGCCTCGCGCTCCTCGACGCGTCGGGCGAGCTGCCGCGCGGCGACACGCTGTGGCACGAGAGCATCGTCGGGAGCGTCTTCACCGCGCAGGTCACGGGCGACGCCGCCGTGGGTGCCACGGCCGGGGTGGTCACGGAGGTCGAGGGGACCGCGTTCCGGACCGGCGCCCACGAGTTCTACCTGGACCCCGCGGACGACCTCGGGACCGGGTTCCTCCTGCGGTGAGCGAGGTCCCCTACCTCGACGCCGCGGCGCTGCAACGCCTGGTGCCCCTGACCGCGGCCGTCGACGCGATCGAGTCGTTGTTCGCCGGCGACGGCGTCGAGGTGCCGCAGCGCTCTCATCTCCACGTCGGCGGCGGCGACCTCGTGGTGATGCCGGCATGGGGGCCGGAGGGCGTCGGCGTGAAGCTCGTCACGGTGAACCCGGCGAACCCCGCCGCGGGCAGGCCGCTGATCCACGGCGTGTACGTCCTGTTCGACCGGGGCTCGCTCGCTCCCGTCCTCATCGTCGACGGCGCCGCGCTGACCGCACTGCGGACGCCGGCGGTGTCGGCCGTCGCGACGAAGCACCTCGCGGCCCCCGGTGCGCGCCGGCTCGTGATCTTCGGCGCCGGGACGCAGGCGCGCGGCCACCTCGAGGCAATGCGCACCGTGCGCGACGTCTTCGAGGTGGTCGTCGTGACGCGCGACCCTGCGCACGCAGCGGCGGTCGTCGACGCCGCGCGCGAGGCGGGCCTCGGCGCCCGCAGCGGTTCGCCCGAGGACGTGCGTGACGCCGACCTCGTCTGCACGTGCACGACGAGCACGACTCCGTTGTTCGACGGGACATTGCTCGCGCCGGGGACGCACGTGAATGCCGTGGGGGCGTACAAGCCGGACGCGCGCGAGCTGGACGACGCGACGATCGCGCGCGCCGCGGTCGTCGTCGAGGACCGAGCCGCCGCGCTCGCGGAGGCCGGAGACCTCCTGCAGCCGCTCGCGGCCGGCGTGCTCGACGCGGACGAGATCCTCGGGCTGCACGACGTCCTGCAGGGGCGCCGCCCCGACGGCGAGGTCACGGTCTTCAAGTCCGTCGGCCTCGCGTCGGAGGACCTCGCCGTCGCGGCCGCGGCCCTCGCGGCGCTCGGTTAGGCGAGCGCGTTCACGACCGCGGCCGCCACCTCGGTCGCCTGGCGGATGCAGTCGGGGATCCCCGACCCGCGGTAGGCCGCTCCCGCGAGGAACAACGGTCCGTGCTGCGCCAGCGCCAGCTCCGCACCCGTCACCCTGTCGAGATGACCGACCGGGTACTGGGGCAGGGCGTCGTCCCAGCGCGTCACGAGATGCGCCCTGGGCTCCGCCGTCAGCCCCAGCATGTCGGCGAGGTCCTCGTGCACGGCAGCGACCAGCTCCTCGTCGTCGAGGTCGAGCGCCGGGTGGCGGCCGCTCCGTCCCACGACCGCGCGGAGGAGGAACCCGTCCGGCGGCGCCGATGCGGGCCACTTCGTCGAGTACCAGGTGCACGCGGCAACGGTTCGCTCCTCCGCGCGCGGGACGAGCATCCCGCTGCCGCTTGCAGGCGGAGCGCCGGCCGCCGGCGGGTAGAGCAGCGCGATCACGGCCAGCGACGCGTAAGGGATCGATCGGAGCGCCTGCGCCGCGGGCGGGTCCAGCCCGGCGACCGCCCGCGCGGCTGCGAACGCGGGTACCGCGAGCACCGCCGCATCGGCGCGGACGTCGCCCGAGCGCGCCTCGAGGCGGAATCCCGTGCCGTCGCGTGCGACGTTCTCGACAGGGCTGTCGAAGCGCAGCTCCGCGTCGTGAAGCTCGGTCTTCAGCGCCGCGACGATGCGCGTCATGCCGCCCAACGGCGCCACGAAGACGGGAGGGGCCGCCGTGCCCGGCCTGCCGGGCCCCCACGCGCGCAGTCCCAGGATCAGGCTCCGGTGCCGGCGCGCCACCGCGTCGAGCTCCGGTGCCGCCGCGGCGAGGCTCATCTCGTCTGCGTCGCCCGCCCTCGTGCCGGCGAGCAGGGGGTCGACGAGCCGCTCCAGCACCTCGTCGCCCAGCCGGTCCCTCACGAGCGCGCCGATCGAGAGGTCGCGCCCGGTGAGCGGCTTCGACGCGAAGAGGTCGGCCGCGGCGCGCAGCGCGCCGCGGCGTGACAGCAGGCCGCTCCTGACGACCGAGACCGGAAGAGTCGGTATGCCCGACACGAGGCCGCGCGGCAACGGGTGCAGGCGGCCCCTCGACCACACGGTCCCGCCGAACACGGCCGGGCTCACGAGGTCGTTGCCGAGGCCGATCGAGCGGCACAGATCCACCGCGCCCTCGTCGCGCACGAGGAACGAGTCGGGACCGGCCTCCACCGCGACGCCCTCCAGCGACCTCGTGGCGATGTTGCCGCCGGCACCCGCGGCGGCTTCGAGGACGACGACGTCGAGGCCCGCGCGCAGGATCGCGCGCGCCGCCACGAGCCCGGTGATGCCGCCGCCGGCAACCGCGACGACCGGCGTGCTCACGTCCTCTGGGGGACGAGCTCACGCCGGACGACGGTCGCGAGCACGTCGAGGAAGTCCGGATCGTCGTTCGGCGACTCCGTCCTCACGAGCTCGATCCCCAGCTCGGCCGCCCTCCCCACGCACTCGACGTCGACGTCGTAGAGCACCTCGAGGTGGTCCGACACGAACCCGCACGGGCACACGACGACGCCGCGCACGCCGGCGCGCGCGGCGCGTTCCAGGACGTCGAGGACGCCGGGCCCGATCCACGGGTCGGCCGTCCGCCCCGCGCTCTGCCACCCGATCGTGTACGCGGGCAGCGACGCGGCCCCGGCCACCGCGTCCGCGGTCTCCTGCAGCTGTCTGGCGTAGGGATCGCCGGACGCGAGGATCTTCTCCGGCAGGCTGTGGGCGGTGAAGACGACGACCGCGTGGTCGCGCGCCGCGGCGCTCAGGCGCGCCAGCGAATCCTCTACCCGGCGCGCCAGGAGGCCGACGTATCCCGGCTCGAGGTGCCAGCTCTCGACGACCGTCAGCGGGATCTCCCATCCCGCGTCGTCCAGCACGTGTCTCACCCGCCGCCGGTAGTCCCCGACGCTCATGTTGGAGTAGTGGGGGGCGAGCACGAGCCCGACGACGTGGGCGACGCCGTCCGCGGCCATCGCCGCGACCGCGTCGGGGATCGTCGGTGAGGAATGCTTCTGTCCGAGGTAGACGCGGACGCCGCCGAGCCGCGCTTCGAGCCCCGCTCGTTGCGCCTCCGTGATCTCGTAGAGCGGCGATCTCCCGCCGATCGCCTCGTAGCGCGACCTGAGCTCGTCGAGCAGCACGGGCGGCGGCGGCCGCCCGTGGCGTATGTCGGTGTAGTACCGCTCCACGTCGTCGAGATCCCGCGGGGTCCCGTACGCCATGACGAGGACCGCCTTCACGTCACGCGCCACCCGTGCACGACGTCTACGAGCCGCGCCAGCGTGTCCGGGTCGGTCGACGGCAGGACGCCGTGGCCGAGGTTGAAGACGTGCCGGCGTCCGCCGGTCCCGTCGAGGACCTCGTGCGCCTTGTCGCGCACGACCTCGAACGGCGCGAGGCACAGCGCCGGGTCGAGGTTCCCCTGGAGCACGCGTCCCTCTCCGAGACGCGCGCGCGCCTTGCGCAACGGGACCCGCCAGTCGACGCCGACGACGTCTGTTCCGGTAGCGGCCATCAGCTCGAGGAGCTCGCCGGTGCCGACGCCGAAATGGATCCGGGGCACCCCGAGGTCGCCGAGGCCTTCGAGGATCCGTGTCACGGCGGGGGCGACGTGGGCCTCGTAGTGACTCGGTCCCAGCGCGCCGGCCCACGAGTCGAAGAGCTGGATCGCCGCGGCGCCGGCGCGCACCTGCGCCCGCAGGTACGCGAGCACGGCCTCCGACAGCCGGTCCATCAGCTTGCGCCACGTCGCCGGGTCGCCCAGCATCAGCGCCTTCGTCCGCGCGTGATCGCGTGACGGGCCCCCCTCCACGAGGTACGAGGCGAGCGTGAAGGGCGCGCCGGCGAACCCGATCAAGGGGACGTCGAGCTGCTCGACGAGCAGCGCGACCGCGTCCAGGACGAACGGGACGCCTTCTTCGGGTTCCAGCGGCCGCAGCCGGTCGGCGTCCTGGACGCTTCGCACGGGCGCGTCGATCACCGGACCGACTCCGGGCACGATCTCGAGCTCCACGCCCATCGCCTGGAGCGGAACGACGATGTCCGAGAAGAGGATCGCCGCGTCGACGCCCAGGCGCCGGACGGGCTGGAGCGTCACCTCCGCCGCGAGCTCCGGGGACCGGCAGATCTCGAGGATCGAGTGCTGCTCGCGCACCACGCGGTACTCGGGAAGGCTGCGGCCCGCCTGGCGCATGAACCACACCGGGACGGTCTCGACGATCTCGCCTCTGCAGGCGCGCAGGAACAGGTCGTTTCGCATGGCGGCAGCGCGATCCTATGTGGCTTCGATCCGGCGCCGTCGACCGCTCGCGGCCCGGCGGCCGCGAAACCACGCGAAGATCGACCGATGACCAGGCTATTCGGGACCGACGGCGTCCGCGGCGTCGCCAACCGCGACCTCACGCCGGACCTCGCGCTCGCTCTGGGGCGGGCCGCGGGGACGGTCCTCGCGCCCGGGCGCGGCCGCGTGGTCGTCGGTCGCGACACGAGGCTATCGGGGCCGATGCTCCAGGGCGCGCTGACTGCCGGCCTCTGCTCGGCGGGGGCCGACGTGCTCGACGCGGGGATCCTGCCCACGCCGGGCGTCGCCTGGCTGACGCGCGCCGAGAACGCGGCCGCGGGTGCGGTCGTCTCCGCCTCCCACAACCCCGTCGCCGACAACGGAATCAAGTTCTTCTCCGCTGTCGGGTCGAAGATCTCCGGCGACGAAGAGGCCGCGATCGAGGCGCTCGTGGCGTCTCCTCCAGCGGACCTCCCGGACGGTGAGGCAGTCGGACGCCCTGCCGGCGTAGCGGACGCCCAGGGGCGGTACGTCGAGCACCTCGCCGGCGCGGTCGACGGCTCGCTCGCCGGTCTCCGCGTCGTGCTCGACTGCGCGTACGGCGCGGCGTGGAAGGTGGGTCCCGAGGCGTTTGCCCGCGCCGGGGCCGAAGTGGCCGCGATCCACGCCGAGCCCGACGGGGCACGCATCAACGTCGACTGCGGGTCGACCTCGCTCGACGATCTGGCGAAGACCGTCGTCGCGGAGGGGGCCGCGCTCGGGCTCGGCTTCGACGGCGACGCCGACCGGGCGCTGGCGGTCGACGAGACCGGCTCCGTGGTCGACGGCGACCGGATCATCGCGCTCGCCGCGCTCCGTCTCCACGAGACCGGACGTCTGCCCGGCGGGATCGTCGTCACGACGGTCATGGCCAACCTGGGCCTTCGTCGCGCGCTCGAGGGCGCGGGCATCCACGTCGTCACCGTCCCCGTCGGCGACCGTCACGTCGCGGAGGCGATGGCCGAGCACGACGCGGTGCTGGGAGGAGAGCAGTCGGGGCACGTGATCTTCGCAGAGCACGCGACGACGGGCGACGGCGTCCTCACCGGGTTGAAGCTAGCGGCGATCGTCGCAGGAGCCTCCCGGCCCCTATCGCAGCTTGCCGCGGTGTTCGAGCCGTACCCGCAGGTGCTCCTGAACGTCTCTATCGGCGACCGGCGGCGCCTGGATTCCGCGGACGCGCTGTGGGACCGCGTGCGGATCGCGGAAGAGGAGCTCGGCGAGACGGGCCGCGTCCTGCTGCGCGCGTCCGGCACCGAGCCGGTCGTCCGCGTCATGGTCGAGGCGGCAGACCCGGCGACGGCGAAGCGGGTCGCCGGCGAGCTCGCCCGCGCGGTGGAGGCGGAGCTGGGCGCGTGAGGCGACGGGTCCCGCTTCCCTACGGCGCGGGCGCGCCCGCCTCCGGGTGAGACCGCTCCTCTCGCCGGAGGAGATGGGCCGTGCGGACGAGGCGGCCATCTCGTCCGGCACCTCCGGCGACGTCCTGATGGAGCGCGCCGGCCGCGCTCTCGCCCGGGCCGTCGTCCGGGTCGCCGGCGGGCGCTACGGCCGCCGGGTCCTCGTCGTGTGCGGGAAGGGGAACAACGGCGGAGACGGGCTCGTGGCCGCTCGGGTGCTCGAGAGCGAGGGCCTGCTCGTGCGCGTCGTCCGGCTCTTCGAGGGAGACGCGGTCCCTCGTCCGGGCGACTTCGACGCCGTCGTGGACGCGATCTTCGGCACCGGTTTCAGGGGGATGCCCGAGGGATCTCTGGCCGAGGCCGTCGACGCTCTCGAGGGCCACCCGCGCGTCGTGTCGGCGGACATCCCGTCGGGCGTGAACGGGGCGACGGGAGCCGTCGCCGGCGCCGCGGTGCGTGCCGCGGTCACGGTCGCGATGGGCGCGGAGAAGCTGGGGACCGCGCTCTCCCCGGGCGCGTCGTACGCCGGGCGAGTCGAGGTGGCCGACATCGGCATCCCGATCCCGCCCGCGCACGTCCATCTCGTCGAGGACGAGGACGTCCGCCGGGCCCTTCCGGCGCGGCCCCCCGACGCGCACAAGAGGAGCGGCGGCTCGGTCGCCGTGCTCGCGGGCTCGGAGGCCACGAAGGGGGCGGCGCTCCTCTGTGCCCGCGGGGCCGGGCGCATGGGCAGCGGCTACGTGACGCTGGGCTCCACCCGCTCGGTGGTCGGGACGGCGTCGATCCCCCTGCCGGAGATCCTGACGAGGAAGGTCACCGACGGCGACGTCCTCGGTCCCGGCGCGCTCGACGCGTTCGGGGACGTGCTGGAGCGCGCGGACGCGCTCGCGCTCGGACCTGGGCTCGGCGCGGGCGCCGCGCAGCGGGAGCTGGTCGCGCGGGTCCTGCGGGAGGTGGACCTCCCGGTGGTGCTCGACGCGGACGCGCTCAACGTGCTGGACCCCGAGGCGATCGCGCGACGCACGGCGCCGGCCGTCATCACCCCCCACCCGGCCGAGCTCGCGCGGTTGCTCGGGACGGACGCCGGCGAGGTCGTCGCGGACCGGCTCGGTGCCGCGCGCGCGGCTGCGGGTCGCTTCGGGTGCGTGGTCGTGGCGAAGGGTCACCGGACGATCGTCGCGGAGGGCGCACGGACGGTCGTCGTCCCCACGGGGGGACCCGAGCTGGCGACCGCGGGGACGGGCGACGTGCTCACGGGCGCCGTCGCAGCGCTGGTGGCCGCGGGCCTCGATCCCTTCGCCGCGGGCTGGTGCGCCGCATACGTGCACGGCGTCGCCGGTGAGGTCGCGGCGCCCGGCGCGCTCGCGTGGGACGTCGCCGAAGCCCTCGGACCGGCCCGGTCCCGGTTTACGTTGCGATCGTGAGCTACACGAGGCAATGAGCTACACGAGAGAAGAGGTCGAGAGGCGCGGACATCCGGTGTGGGCCGAGGTGGACCTCGGCGCGATCCGCCACAACGTCGGCGTGCTGCGCGCGCTCGCGGCGAGCGCCGAGGTCATGGGCGTCGTCAAGGGCTACGCCTACGGGCACGGGAACCCCGAGAGCGCGCGGGCGATGGTCGAGGCGGGCGCGACCCGGCTGGGCGTCGCGCGCGTCGCCGAGGCGATACACCTGCGCGAGGCCGGCATCGGGGTGCCGATCCACGTCTTCACGGAGCCTCCGCCGGTCGCGGCGCCCGTGGTGGTGTCGCTGGCGCTGACGCCGGCGGTCTACACCAGCGCGTTCGCCGCCTCGCTCTCCGAAGCGGCGCGGGCCGCCGGAGCAACGGTGCGGGTGCACGTGAAGCTCGACACCGGGATGCACCGCGTGGGGCTGACTCCGGAGCACGCGGTTGCCGCGGCGACCGAGATCGCGCGTCTTCCGGGGATCGAGGTCGAAGGTGCCTGGAGCCACCTCGCGGTCGCCGACGTCCCCGACCACCCGTTCACGCGCAAGCAGCTGGACCTCTTCCTGGAGCTGACCGAGAGCATGGAACGCGCGGGGCTCCGGCTGGCCTACCGGCACATCGCGAACTCGGCCGCGACGCTGGCGCTGCCGGCGTCGCACTTCGACCTCGTGCGCTGCGGGGTCGCCTGCTACGGGCTGTGGCCGGGCGAGGCCCTCACCGGCTCCGCCGACCTTCGCTCCGCGCTCGCGTTGAAGGCGCGCGTGAACCTCGTCAAGCGAGTTCCCGCGGGCGATGCCCTCTCGTACGGGTTGCAGTACACGGTGCCGCAGGAGGCAACGGTGATTACGGTCCCCGCCGGCTACGCCGACGGATACGACCGGCGTCTTTCGGGCCGCGCGAGCGTCATCGTCGGCGGACGCCGCTACCGCGTGTCCGGCACCGTGTGCATGGACCAGTTCATGGTGGACGCGGGACGCGACGAGGTCGAGGTCGGCGCGATCGCGACGCTCGTCGGCCGTGACGGCGCCGAGGTCGTGACGGCGGAGGAGCTGGCCGGGCTCATCGGGACCATCAAATACGAGGTGACGACGCGGATCCCGTCGCGCGTCCCGCGCGTATTCGTCGATGCGTAAGCAGGGCGTGCTCGCGCTGGCGGGTGCGGCGGCCGGGGTGGGCGTGGGCCTCGCGACGCAGAGGGCGATGGTCCGCCGCCGGCGCCGCAACGACCCGGAGGCCGGCGAACGCTTCGGCACGCGCCGAGGCGTCAGGCCGCGGACGCTGGCGCTGGCCGACGGCGCGGACGCGTTCGTCGAGGAGGCCGGGCAGCAGTCGGACCGCGGCGCGATCTTCGTGCACGGGTCGGCGCTGCGCACCGACCTGTGGCACTACCAGCTGGCGGGGATCGGCGACCACCGGCTCGTCTTCTACGACCTCAGAGGCCACGGCGCGTCGCGGGCGAAGGGATCGGCCTCGTTCTCGATCGCGCAGCTCGCGAGGGATCTCGCCGAGGTAGCGGACGCATGCGGGCTGAACGAGTACGCCGTGGTCGGCCACTCGATCGGCGGGATGGTCGCGCTGGACCTCGCGCACGCCCGGCCCGACCTCCTCGGCACGCGCGTGAAGGGGATGGTGCTCGCCAACACCACCTACCGTCCCGCCGTCGAGACCGTCGCCGGTGGCGCCGCCGTCGCGCACCTCGAGCGCGTGCTCCGGCGGCCCCTCGACGTCCTGGGACGCGGGGCTCCCACGATCGACAAGCTGAGGGCGGTCGTGCGGCCGTCCGACCTGCTCTTCTTGACCGTGGCGTTCGGCGGCTTCGGGCCGGGGGGGCCGGCGAGCCAGGTGGACTTCGTCTACGACATGCTGTCCGAGACGCCCTCCGACGTCATCTTCGACCTCATCAGGTCCTACCGCGACTTCGACGTCACCGAGGTCCTGGGTGACGTTACGGTCCCCGTGCTCGTTATAGGAGGGAGCAGCGACCGGATCACGGTCCCGGCGGCGTCCGAGTACCTTGCCGGCCATCTGCCGAAGGCGGAGCTGAAGATGTTCGAGCGGTGCGGGCACATGCCGATGCTCGAGCGGCACAGGGAGTTCAACGAGGTCGTCGGGAGGTTCCTCGACGACATATTGGGGGGGAGCCGGAGCACCGCGTGAGAGACGACAGGGTCGAGAAGCTCGCAGACATCCTCGTGGACTACTCGTGCACGGTGAAGGAGGGCGATCTCGTCGGGATCAACGGGAGCTACCACGCGGAGCCGCTGATGCTCGCGGTCTACCGCCGGTGCCTCGACCGCGGCGCGCACGCGACGGTGCGGACGTCGCTCCCCCGCGCGGTGCCGATCTTCTACAAGCACGCGAGCGACGAGCAGCTCGCCTACGTCTGGGAGACCGATCGGTGGCTCGCGGAGAACCTCGACGTCCGGTTCACGATCATCGCCGACGGCAACACGCGCCAGCTCTCGAGGATCGACGCGCGCAGGCAAGGCATAGCGTCGCGCGCCCGCAAACCGCTGATGGACAGGTTCATGGCCCGGGGCGCCAGAGGCGAGCTGCGGTGGAACGTCACGCTGTTCCCGACTGAGGCCCACGCCATGGACGCCGAGATGAGCCTCGAGGACTACGAGGACTTCTACTACGGCGCGTGCCTGGTGGACTCGCCCGACCCCGTCGCGGAGTGGAAGAAGGTCGGCGAGCGGCACCGGCGCATGATCGACTGGATCAAGGACCGCAACGCAGTCCACATCGAGGGGGAGGGGACCGACCTGGTCGTCGAGACCGGCGGCCGGAAGTGGTTGCCCGCGGACGGGAAGGAGAACTTCCCCGACGGCGAGATCTTCACGGGGCCGCGTGAGGACAGGACGCGGGGCCGCATCGCGTTCAGCTACCCCGCGATCTACGGGGGCCAGGCCGTCGAGGGCATCCAGCTCGCGTTCGAGGACGGCAGGGTCGTCGAGGCGACCGCGCGGAAGAACGAGGAGTTCCTGCTGAAGACGCTCGACACCGATCCCGGCGCGAGGGTCCTCGGCGAGATCGGGATCGGCACGAACTACGGCATCGCCGGGTTCTCCGGCGAGATCCTGCTCGACGAGAAGATCGGCGGGACCGTCCACCTGGCGGTCGGCGCCTCGTATCCCGAGAGCGGCGGCGTCAACGACTCCGCCGTCCACTGGGACATGGTGTGCGACCTCCGCAAGGGAGGCCGGATCACGGTGGACGGCGACGTGTTCATGGAGGACGGAAGGCTCCTGGTCTCGTAGCCGCGGCGACCCCGCGGGCCACGACATGCCGGCGCGCCGCCCGTCGCGCCCGCCGCCGCCGGAGGCGGCGAGATAACCTCAGGACGTGCCACCCACTCCCCCTGGCGGTGCCGGGCATCCGCGCGTGGACATCCGAGCGGTCGAGCGACAGGCTCTCGGGTGTACCAGGTGCAGGCTGTCCGAGACCAGGACGCAGGTCGTGTGGGCGGACGGCAACCTCGACGCCCGCCTGCTGTTCGTAGGCGAGGCCCCCGGACGTCACGAGGACCTGCAGGGACGGCCGTTCGTGGGGGCCGCGGGGCAGCTCCTCGACCGTCTCCTCGGCGAGATCGGTCTCGACCGGACGCAGGTCGCGATCGCGAACGTGATCAAGTGCCGGCCTCCGAACAACCGGGACCCGCAGCCGGACGAGATCGCCGCCTGCACGCCGTGGCTGCAGGCGCAGCTCGCTTACATGCAGCCCGACGTGATCGTGACGCTGGGGAACTTCGCCACGAAGTTCATCCTCGAGTCCCCGATCGGGATCACGCGGGCGCGAGGCCGCGTCTACTACCGCAACGGCTCGGCGATCGTGCCGACGTTCCACCCCGCGGCGGCGCTGCGCGGCGGGCGCTTCGGCGGGATGGACCCCGTCGACGCGCTCCGCGCGGACCTGAGGGTGGCGGCGGCGGAGCTGGCGAAAGCCGCCCGGCCGGCCCCGGCCCCCGCGCCCGCGTCCGCTCCGGAGGGCGCCCGGCCGGCCCCGTCTGCGCCCCGCGCTCCCGCCGAGGCGGCCCCGTCTGCGCCGGGCGGTCCCGCCGAGCCGGCCCCGTCTCAGCTGGGGCTGTTCGGCTGATGCGGCGAGGGCTCGGGGTCGTCAGCCACTCGGCCGAGGAGACGAGGATCATCGGGGCGTGCCTGGCGCCGATGCTCCTGCCGGGCGACGTCGTCAGCCTCTCGGGAGACCTCGGCGCCGGCAAGACCGTCTTCGTCCAGGGGATCGCCACCGCGCTCGGCTTCACCGAGCGCGTGACGAGCCCGACGTTCACGCTCGTCCACGAGTACGAGGCGCGCTACCCGATCGTGCACATCGACATCTACCGGCTCGACAGCTTCCAGGAGGTCCTCGACCTCGGGTTCGAGGAGCTCGTGGGACCGAACTCGATAGTCCTCGTCGAGTGGGGCGAGGCCGTCGCGCCGCTGCTCCCGAAGAAGTCGCTCGACGTCGTGCTGACGCGCTCCGGCGATCTCGACGCGACCGACGAGCGGACGCTGCTCTTCCGTCCCGGATCGCCGGAGTGGATCCCGAAGCTGACGTCGATGCGGAACACCGCCGAGGCGTTGCTGAACGCCGCGTCCGCGGGCGAGTCCGGCCCCCGGTTCTGGGATGCTGGACAACGGCCCGAGTCCGCCGGCACGCCGCCGCCTGCGCCGGCCGCCGAGGAGGAGACGTAGTGCTCGTACTGGGGATCGAATGCTCGACGCCGCAGGCCAGCGTCGCGATCGGGTCGGAGCAAGGCGTGGTCGCGAGCGCGCTCGTCTCGCGCGGCGCGACGCACAACGAGTTCCTCCTGCCCGCGATCCGCTTCTGCCTCGAGGGGACGGGGCTCGGCTACAGGAACCTCGGGGGCATCGCGGTCAGCCTCGGCCCCGGGCTCTTCTCGGGGATGAGGGTCGGCGTCGCCACCGCGAAGGCGCTCGCGCAGACGCTGTCCGTGCCGATCGTGGGCCTGGCGAGCCTCGACCTCGTCGCGTACGAGGTGAGGCATACGCACAAGACGATCTGCGCGGTGCTCGACGCGCGGCGCAACGAAATCTTCTACGCGTTCTACCGTCCGTCGCCCGGGGGCATCCAGCGCATGACGGAGTACCGGATCGAGCAGCCGGGGCGGCTCGCGATCGGGATCGCCTCGCGGCCCGAGGAGGTGCTGCTCGTCGGCAACGGCGCGCTGCTCTACAAAGAGCTGTTCGAATCCGCCGGTCCGGTCGTCGAGGTCGCGGGGATGAACCAGGCGTTCCCGAACGCGTCGTCGCTCGTCGAGCTCACCCTCCCGCGCCTCTACCGCGAGGACTTCGACTCGCTGTACGACCTGCGGCCCCTCTACCTCCGCAAGTCGGCGAAGCCGATCGAGTGGGCGCGCATCCGTCAGGCGAGGCCGGCGTGATGGCGCTCGCACGCGTTCCCGACGAAGGCGTCCCCGACATCGAGCTGACGAGGATGCGGCGCAGGCACCTGCGCCGCGTGCTGGCGATCGAGTCGCGGGTCTATCCGCGGCCCTGGAGCGCGTCGCTGTTCCTCTCCGAGCTCGCGCAGCGGAGCTCCCGGACGTACCTCGTCGCGCGGCACGAGGGCGACGTCATCGGCTACGCCGGGATGATGTTCACCGGGCTCGAGGCACACATCACGAACATCGCCGTCGACCCCGACTTCCACGGGCGCAAGGTGGGATCCCGCCTGATGATGCGCCTCGTGACGGAGGCGATCGCTCGCGGCGCCAAGACGCTGTCGCTCGAGGTGCGCGTGACGAACATCCCGGCGCAGACGATGTACGGCAAGTTCGGCTTCTCGGTGGTCGGCGTCCGCAAGGGCTACTACATCGAGACGAAGGAGGACGCGCTCGTGATGGTCGTCGACGACGCGACGACGAACGAGTACAGGCTGCGGCTCCAGACCCTGCGCGACGAGATCGACGAGGCAGCCGGCGGCACGACCGGCGGGAGCCGCCGGGTGGGCCGGAGCGAGGGCGACCGCGATGGGTGAGACGCTGTGGGCCTCTCCGGAGGTCGCGACGCAGCGGAAGCCCGTCGGGGAGTGGGACGACGAGACGCTGGTGCTGGGCATCGAGACCTCCTGCGACGAGACGTCCGCGGCCGTGGTGAAGGGCGGACGGCAGATCCTCTCGAACGTCATCGTCTCGCAGGGCGAGCTGCACGGCGAGTACGGGGGCATCGTTCCCGAGGTCGCGGCGCGGGCGCACGTCGAGGCGCTGACTCCCGCGATCGGCGAGGCGCTCCTGCGGGCCGACGCGACGTTCTGGGACCTCGACGCGGTCGCGGCGTCGCTCGGCCCCGGCCTCGTGGGAGCGCTGCTGGTCGGGATCGCCGAGGCCAAGTCGATCGCGGCGGTGCTCGAGGTCCCGTTCCTCGGCGTGAACCACCTCGAAGCCCACCTCTACTCGGCGCTGCTGGTCGACCCGGAGGCGACCTTCCCGGCTGTCGCGCTGATCATCTCCGGCGGGCACACGCTGCTCGTCCACGCGCACGGCCACGGGCATTACGAGATCCTCGGGGGAACGCTCGACGACGCCGCCGGCGAGGCGTTCGACAAGGTGGCGCGGTTCCTGGGCCTCGACTATCCCGGGGGTCCCGAGATCGACCGGCTCTCGCTGCTCGGCGACCCCGCCGCGATCGATTTCCCGCGGGCGATGATCAACGAGCCGGGGTTCGACGTCTCCTACTCGGGGTTGAAGACCGCGGTGATCAACTACGTCCGGAAGATGGAGGCGCAGGGGAGCCCGGTCTCGATCGAGGACGTCGCCGCGTCGTTCCAGCAGGCGGTCGTCGACGTCCAGGTGGCGAAGGCGATGGCGGCCGTAGCGCACGCCGGGACCGACCGGCTGTTCCTCGTGGGCGGCGTCGCGGCGAACTCGGGGCTTCGCGGGGGCCTCGGCGACGCCTGCGGCAAGGCGGGGGTGAAGCTCACCGTGCCCCCGATGGAGCTCTGCACCGACAACGCCGCGATGATCGCGGCCTGCGGCACCGCGATGCTGCGCCGGGGCGCGTACACGGGCCTCGACGTGGCGCCGGACCCGAACCTTCCCCTGGCCTAGCCGCCGGTTGCGGCAGGACTTGCGGATACCGCCACCGGTGCCGCAGCGGCCCGCCGTTTGACCCCTCCGGCCCCGGGCCTTACTCTTAGCACTCGAATAGTCCGAGTGCTAAACACCCTAGCCAGGAGGTAGGAATGGCCACGAACATCCGTCCGCTGGAGGACCGCATCCTCGTCCGCCCCGAGGAGGGCCAGGAGACGACGGTCTCGGGCATCGTGATCCCCGACACCGCCAAGGAGAAGCCCCAGGAGGGCGTCGTGCTCGCCATCGGGCCCGGCAAGCGCAGCGACACGGGCGACCTCATCCCGATGGACGTCAAGGAAGGCGACCGCGTCATGTACTCGAAGTACGGCGGGACTGAGATCAAGGTCGACGGCGAGGAGCTGCTGATCCTGTCGTCGCGCGACGTCCTCGCCATCGTCGGCTAGCCGGCCGCGCCAACCAAGGGAGCACACATGTCGAAGCTGGTTCGATTCGACGAGGACGCTCGCCGCGGCCTCGAGGCGGGCGTCAACCGCCTCGCCAACGCCGTGCGCGTGACGCTCGGCCCCCGCGGCCGGAACGTCGTCCTCGACAAGAAGTGGGGCGCGCCGACGATAACGAACGACGGCGTGACGATCGCCAAGGAGATCGAGCTCGAGGACCCGTGGGAGAACATGGGCGCCCAGCTCGTCAAAGAGGTGGCGACGAAGACCAACGACGTCGCGGGCGACGGCACGACGACCGCCACCGTCCTCGCGCAGGCCATGGTGAAGGCCGGGCTCCAGAACGTCGCGGCCGGAGCCAACCCCATGGGCATCAAGCGCGGCATCGAGAAGGCCGTCGCGGCCGCCGTCGACGCAATCCGCGCGCAGTCGCGCGACGTCGAGGGCCGCGAGCAGATCGCGCACGTCGCCGCGATCTCGGCGAACAACGATCCCGAGATCGGCGAGATGGTCGCCGAGGCCATGGACAAGGTCGGCAAGGACGGCGTCATCACGGTCGAAGAGAGCAACACCTTCGGCCTCGAGCTCGAGCTGGTCGAAGGGATGCAGTTCGACAAGGGCTACATCTCGCCGTACTTCGTGACCGACCAGGACCGCATGGAGGCGGTCCTCGAGGATCCGTACATCCTGATCGCGCAGCAGAAGATCTCGACCGTCCGGGACCTGCTCCCGGTCCTCGAGAAGGTCATGCAGTCCGGCAAGCAGCTCGTGATCATCGCCGAGGACGTCGAGGGCGAGGCCCTCGCGACGCTGGTCGTGAACCGCATCCGCGGCACGTTCTCGTCCGTCGCCGTCAAGGCGCCGGGCTTCGGCGACCGGCGCAAGGCCATGCTGCAGGACATCGCGATCCTGACCGGTGGGCAGGTGGTCTCCGAGGAGATCGGTCTGAAGCTCGAGTCGGTGACGCTCGACATGCTCGGCCGCGCCCGCAAGGTCGTGATCACGAAGGACGACACGACGATCGTCGAGGGCCAGGGAGACGACCCGGACATCCGCGGCCGCATCGAGCAGATCAAAGCCGAGATCGAGCGCACGGACTCCGACTGGGACCGCGAGAAGCTCCAGGAGAGGCTCGCGAAGCTCTCCGGCGGGGTCGCGGTCCTGAAGGTCGGCGCGGCGACCGAGGTCGAGCTGAAGGAGAAGAAGCACCGCATCGAGGACTCCGTCTCCGCGACCCGCGCTGCGGTCGAGGAGGGGATCGTCCCGGGCGGTGGCGTGACGCTCGTCCGGGCGCGCGAGAACGTGGAGGCGCTCGAGCTGACCGGCGACGAGGCCGCCGGCGCGCGCGTGGTCCTCGACGCGCTGCAGGCGCCGCTGTGGTGGATCGCACAGAACGCCGGCGTCGAGGGCGGCGTCGTCGTCGACCGCGTCCGCAACGAGAAGCCGGGGCACGGGCTCAACGCGGCCACGGGTGAGTACGGCGACCTTCTCGCTGCGGGGATCATCGACCCCGCGCGCGTGACGCGCTCGGCGCTCGAGAACGCCGCGTCGATCGCGGCCCTCCTGCTCACGACCGAGGTCACGATCGTCGACAAGCCGGTCGAGGAGGACCCCGCGGCGCACGCGGGCCACGACCACGGCATGGGCGGCATGGGCGGCATGGGCGGCATGATGTAGCCGTCCCTTCCAGACGGACCAAACGGAGGCCCGGCTCCCAGCCGGGCCTTTCTCGCGCCCGGCTTCACTCGCGACTCGACAAATTGTCGAAAAAATCTCTCCAGCGGGAAGGAACCCGGGCCGCCCCACCGAAAGCTTCCCCGGGGATCGGGGAGACCCGGCGGACGAACTGGGGCGGACCGTCTGCGCCGCGCCGCGCGCCGTCGTGCGCGTGCGCGCGGCGCAGGACGCCCCCCGGCGGGGCGACGCCGACGGCGCCGGGACCGCAAGAACGACATGAGGCCCCGGCCGGGACCGGCCGGGGGTGTCGCGCGGGGCTGGCGGCCGTCGCCTTCGCCTCCGGCAGCCGCCCCGACGCGTCTAACGCAGGCGGATGGAGTTTGGCGAAGGTCGCGAAAATCCTGGCGAAAGAAAACCGACCGATCGTTCAGCCGCGCGCGGAGAATTGTGCCACCGCAAGTCGCCGAGGGAGAGGCCGGTGTTCGATACCAGGATCATCGCCGCGCTGGAAGAACGTCACTACACCTCGAAGTGTCTCTATGCCCATGTAGTCGGCATGTGTCCGTCACCGCACACGAGTGACGTCCTGCTCGTGGAGCTTGATCCCGTCCAAGACGTTCGGCGAACTCTAGTAGTGCGCGGCCAGGGCATCGAGATGTTCCCCCTGTTCCTCATCGGGCGCCGCATTGCCGTCATGTGTCGGCCTCAGCTCGATGAGGCCTACTTCTCGCAGTACGGGTTCACTGCGCTCGCCGATGTGGAGAAGCTGACGGAACAAGAGGCCGACCTGCTTTGGCGGTGGCGGCGAGAGGCCCTCGAGTGCCTGTGCGACGAGAGGTTCCAGATGACTCAGTTCGAGCTGGAGCTCTGTGACTCGATGTCCTCGCGGGGAACGCCTCCGGCCCTTCGCCAGAGACGATTGCTGAGACAAACCGTGCGGCAACGGGCGGTGCGACCCCCGAAGGCGACGCTGGAGACGATGGACCGCGCGGCGCGATATGACATTGCTCGACGAGGTGGTGGACCCGCGCCGTTGGGCGACGCGATCGCCGAACTGATCGAGTGGATGATGAAGGCTGCGGGAGGACCCCGCTCGGCCAACTGACGTCTCACGATCGGCCTCCCCGCGCAACCTCAGCCCCCGCGCTGCGTTTGAGAGTTCGTGGGACGAACGAGAGGGAAGTTCGCCGCGGCCGTCGCCGCTGCGGTCGTGGCGGCTGCCCTGCCGGTCGCGCGGCCCGCCGTGGCCAGCCCCGTGCCCGACCCTCCCGAGCTGTGGGTGATGGGCGCCGACGGGACGGGTCAGCGGCGCGTTGCCGCAGGCGCCGATTTCGGCGCGACTCAGCCGTCGTGGTCGCCCGACGGATCGCGGATCGTCTACCAGTCGCTCGAGGGGATCGCGGTCGTCGACGTCGTTCCGAGCGCGACGCCGCGGGTCCTCGCGCCGGGGTACTCACCGGCGTGGTCGCCCGACGGAACGCAGATCGCCTTCGTCCTCCGGCGCGAGTATCCGCAGCCGCGTGCCCTGGCGGTGATGGATCCGGACGGGTCGGACATGAGGATCCTCAGCGAATCGCCCCAGTCGACGCTCGGAGTCGCGTGGTCGCCCGACGGGACCCGGATCGCGTTCCTCACGTGCGGGGGGGCGCCGTCGTGCCTCCCTCAGCTTTCCGTGGTCGGGGCCGACGGAGCGGGCGAGAAGATCCTCGCGGACCACGTGATGTCGATGCCGCCTTCGTGGTCTCCGGACGGCTCGTCGCTCGCGTACGCCGCGCCGGACGGACCCGTCTACACCGTGGACGCCGTCTCCGGTGAGAAGACGAACCTCACGGCGGGTGCCGGACGCGCGAGCCATCCCGATTGGGGGCCGCACGGTCGCATCGCCTACTCGGCATGGGAGGAGGAGACCGGGACGACGCTCTGGGCGGTCGATCCGGACGGCACCGACGCCGTCATGCTCGAGCGAGGTTCGGTCCCGGACTGGTCGCCCGACGGCACGAGGATCGCGTTCGTCGGCTACGACGGGATCCGCGTCGTCGTGCCCGGTGCTGCGGGAGCCCCCCTGCTGACGCCCGGCGGGCAGAGCGACTTTGCGCCCGTCTGGTCGCCCGATGGAGGGTCGATCGCGTACTTGAGCCGGGAACGGCCGTTTGCCTGGCCCAGGTACGACCGCGCGGTTGCCGTCGCCGCGACGAAGCGGAAGATCAGCGCCGCCGTCTCCGCCGCGCACGGCTACGCGTCGTGCTTCGCCCGGGTGAGAGTGGAGCTGGAGCGGCGCACGCCCGACGGCTGGGTGTCGGAGGAGACGAGTCGTACGGACGACAACGGCCGCGCGTCCTGGCCGTCGCCCGGTCGGGGCACGTACCGAGTCCGTGCTCCCGGGTTCTACACGGGCTATCCCGGGGACTCGCCCCAGTGCCTCGCCGCGCACAGCCCGCGTTTCCGGCTCTAGACCCCAAGCCTCGCTACGGGAGGTAGTCCAACGGGTCGACGGGACTCCCGTTGACCCGGACCTCGAAGTGCAGGTGATCGCCGGTGCACGAGCCCGTGCAACCGACGGCCCCCACCGTCTGGCCCTGCGAGACCGACTGCCCGTTCGACACCGCGAAGGACGACAGGTGCGCGTACAGCGTCTGGATGCCCCCGCCGTGGTCGACGATCACCGCGTTCCCGTAGCCGGAGTACGACGACGCCATGATGACGACGCCCGCCTTCGACGCCACCACCGGCTGTCCCGTCGTGCCGTCGATGTCGAGGCCCGTGTGCATGCTGCCCCAGCGCGGGCCGTAGTAAGACGTCACGGCCCCGTTCAGCGGCCAGATAAAGCCCTGCGAGGAGGTGCCGAGCGCCTTGACCGCGGCCGCCGCGCTGTTCGCGCGGATCCTCGCTTCGATCGCTTGTGCGGCACTTTCGAGGTCGCCCTCGTGGGCCTCGAGCCTTCCGATCTCGGCCTGCAGGATCGCGAGGCGCTCGGCGCGCCGCGCGTGCAGCTCGCTGCTCTTCGCGAGCGACTTCTGCTTCTCGTCCTGGATCGCCTCGAGCTCTTCCTTCTTCGCGAAGAGGTCGCGGTTCTGCGCCTCGATCTGCACCCGCAGACGCCCGTACTGGATGAGCGCACCGGTGCTCTCCTCCGCAGCCACGCCGAGCATCTCGACCTTCGCGTCGAGCTCGGACAGCGACCGCGCGTTCAGCAGCGCGTCGATCGTCTCCGTCGACCCGGACTTGTACAGCGAGATCGCCTGCCCGGTCGCGAGGTCCTTGATCTTGTCGATCTTCGCCTGCGTCGCGTCGATGCGCGCCTGCGCGGTCCGCACCTCGGCCTCGACGCGCGCGATCTCGCCCTCGATCTTCGTGAGCTGCTCGCGGAGGGCGAGGATCTCCTCGTTGAGGCGGTCGACCTCGGCCTCGACCGGCTCGGCCCTCGTCTCGCGCGCCTCGATCTTCTCGCGCACGTGGCCGAGCTGGGATCGGATCTTGTCGAGCCTGGAGCCGCCGGCCAGGGAGCCCGCAGCGGGGATCAGAAGGGTGCAGAGGAGGGTGGCGACGATCGATGCACGACCGAGCCTTCCTTGCATCCTGTTCCTTTCCGTCGGGGGACGTCCTGCCCGCTCCGGGCACGGTCTGTCGTCCCGGTGTACGTGTGGGGGCCCGCGAAGACCCTCGAAGCTGCCGCACAGCCCGCCCCGGGCCGCCGGGCATCCTGCCACAGCGTCCCGACCCGGGCAAACCCCGTGCGGCGACCGCCCGGTGGGAGGACGCGTGTCTACTTCTGGCCCCGAACGGCCTTCTCCTGCCGTTCCGGCGCCGTCGATCGCGAATAAATCGCAGCGTCGGGGGTTGCCGACGCAGCGTCGCTCGGCTAGCCTTCCCTGGCACCCGTTGAGTCGTAAACCGGCCTCGCCGGGACGAAGGCTCGGCGGGTGCTTTTTCGCGCCCGGCCTTTGTCTATATCCTCCGGGGCACGCGGCGGCGCGGCGGCAGGAGGACCGAGAGGTGGCCGAGATCGACCTGGTGGACCTGGAGTCGTCGATCAAGCAGCTGCCCCACGTACTGGGCTGCGTCATCCTCACCGACCCCGAGGGGCGGGCGACGGAGATCCAGGCTTTCACGCGCAGCGGGAGCGACGTCGGCGCCGTCCAGCGTTCGATCGTCGACACCGCGACGTTCAAGGGCGTGGGCGACGAGCTCAGGCAGGTCCTGGTGTTCGAGCTCGAGGCCGAGTCGATCTTCGGCGACCGTGAGTCGCTCGAGCGGGCGGCCGAGCTGGCCGAGCAGGAGGCCCGGGCGCGGGGGCTGACCTGGGAGCCGGACCCCCCTCTGACGCACGAGCCCCAGACGGGGGACATCACCGGCCACGCCTTCCGGCCGCCCCTTCGGCGGGTCGCGCTGTCGTCCAGCGCGATGAAGACGCATGCCGAAGTCGTCCTAGGGCACACCGAGGACGACGAGGTCACCGGGCTGTCCAGCGGCGACAAGACTCCCCACGGGCTGAAGGTCCTCGCCCAGGCGACCCTCGACGCGGTCACGAACCTCGTCGGGACGTCGGACTTCCACCTCGAGGGCGCGTCGCTGGTGAGCGTCGTCGCGCAGGAGGCCGTGCTCGTCATCCTGAGGCTCCACGACGGGCTGGAGGTCCTGGGGGCCGCGCTGGTGCGGGAGGGCCCCGTGAGCGAGGCCGCCGTCCGGGCGACGCTGGACGCGCTCAACCGGCGCTTTGCGCGTTTGGCCTAGCGGGATCGCAAGCGATCCCGCCCGATGCGGATTCCCCGCCGCCCGGCTTCGTCGCCTCCGGCGACGGTGGCCTATATGGCCGCAAGCGATCCCGCCCGATGCGGATTCCCCGCCGCCGGGCTTCGTCGCCTGCGGCGACGGTGGCCTACGTGGCCGCAAGCGATCCCGCCCGATGCGGGATTCCCCCGCCGCCGGGCTTCGTCGCCTCCGGCGACGGCTTGGCTCCTGGCCCCGGCACGGCACTCCTGCTATGGTAGGAGTGCTATAGGAGTGTCACCCGGGGCTGAGCGACCTTCCGGTTAGGCCGGCCCCGCAACCCTCTTGGTCCACCACCGCGGGTCCACGCGGCACACAGGAAGGAGCAGCCATGCCCAGCACGTTGAAGGACGTCCCCGGCTCGGCCCCCCACGGCGGAGCGCTCGAGCTCCGGATCGCCGGCGACGAGAGGCAGCAGCTCGTGGCGGAGGCGGCGAGACTCCCGAAGATCGAGGCCAAGTCGCGCCGCGTGCTCTCCGACCTCGAGCTCCTCGCCGTGGGTGCGGTCTCGCCGAACCGGGGCTTCATGACCAGGGACGACTACACCTCGGTCGTGGAGGAGATGCGTCTGTCGAACGGGCTCGCATGGAGCCTGCCGATCACTCTGTCGGCGACCGACGAGGAGGCCGCCGCGCTGGCGAAGGGGACGCGTGCGGCGATCGTCCACGAGGGGAGGCCGGTCGCGATCATCGACGTCGAGGACGTCTTCATTTACGACGCGCGGCGCGAGGCGGAGCTGACGTACAAGACCGACGACGACGCGCATCCCGGCGTCGCGTATCTCTACTCGCAGGCGCCCACCTACGTCGGCGGCGACGTGACGGTCCTCGAGAACGTTTTCGCGCACGAGTTCGAGGAGTACCGCCTCACGCCGCTGCAGCTCCGGGAGAAGATCGCGGAGCGCGGCTGGCGTACGGTCGTCGCGTTCCAGACGCGCAACCCGATCCACCGCGCGCACGAGTACCTGACGAAGTGCGCGCTCGAGATCACCGACGGCCTCGTCATCCACCCCCTCGTCGGCGGGACCAAGGGCGACGACATCCCCGCCGAGGTGAGGATGAGGTGCTACGGGGTCCTCATGGAGAGCTACTACCCGCACGACCGCGTGATCCTCTCGGTCTTCCCCGCGGCGATGAGGTACGCCGGCCCGCGCGAGGCGATCTGGCACGCGCTGCTGCGCAAGAACTACGGCATGACGCACTTCATCGTCGGCCGCGACCACGCCGGCGTCGGCGACTACTACGGCACCTACGAGGCGCAGGAGATCTTCGACAAGTTCGAGCCGGCCGAGCTCGGGATCTGGCCGCTGAAGTTCGAGCACTCGTTCTACTGCCGCAAGTGCGAGGCGATGGGCTCGGACAAGACGTGCCCGCACGGTAAGGAAGACCGCGTCTTCCTCTCCGGGACGCAGGTCCGGAGCATGCTGAAGGAGGGCCAGGAGCCGCCGCACGAGTTCTCTCGGCCGGAGGTCGCTCGCATCCTGATCGAGGCCGAGCGCGCCAAGGCGTAAGGGGGAAAGCACATGGGTCTGCTGGACAAGATCAAGAAGAGGGCCGAAGCCGGCGTAGACACCGCGACCGCGGTTCCTGCGAAGAACGACGGACGGAAGGTCATGGTGATCGGGCTCGACTGCGCGCCGCCGGAGCACGTCTTCGACGAGTACGCCGACGAGATCCCCAACCTCACGAAGCTGCGCGAGAACTGGGTCTACGGCCCCCTCGAGTCGATCACGCCGCCGATCACCGTCCCGGCGTGGATGTGCATGATGACGTCGAAGGACCCGGGGACGCTCGGCATCTACGGCTTCCGCAACCGCAAGGACAACACCTACGACGGGCTCTCGTTCGCCACGTCGTGGTCGATCAAGGAGCCGACCGTCTGGGACGTCCTCTCCGAGGCCGGCAAGGACTGCATCGTGATGTCCGTGCCGCCGAGCTATCCCCCGAAGGCGCTGAACGGAATCCAGATCGGCTGCTTCCTCACGCCCAGCAACGACTCCGAGTACACGTACCCGAAGGAGCTGAAGGCGGAGCTCGAGAGCAACGTCGGCGACTACGTGTTCGACATCCGCAACTTCCGGACCGACAACACGCAGTACATCGTCGACGAGGCCTACAAGATGACCGAGCAGCGGTTCAAGACCGCCGACTACCTGCTCGCGAACAAGCCGTGGGACTTCTTCGTGATGGTGGAGATGGGGCCCGATCGCCTGAACCACGGGATCTGGAGCTTCATCGATCCCGACCACCCGCGCTATCAGCCCGACAACCCGTACAAGGACGCCCTGCGCGACTACTACCGCTACCTCGACGGGAAGATCGGCGAGCTGCTCGGCAGGTACGCCGGCGACGACACGACCGTGCTCGTCGTCTCCGACCACGGCGCGAAGGCGATGGTGGGCGGCGTCTGCTTCAACGAGTGGCTCCGGTCGGAGGGCTACCTCGCGTTCTCGAACGAGCCCGACGGCGTGACCCCGATCAACAAGATGCAGATCGACTGGAGCAGGACGCGCGCTTGGGGGGACGGTGGCTACTACGGACGGTTGTTCCTCAACGTCGAGGGACGCGAGCCCGAAGGGATCATCCCGGCCGCCGACTACGACGCGGTGCGCGACGAGCTCGCCGCGAAGATCGAGGCGATGGTCGACCACGAGGGCAACCCGATGGGGAACAAGGCCCTCAAGCCGGAGGAGATCTACACGGAGCAGAAGGGCGTCCCGCCGGACCTCGTCGTGATCTTCGGAGGTCTGCGATGGCGCTCGGTGGGCTCCGTCGGCCACGGGTCGGTCTACACGTTCGAGAACGACACCGGTCCCGACGAGGCGAACCACGCGGAGTACGGGATCTTCATCATGAACAACGCGCCCGGGCAGACGCCGGGGACGCGCGAGGGACTGCATCTGTGGGACGTGCACTGCACGATCCTCGACCTGTTCGGGCTCGACCCCGCGCCGGGCGCGCTGGGCAAGAGCGTGCTCGAAGGCTAGGAGGAGAACTATGCGACAGGCGAACCGGGACCGCGGCTGCGTCATCTGGTTCACGGGGCTCTCGGGCTCCGGCAAGACGACCATCGCCCACAGGGTCGAGGAGATCCTGCTCGACGCGGACGTGCCGGTCGAGATCCTCGACGGCGACGTCATCCGCGAGAACCTCAGCAAGGGCCTGGGCTTCTCGAAGGAGGACCGCGACATCAACATCCGCCGGATCGCGTTCGTGGCGCACCTGCTGCAGCGCAACGGCACCTTCGTCATCACGGCCGCGATCTCGCCGTACCGCGCCGTCCGCGACGAGGCGCGCGCGATGATCAAGGACTTCGTCGAGGTCTACGCCGACGCCCCCATCGAGGTGTGCGAGCAGCGCGACGTCAAAGGCCTCTACGCGAAAGCGCGCGCCGGCGAGATCAAAGGGTTCACCGGCGTCGACGACCCCTACGAGCCGCCGGAGGATCCCGAGGTCGTCTGCGACACCGCGCACGAGACCGTCGAGGAGTCGGCGCAGAAGGTCGTCGACAAGCTCGTCGAGCTGAACTACGTCGAGGTCTAGCGCGAGCCGATCTTGATCGACCTGCACACCCACACCACCGTATCCGACGGCGGCGACTCGCCCGCGGAGCTGGTAGCGGCGGCGGCGGCGGCCGGCTTGGCCGCGATCGCCGTCACCGACCACGACAACGACGGCGGCTGCGACGAGGCGGTCGCGGCGGGGCGCGAGCACGGCGTGGAGGTGGTGCGCGGCGTCGAGATCTCGTGCGACGTCGAGGACCTGCCGGGGCGCGGGTTCACGCCGGACGGGCGGCCGACCATGCACCTCCTCGGCTATTTCATCCCTCCCGTCGACAACCCCCTGAGCGCCGCGCTCGCCGACCTGCAGAGCGCCCGCGCGAACCGGAACCAGCTGATCGTCGAGCGGCTCAACGAGCTCGGGATCCCGGTGACGTTCGAGGGGGTCGAGAACGAGGCCGGAGGGCCGGGAGCGCAGATCGGCCGTCCGCACTTCGCCGCGGTCCTCGTCCGGCACGGGGCGGTGCCCGACTACCAGACCGCGTTCGACGAATACCTCGCGAAGGGCGCGAGGGCCTACCTGACGCGCAAGCTGTACTCGCCGCTCGAGGCGACCGAGCTGATGGTCCGCTCCGGCGTCGTCCCGGTGCTAGCGCATCCGTTCACGCTGAAGCTCCCGATCGAGCAGCTCGAGGCGTTCGTCGACGAGGTCGTCGCGGCGGGGCTGCGCGGCATCGAGGGGTACCACGGCGACCTGCCGGAAGCCGAGCAGGAGCCGTACCGCGCTCTCGGACGCTCGAAGGACCTGATCGTGTCGGGCGGCAGCGACTACCACGGCGCCATGCGGGCCGACCGCGGGCTGCCCGGCGGCAAGCACGGGGTGATCGTGCCGGAGACGGCGCTGGAAGAGCTGCGCGACGCCGCGCGCGAGCTACAGGGAGTCCGATAAGCGATGTTCGTGACGAGGGCGACGCGGCACGACAGGGCCGAGATCCAGGCCCTGTACGAGGAACACGGCTGGGGCGATCACCAGGAGGCCGGCAAGGCGACCGCGTTCATCGCGCGCGACGGAGGCGTCGTGGGGACGCTGAAGGTCGTCGAGGTCGAGCCGAACGCGCTCGTGATCGACGGCGTCCTCGTGAAGGAGGGCAGGCGGGGCCGGGGCATCGGGCGGCGGCTCATGCAGGCCGCGATGAACAGCCGCGGCGGGACGATGTACCTGTGCTGCCACGAGAACCGGATCCGCTTCTACGGCCACTTCGGATTCTCGGAGATCCCGGTCGGCGAGGCCCCGGAATCGGTGCGGGAGTACTGGAGGGCCGTGGGGGCCTGGCCGACCGAGCCGGGACACGAGCACTTCTTCCTGAAGGCGCGCTAGCGCGCGCGTCCTCGAGACGCGACGGGGGAGGTCTCCGACCCGGGCATCGTATGAGTACCCGAAGTGAGACGGATCGTCCCGGTTTCGGCACCGCCCTCCGCGCGATGCCGCAGGAATCGGCTCCGCCGGGGTGAACCTCCCGGCAACCACCACCGGGAGGATCACCATGCGCAAGGGAATCGCTCTACTCGTAGCGGCCGGGCTCTCGCTCGGCCTCGTCGGCTCGGCCTCCGCCGGCGCCCCCGTGACGGTCTGGGAGGACGCTGCGGACGACGTCGTGGTCGGGGGCAATCCCGTCGCCGGCGCGGGCGTCGCCGGCGTCGACCTGATCAAGGGCGAGATCGCCCGCGTCGGCAAGAACCTCGAGTTCAAGGTCACGCACGCGTCGATGCCGGCGCCCGGCAGCCTTCCCGAGGCGGCTCGTTTCATGTGGCACTTCTCCGTCGACGGGGAGCAGTATCGCTTCACCGTGAAGAGCGTCGACATCGGTAAGCCCGACGTGATCGCGCAGAGCGGGACCGAGCGTATCGGCAAGGTCGACGTCGCGGGCCACTTCCGTCTCGAGCAGTGCGTCAGCGACTCGACGCTCCCCGTGACGCTGAACAACTGCAACGCGGTCGCCTACTACACCGGGGCGTTCGACGCGGCGGCGGCGGCGTTCGCGTTCAAGGTCCCGATGGCCGACGTGAAGGCGAAGCCCGGCTCGTTGATCGCCGGCGGCACGAGCGGCGCGGCCGCCAGCGGGTGCCAGATCTGCTGGGCGCTCCACAAAGCCGAGCGTTCGCTGACCGACACGACCGTCCTCGACAGCGCGGCCCAGGCCACGACCTACAAGGTCCCCAAGAAGTAACGGCGCTCCCCCCGCGAACGGCCCCGCTTCGTGCGGGGCCGCCTCGCGGCGGGGTTCTTCCTCACCGGGCTCGGCTTCTCGTTGACGGCGTTCGCGTCGACGATGCCCCGCGGCGGCGATCATGCTGTCGGGCCGCGACCGGCGGGTGGAGCCGGAGCCGCCCGCGGGAGCCCCGGGGCCGGAGCTTTCGCGGATCGAGGGATAGGAGAAGGTCAGGCGCAATTGGGCCAGCGACTCGCCTGGCCCCCGGCGAGCATCCGCGCCGCCGTGCGTGCCTGCGCCACAGGGTCGTAGATCGAGCCGTACCCCTCCGTCGCCCAGGTCCCCGAGCCGAACTGGAAGAGGCCGTAGTAGCCGGCGGGATTCACCGCCGACGGGTTCAGCCCCGACTCGCACGCCGCCACCGACAGGAGGTACTCGCCGCTGATCCCGTACTCCGCCGCCGCGGAGTAGACGATCTCGGCGATCGAGCCCGCAGGTGCCGCGGGCGCCTCGGCGGCCCCGGCGTGGGACGACGGCGACGGCGTCTCGACCGGTCGCATCTGGAAGGTCCCGCCGCGGAACTTCATCAGCCCCGCGGCGCTCTCGGTCGTCTCCACGCCCTTCAGCTGGGCCTTGTCCAGCCCGAGACGCCCCAACATGTCCGCGCTCAGGTTCGAGCCGGGGACGCCCAGGATCATCGCGACCACGCTCGCGCCCCACACCCACGGGCCGGCGCGCCTCAGCCGCGCCCTGCGACGCGCCCGCGCGCCGAAGTTCAGACGTTCCATCGTCTACCTCCACTGAGTCGCCGCCGGCGGCTCGCGTACGGCCACCGTTCCACCGGCGGGGGCACGACCGCCCCGCCGCCCACGGGCCCGTGCTGGACCCGGATCCACGTGTCTGCTCCGAGCGGCCGGGGCGGCCGCCGGGGGAGCTGCCCGCTCCCGAGCCCACACGCTAACACCTGCAAGCAGACCCGGTGGGGGCCTGCCCTGCCATGGCGCCCGCCACAGCCCCGTCGGTGGAGGGCTCCGGCAACGCCGGGCGCCGGTTACGCCCGCAGGGGGAGCGGGCGGTATCGGGCGCCGAAGATCCGCCGAACCCGCGCGGAATGCTGGTGCGGACTGTAGGTTGAGCAGGCAAAGCCCGCGAGCGAGGAGAGGCAGTGGAGATAGACATCGGCATCGGGAAGTCGGGGCGCCGCGCCTACGGCTTCGACGACATCGCAATCGTCCCGTCCCGGCGGACGCGGGACCCCGACGACGTCGACATCTCCTGGGAGATCGACGCGTTCAGGTTCGACCTCCCTCTCCTGGCGTCGGCGATGGACGGCGTGGTCTCGCCCCGCACTGCGATCGCGATCGGCCGCCTCGGCGGCCTCGCCGTGCTCAACCTAGAGGGTCTGTGGACCCGCTACGAGGACGCCGACGCGCTGCTGGCCGAGATCGCGGAGCTGCCGAGCGAGAAGGCGACCGCCCGGATGCAGGAGATCTACGGCGAACCGGTCAAGGAAGAGCTGATCTACCGGCGGATCCGCGAGATCAAGGAGGCCGGCGTCACGGCCGCGGCGTCGCTCACCCCCCAGAAGGTCGAGCAGTGGAACAAGATCGCGCTCGAAGCGGAGCTCGACATCCTCGTGATCCAGGGGACGGTCGTCTCGGCCGAGCACGTCTCCACCCGCACCGAGCCGCTCAACCTCAAGCGGTTCATCTCGACCTACGAGCTGCCGGTGATCGTCGGGGGGTGCGCCTCGTACTCGACGGCGCTCCACCTGATGCGCACGGGTGCGATGGGCGTCCTCGTCGGCGTCGGCCCGGGCGCCGCGTGCACGACGCGCGGCGTGCTGGGGCTCGGCGTCCCGCAGGCGACGGCGATCGCGGACGCGGCCGGCGCCCGGATCCGCCACCTCGACGAGACCGGGCGCTACTGCCACGTCATCGCCGACGGCGGGATGCGCACCGGCGGCGACATCGCGAAGGCGATCGCGTGCGGCGCCGACGCCGTCATGATCGGTTCGCCGCTCGCGACTGCCGCAGAGGCTCCCGGCCGCGGGTACCACTGGGGTATGGCGACGTTCCACCCGACGCTGCCGCGGGGCGCCCGGGTGAAGACGTCGAGCCTCGGGACGCTCGAGGAGGTCCTGGTCGGACCGGCGCACGAGAACGACGGCCGTTTGAACCTGTTCGGCGCCCTCCGGACCAGCCTCGCGACCTGTGGCTACGCCAACATCAAGGAGTTCCAGAAGGCCGAGGTGATGGTCGCTCCGGCGTTGAAGACCGAGGGGAAGGCCCTCCAGCAGTCGCAGCGCCTGGGGATGGGTGTCTGACCCCTTACGAACCGTAGGCGGCCGAGGGAGCCCGACCCTCGCCGGGGCCCGTCCACGTGCGAACCGGACGTGGGTCGCCTAAGTTCGGAAGCCGTCTCCACCGTTCGGCGAGAGAAATCTAGGGCAATTCGGCGACCTGGCTAAGGATCTGTTGCCACCATGCCGATATCCGTGGTATAGTTCCTTTCGAAGGAAGCGGAATCGACTTAGGAAGTTGGTGGTAAAGATGGTCGAGGCCTTTGCAATCTTCGCCGCAAGCGTGGTTAGTTTTGAGGTTCTTGCATCTCGGTATGGCAAGGACAGCCGCGACGGCGACGACTGGGCGCTCCACCGCCGCGACCGGGCGTAGCGCCCGACCGCACGAGTCCCCCCGCCTGCCGGCGGGGGGAACGCTCCAACGAAACGAGACGACGTGCACGCGAACATCTCCTTGCTCATCTACAAGCTCGATCCAGGGCTGTCCCCCGGGTGGGTTCCCCCCCGTCCCGCGCGGGTTCGGCCGGCCCGGTCGGTAAGACGAGGCCGGTAGCACATGGCTGCCGGCCTCGACCCGATCGATCGCCAGATCCTCCGGTTCCTTCGCGAGGACGGCCGTATGTCGCATGCGGCCATCGCGAAGGAGGTCGGGCTGTCGGGCCCCGCCGTGCACGAGCGGGTCAGGAAGCTCGAGCAGCGCGGCATCATCGCCGGCTACACGGTCGTCCTCGACCCCGAGGCTCTCGGTCGACCCCACGTCGCCTTCGCGCTCGTGACGCTGTCGGAGGGGACCGAGTTCGCGGCCGACGATCCGATCGTCGCGCGCATCTGCGACGAGCCGGACGTGCTCGAGTTCCACCGGATCGCGGGGCAGGACTGCTATCTCATCAAGATCCGCACCGCGACTAACAAGGACCTCGAGAAGCTGCTCCGGCGGATCCGCTCGATCAGAGGGGTGGCCCGCACGCGCACGACGATCGTGCTGTCGACCGAGCTCGAGCGTCCGACGATCCCGGTTCCCGAAGAGCCGCAGCCCGACGTCGCACCGGCGCCGTAGCATGCGGCTCGATGAGCGAGCCCAGGACGATCCCCGAGCTGCTGGAGCTGGGAACGCGCGTCCTCAGCGACAGCTCCCACATCTTCGAGGACCACGACAACGCGCGTGAGGCACGCGAGCTGCTCGCGCTGTGCCTCGAGGTGGATCCGGACGACCGGGGCGACGAGGATCCCGACGTCCCGCGCCGCAAGCGCGAGCGCTATCTGTCGCTGATCGCGCGCCGCGCGGGCGGCGAGCCGTTCCCGTTCTTGACCGGGCGCATCGAGTTCTGGGGCCTCGACCTCCTTGTGCGTCCGGGCGCGTTCGTCCCGCGGCCGTCGTCCGAGCTGACGGTCGCGAGGGCGCTGCGCAGGCTCCGCCGCCGCAAGAGCCCGGTGATCGTCGACGTGTGCACCGGCGCGGGACCGATCGCGCTGGCGCTGGCCGACGAGCTGCCGACGGCCGACGTGTGGGGCGTGGACATCTCGGTCGAAGGGCTCGCGCAGGGGCGGAACAACGCCCGTAGGCTCGGCCTCGACAACGCGCGGTTCAAGAAGAGCGACATGTACGGGTCGCTGCCGTCGCGTCTGCGTGGGAACGTCGACCTGATCACCGGCCACGTCCCGTACGTCCCGATGGACGAGGTGGAGGATCTCCCCGCGGAGGTCCGGGAGTTCGAGCCGATCTACACGCTGACCGACGAGTCGTTCGACGGGTTGGGCCTGATGCGACGAGCCGTCGAGGAGTCGTTGGGATGGCTGAGGCCCGGTGGATGGCTGTTGCTCGAGCTGTCTCACGATCTGCCTGCCAGGGTTCGCAGGATCGCCAGGAACGCAGGGCTCGAGGACCACGGGGTCGCGCGGGACGAGGACGATCTGAGTGTCGTCGTAGAGGCGCGAAAACCCGAGGCTCGCAAACGGCCGCGTTAGAGTGGCTCATGCCGCAACCGCCCGGTAGCAGCGAGCACCCTTCCGTCCTCGTCGTCGACTACGGCGCGCAGTACGCCCAGCTGATCGCGCGGCGGGTGCGGGAGTGCCACGTGTACTCCGAGATCGTCCCGCACGACGCCCCGGTCGAGGAGATCGCGGCGCGCAAGCCCGCCGGGATCATCCTGTCGGGGGGGCCGAAGTCGGTGCACCAGCCCGGCGCGCCGGCCGTCGATCCGGCGCTGTTCGACCTCGCGGTCCCCGTCCTGGGCATCTGCTACGGACAGCAGGCGATGGCGCAGGCGCTCGGCGGCGACGTCGCGCGCACCGGCGTGGCCGAGTTCGGGAAGACCGACCTCGGCGTGAAGGCCCCGCACTCGGTGCTGTTCCAGGAGCTTCCCGTCGAGCAGACGGTGTGGATGAGCCACAACGACGCGGTCGTCATGCCGCCCGAGGGGTTCCGGCCGACTGCGTCTACCCCTGCCTCGCCGGTAGCAGCGTTCGAGGACCCCGCGCGCGGCCTCTACGGGGTCCAGTTCCATCCCGAGGTCGCCCACACGCCGTGGGGCACGGCGCTCTTGAAGAACTTCCTCTACGAGGCGTGCGACCTCCTGCCGGGCTGGACGATGACCTCGATCATCGAGGCCGCCGTCGAAGCCGTGCGGGCGCAGGTCGGAGGCGAGCGCATCGTGTGCGGGCTGTCCGGCGGCGTCGACTCCTCGGTGGCCGCGGCGCTGGTGCACCGCGCCGTCGGCGACCAGCTCACGTGCGTCTTCGTCGACCACGGGCTGCTGCGTGCGGGCGAGGCCGAGCAGGTGGAGGACACGTTCCGGCGTCACCTGAAGATCGACCTGATCCACGTCAAGGCGGCGGACCGGTTCCTCGAGCGCCTGGGGGGCGTGACCGATCCCGAGACCAAGCGGAAGATCATCGGGGAGACGTTCATCCGGGTGTTCGAGGAGGTCGCGCGCGACGAGCTCGGCGACGCTCGCTTCCTCGTGCAGGGCACGCTCTACCCCGACGTCATCGAGTCGGGGACGAAGGATGCGGCGAAGATCAAGAGCCACCACAACGTGGGCGGGCTTCCGGAGGACATGCGGTTCGAGCTCGTCGAGCCCCTCCGCAACCTCTTCAAGGACGAGGTCAGGCGCGTGGGCGAGGAGCTGGGGCTCCCGGAGGAGATCGTGTGGCGGCAGCCGTTCCCCGGGCCGGGGCTCGCCGTGCGGATCGTCGGCGACGTCACGCCCGAGCGGCTCGAGCTGCTGCGCGCCGCCGACGCGATCGTGGTCGAGGAGATCAAGAGGGCCGGGATGGTGCGCGAGGTCTGGCAATCCTTCGCCGTGCTGCCGTGCGTGCGGTCGGTGGGCGTCATGGGCGACGAGAGGACGTACGGGTACCCGATCGTGCTGCGGGCGGTGACCAGTGAGGACGCGATGACGGCCGACTGGGCGCGGCTCCCTTACGAGCTGCTCGAGCGGATCTCGAGCCGCATCGTAGGCGAGGTGCCGGGGATCAACCGGGTCGTCTACGACATCACGTCGAAGCCGCCCGGCACCATCGAATGGGAGTAGCGCAAGAACCCACCGGGATCGGCGGCGACTACAGGAACATCCTCTCCGGAACCTCGCAGAACGTCCTCGGCATCGCGGTCGCCGCCGTCGCTACGCTCGCGTCGAACCTCCTGATCTCGAACACGCTCGGCCGCGAGGCGTTCGGCGTCGTGACCGTCGTGACCCAAGCCGCGTTCGTCGCGTCGTTCGCGACGCGCGCCGGGATGGACATGGCGGTGCTGCGGGACGTCGCGGTCGAGGTCGGCGTCGGGCGGCTCGAGCGCATCCGCGCCCCGGTCGCCCGCGCGGCGCTGATCGCGACGCTGGTCAGCTCGATCGCCGCCCTGGCGGCGGCCGTCGTGGCGCCCGCCGTCCGTTCGCTGTTCTCGATCGAAGGAGACGTCGGGCGGTGGGTCGTGGAAGCCGGCGCGGCCGGGCTTCCGTTCCTCGCGCTCGCGAACGTCTGGCTCTCGGCGACGCGCGGGCTGAAGATCATGCGCTACACGCTCTACGTCTTCTGGGCCGGTCAGCCCGTCATGTGGGTCGTGCTGATGCTGCTCGGCTGGCGCCTGTCGGAGACCGCCTGGATGGCCGTGGCGGCGTACTCGGCCTCGTGGGTCCTCGCGACCGTCGCGGCCGCGTACTTCTGGCGGCGAGAGAGCCGCGAGTGGCGCGCGGCGCCGATGGAGCCCGGGGCGCTCGGACGGCTCGCCCGTTACGCAGGCCCTCGCGCCCCTGCGGCGCTGTTCTCGCAGCTGCTGTTCTGGACGGATCTGTTCGTGCTCACGCGCTACGCGCCGGCGGACGAGATCGGCGTCTACTCCGCGGCCCTGCGCGCGGGCCAGGTGATCGTGCTGTTCCTCACGTCGGTCAGCCTGATGTTCAGCCCGTTCGTGGCCGACCTGCACAATCGCGGCGACACCGAACGGCTCGACAAGCTGTTCAAGTCGCTCACGCGCTGGACGATCGCGGCGACGATGCCGCCGTTCCTCCTGCTCGTCGTGGCGCCGGACGCGGCGCTGAGGATCTTCGGCTCCGGGTTCACCGGCGGCCGGGCGGCGCTGTTGATCCTCCTCGCCGGGCAGTTCGTCAACATCGCGACGGGCAGCGTCGGCTTCGTGCTGATCATGGTCGGAAGGACCGGGTGGGACCTCGCCGTCTACGCCGCCTCGCTCGTGCTGAACCTCGCGCTCGCGTTCTGGCTCTGCCCCCGCTACGGGATGGAAGGCGCCGCCGTCGCGAACGCCGCGACGTTCGCGCTCTCGAAGTGGGCGCGCCTCGCGCTCGTCCGCAGGTTCGTCCACATCCAGCCGTACGACCGGCGCTACGGACGGCTCGTGGTCCCGTCGCTCCTCGCCGCCGTCGCGATGTGGGCGGTGCACGCGGCGGTGCCTGCGGGAGGCGCGGTCGACCTCGTCGCGACCGGCGTGGCCGGGACCGTCGTGTACGCCGGCGCGTATCTCGGGGCCGGGGTGACGCCCGAGGAGCGGCGGGGGCTCGCGAACCTGGCGCGTCGTCTACGAGCCGCACGCGCGGGCAGATAATCACAGACATGGCATCCGCAGGAGACGCCCGTCCGAGACCCGGCGAGCCCCCTTACCTCGCCGGGCTGAACCCCGTCCAGCGCGAGGCCGTGACGCACCCGGGAGGGCCCGTCTTGGTGGTGGCGGGAGCCGGCTCCGGCAAGACCCGGGTGCTCACGCACCGGATCGCGCACCTGATCGCCGAGGGGGCGTCCCCCTGGTCGATCATCGCGATCACGTTCACGAACAAGGCCGCGGGCGAGATGAAGGAGCGCGTCGCCGCGCTCGTCGGTCCCGTCGCCGAGAAGATGTGGGTATCGACGTTCCACTCGGCGTGCGTGAGGATCCTGCGCAGGGAGGCGCCGCGCCTGGGTCTCAGGTCCTCGTTCTCGATCTACGACGCGGCCGACAGCGCGCGCCTGTTGAAGCTGTGCTACAAGGAGCTGAACGTCGACGAGAAGCGAATGCCGCCGCGCGCCGTAGCGGCCGCGATCTCCGACGCGAAGAACAAGCTGGTCGACGCGGGCTTCTACGCCGACTTCGCCTCGAACCCCTGGGAACGGACGGTCGCGAGGCTCTACGTCGAGTATCAGCGGCGGCTCAACGAATCCTCCGCGATGGACTTCGACGACCTGATCTTCAGGTGCGTCGAGGTCTTCGACAGGTTCGAGGAGGCGCTGGGGCAGTACCAGACGCGCTTCGAGCACGTGCTCGTCGACGAGTTCCAGGACACGAACCACGCACAGGCGCGCCTGGCTACGCTGCTCGCGGGAAAGCACCGCGACATCTTCGTCGTCGGCGACGCGGACCAGGGCATCTACGCCTTCCGCGGCGCGACGATCAAGAACCTCCTCGACTTCGAGCGCGACTGGCCCGACGCGCACGTGATCACGCTCGAGCAGAACTACCGCTCCACCGAGACGATCCTCAACGCGGCCAATGCCGTGATCGAGAACAACGCGATGCGCAAGCCGAAGTCGCTGTGGACCGAGGCGACGGGCGGAGACCTGATCACCCGCTACCACGCGCAGAACGAGCACGACGAGGGGCTCTGGGTGGCGAGGGAGGTGGCCCGGCTGAAGGACCTCGGCTACGCGCTCGCCGACGTCGCGGTGTTCTACCGGACGAACGCCCAGTCCCGCGTCCTCGAGGAGATGTTCTCGAAGGAGGAGATCGCGTATCGGGTCGTGGGCGGCGTCCGGTTCTACGAGCGCAAGGAGGTGAAGGACCTCCTCGCGTGGCTGCGCGGCTCGATGAACCCGTCGGACGCCGTGAGCGTCGTGCGAGCCGCACAGGCGCCGCGGCGCGGGATCGGCGACACGACGCTGGCGCGCCTGACCGCGTTCGCGCGGTCGGAGGAGACGGCGCTCGGCGACGCCTTCGGGCGCGCCGAGGAGGTGCCGGGGCTTAACAAGCGGGCGCTCGGCGGCGTCCTCGAGGCGGCTCGCTTGTTCGAGCGGATCCGCACGACGGCCGAGAGCGGGGTGCCGGTCGCAGAGGTAGTAGAGACGGCCTGGGAGATCACCGGATACATGGACGAGCTGAAGTCGGAGCGCACGTTCGAGTCGCTGTCGCGCCAGGAGAACCTGCGGGAGCTCGCCGGCGTCGCGAAGGAGTTCGACGAGGGGCCGAACGCGGCGGAGGGTCTGACGGGCTTCCTCGAGCAGCTCGCGTTGATAACGGACACCGACGCGGTGGAGGGCGAGGAGACCGGGGTCACGTTGATGACCCTGCACAACGCGAAAGGGCTTGAGTTCCCGGTGGTGTTCATGATCGGGATGGAAGACGGCGTCTTCCCGCACCTCCGCTCGCTCGGCGACCCCGAACAGCTCGAGGAGGAGCGCAGGCTCTGCTACGTCGGGATCACGCGGGCGCGCGAGCGCCTCTACCTGCTCAACGCGTGGTCCCGCAGCCTCTGGGGGAGCCTCAACTACAACCCCGCGTCTCGGTTCCTCGCGGAGATCCCGGGCGAGCTCGTCAACCAGGCGAACCAGCGCAGGCCCTCCGCGACGTCGGGGGCCGCGGTCTCACCCGGGCGCGCTGCCGCTTCCGGACGGCAGCTCGCCGATCCCGCCGCGTTCACCGTGGGGCAGGAGGTCGAGCACGCGAAATGGGGCCGCGGCACGATCGTCGAGATCGCGCGGTCCGGCGTCGGCGTCGAAGCGACGGTGAACTTCCCCGCGGCGGGCGGCTTCAAGCGCCTCGACCTTTCGCTCGCGCCGCTGAAGCCCGCGTCCTGAGGCGTCAGGGATCGACGGTGATCGTGCCCGACGTGCCGCGCTGGCACTGGTGGATGTGCCCGGGAGGAGTGTGGTTCCGCCGGACGACCACCGCGTGGTAGGCGCCGTTGGCGTTCCCCTGCTCGATGCTCCAGCGGCCCTTGGCGTTGGAGCGCGTACGCCCCACGACCTCGTTGCCGGACGACGTGTGCTTCACGAGCTTGACCTTCCGCTGCTCCTCGCACGAGCGGCGGGGGGAGTCGACCCGACCCCGGAACCGGCCGTCGTCCTCGTCGTACCTGAGGGTCGTGGCGCTGGGCGCCGAGTACGCGTGGGCGAAGGCGGCCGCGGCCCCCGCGGCCCCCACGCTCGCAGCGAGCCACACGATCGGCAGCGTCCGGGAGCTCCTGCGCATGACTAGGTGATACCCGGACCGGTGGCCGTCGAAGCGTCTCACGGTCGAGCTCGGCGAGGTCCCTGCGGCCGGCGACGCACAGCTCGCATCCGCCGACCGGACGATCCCGTTGCTCGCCCCGACGTCCTGGCCGGCCGGGCCCCCGAAACCTGTCGTACCCGGCTGTGATCCTCATGCCGAGCATCGGTTCACCCAGGTTGGACGGCCTCTTTGCCGGACAAGCCGGTTGTGGCTAGGTTCGGCGACGACAATAGGAGCAACGCACCATGTGGCTCGACGAGCGAGGGACGGTGGGAGCGACCACGGCGAAGGGCCACTTCAAGGACGAGATCCTCGATCGCCTTGCCCGGCGTCACAACGTCGCGCAGTTCGTCAGCTTCGCTCCCGGAGAGCAGCCGGAGCTGCGCTACTGCCACATCCAGGGGGAGCCGAAGCCGTCCGATCCCGCCGCCGCGGTCAAGCTGCTGTTGGAGCGATCCCCGGAGCGTTCGGCGAACATCCGGAGCTTCGACCCGTTCGAGCCCAAGAGCCGCGACTTCGTCTACGGCCTGACCGAGCCCGACCAGGTGATCGAGCGGCTCTCGGAGCTGGCGCGCCGCGGTCTCTACACGATCGTCAACGAGACCGTCGACGTCCACGACGGCGGCGTCTCCGGGGTGGTGCTCGGCGGCATGTGCGAGTTCTCTCCCGACGACACGCCGCGGGCGGTCGAGAAGGAGGGGACGGTCGCTCTTCCGGCCGCCGACGCCGACCGCATGCTCGGGATCGTCTACGGGTTCGACGCCGGGTTATCGCGGTTCCCGCACGGGACGAGGGTCGAGTTCAGCGTTCACCCGCTGAGGCGAGGGCTCCGGCGCCGGCATCTGATCGTGTGGGAGACGGAGGACGTGGGCGACGCCGTCCTCGACCTTCAGGCGGAGTGGCCCAACAACTTCAGCCGACTGATCGGGGACAAGGCTTTCGGCCTCCTGATGGCGCACCTGATCGGGCTGCCGGTCCCCCGCACGACCGTCCTTACGCGGCGTCTCGCGCCGTTCTCGTTCGGGGTTACGACGGGAACGGCCGAGACGTGGATCCGAACGGCTCCGCGCGAGCCGGTACCGGGTTACTTCACGACCACGAAGGGGTGGATCGATCCGGTCGCGCTGTGGCAGGCCGAGGATCCGAACGGCACCAGGATCTCGTCGGTCCTCGTCCAGGAAGGCGTCGACTCGGCGTTCTCCGGGGCGTTGCTGGCGGATGAACGCGGGGAGCTGACCATCGAGGGCGTCCGCGGCGAGGGTGACGACTTCATGGTCGGGCTCGACACGCCCGTCGAGCTCCCGCGAGACGTCGTTGCCGGCGTGACGAAGCTGTTCGAGACCGCGGCGGCCACTCTGGGACCCGTCCGGATGGAGTGGGCCTTCGACCGCTCGACGTTCTGGGTGCTGTAGATGCACCGCGGGTCCACCGGCAGCAGCGGCCGGACGATATTCCCCGGCGACGCACCACGGTTCCACGAGTTCGACGTCCGCGAGGGGATCGCGGCGCTGCGCGACCTGGCAGGACGCGTGGAGGGCACCGGCGAAGGCATCGTCCTGGTCGGTGGCGTAGGCGTCACCAGCCACTTCGGCGACATCCTGCGCCGAGCCCGGATCCCTTCGCGGATCGAGCTGGCGCGCTAGCCGACCGTTAGGTCGCGCCCGGCCACCTCTTCGTAGAGGCGGCCTGCCGAGACGTCGTCGAGCGAGATCAGGTAGTGCGCGACCGCGATCGCGTGGTCCTCCGCGGCGAACCTCTCCGGCACGTAATCGGGATGGTCCGTGAGGAACTCGAACAAGAGGTAGAGGACGTCCTCGCCCCACTTGTCTGCGCGGGCGACGTTGTCGCTCCGATAGTAGTTCGTGGTGAGGAAATCCAGCAGCCGCCGGGTCAGCGTCTCAGTAGCCTCGTCCGACGCAACCACCCGCTGGGGTGACGACCGGATCGTCTCCGGCGTCGCTTCGCCGAGCTCGCTCAGCCGGCGCGTCGTCTCTTGGGCCGTGGCGCGGATCACAGCCCCGACCAGGCGTGAGACGACCGACTTCCTTATGAGAGCGTCCCGCTCTCCCGGCGGCCACACATCGAGCCCCTCTACTTCCCACACCTCGAAGCTCCGCTCGACCAGCTTCCTCAGAGAGTCGTCGAGCGCGGCGACCGCGTCGAGAGCGAAAAACGCCCCGGCCAGCGCGTCGTCGAGGTCGTGTGAAAGGTACGCGATCACATCGGCCGCGTCGACGATCTGACACTCGATTCCGCCGTTGGCCGTCTGCGCGAACTCCCCGAAGGAAACCGGTTCGTCGAAGGGCGTGGAATGGCGGGCAATCCCTTCTCGCGTTGCCCACGCGAGATTTAGCCCCCGATGTCGTATATGCGACCGCTCGACGAAGTCGACGACTGCCAGCGAATGCACGTTGGCGTTCCATTCCGGATGCCCGGCAGCGGCGAGAAGCCGCCTCAGCGCGCGCTCACCGGCGTGGCCGAAGGGTGGATGCCCAAGGTCGTGTGCGAGCGCGATCGCTTCCGCGAGAATGTCGTCCGCCCCGACCGACCGAGCGAGGCTCCGCGCTATCTGGCCGACCTCGATGACGTGATTGAGCCGCGTGCGGAACGGCTTGTCGCCGGGGTGGACGATCGGCTGGACCTGTGTCTTGTACTGCAGGGCGCGAAACGTCTCACAGTGGACGATCCTGTCCCTGTCGACCTCGTAGCTCGTGCGTCCCCCTCCATGCTCGTGTGGATGCAGCCGCACGCTCCAGGGTGCGTCGTCGGGGGTTGCACGAGCAGCCGTCATAGCCGCGTCAATACCACGACCAGCAGCACGACGGGGCCCGCAATAGTGCCCGCCGGGATCAACCACGTCGCGTACTTGCGGCTGATCAATGACAGCCTGGAGGTGAGGATCACTCCCAGGGCGTACCCGACGGCCCACCACTCGAAATCATGAGCACCGGCGAACACGAGGAGGATTCCCGCGGAGACGCAGCTGATCGCGAGAAGCCGGTAGCGCTTCGGGACCTTCTCCTCCTGCGCAAACCCAAACAATCGCATCTGGCAGTAGTCGAGGATCGGCAGGACCGCGAAGACGAACAGCATCCCCGCTCCGATCCACCACCGTATCTCTTGAGACAGCTCGCGCAGTGAGAAGACGCCGAGAAGCACCAAGGAGACGCCGGCGACGTTGATGAACGCGGCTGCTTCCCTCGATCGCGCCATCTTGTACTCGACGCGCTTTGCGATGAACCGCGCCTCTTTGTGAAAGTCCCTTGCCAGACGCTCCTCGAGGTGTGCCGGGGCCTCGTCGATGTACTTTCCCCATTCGGGATCTTGGGCGATCTGCCTGTAGAAGAGGAGAGACGACCAAAACTTCGAATCCTCGGATTCGCCCAAATGCGTGCTCGGGCCGATTGCAGCGAGACTAGCCGCGACGGCGAAGACGACGGATACGACGAAGACGGCGAAGAAGAAGGTCTGCGCCGACAGGGCCTGCGAGCCGAGCAGGACGGGGTCGTCGCCGCCGATCGTGTTGTAGAGCGCGACTCCGGCTGCCGTTAGGAACGCGATCGCGGTGAGGCTGCGCGCGAGCTTGTCGTCTTGATGCTTGATCGCCAACAAGGCCTCGCCGTAGCTGTGCTCGAAGACGTCCGCACGCGTCTTCCACGCGTCTTGGTCGGTGGGCGGAGGAGAGCCCCCCGAGGGGGACTGAGAGGAAGCGGCGGTCACCGGGCGATTGTGCCGACGGGGTAAATCTCAGTCAACTTGGTCGTGCCAGGCGCCGCTACCGCTCCACGACGGTCACCGACTCGATGTAGACCGTCTTCACCGGCCGCGACGCGAGGGCCGGGTCCTCCGCCCGCGGCCCCAACGTCGGCACTCCCGCTATCGCCTCCAGCGTGTCGTGGGAGCTCCTCTCCGCGCGGCCGAACATCGAGTAGGCGGGCGGAAGGCCGGCGGGCTGGTCCTTCGGCTCGTGCACGACGAAGAAGAACTGGCTCCCGTTCGTGTTCGGGCCGGAGTTCGCCATCGACATCGTCCCGTAGACGTAGTGCTTGGGCCTCGCCCAGAGCTCGTCGTCGAATGCGTAACCGGGCCCGCCACCCCCCGTACCCGTCGGGTCGCCTCCCTGGATCACGAACGTCGGCTCCACGCGGTGGAACGTGACTCCGTCGTAGAACCCCGCCGTCGCGAGGAAGACGAAGTTGTTCACGGTCACGGGAGCCCGGTCTTCGAGGAGGTCGACCTCGATCTTCCCGCACGACGTCTCGATCATCGCGTGGTAGTCGACGCCTTCCTCGAGGACCTGCTCGGCGGCCCCGTACTGCGCGTCGGTCGGGGGCGGTGGCGCCTTCGCGCCGCAGGCGACGCCTTCGACGGGAGGGCTGGGCTCCTGGCTCGGCGACGCCTCGGGCGTCGGTGGCTCGTCGGTCGCGGCAGACGGCCTCTCGTCGTCGGCGCCGCCTCCGGTCGCGAACACCGCCGCTCCCCCGATCAGGGCGATGACGAGCGCGACGGCACCGGCACGCGCGAGACGGCGGCGGCGCAGCAGAGCCTCGCGCTGGGCGAGCACGGCGTCGCGGTGCTGCTTCTTGCGCGCTCTCTTGTCAGCGGCCAAGCGGATTCCTCCAACGCTCGCGGCGGCCGTCGGCGGACGGCCCCTTGCTCAGTCGGGCGAGATGATAGGCGACCGCCGCGGCCAGCGACCCGCTCTCGGGACGGCCCGGCAAGACGCCGTCGCAGATGCCGAGCGTGGCCAGGCGACCCGTGCCGACGCCCAGGAGCGTCGCAGCATCCGCCGCGCGTCCGGGGTCGCGCCACAGGATCGCGGCGGCGAGCTCGGGAGCGATGACCTCGAAGACGGCGCCCTCGTAGGCGAGAAGGACGTCGCCCGCGGCGAACGCGAGCGCGCCGCCGCTGCCGCCCTCGCCGGTCAGGACGGAGACGACCGGCACGGGCGCCGCAAGCATCGCCTCGTACAGCTCCGCGATCGCCCACGCGACGCCGCCCGCCTCGGCTTCCTCCGACGGGTCTGCGCCGGGGGTGTCGACCAGCGCGACGACGGGGATGCCGAGCCGCCCCGCGATGCGCACGCAGCGGATCGCCTTGCGGTACGCGCGGGGGCCGGGCCTGAGGCTGCGGTCGAGCGCGAGCACCAGGGCGCGCCGCCCACCGATCGCCGCCAGCGCGGCGACGCAGGCCGCGTCGTCGCCCCCCGAACGGTCTCCCCTTAGCTCGACGAACGCGCCGGCGATCCCCCGGGCGAGGTCCGGCGCCCGCGGCCACGCCGCGGCGCGAACGGCCTCGACGGCGCCCCAGGGATCGCGATCGTCCGGTGTCGTCGTCGCTGGGGGGCCGGGCGCGGGCGCGTCGGATGCCGCGAGGAGTGAGAGGACCGTAGCGACGTACGACCGGACGCTCGCGCGATCCACGACCGCGTCGACCAGCCCGGCGGCGAGCGCGGACTCCGCGGTGTGCGAACCGGCCGCCAGCCGGCGCCCGGTGGAGGCCTCGACCACGCGGGGGCCGGCGAAACCCACGGTCGCTCCCGCTTCCGCGACCGTCACGTCCGCGAGAGCGGCCACGCTCGCGAGGACGCCGCCGGTCGTGGGGTGCCCGAGCACCGCGACGAACGGCCGGTGCGCAGCACCGAGCTCGAGACGCGCCGCCACGACCTTCGGCATCTGGACGAGCGACGCCATCCCCTCCTGCATGCGCGCTCCGCCCGTGGACGTCCGCAGCACGAACGGGACCCTGCGGCGGGCGCCGCGCTCCACCGCCCGCGCGACCAGCTCTCCCGTCGCCGCCCCCATGCTCCCGCCCATGAAGGAGAACTCGAACGACGCAACCTCGACCGGGACGCCTCCGATGCGAGCCGCGCCCGTCACCACGGCCTCGCCGGCTACGGAGGCCGTGCGCGCCGCTGCGAGGGCGTCGTCGTAACCGGGAAACCCGAGCGGGTCGGCGGCGGGAACGGCATCGTCCGACGCCTGGAACGACCCCGCGTCGATCAGGGTTTCAATCGCCTCCGGCACCGCCTGCGGCAAGGGTCTATCTCCCCTTCGACCTGCTAACCTCGCTGTTCGTTCCGGAGACTCTACGCACCAAGGTCTCACCTCTTCGCAAGGAGCGTTCGGATCGTGCCTTCGGGAAGGCCACGCATACTCGTCGCCAAACCGGGTCTCGACGGCCACGACCGCGGGATCAAGGTCGTCGCCCGCGCGCTGCGCGACGCCGGGATGGAGGTCGTCTACACCGGCCTGCACCAGACACCCGAGCAGATCGCGTCCGCCGCCATCCAGGAAGACGTCGACGCGGTCGGCCTCTCGTGTCTCTCCGGCGCGCACATGACCCTGTTCCCCCGGGTCGCGGAGCTGATCAAGGACCAGGGCGGCGAGGGCATGCTCGTCTTCGGCGGGGGGATCATCCCGGAGTCCGACATCCCCAGGCTCAAGGAGGCGGGGATCACCGAGATCTTCACG